>NZ_JBPESN010000049.1:0-16573 GCF_051710625.1 Sodalis sp. (in: enterobacteria) | reverse complement strand
TCATTTCATTATTTTTATGATTTACTAATATTTTTTAACCTAATTCACATATATCTAATGGATGCCCAAAAGGCGTTTAAACTACCTTTAAATCTGCTCAAACCACAGTCATTCGAGTCCAGAATTTAGTGCAAAAAAAGCATTTTTTGCCCATTTTTTTGCGACGAGTCCAGAATCTGTAAAATCTCTGTAAGCCGCGCCATTAAAGGGCTTCCGGCTAACCCATCGTTTAACTTAATTAAGAGTCCAGAAATGATTGCCACCCCACACGCCGGCCTGGCCGGCGCTGTTAATCTCTGTTCATTCCGCGGTCAACCGGCGCCTGGCAGCTATCCCATTGACTAGCGTCACCCTGTTTCAGCGTGGCGCGTGCGAAGCATACCGGAGGGGGAACCTTTGCTTGATACCATGCTCAAAGATTTTGTTGTTGACAAGATAGACGATTTGAAAGGGCAGGACATTATTACCCGCGACGTGCGCGGCAAGTCGAGCATTACGGATTGCATGGTGATTTGCACCGGGACATCCAGCCGCCATGTCATGTCCATTGCCGACCATGTGGTACAGACGTCGCGTGCCGCCGGCCTGATGCCGCTAAGCGTAGAGGGGGAAAACGCCGCCGACTGGATCGTGGTCAACTTAGGTGATGTGATTGTGCATGTGATGCAGAAAGAAAGCCGCCGTCTGTATGAGCTGGAAAAGCTCTGGAGCTGAGGGGTGAGACTGCAGCTTATCGCCATCGGCACCAAAATGCCGGACTGGGTGCAGACCGGGTTTAGTGACTATCTCAAGCGCTTTCTTAAAGATATGCCCTTCGACCTGACGGAAATCGCGGCCGGTACGCGCGGCAAGAACGCGGATATCGCACGTATCCTGGACAAGGAAGGCGAGCCGCTGCTGGCAGCGGTAGCAAAAGGGAACCGCATTGTTACGCTGGACATCCCCCGGCGCGCGCTGGGAAACACCGCAGCTGGCGCAGCAGCTTGAACGCTGGAAACATGACGGGCGCGATGTCAGTTTTCTTATCAGCAGGCCCGAGGGGCTGGCCCCTACCTGCAAGGCAGCCGCCGAGCAAAGCTGGTCGCTGTTCCCGTTAACTTTACCGCATCCGCTGGTCCGGGTGCTGGTCGCGGAGAGCCTGTATCGTGCGTGGAGCATTACTACCAATCACCCTTATCACCGTGAGTAACGCGGTGACGATGATTAACGTGAACTAATTCCGCTGAATGAAAATAGAACGTAACCCCTTTCGCGACTATTCAGCCGAGTCGGCGCTATTCGTGCGCCGCGCACTGGTGGCGTTCGCCGGCATATTGCTGCTGAGCAGCGTCCTCATCGTCAATCTGTACCATTTGCAAATTACCCGCTTCGAGGATTATCGCACCCGCTCCAATGAAAACCGCATCAAGCTGGTGCCTATCGCGCCGAGCCGCGGCATTATCTACGATCGCAACGGCACGCCCCTGGCGCTGAACCGCACCATTTATCAGTTGGAATTGGTACCGGAAAAGGTAGACAATTTAGCGCAGACGATTGCCGAGCTGCGCCCGATTATCGATTTGACCAATGATGATATTGCCAATTTTGAAAAAGAGCGTAAACGCTCCCGCCGTTTTACATCGCTTCCGCTTAAAGTCGGTTTAACCGACGTGCAGCAGGCCCGTTTCGCCGTCAACCAGTACCGCTTTCCCGGCGTCGAAGTGAAGGGCTACCAGCGTCGCTATTATCCCTACGGCTCGGCACTCACTCACGTCATAGGCTATGTATCAAAAATCAACGACCGCGACGTGGAACGTCTGGATAAAAAAAAAGGGATCCTGCCGAACTATGCTGCGACGCACGATATCGGGAAATTGGGTATCGAACGCTACTATGAAAGTACGCTACACGGTAAAACCGGTTACGAAGAAGTGGAAGTTAATAACCGCGGCCGGGTGATCCGTCAGCTACACGAGCAGCCGCCCCAGGCGGGGAAGGATATTACCCTGACGTTGGATCTGAGCCTGCAGCAATATATCGAGAAGCTGCTGGCCGGCAGCCGCGCCGCGGTGGTCGTGGTGGATCCCCGCGACGGCGGCATCCGCGCGCTGGTCTCTAACCCGAGCTACGATCCCAACCTGTTTGTCGACGGCATCTCCAGCAAGAAATATCACGCGCTGCTGGAAGATGAAAACCGTCCGCTTATCAATCGCGCCACCCAAGGCGTTTATCCGCCCGCCTCCACCGTAAAACCCTATATTTCGGTGTCGGCGCTCACGCTTGGCGTCATTAATAAAAACTTCTCCTTGTTCGATCCGGGCTGGTGGCAGCTGCCCGGATCGGAAAAACGTTACCGCGACTGGAAACGCTGGGGGCACGGCCGGTTGAACGTCACCCGGGCGCTGGAGGAGTCGGCGGACACCTTTTTCTATCAGGTAGCGTATGACATGGGCATTGACCGGCTTTCCGAATGGATGACAAAATTTGGCTACGGCCAGTATACCGGTATCGATCTGTCCGAAGAGCGCGCCGGCGTAATGCCGACCCGCGAGTGGAAAGTCGCGCGCTTTAAAAAACTTTGGTACCAGGGGGATACCATTCCGGTCGGGATTGGCCAGGGGTACTGGACCGCCACGCCGCTGCAGATGTCCAAGGCGCTGATGACGCTGATTAACGACGGCGTGGTGCGGACGCCGCATCTGCTCTCCGGCACGCGGGAAAACGACTGCCAGGTTCCCTACCGTCAGCCGGAGCATGTGCAAATCGGCGACCCGCACTCCGGTTTCTGGGAAATAGCCAAAGACGGTATGTATGGCGTCGCCAACCGGCCAAACGGCACGGCGCGCAAGAGTTTCGCCGACGCGCCTTATAAGGCGGCCGCCAAATCCGGTACCGCTCAAGTGTATGGTCTGAAGGCCAACGAAACCTACAACGCCCATAAAATCGCCGAACGCCTGCGCGACCATAAACTGATGACCGCCTTCGCTCCCTATGATAAACCGACGGTGGGCGTGGTGGTCATTCTGGAAAACGGCGGCGTCGGACCGGCAGTGGGAACGATTACCCGCCAGATTCTGGATCATATCCTTCTGGGCGATAACACCACGGACTTACCCGCGGCGGCGCCCGCTCCGCCCGGCAGCGAGAGTGATTAAGCCATCATGACTGATAATCCACAACAAACTTCCCTGTGGAATAAGCTGCACATTGATGTGATGCTGCTGTTTTTCGTTACGCTGCTGCTGGTGTACAGCGCCCTGGTGATGTGGAGCGCCAGCGGCCAGGATATCGGCATGATGGAGCGTAAAATTGCCCAGATAGTGATGGGTCTGCTGGTGATGCTGGTAATGGCGCAGGTGCCGCCTCGCGTGTACGAGGCCTGGGCACCGTATCTGTATATCTTCTGCGTGTTTCTGCTGGTGCTGGTGGACGCCTTTGGCCAGATCAGTAAAGGCGCGCAACGCTGGCTGGACCTGGGCGTTATCCGCTTCCAGCCTTCGGAAATCGCCAAAATCGCCGTGCCGCTGATGGTCGCGCGTTTTATCAACCGCGACAGTTGCCCGCCGTCGCTGAAGAATACTGCTATCGCGCTGGTGCTGATTTTTGTCCCCACGCTGCTGGTGGCGGCGCAGCCCGATCTGGGCACCGCTATCCTTATCGCCGCCTCCGGTTTGTTCGTGCTGTTCCTGTCGGGAATGAGCTGGAAACTGATCGCCGTCGCCGCGCTGCTGGTGGCGGCGTTTATCCCCGTGCTGTGGTTCTTTTTAATGCATGATTATCAGCGGGATCGGGTGATAATGCTGCTCGATCCTGAAACCGATCCCCTGGGCGCCGGCTATCATATCATTCAGTCGAAAATCGCCATCGGCTCCGGCGGCCTGTCAGGCAAAGGCTGGTTGCACGGCACCCAGTCGCAGCTGGAATTCTTACCGGAACGCCATACCGACTTCATTTTTGCCGTGCTGGGTGAGGAGCTGGGGCTTATCGGTGTGTTGGTGCTGCTGGCGCTTTATCTTGGCGTAATCATCCGCGGTCTGGTGATCGCAGCGCGGGCGCAAAACACCTTCGGCCGGGTAATGGCCGGCGGGTTGATGTTGATTTTGTTCGTCTATGTGTTCGTGAATATCGGTATGGTCAGTGGTATCTTACCGGTGGTTGGCGTTCCGCTACCGTTGGTAAGCTACGGCGGTTCGGCGCTCATCGTGTTAATGGCGGGGTTTGGTATCGTCATGTCGATACATACTCATCGAAAAATGTTGTCCAAAAGTTTATAGAGGTGAGCAATGCGGAAGCTTAAATGCGTTATCGGCATGATGGGGTTGCTACTCGGCGCCTGTTCTACCCAGCAAGAGACGCAGCCGTCTGCGCCGGCCCAGCAGGCCTATACCGGGCCGGTGGTGGAAATCAGCGGTGTGGAACCACGCTATGAACCCTATAAATCCAGGTAACATGCAGGATTACACGGTCAACGGCAAACGCTATAGCATCGTGAAAAACCCGCAAAACTTCAGTCAAACGGGCATCGCCGCCTGGTACGACAGCGAGAGCGGCGGCAATAACACCGCCAGCGGCGAGCCCTTCGACGCCAACGCGCTGGCCGCCGCGCATCCTACGCTACCCTTGCCCAACTATGTGCGCAACCAACCTGAGTAACGGTCGTCAATTGGTGGTCCGCGTGAACGACTGCGGGCCCCTACACGCCGGTGCGGATTATCGATCTTACCCGCGCCGCTGCCGACCAGCTGAATATTTCCAATAATACCAAAGTTAAGGTCGACGTAATTCAGGGCGCGCCGGCCGGATCGCTAACCGGACAGGGCACCGTTGACACCGTGGTAGCGAAGCAGAATTTCGTCCTGCCGCCGCGGCCGTGCCCGCTGCCGCCAGCGGCCGCTTCATGGTCCAGGTGGGCGCCATCGGCGACGCCCAGCGTGCTGCCAGCTGGCAGAAGAGTCTCTCAGCCAGCGCTTTAGCGTGCCGGGCAGAGTGGCGGCCACCAGCAATTTATACCGCGTGCAACTAGGTCCGTTTCAAAGCCGTCAGCAGGCGTAAGCCTTGGTGCAGCGGTTGTAAAGCGAAGCGCAACAGTCTGCCTTTATTGCCGCGCAGTAGCGACCATAATGTTTTTTTGGCCGGCGCGCCGTCTCCTGGCGACGCCGGCCGTTTGTTAACGTGCCCACGCCCCGTGTAAACCCCTGAAACAAAATTATTTGCCTGAGCCGCACGGCAGTGCAGTTTTGCCTGATGCCGCTTTTTTTGACATCTGGTATAGTGTGGCACGATTTTAACTTACCCCTACGGATGCCGTTGTCCTGACATGAAGAATGTAACTACATTTCTCTATATTCAGTCGGTTAGCCTTAAGTACCGTTTTGGTGATGGGCGTTGTTTCCACAAGCTTTGCCGATGATGTCAATCTGAAGACCATGATTCCGGGCGTGCCGCAGATCGACGCCGAATCCTATATCCTCATCGATTATAATTCCGGTAAAGTCCTGGCGGAAATGAACGCCGACGCGCGCCGCGATCCCGCCAGCCTGACCAAAATGATGACCAGTTACGTCATCGGCCAAGCGATCAAATCCGGCAAAATTACCCCGAATAATGTGGTTACGGTCAACAAAGATGCCTGGGCCACCGGTAATCCAGTTTTCAAAGGCTCCTCGCTGATGTTTTTGAAGCCTGGCGACCGGGTACCGGTGTCGCAGCTGAACCGCGGTATCATTCTTCAATCGGGTAATAATGCCTGCGTGGCAATGGCGGACTACGTCACCGGCAGCCAAAACGCGTTTGTAGGGTTGATGAATAATTATGTCGGAGCCCTTGGGCTGCAAAACACCCATTTTGAAACCGTGCATGGCCTGGTTGCCCCCGGACAGTTCAGCTCCGCCCGTGATATGGCGATGATCGGTAAAGCGCTGAACCGCGACGTAGCAGACGAGTACGCCACCTATAAAGAAAAAGAATTCACCTTCAACAACATTCGCCAGTGAACCGTAACGGTCTGTTATGAGACAGCAATCTGAACGTCGACGGCATCAAAACCGGCCATACCGAATCCGCGGGCTATAATCTGGTGGCCTCGGCGACCGAAGGCCAGATGCGGCTGATTTCCGCGGTGCTCGGCGGACATTTAATGAAAGGCCGGGAAAACAAAAGCCGCAAGCTGCTGACCTGGGGTTTCCGCTTCTTTGAAACCGTTGCGCCGCTGAAAGCCGGCAAAGAGTTCGCCGCCGAGCCGGTGTGGTTTGGCGATACCGACAGCGTTAAACTGGGCGTGGACAGCGATGCCTATCTGGCCATCCCGCGCGGCCGGATGAAGGACTTGAAGGCCAGCTATGTGCTGGACAATCAGGAATTGCATGCGCCACTGGCGAAAAATCAGCGGGTCGGGGTCGGCACCATCAATTTCCAGCTGGACGGCAAAACCGTTGAACAGCGCCCGCTGGTGGTGCTGAGTGAAGTGAAAGAAGGCAACTTCTTCAGCCGCATGGTCGATCATATCAAGCTGATGTTCCACCATTGGTTCGGTTAATCCCTTCATCCCTTGTCAGGGGCGAATCCGCGCCCCTATAATACCCCTATTGTTTCTACTCCCGCCGCGGCGGGAGCGCCTGCTGTCTGTCGTTACTGCGGCAGGCTTACGCCGGTCACCGGGAGCCCTTATGAAAACCAAACTCAATGAATTGCTTGAATTCCCCTGCCCTTTTACCTATAAGGTGATGGGCATCGCTCAACCGGAGTTGGTCGATCAGGCGGTAGAAGTTGTACAGCGCCATGCCCCTGGCGATTATTCCCCCCAGGTTAAACCCAGCAGCAAAGGAAACTACCATTCCGTTTCTATTACCATTACCGCTACCCACATCGAGCAGGTGGAAACGCTGTACGAAGAGCTGAGTAAAATTGATATTGTGCGTATGGTGCTGTAAGCCGGGAGATAATCGTGTCAAAGAGCCTGGTTATCCGCCAGCTTGGCCTGCAGCCCTATGAGCCGGTCTCGTTGGCGATGCACCGCTTCACCGATGCGCGTAGCGCCGCCAGCGCTGATGAAATTTGGCTGGTACAGCATCCGCAGGTCTTTACCCAAGGTCAGGCCGGTAAAGCCGAGCACCTGCTGCAGCTGGGCGCTATCCCGGTGGTACAAAGCGATCGCGGCGGTCAGGTGACCTTCCACGGTCCGGGCCAGCAGGTAATGTATGTTCTGCTGGACCTGCGTCGCCGCCGGCTGGGCGTGCGCTGTCTTGTCACCCTGCTGGAGCAAACGGTCGTCGCCACCCTGGCGCGCTTTTCAATTAGCGCCCATGCCCGCGCCGATGCGCCGGGCGTCTACGTCGGTGCCGATAAGATCTGCTCGCTCGGTTTACGTATCCGCAAAGGCTGCTCATTCCACGGCCTGGCGCTGAACGTCGCCATGGATCTCTCGCCCTTTTTGCGTATCAATCCCTGCGGCTATGCCGGCCTGCGCATGACGCAGGTGAGCGATTTAGCCCCTGGCACCGGCATCGACTACGTCGCGCCGGTATTACTTGCAGAATGCCTGCGGCTGATGAAGGCCTCCGCTGGTGAGATTCAGGGCTGGGATCCGGCGCAGTATGGCGCCTGAGCCGCGGCAGACAAGCTGCGCGGGTAGGTATTGGCCTTCAGGCCACGTTTTGCATTCACCCGGGGCGAACAATGTGTTGTAATTTTTAAATTTTTTTTGATGCTCGCTTAAAATTCACGTAACAGGCTGATTTATCTGCTTTTCAGGCTTTCGACTTCGGGACTGGACCTGCACCATTATGAGTAAACCGATACAGATGGAACGCGGCGTTAAATACCGTGACGCTGATAAAATGGCGTTAATCCCCATCAAAACCGTTGCGGTGGAACGTCAGGAAATTTTGCGCAAGCCATCCTGGATGAAAATCAAATTGCCCGCTGACTCGACTCGTATTCAGGGCATCAAGGTGGCAATACGTAAAAACGGCCTGCACTCGGTGTGCGAGGAAGCCTCCTGCCCTAATTTGGCGGAATGCTTTAACCACGGCACCGCCACCTTTATGATTCTGGGAGCCATCTGCACCCGGCGTTGCCCTTTCTGCGATGTCGCGCACGGCCGTCCCGTCACGCCAGATGCCAACGAGCCGGAGAAACTGGCGCAAACCATCGCCGAAATGGGGCTGCGCTACGTCGTGGTCACCTCTGTCGATCGCGACGACCTGCGCGATGGCGGCGCCCAGCATTTCGCCGACTGTATCAGTGCCATCCGCGCCAAAAATTCTAACATCCGCATCGAGACGCTGGTGCCCGACTTCCGCGGCTGTATGGATCGCGCGTTGGAAATCATTAACGCGGCGCCGCCCGATGTCTTTAACCATAATTTGGAAAGCGTGCCGCGCCTGTATCGTCAGGTACGTCCCGGCGCCGACTATCATTGGTCGCTCAAGCTGCTGGAAAACTTCAAAGCCGCCAATCCGCAGTTGCCGACCAAATCCGGTTTGATGGTGGGATTGGGCGAAACCAACACCGAAATCGTTGATGTGATGCGCGACCTGCGTCGTCATGGCGTCACCATGTTGACGCTGGGCCAGTATTTGCAGCCCAGCCGCCATCACCTGCCCGTTAAGCGCTATGTCAGTCCGCAAAAATTTGATGAGATGAAACAAGAAGCGTTGGCGATGGGCTTCACTCATGCCGCCTGCGGGCCTTTCGTGCGCTCATCCTACCACGCGGATTTGCAGGCTAAAGGGATAGAGGTCAAATAATCCTTTGGCGGGGGCGGGTGCGGGCAAAAAAGCGGACGTCAGGTGTCCGTTTTTATTTGCCGCGATGCATTATTTTTTGCGATCGGCGATACGCGCTGCATCGTCAGCCTGGGTCTGCTACGCCGGCGCTGAATCCTCATTCATGGCTTTTTTGAAGCCTTTGATGGCCGCACCCAGGTCGCCGCCCAACGAGCACAGCTTCTTGGTGCCGAACAACAGCACAATCAGGGCGCCGACGACTAACAATTTGGTAATGCTTAAACCTTCCATAACCACCTTCTGGTTTTACGCTGACTGATAATTACAGCGCTGAATGAATATACCCTGCTTTGTGCCGCTAATGCGGTTGCAATACAAGCGATATGTATAACAGATTACCACTCGTTACGCCTGTTGCATCCCGCCCTCTCTGCTGTCCCGCGCCAAAAAATCTGATATACTTTCCCCCAGGAGATGACATTCCTTTTTATAACCGCCGCTCTAGCTGATGATATCTACGTTCATCCGCAGGTGTTGGGGAACATAACATCACGTTTTCCTTTCCGGGGTTTTACCCACTCTTATTGTGAAAGGTTGCTATGTTTGCCTTATTTTCGGCTGTGTTTATCGGCGGCGGTATCGGTAGTGTCCTGCGCTGGTATGTTAGCGTCAAATTAACCCATTCGGGTCTGCCCTTCCCCGCCGGCACGCTGCTTGTCAATTTGGTCGGGGCATTTATCATCGGCTTAGCGCTTGCGCTCTTCCCACGCATGCCGCAGCTGGATCCCGCCTGGAAGTTACTGCTCACCACCGGGTTTTGCGGCGGTTTGACCACGTTCTCCACCTTTTCCGCTGAAGTTGTGGCCTTGATGGCCGGCGGGCAGTTGGTCCGGGCTGCGGGTAATATCCTGCTGAATCTGCTGGGTTCGCTGCTGATGACGGCGGTGGCGATCGGCTTAGTGAATTGGCTGGCGCCGCCCTGGTATTCATCGTGACGAACGCCGGGACCCGCTTCAATACGCAGGGTATGGATAGGCCCGGTCAGAACCTGGCGGCCGTAACCGGCCACCAAGCGTATCGCGCGAGCGATAACCGTTATAACGATCGCTTAACCAGCTCCCCTGTGCAAATAGAAAGTTTTGCGCGCTGAAGTTGTGGCGAGCACGGGCGCCGGCCTGGTATTTCTCTGAACTGCGCTGCTCGTCGGACGAATTGTTGGCCGCTTCGCCCCAAAAACTGTAAGCATTTGACTGGTGGAACCACGTCATGGTGGTGCTGGCGGCCAGATTGGAGTTGCGGGTGTTACCGCTTTGGGCGTTGTAACTTGCCTGAGCATTACCATCAAAACTTTTTTTGACGGTGGAAGGATCATCCAGCGCGGTAAGAATATCGGTGTCGGCGAAGGTGGTAAAACTGGCCAGCGAGATGCCAAGGGTGGTCAGCAAAGAGAGTGCCCAGAAGCGCTTATTGCGTAGCATAAGATACCTGCCAAATTGGCGGAAAGGGGTGATGCGCATTTAAAGTTCATCAGTGTAGCCAAGAGACGTCGCCGGTGTACTGGTAATTTTGTGTAATATTAATAACAGATTTTGAGAAAAAGGGCGAAAAGTTGAAGAAACTCTGCCCCAGGGGGAGTAAGTCGTAGAAAAGCATCAAGAATAGTTATAGTGATAAATCACTTAGCGAATTGCACGTCCTTTTGGATCGGGGAAGTTATCCACAGCTCCGCGGCATTAGGATAATTCCGGAAGCGTCGGTTGAGAGCCGACACCGGGATTGGGCGCGCCGCGTCGGCGGCGCGTGACGATGGGGCTCGTTAGAGAACTACACATACAGCGAAAGCTCGCCCCGTGGACGCGTTTTGAAACGGCGATGCAGCCAAAGATATTGCTCCGGCGCGCGCAATATTTCCTGCTCCACAATCCGGTTCATATAACAGGTCGCCGCCATTTCGTCGTCCTGGGGATAGTCGCTAAGCGGCGGCTGAATCAACAGCTGGTAGCCGCGCCCGTCTTGCTTGCGGATCAACACGACCGGCACCAGCTGCGGCTGCGCCAGACGGACTAGTGTATAGGTACCGCGCGTGGTGGCCGCCTGGGGAACGGCGAAAAACGGTGCAAAGATGCTGCCCCGCGGACCATAATCCTGGTCCGGGGCAAACCAGACGGTTTCGCCCTGCTTCAAGGCATGCACCATGCCGCGCAGATCTTTTCTATCCAGCATGGCTTTATTGGAGCGCATACGCCCCCAGGTCTGGATAAACTCCATCACTTTATTGTTATGGGGACGGTACATGGCCATCATCGGTTGGCAAAGCCCCATCGCCCTGCCGCCGAGTTCCAGCGACATGAAATGGATACCGATAACCATCACTCCCTTGTCGTGGCGGCTGGCCTGTTGCAGATGCTGGAGGCCGGAAACGTCAAACCAGCGTTTGACGCGTGCATCGGACCAGAACCAGGCCATACCCGTTTCCATCAGTCCCATGCCCAGCGAGGTGAAGTTGCTGTTCACCGTGTCTTCCAGACGTGTCCTGTCCATATCGGGGAAGCACAGCTCAAGATTACGTCGGGCAATGCTCACCCGCCGTTTTAAAAACGGCTTCGACATACGGCCCAGAAGCCCGCCCAATCGACGCAAGACTGGATATGGCAACTGCACCAGCAGCCAGAGCACGCCCAAACCAAACCAGGTCAACCAATAGCGCGGATGCAGTAAGGCAGGGGAGAATTTCTGAGGTTGCGACATCAACGTTTCCTAATGACGGGTTGCCTGACGTAACGCATCAATCGGAAAAACTATCAATAGCGGTACAGGTAGCAACTATGACACCCTCCGGCGTTTATTATTCGCCGAAAAGTTGTAATCTTTCATTTATTTACACGAGGCATCGCTTTAAAAGCGGCCTCTACGCATGGCGTCATCTTCAGGATCGGGTTTCACGAGGCAACCATCCCGGGGCGCTCAGGGCCAGGTTGGATGGTGATAGCGATAGACGGGATAAGGGGAAAAAGATCGCATCACGCGCGGAAGGAGCATAACAGAATGCGGCTGCGGTTACCCATAAAGACAGGCAAATTATTTTTGCCAATCTTCGATTACCGCCGTGAGGCATTAACCGCGGCTGAGCCTGCAATCCAACGTATGGGGCGTTACCAGCCCCCTTCTACACCGGATGGAGAAGGCGACAACGCAGGATTTCAGGCGCATTAACCCCGGCGAGGGGCGGCCCGGCCCCGGCTTGTTACACGGTATCTTACCACACCAGCCTTTTTACGCGTCCCGGTTCCGGGGGCCTTGGCCGTGGGCGCCGCGGCTCTGAACACCCAATTGTCCCCCTGCCCGGCAATAAACGGCTGGCACTGTTCAGTAGGCGACGTGCTGCGCTGCAGGGTGAAACCGCCATAATGTAAAACATCGTGATCCAGGCGCAGTGCGCTGACTTCGTTTTTCTCGTTAATATTATACAGCCGTGCGTCGCGCGAGGTCAGTTTGCCCGGCCGGATAATGGTTCGTTGCCAACTCCTGCAATCCAGCGTGTTCCCCGAACGACTGATTATCAAGCTGGCCACCGCCTCAGGGCTGACAAGCGCCTTCTGAGGTGAGGGCTGATCCAGATACCGGCATAGCCTTGGGGAGCCGACGCCGCCACTACTTTGGCATATTCCGGGGCGCTGGCGCACCCGCTCGGGGCCGCCGCCAGCAATATCATGACGGGGGTTCGCTTCATAAATCGATCCTTGTGAAAGAGAACCGAAATGTTAACACTAAATAGACCATGAGGTTTAGCCCCTTTTTGACCACTCGGCCGACGAAGAGCACTCTGCCTCGGAAATTTACCAGGTCGGGGAGAGGCCCTGCGCCTGAACTTGAAAAATTTACTCTGGCGGCGAGTGGCGCTACCTGAGAGATTCACTCCGGCGGGGAGTGAAGCTCTGCCTGCGAAATCCGTTGTGCCTGCGAGAAGCGCGTTATCTACCCGGGTCGCCGTACGGCAAGCGGGCGACCCCCTCCCGGAGCAAGCTATCACCAGCGATCGCTGCCGCGCCGGGGGCACATCACGACATGCTGACTATCTGATCGGCTATAAGGGAATAATTGCCATTCCACTCCATACGGCCGGTCACCGTCAGGCGTTCGCCGCGTAAATGCGCCATTAGTTCCAGCGCCATGATATCGAAACCTACTGCGGTCAGGGGGTAAGCGCTGCGTTTTTTGCTCTCCGCCAGAATGGTCGCTTTGACCATCGGCCGGCCAGCGGTATTCTTGATACGACTAGGTGATTTGGTTATCACGCCTGACAACGTGGTCACCGGTTGATCAGCGTTTTCAGAAGGGGTTGAAGTACCGGGATTCATGACAGGAAAACCTCCATTAGTCTCTCTCTCGTTTGCCTGTAACAAACCTCAATTTTATCAAATTGTGCGTCTGACGTCTGAACAATTATGCAGATTACAGCCAAAAAGCCGGGGTCAGCGCAAAGAAATAGCGAAAAAAGAGTGTACGCTTTACCACCCGGCGGGGTGTCGACCTTTGCCGCCGCGCCGATCCAGACGTTTTTTATGCCGGATGATATGTAACCGGACGTGTCGTCACAATACGATTTCAGATGGGAGTGCAGTATTTTTCCACCAGCGCAAGGGCAATCGCCTCGGTTTCCATGTCCGCGACACCGGTGATATTGCTTGGACGAAAATGCATTCGGAAAGCGCTAATAACGCGCCTTGTCTCCGGATCCATTTTCCCCGTTTGCGGGATGGTGTAACCGTAAGCGGCCAGCGCCTGCTGGATAGCCGCGACATCGCCGGCGGCCCAGCGATGTTTGCCGTGTAAATATTTCGTCACTGTTGCCGCATCCGGCCATGCGCCTATGCCCTGCTGCGCCATGGCCTGCCATGGAAACTGCGGACCGGGATCAGTTTTTCTCAGCGGCGCGATATCGCTGTGCGCCAGGACGTTCTGCGGTTTGATCTGGTAACGGGCGACAGTATCCCGGGCCAGGCGTGCTGCTAATACCATCTGCTCCTTATGATAGGGGAGCCACTGTCTCCCTGCGGCAGTCTCATGAAAGCCATCATTGACAATTTCAATACCAATGGACGTATCGTTAATATTATTCCGGCCGCCCCAGCCGCTTACGCCCGCGTGCCATGCCCGTTTATTTTCCGGCACCAACTGTAATACGACCGGCTTGCCCTTGAACTGCTCGAGATTGAAGGGAATAAGATAATGGGCGCTCACGCTACCGTGCGTAAGCAGCCGCAGAGACTTTTTATCATCCGCGGCGGTGTAATGGAATATGAGAAACCGGACGCGTTCATCCTGTTCTTGGGAGGGAAAGGAGGTATCGACCGCGTAATCGCCATGATCAATCACGTTGGTGACCGGTTTTTCGGCAACGTGATGCCCAACGCACCCCGCTAGCCCCAGCACGCTCAAAAGCAATATAATCCTCTTCATATGAACTTTTCCTAGCGTAAAAAATCATCCTAGCAACGACAAAAATAACAAAAGGTCAACCGATGCGCAGCAGATAATAAATTTCATGACTTTTATGATGAATATAACAACCCGAGATCATTGTTATTTACAGTACTTATTGCGTTACGAATACAAATTTTTTAAATAAAAACATTAATTTATATTAAATGCATTATTTTCCGTCCCGACAGCAATAAAACGGCAGCGCGTCGCTCCGCCCTGAAGGCGATATAATGACAGCGCTTTCTTTTGCCCTGGGAGTAATAATGTAGGGCATGTTGCCGACCGCGCTAAATCCCGCAACCAATGCGTTAATGTTAGACCGCCTTTTTCGTCCCTCTACAGGATTACCGTTCCAGTCCGCTCCCGCAACAGGCAGCGCCGTGATAACCACTGATGCCGGTATTAATGTGCATAGCGCCGGCGACGTTGCCCGAGCTCAGATATTGACCGGTTAAGCCGGCGTGACGGTTTGCCGACTGTCAATCGTTTGTCCGCCGCTCTAATAATGACGCCCCACCCTGTAAGCCTTTCGCTCTGACTGGCGGGGTTGCGCAACGATGGCAACCGGCGGCGGAAACGGCATGACCGCCCTCTATTTGGTTCGGCCCGCCGCGCCGGCCGCCGCTGCTTACCCGCCGTACGCCCTGTGTGGGACGCCGATCCCCGCGACGGTGTTCCGCCCGCTTGCGCCGCGTTTGCTAGCCGACCTCGCGCCGCGGGGGTCAGGAGGTGCCCGCCATCCGGCCATGCTATAAAAATTGACAGCCCAATCATGGAAAATAGTACCGTCGCCGGCCCGTCCGGCGGCGTTACGCACTGTCCCGTTTACGGCGGGCGGCCCGCGCCCCCGGCCAAAGCCGGCAGGGCTCGGCAGTACCCTGCGCCGCACGTGCTTGTCCGATTGATACGCCGCCGGCGGATAGCCGTCATCAGCTCCTAAGCCATAATACTTGCGCACGGCTTTGCAACGTAATTTGCCCAGGCAAAGCTAACGCCTTTGCCGTGATGCCTATTACCCACGACAAGGATATCGCTATGCACCACTTTTTTGCAGTACAGGTCGCCCCTCGTACCGGTTTGATACAATTTCGCCTACCGCTAATCACCGCTATCGGCAATGACCATTTAGGGCTAGAATTTGCGCTATCGTTGAATTATTCCCTGTTGGATCTGCAGGACGTTGGCTACAATAAAGGCTTTAGCGCTAATCTTAGCCGCTACGATCCCGCCAGCCGTTTATTAACGCTTTCTAGCGGTGAATAATATCGCCTTGACGACAACGCGTCTGAACTGGCGTTTAGCCCGCTGGCCCTGCTTTATCTCCGGCTGAGAATGTTTAACGAGGCACTCTGGATTTATTACAAAAGTGGCATCGTGGAACGACTTGTTATTCCTCAGGCTAAAGGCGTCGCACAAAAGTATTATCTGCTCAACTGTAGTAATCAACTAAAACTGACCACCGCGTTAGCGTTTTTCCAGTATCTATTTTCTGATTCGTTTGGTGGCAACCCACCGTTATATTCATGCGGCCTGAGTGCGCTGTAATATCCCACGATATAGTCGGTAATTTCATGAGTGGCTTCGCTGAAGCTTATGTAGCCCGTTACCGGTATCCACTCGTTTTTCAGACTTCTGAAGAAGCGCTCCATCGGACTGTTATCCCAACAGTTACCACGCCGACTCATACTTTGTTTGATCCGGTAACGCCACAGCAACTGTCGGAACTGCCTGCTCGTATAGTGGCTACCCTGATCGCTGTGGAACGTCACTCCGGCTGGTTTACCACGCGTTTCCCATGCCATTTTCAGTGCTTTGATGGTCAATCTGCTGTCCGGGGAGAACGACATAGGCCAGCCCACCGGTTTCCTCGCGAACAGATCAAGAACAACCGCAAGGTATGCCCAGCGTTTCCCGGTCCAGATATACGTCACATCGCCGCACCATACCTGGTTTGGCTCCGTTACAGCGAACTGGCGCTCAAGATAATTCGAGATCGCAACATGCTCCTGACCGCCACGCTTATACCTGTGCGTCGGGCTGCTGACAACTGACCAGCCCCAGCTCTTTCATAAGCCTGCCTGCGAGCCAGCGCCCCATCTGGAAGCCTCTCTGGGTTGCCATGGTGGCGATACTTCTCGCGTCAGCTGCACCATGGCTGTGATACTGTGCAGTTCATGAACCTGACTGCGCAATACCGTTCGCCTGCCGTCTGGCCTGTCAGGACGACTTTTCCAGCATTTGTAACTGCTGCGATGAGCCCTGAACACGTGGCAGAGTGTGGCCACAGGATAATGCGCTCTGAGTTTCCCGATTAACGAGAACTGTTCAGGGAGTCTGACATCAAGAGCGCTGTAGCCTTTTTTAATATTTCGTTTTCCATTTCA
>NZ_JBPESN010000048.1:0-16788 GCF_051710625.1 Sodalis sp. (in: enterobacteria) | reverse complement strand
CTTCCTAGTATAGGCGTACGAACACTTCTTTCACCGCGTTGGACAGCCCTTCGTCCATGGTGTGAACCACTCGCGTTTCCAGTCCACGGGGTCACCCAGCCGGCGCATTTGATGGGTAATCGTGCCGCCGGATTAGGCTTTCCACTGCCGAATCTTGTCGATGAAGGCGTCGCGGCCGTAATCGTGCCGGGTTTTTCCCTCTTCAGCGGCGATTTTCCGCTCCACCACCATCTGCGTCGCAATGCCGGCGTGATCGGTACCCGCCTGCCACAGGGTACTTTTGCCCTGCATACGCTGATAACGAATCAGGGTATCCATAATGGTCTGCTGGAAGGCATGGCCCATATGCAAGCTGCCGGTCACGTTGGGCCGCGGGATCATGATGCAGTAGCTATCCTGCCTGGTATCGTTGTTCGGCTTGAAATAGCCCTGCTGCTCCCAGTGCTCATACAGCGGCTGCTCGATATCTTTCGGATTGTATGTTTTGTCTATTATGCGTCGTTAATCACTGCGTTGGCGGCGTGGCCGTAGTCAATTGGAAGCTGACGCTGCGATACGCTTTATAACGATCGCGCTCCAACTGTTTTAAAGCATCTTCATCCGGGACGAAGTCTATCACTTCATGGAAAGCGGAGGCAAAATCCGTACAGGCCGGCAGCAGGCTAATCAGCAGATCCCGCGGCGCTGCGGCCAGCAAAGCTTCACCGGCGCGCCGGCGCGCGGACCTTCCCCCGCCAGGTTGTGCGGCGCGAACGCTTGGGGATCGCGCGCCCATAGCGCCTCGTCGAGCCTGAGCGCCTGAGCGCCTGAGCGCCTGAGCGCCTGAGCGCCTGAGCGCCTAAGCATCGTCCTCACAGGCGATAAACACTCTTTTGCCCCTGCCGCCATTTATCGGCCGCCAAATCGCAGGCGAGTCGCTCCACGGCGTTCAGCCCATCGCTGATGGCATGTTGGTCGAACAGGTAGAAAGTTGCGTTTTTCATGTGCCGTTAAGTCAACAAGGGGGTTACGGAAAAAACAGCGGGCGGCAAACGCCGCCCGTGCAAGCATATCTTTTTCACAGTTACTCGTCACCGTTGAGTCCGACGCGGTTAAGCAAGAATTGCGACAGCATCGCCACCGGACGGCCCGTGGCACCCTTGGCTTTACCGGAGCGCCAGGCGGTACCGGCGATGTCCAGATGCGCCCAATTATATTTACGCGCGAAACGGGACAGGAAGCAACCGGCGGTAATCGCGCCACCCGGCCTGCCGCCGATGTTCGCCATATCGGCGAAATTCGATTCCAGCTGTTCCTGGAACTCATCCCCCAGCGGCAAACGCCAAGCGCGGTCCCCGGCCTGCTCGGCGGCGCCGATAAGCTCATGGGCCAGAGGATTGTGGTTCGACATCAGGCCGGTCAAATGATGCCCCAGCGCGATAACGCAGGCGCCGGTCAGCGTGGCGACATCAATCACCACCTCCGGCTCGAAACGCTCGACATAGGTGAGAGCATCGCACAGCACCAACCGCCCCTCGGCATCGGTATTCAATACTTCCACCGTTTGGCCGGAAAGGGTGGTTAACACATCGCCGGGCCGGAATGCGCGGCCGTCCACCATGTTTTCACAACCGGCCAGTACGCCGACGATATTCAGCGGCAAATTAAGCTCCATTGCCATGCGCATCACGCCATACACGGTCGCGGCGCCGCACATGTCGTATTTCATTTCATTTATGCTGTCGGCGGGCTTGATGGAAATGCCGCCGGCGTCAAAGGTCAGGCCTTTACCGACCAGCACAATAGGCCGCGCGTCGGCGTCAGGGCTGCCCTTATACTTGATGACCGACATCAGCGATTCATTGGCCGAGCCCTGGCCTACCGCCAGATAGGCGTTCATCCCCAGCTCTTTCATCTGCTGTTCGCCGATAACCCGGGTGGTGGTGGTTTTGCCGTAGCCGTCGGCCAGCTGGAGCGCTTGGGAGGCCAGGTAGGCGGGATTGCAAATATTGGGTGGCATGTTACCCAAGTCTTTAGCGGCCTTGATGCCGGCGGCAATCGCCAGACCGTGCGAAATCGCGCGCTCGCCGCTGGCCAGCGCGCGGCGCGTCGGCACATTAAACACCATTTTGCGCAGCGGTCGGTGCGGTTCGATTTTATCGCTTTTCAGCTGATCGAAGGTATAAAGCGTCTCTTTCGCTGTTTCCACCGCCTGGCGTACTTTCCAATAGGTATTGCGCCCTTTGACGTGCAGCTCGGTCAAAAAGCACACGGCCTCCATCGAGCCGGTGTCGTTCAGTGTATTAATGGTTTTGTTAATGACCGGCTTATACTGGCGCTCATCCAGCTCGCGCTCTTTACCGCAGCCGATAAGCAAAATTCGTTTGGACAGCACATTCGGGACATGATGCAGCAGCAGCGTTTGTCCGACCTTGCCTTCCAGTTCACCACGGCGTAGCAGCGCGCTGATATAGCCATCGCTGATTTTATCGAGCTGTTCGGCAATCGGGGATAGCCGACGTGGTTCAAATACCCCGACGACGATACAGGCGCTGCGTTGTTTTTCCGGGCTACCGCTTTTTACACTGAACTCCATGCACTCTCCTGAATCTTAAAGACGAAGACGGTAGCGCGGGATAGAATAGACTTTCCCGTCATCGTCCCGCCTTTGCATTCACTCTATGTGTTAATCTGAACGACGCAAAGGACGCTATTCTGTCGACAATCAGTGCGTTCTCATGGCTCGGCCGAACGCTTAATGTTGTTATACTCTATCTAGCGATAAAGGTGTCTGTTTGATACGTATCAATGAGGGATTAGCGATGAAATTATCGATTTTCCTGCAAAAAAACAAGTTTTCACAGGCGAAATAAGCGTGATAACCACTAGATATCTGGTTCGGGAGACATTTAAAAGCCAGCTCGCCATCCTGTTCATCCTGCTTTTGATTTTTTTCTGTCAAAAGCTGGTGCGGATCCTGGGCGCAGCGGTGGGTGGCGATATCCCGACAAACCTGGTTTTGTCCTTACTCGGCTTGGGCGTGCCTGAAATAGCGCAACTGATCCTACCCCTGAGTCTCTTTCTGGGGTTGTTGATGACCTTGAGCCGGGATGTACACCGAAAGCGAAATTACGGTTATGCACGCCTGCGGGTTGGGTAAAAGCATATTAATCCGTGCGGCGCTGCTGTTTAGCCTGATTACCGCAATACTGGCGGCGGTGAATGTGGTATGGATTTCACCCTGGTCGTCGCGCCATCAAGATCTGGTCATGTCGGAAGCCAAAGCCAATCCCAGCATGGCGGCGTTGGTCGAGGGGCAATTCAAACCGGCGGAAAACGGCAATTCGGTGCTGTTCGTCGGCAACGTCAAAGATAAAGGCTTTGAACATGTATTCCTGGCGCAGCTTAAGCCGAACGGCAACGCGCGTCCTTCCGTAGTGATAGCGGAGCGCGGCCATATGAGCCAGCGGCCGGACGGATCGCAACTGGTCATGCTGGACAAGGGCACCCGCTATGAGGGGACCGCTCTGCTGCGCGATTTTCGCATTACTGATTTCACTCAATATCAGGCGGTTATCGGTCACCGGTGCGGTGTCGGTGGACGGCACCGACGCTGAGCAAATGTCGCTGCGCCAGCTATGGCGCACCTCGGAGCCCGAGGCGCGCGCCGAACTGCACTGGGGATTTACGTTGGTGGTCTCGGTGCTGATCATGGCAATGATGGTGGTGCCCCTGTCGGTGGTCAACCCACGCCAGGGGCGGGTGCTAAACATGTTGCCTGCCATGTTGCTGTATCTGATCTTCTTCCTGCTGCAACCCTCGCTACGCTCCAACGGCGCCAAGGGCGAGCTTGACCCGATGCTGTGGATGTGGCTGACCAATGTGGCGTACCTGGCGCTGGCGCTGGTACTGAATTTATGAGACAGCGTACCGGCGAGAAGGCTTCGCGGGCGTCTGCATGCAAGAGGAGCGGCCTGATGTTCGGTGTGTTAGACCGTTATATCGGTAAAACGATCTTCAATACCATCATGATCACTACACTAGTGAGGTTGGTGAAGTAGCATCAGAAGATAGCCTAGCAAGCGAACGCAAAAGGGCCGTTTAAAAAACTATAAATTTTTTGTTTATTTTTAGCAACACAATTGCTAATGAAGGAATTTTTAAACGGCTTTCAAACTTATCTAAATTACAATCAATGCAGTCCAGAATATAGCGCAAAAAAATCATTTTCCGCTCATTTTTTGCGACGAGCCCAAAATCAGTAAAATCACTGTAAGCCGCGCTAGTAAAGGGCTTCCGGCTAATCCATCGTTCCCCTTGAGAGTCCAGAAATGCTTACCACCCCACAAAGCATTTTACGCGAATGCTGGCCTTCAAACCCGACGCCGAGCGGCTCGACGCCTACCAGATGACGTATACCGCCGAGCGGCCGCTGTATTATCGTGCAACGTTGCCTGGCGAGTTCAAGGTCAAGAGCAGCAGGGACAAAAAAAAGGTTGAGGTGAAACTCGTCAAACCTCGCTATGGAAAGCTACGTGCGCGAGTTTCCTTATTTCCAGGTCGGCACTTCGCTTAGCGCGCAGGACATGTTTGGCCCCATGGCGAAAAAGTATCAACACATTTTGGGTCAGCCGTTACCGCCCGATGCTCGGCGGATAATACAAAGCCTCAAAGGGCGGCCGATGGAAAAGCAGGTCGCGGAGATAATGCGTTATCTGCATCAGCGCTACCGTTATCTGGGCGACTGGCGCGCGAGCAATCGCGGCTATGTGCCGTTTGATCTCGCCCAAATCGAGCAAAATGGCTATGGCGATTGCAAAGACTCATCCATTCTGCTGGCGGCGATGTTGCGTGAGGCGGGCGTGACGGCCCGGCCGGCGCTGGTGGCGCGCGGGCTCCCTCTTGCCCATGGCGATTCCGGGCGTCACGACCAACCATGCCATCGTACAGGCGAAGATTGCCGGCAAAATCGAATGGCTTGATCCTACTCAGTATTATTATGCGCCCGGCTATGTGGCGCCGGATCTTCAGGATCGCGCGGCGCTGGTTTTCACGCCGGAAGGAAAAGTGATTGTGAACGCTATCCCGGCGTCCACGCCGCGGCAAGAGGAGCGGATCGAGCGCAATGAGACTTTTACCGCGCAGGGGCGGTCGACTGTCCACGAGCAGCAGGTGAGAATGAAGGACGGCGATCTTTCCAATCTGTTCCAGGGGGATCGTGAACAGGGTGTGGAAAGTATTGATATCGCCTTATGCAATGCGGTGGTGAATGAAAACGCCCGCTGCCGGGGGGAACGCGCCCCGCTGCAATATCAGTTACCTGAAGCCTACCGGGTCAATATCCATGCCGAAGATCGCCATGCTCTGACGCGGATTGCCGATTCGCGCTATTTCTATCTGGGATAGCCCTTACCCCACGGTTTGGGATGATTTTAACCGCTACCGGCGTGAAGGAGGGTTAACCGATATTTATTTGGGGGAGCCGAGAAAATTGTCGCGGCAAATAAATCTGGTTGGCGAAGGCATTACCGCAGGCGCTAAACGCCTGCCAGCTCCGTTCTCGATTGTCCAATATCGACATCACGGGAGAGAAGACGGCGCGGGGCTACCGTTACAGCAAGCAGATAACGGTCAAAACGCCGTGGATAAGTTATAATGAAATCATGCAACCGGCCTTTGAGAGCCTGATGACGTGCGCCAACAATTGTTACGATCGGCTTAATTTTGTCGTTAATGCGCCGTGAGCGCGGGTCGCACAATGGCAACCAAAAACGCTCCCCCGGAAGCGTTTTTGATTGCCGCCTGCGCGGGCTTGATATGGCTGGGGTACCAGGATTCGAACCTGGGATGCCGGAATCAGAATCCGGCGCCTTACCGCTTGGCGATACCCCAAAAATATGGTGGCTACAGCGGTGATCGAACCTGTGACCCCAGCATTATGAGTGCTGTGCTCTAACCAGCTGAGCTACGTAGCCGTATTTTTGACTGATTACTCTGCAACAGACCGCGATATCGGCAGGTCTCATTTTGGCTGGGGTACCAGGATTCGAACCTGGGCGTGGCGGGATCAAAACCCGCTGCCTTACCACTTGGCTATACCCCATTGCTGCTTACCGAACGATGGTGCGGGAGGCGAGACTTGAACTCGCACACCTTGCGGCGCCAGAACCTAAATCTGGTGCGTCTACCAATTTCACCACTCCCGCAAAGGTGGTGGCTACGACGGGATTCGAACCTGTGACCCCAGCATTATGAGTGCTGTGCTCTAACCAGCTGAGCTACGTAGCCAACTTTCCGCGTGACCTACATTCGGCGTTGCGGGGCGCATTATGCGGAGTTGACGAACTTCAGTCAACCCCTTTTTTTCGCTAATCCGGCATTGCGCGGGCCGTTTGTCTGGCTAATGAACAACCTGACCATAAAAGCGGCTAACGTAATGATTTTCCCGCGCTCACGGGGAGGAAAACCGGGCCAATAGGGCCCGTTTTTAACCGGAATAGCAGGGAGGATTGACGGGGCGGCAGCCCCCCCGACCGGCGCAATGAACAGCGTCCAGCGAGGCCTGCCCGACAGCAGGGCTCTCACGGCAGTTTGCCGCCATGCACTCAGCATTGCCGGCCCGAGGCCGATGGCCGCCTGCCCGACGGCCCTGGAGGCCAGCAACTCGCCCTCGCAGGCGGATATCAATAGGCCGAAGCGTGTACGCCTACCGCGCGACCAGAGGGATCGTCCATTTTTTTGAAACTCATCCCATTCGATAGCCTTGGCGGAAGAGCAGGCCACCGACGGGCCCCGTGTACGCATTCCGCGGCACTCGGCAGCGGGAACAGCTCGGTGAAAATTTCCCGGTACAAATAGCCTTCTTTGGACGTCGGCGTGTTATAAGGGAAGCGGAAGTGGGCATTGGCCAGCTGCTGTTGATCGCTGATTTGCTCCGCGGCAATGACTTTCAGGCTGTCAATCCAGCTGTAGCCCACGCCGTCGGAAAACTGTTCCTTCTGCCGCCAGGCAACGCTTTCCGGCAGATAATCGGCAAAGCATTCGCGCAGCACGTGTTTCTCAATTTTGCCATTGCCGCACATTTTGTCCTGCGAGTTAATACGCATCGCCACATCCAGGAACTGCTTGTCGAAGAAGGGGACGCGTGCCTTGACGCCCCAGGCGGACAACGCTTCGTTGGCACGGGCGCAGTCATACATATGCAGGGCCTGCAGTTTACGGACCAGTTCTTCATCGAACCCTTTCGCGTTTGGCACCTTGTGGAAATAGAGCTAGCCGCCGAACACTTCATCGGCGCTTTCGCCGGACAGGACCGTTTTGATGCCCATCGCCTTGATTTTGCGCGACATCAGGTACCATCGGCGTCGAGGCGCGGATGGTCGTAACGTCATAGGTTTCGATGTGGTAAATCACGTCGCGGATCGCGTCCAGACCTTCTTGCACCGTGAAATAAATTTCATGGTGCACCGTGCCCAGAGCTGCCGCCACTTTGCTGGCGGCGCGCAGATCCGGCGAGCTTTCCAGGCCCACGGCGAAAGAGTGCAGCTGCGGCCACCAGACTTCGCTTTGCGCGTGATCTTCCGCCCGACGGGCGGCATACTTCTTAGTGAAGGCGGAAATGATGGATGAATCAAGCCCGCCGGACAGCAGCACGCCGTAGGGCACATCCGACATCAGATGGCTTTTCACCGATTCTTCCAACGTTGCCTTCAGCGCCGCTTTGTCGGTGACGTTATCTTTCACCCGATCGTAATCGAACCAATCGCGCTGACAGTAGGGACGCAGTTCACCGTCCTGGCTCCAGAGGTAGTGTCCCGGCGGGAACTCTTGGAGCGTGCGGCAGACCGGGACCAGCGCTTTCATTTCCGACGCGACATACAGGTTACCGTGCTCGTCATGACCCATATACAGCGGAATGATGCCCATGTGATCGCGGCCGATTAAATAGGCGTCCTTATCCGTGTCATACAGGATAAAGGGGAACATGCCGCGCAATTCGTCCAGAAATTCCGGGCCTTTTCCCTGATACAGGGCCAGAATGACTTCGCAGTCGGAACTGGTCTGAAAGGCGTAGCGGTCGCCCAGCTGTTCGCGGATGAGCTGATGGTTAAAATCTCGCCGTTTACCGCCAACACACATGTGTGTGCGCCGCGTTGTAAAGCGGTTGGGCGCCGGTGTTGACGTCGACGATGGACAAACGCTCATGGGTCAATATCGCTTTTTCGCCCGCATAGACGCCGGACCAATCGGGGCCGCGATGACGCATCAGGCGGGAGCATTCCAGCGCCTGTTTACGTAATTCAACCGGATCGGTCTTTAGATCCAGTACCCCCAAAATAGAACACATAATTTTTCCCTCATGATGATTCCCGACGGTCGCCGCGTTGTCGCCTGCGCCGTCACATATACAACGTTTTAGCATCAAAACGACCCGACAATTCAATATCCAGGTGGAAATAAACGTTATCAGGTAAATAATCATCAATAAAAAAGCGAAATAACAACATAAAAGGCAATAAACCAGAAGAGAAGGGCGCGTTCATTGTGAATTCAATAATGCGATTTTTTATAGCCTGCGGCCGTGTGGGTGACCGTCTTGCTGGGGGCATGAGGCAAGTGGGCCAAGTGCCCCGTCACTCTGCGAGTTGAAAAGGGCAAACAGGGGCAGGTCAATCGCCGGGAAGACCCAGAAAATCGCGGTGCATTCACAGCTTTATCCGTCGGCTTGCAAAGTTATCGTCTAACGTAACGCAGGCCAATTGTCGGCCATAACCGGGTAAATCGGCGCCCCCGAAGAACGGTGATACGCCAGGGGGCGGTCTTTACCCTGCGCCGATGCGGCGCAGGTCAGCGGTGTGTCGGCACGTCGGCTTCAAGCAACCGCTGAAGCAGCACGCCGTTAAGCATGGCGCGCTTGATCAGGGCGAAAGCGCCGATGGCCGAACCATGCATCCAGCGCTGAGATGACCACCGGCAAGTTTTGCCGGAAGGCTTTCAGCACTTGATTATCAATGCAGCGCTGCACGGCCGGCAGCAAAATCTTGTGGGCCTCGGTGATTTCGCCCGCCAATACCACCTTTTGCGGATTGAACAGGTTAATGCTGAGCGCTATCACTTTACCCAACTGACGGCCGACATGCTCTATTACTTCCACCGCCAACCCGTCACCGCGATTGGCGGCCAGACAGATGTTATCTATCCGGCAGTCGTCCGGCGTCAGTTTACTGGCATAACCCTGACGGAGCAGCCGACGCACCCGTTGCTCGATCGCGGCATTGGCGGCAATGGTTTCCAGACAGCCAAAATTGCCGCAGTGGCAGCGTTCTCCCAGCGGATCGACCTGGATATGGCCAATCTCGCCCACGTTACCGTTACTGCCAAGGAAAATCTGGCCGTTTATCAAGATCCCGGCCCCGGTACCGCGGTGCAAACGAATTAAAATGGAATCGGCGCAATCCTGGGTTGCCCCGAAATAGTGCTCCGCCAGCGCCAGACTGCGAATGTCGTGGCCCACAAACGCGGTGAGATGAAAGCGCTGCTGCAACTGCTCCACCAGCGGCCAGTGGTGCACCTGTATATGAGGCATATAGCGGACAATGCCGGAGAAGGGGTCGACCAGTTCCGGTAATATCACCGAAATAGCGATAAGCTCGCGGGTTTTACGCTGCGCCTGCTCAAGAAAGCCACCGATAGCTTCCATCAGCGCCAGCTCCAGCGTCTGCTGGTTCCGCTGCGGCAGCGGGAAATAGGCTTCCTGCAGGGCCTTGCCGCTCAAATCATAAAGCATGATCGTCGCATCATGCCGGCCGAGGCGAACGCCGATGGCCTGGAAGCCACGGGTTTCGGCCACGATGGAGATAGCCCGCCGGCCGCCGGTGGAGGCTTGCTGATCCACTTCACAGATCAGGCCGCGTTCCAGCAGTTGGCGGGTGATCTTGGTGATACTAGCGGGCGCGAGCTGACTTTGTTCTGCTATCTAAATAAATACGGGAAATCGGGCCCATTTGATCGATGAGACGGTAGACCGCCGCGCTGTTTAACTGTTTAACAAGGTTAATATTGCCTATCGGGGTCTGTCCGCCTGGTGTCATCGCTTACTCGCTTATGGTCAAACTTCGTCGCCGTCAACGATAGTTTTACTGATTTTATAATCGCGGGTGAAGGCGGTTAAGTTGGCGATTTTGCCAACCGTCAGCGTCCCTAACCGCGCGTCCACGCCCAGCGCCCGTGCCGGGTAAAGAGTTGCCATGCGCAACGCCTCATCCAATCCGATACCGGCGTACTCTACGCTACCACGCACCGCTTCAATCATGGTAAGCGCCGAGCCGCTGAGGGTACCGTGTTCATCCACGCAAAGGCCATCGCGATAGTATATTGTTTTGCCAGCGAAAATGAACCTGTCCATATTTTCCGCGCCGGCCGGGGCGGTGGCATCCGTGACCAATATCAGGCGATCGCCTTTAATGCGTTTGGCGTTACGAACGTTGGCCCAGTTGACATGCAGACCGTCGGCGACGATAGCGCAATAAATTTCCGGCGCGTCGAACAGGGCGCCGATAACGCCCGGTTCGCGCCCGACCATCGTTGGCATGGCGTTAAACAGATGGGTCGCAAAGCTGATGCCGGCGTCGAAACCCGCCTTGGCCTGCTGGTAGGTGGCATTGGAATGACCAATGGAAACGCGAATGCCGGCAGCGCACAGCCGGCGGATAACAGACGCGTCCACTTGTTCGGGAGCCAGGGTCATTTTGCTTATCACGTCGCTGTTAGCCCACAGGAAGGCCACCATTTCTTCGCTCGGTGCGCGCATCAACACCGAATCATGGGTGCCTTTTTTGGTCGGGTTGAGGTAGGGGCCTTCCAGATGCAACCCCAGCGCCTGAAGTTTATGCTGCGCCAGGTAAGCGCGCATGACCTCCACCGCCCGACGCATAAAGTCATCAGTGCTGGTGATGAGGGTTGGCAGGAAGCTGGTGCAGCCGGAGCGCTGGTTGGCGGCCTGCATCGTTTCCAGCGTTTCGACCGACAGCGCGTCCAGGCTGTCGTTGAACTGTACGCCGCCGCAGCCGTTAAGCTGCAGGTCGATAAAACCGGGCGCCAGTGCGGTGCCGGCCAAATCGCGGCGTTCAATGCCGGCGGGCAGGCTGTCGGCGGGGCAAATGGCGTCGATAACGCCGTTCGCGATAACGAGCGCGTGGTTATCCAGAATCTCGCTGCCGATATAGATGCGGCCGTTGGTTAACGCATACATAGTCAGCTCCGGGAGGTTAGTGGGCGGTGTTCAGATTCTCTTGTTCCAGTTCACGGAAGTATTTGACCGTTTTCACCTTCAATTCCTGGGTAGACGGTTCATCGCACACCATGACGGCTTTAGCATGCTACTGTAGGCAGGTGATGGTCCACATATGATTGACATTATTTTCTATAGCAGCCTGCGGCGCGTCGGCCTTATTGTGCCTTATCACCAGAATCATCACCTCTTCTGCGTCAAGCAGCGTACCGGCGCCCACCGTCAGGGCGTAGCGGGGTACTTGCTCGATATCATTATCAAAGAAGCGTGAATTGACCCGACGGGTATCCTGGTTCAGGGTTTTGATGCGGGTGCGCGAGGCCAAAGATAAACCCGGTTTATTAAAACCGATGTGGCCGTCGTCGCCGCCACCGCTCATGAACAGGTGAATTTTGCCATAAGATTTGATCTTCTCCTCATAACTGCGACATTCAGCATCAATATCCGGTGCACTGCCGTTAAGGAGGTTGATGTTTTCCCGTGGAATATCGATATAATTAAAAAGTTATTAAATATGAATGAATAATAGCTTTCGGGATGTTTGGCGGGTAAGCCGACATATTCATCCATGTTGAACGTCACCAGATGCTTAAAGCTGATCTGGCCCGCTTTATGCATCTCAATCAGGCTCTTATAGGCTTCCAGCGGCGTGCTGCCGGTGGCCAGCCCGAGAATGAACGGGCAGTTAGCGCTGGGGTTGAAGGCGTTAATACGGTTGACGATATGACGGGCGGCCCACTGACCTACCTGAGCGACGGTGTTTAATGGAATCAGTCTTATGTTTGTCCTCGTAATATGTTGCGGTGCAGTGTTTGAGCGGGGAGTATAACCACTGGGCGTCCACGCCGGAATCCGACGTGTCGTCCCTCCCTTCTAGGCAACTGCGGGTTGATTTTTTGTATTGCAAAATAAGATTGCCTTAAATACTAGAATAAGTCACAAAATAGAGCGATTTAAAATGAAATTTCGTTAAGAAAACCGTTATTATTTTTCGATGAGAATTAAATCTTTCGTCGGCGGTCATTGCGCGGCTGACGATGTCTTCAACAAAGGCGGCGTTTACCGGCTTCGTCGGTTTCCTGGTGGTGACGACATTATGCGCGCTGGCCTCGGTGGTGATGATACAGAAAATCCCCGTGGATCAAGTGCCGGCGGCGTTCGGCAAAATCAATAACCAGTTCGTCGGCATCCTGGTGGGGATTATTTCCGCCGAACTTTATAACCGATTTAGCCATGTCGAGCTCACTAAGGCGTTGTCGTTTTTCAGCGGACGCCGACTGGCGCCGATTCTGGTTTCCTTCGTGATGATTTTCATCGCCTTTATTCTGATGTATATCTGGCCGGTGATCTTCAACGCGCTGGTGGCATTCGGTGAACACATCCAGCAGCTCGGCTCGGTGGGGGCAGGTATTTATGTTTTTTTTAACCGCTTATTGATCCCGGTCGGTCTGCAGCACGCGTTGAATTCGGTCTTTTGGTTCAATGTCGCCGCATTAACGATATTCCCAAATTCCTCGGCGGCCAGCAGTCCATCGAAGCCGGTACCGGCATCATCGGTATCACCGGCCGTTATCAGGCGGGCTTCTTCCCGATCATGATGTTCGGCTTGCCCGGTGCGGCGCTGGCAATTTATCACTGCGCCCGCCCCAAAAACCGCAGTAAAGTCGCCGGGATCATGCTTGCCGCGGTTTTCGCCTTGTTTTTTACCGGCATCACCAAACCGCTGGAATTCTTTTTTATGTTCGTGGCGCCGGTGTTGTATTTCCTGCACGCGATATTGACCGGCCTGTCGGTCTTTATTGCCGCCAGTATGCATTGGATTGCCGGCTTTGGCTTTAGCGCCGGACTGGTGGATGTCGTGCTCTTAAGCCGGAACCCGCTGGCGGTGCATTGGTATATGCTAATCCCGCAAGGCCTGGTGTTCTTCATTCTGTATTATCTGGTATTCCGTTTCACTATCCGTCGCTTTAATTTGCTCACCCCGGGCCGCGAATTGCAAATGGCCGGCGATAAAACCGATGGCTACGATGTGAATATCGATGCCGGCGGCGAAAGCGATAAGGCGCAAAAACTGGCTCGTCGGTATATCAGCGCCATCGGTGGCTCGGATAATCTGATCGGTATTGATGCCTGTATTACCCGTCTGCGCCTGAGCGTAAAAGACACGTCGCTGGTCAATGACGCCGTGGCGAAAAACCTCGGCGTCCAGGGTGTGTTCCGTCTGAACAAAGAAAGTCTGCAAATCATTGTCGGCACCCGCGCGGAAATTATTGCCAGCGCGATGCGTACCGTGTTGGCCAACGGACCGGTCAGGCCGGCGCGCGCGGTATCCCCGGTGTTGGTCGCGACGCTTGCCCCGCGCGTAGAAACGCCTTCTGCCGCGGGGAAACCGGTGGTGGTTTCGCTCGTCTCGCCGATGACCGGTGACGTCGTGCCGCTGGAGCTGGTGCCGGATGAAGCTTTCGCCACCCGCGCCGTGGGAGAGGGTATCGCCATCCGTCCCTCCGATAAACTGGTGTTGTCGCCGGTGAACGGTACGCCGGTCAAAGTTTTCAATACTCATCATGCTTTTTGCCTGGAAACCAACGGCGGCGCTGAAGTGGTAGTGCATATCGCTATCGATACCGTGGCCCTTAACGGACAAGGCTTTACCTGCCTGGTGGAAGAGGGCAGTAAGGTGACGCAGGGGCAGCCTATCCTGGAGCTGGATTTGGCCTACCTGAATGCCAATGCACGTTCGATGATTAGCCCGGCGGTCGTGAGCAATATGGAGGAGTTCGGCGCGCTGACGCCCTCCGCTAACGCGACCGTGCTAGCAGGGCAAAGCCGGCTTTTGGACCTCACCGGCAAATAAATCGCATTTTCTTTGCGCCGCGCGGTGAGACGCCTGCGGCTGCGGCCATCCGCCGTAATGTTGTACTAAAAACACCCGTGCCGCCGTAAGGGGCCGGGCGTTGCTTTTCTGCTGTTATCCTTGCCGCTCCGGGGGAGGATCCCGATGCGGCAGGGCCCTGACCCGATGCCGCGTCCCATTACCCCCGGTCACTTCGCGAACGCGCCCGGTGGGGACGTCTATTTTGCCCGGCATCTCCGCGACAAAGACGCTAAACCGCCGCCCTGCGGCGCTGGAATAGAGAATTTCTTTAACAAACGGTTGTGTCCTGGCGTGGCATGTTGGAACATAAGCGTAATGAATGTCGTGCTGTTGCGTAGAGGAATATCAACATGAGTGAGGCTAAAGCCCGCCCAACGAATTTTATTCGTCAAATCATTGACGACGATCTGGCCTCGGGGAAGCATACATCGGTGCATACCCGTTTTCCGCCAGAGCCAAATGGCTATTTGCATATCGGCCATGCCAAATCGATCTGCCTCAATTTTGGCATTGCCCAGGATTATCAGGGCCGATGTAACCTGCGTTTCGACGACACTAATCCGGTCAAAGAGAACATGGAATATGTCGACTCTATCAAGCACGACGTGCAGTGGCTGGGTTTTAACTGGAGTGGTGACATTCACTACTCTTCCGATTATTTCGACAAGCTGCATAACTACGCACTTGAGATTATCGACAAAGGGCTGGCCTATGTCGACCAGCTATCGCCGGATCAAATCCGCGATAATCGCGGCACCCTGACGCGCCCGGGTAAAAATAGCCCTTATCGGGATCGGAGCGTGGAAAAAAACCGGGCGTTATTCGCCAGCATGCGCAAGGGCGAATTTGCCGAAGGCAGTGCCTGCCTGCGGGCAAAAATCGACATGGCCTCGCCGTTTATGGTGATGCGCGACCCGGTGCTGTACCGCATCAAATTCGCCGATCACCATCAGACCGGCAACAAGTGGTGCATCTATCCGATGTATGACTTTACCCACTGCATCTCCGATGCGTTGGAAGGCATTACCCATTCGCTTTGCACGCTGGAGTTTCAGGATAACCGCCGGCTGTATGATTGGGTGCTGGACAACATTACGATCGACGTGCATCCCCGGCAGTATGAATTCTCCCGACTCAATCTCGAATACGCCATTATGTCCAAGCGCAAGCTGAATCTTCTGGTCACGGAGAAAATTGTCGAGGGCTGGGACGATCCGCGCATGCCGACCATTTCTGGTCTGCGCCGCCGCGGCTATACGGCGGCCTCGATTCGTGAATTCTGCCGCCGCATCGGCGTGACGAAGCAGGATAACAATGTTGAAATGGCCGCGCTGGAAGCCTGCATCCGCGAAGATCTGAACGATCGCGCGCCGCGCGCCATGGCGGTGATCGACCCCGTACGAGTGGTCATCGAAAGTCTGCCTGTGGGGCATGAACAGGATATCGCGATGCCAAACCATCCCAACAGGCCGGAGAAGGGAACCCGTCAGGTGGCGTTCAGCCGCGAAATTTATATCGATCGCGCTGACTTCCGCGAAGAAGCCAACAAGCAGTACAAGCGGCTGGTATTGGGCAAGGAAGTGCGCCTGCGCAATGCGTTTGTGATCAAAGCTGAACGCGTGGGAAAAGACCCTCAGGGGCAAATCACCACGATTTTTTGCCGTCACGATCCCGGCACCCTGAGTAAAGATCCCGCGGACGGGCGTAAGGTGAAAGGTGTAATCCACTGGGTATCGGCCACCCGTAGCCTTGCCGCGGAGTTTCGTCTATATGACCGGTTATTCGGCGAGGCCAACCCGGCGGCAGCAGAGAATTTTCTCTCCACGCTGAACCCCGATTCGCTGGTTATCCGTCAGGGCTTTGTCGAAGCCGGCGTGCCGGCAGCCAACACGGGCGAACCCTTTCAGTTTGAGCGCGAAGGCTATTTTCGCGCCGACAGTCGCTACTTCAGCCCCGCGCATCCGGTGTTTAACCGCACCGTGGGACTGCGCGATACCTGGGCTGTGAAAGCCGTGATGTAACGTTCTCCCGTCCCGCGCCGTTTTTCGCTCAGGCGTAGGGCGGGAGCCGTCGCCCAGCGTTCTCTTCATCCCGCCGGCGAAAACGCCGGCTGCGACCGTCTTGATTTCCCTGTTCTTGACCGCATGCGAGGACAAACTTTTCATGCCGGCTCCTGTGAGCGTCGGGCAACCCTATTGAACACTTTTCCCCTTAATTCAGGTCGCATAATGTTGATCGCTGTTGCTTACAGCGCATTATTGCTTCTGCACGTTTTCTATCGCCGCCGTTAAATCATCGAGATTCGTTAATTTAAAGACCTGCGAATGGTTGCGTAAACGCACCAGATAATGGTTGGGACCGTCGCACCAGATTTGTAGTGGTCAACTAAAACTGGCCACCACGTTAGCGTTTTTCCAGTATCTATTTTCTGATTCCTTTGGTGGCAACCCACCGTTATATTCATGCGGCCTGAGTGCGCTGTAATATCCCACGATATAGTCGGTAATTTCATGAGCTGCTTCGCTGAAGCTTATGTAGCCCGTTACCGGTATCCACTCGTTTTTCAGACTTCTGAAGAAGCGCTCCATCGGACTGTTATCCCAACAGTTACCACGCCGACTCATACTTTGTTTGATCCGGTAAC
>NZ_JBPESN010000047.1:0-17352 GCF_051710625.1 Sodalis sp. (in: enterobacteria) | reverse complement strand
ATGTGACGTATATCTGGACCGGGAAACGCTGGGCATACCTTGCGGTTGTTCTTGATCTGTTCGCGAGGAAACCGGTGGGCTGGGCTATGTCGTTCTCCCCGGACAGCAGACTGACCATCAAAGCACTAGAAATGGCATGGGAAACGCGTGCTAAACCAGGCGGAGTGATGTTCCACAGCGATCAGGGTAGCCACTATACGAGCAGGCAGTTCCGACAGTTGCTGTGGCATTACCGGATCAAACAAAGCATGAGTCGGCGGGGTAACTGTTGGGATAACAGTCCGATGGAGCGCTTCTCCAGAAGTCTGAAAAATGAGTGGATACCGGTAACGGACTACATAAGCTTCAGCGAAGCAACTTATGAAATTACCGACTATATCGTGGGATATTACAGCGCACTCAGACCGCATGAATATAACGGTGGGTTGCCACCAAACAAATCAAAAAATAGATACTGGAAAAACGCTAACGCGGTGGCCAGTTTTAGTTGACCACTACACCTGAGGCTAGCGGGCAGGCGCAGGGTAATTGAGCGCTTAAGGGCCAATTAATCCGCCAAATAACACATCTTACTCACTGAGTGAGTAGATTTAACGATTGGTTTATTGTCAAAGGATGACACAACGAATAGTTAAGGTATTAAGGTTATTAACTATTTGTTAAGTCCGCTCCCTTGATGATATTTTTTAAGTGCCGATAGTTAAATCAATAAAAAGAAATTGCCATGATGTACTGCCCCTCTGCAAATCTTCAGCCCATACGCGTTCCAGTCATTATTCGAGCGAAAAAACGAAAAAACGTTATCATCAATGTACTAATATCAACTGTGGGCATACCTTTAAAACCTTGGAGAGTATTACCGGATCTATCGTCAAGCCAAGCGTGGTGGCCGCAGTGGTACCACACGAATGTGTTAGCACGGACTAGTCCGGTCAGGAAATCCCATTTAGTAAAACTACTCTTCTTTGATCTGCGCTCAGGGATTCTACATGTTTGACAAATAAAAGATGAAATATAATTTATTCTCGCTGGTCCTTTTATAGCAAAAGTGATTAATAATTTTCAGTAAGGTACTTAATGAGCCAAACACGTATAAAATACGACGTAAGTCCTGAGCGCTCGTGATAAATATTTTACTAAAATAATTAATTTTTTGTGATTTATCTCTCCGTATTTTTGTCATTTTCTGCCAGAAAGGGCTCTGCCGTATTGCCCTCTCTGTGTTAGAGAGAACAATAAATTTACACGCTTTTTAGAAATAGTACTACTGAGATGAACGTCTCTGGGTGTTACGTTTAAACGTGCGTTTATCTTAGACGATTTAGCAATTGATTTGTTAAGAATTGGTCGCAGGTAAATAACGGTAATCACCGGGTTACCGTTGCCGACCAATGAGAGATACATTGCCAATAGAAATGGCACAATTAGCACTTATACTAGGCGGCAGAAAAAAGGAGATGCTGAAAGAGATGCGCGTTTTGCCGCGCCGCCAACGGCTGCATCGCGTAAACGTTTTATTAATGCTGTGCTGGTGTGGCGCACTGACCGGCGTACCCGTGGTCGATCGTTAGTTATCGGTCCGGGCGGGGCTCTAAAGGTTTTACTTTGTCACCGCTGACCGCAAGTAAACGCTATCTCCTGACGATGATGATACGGTACCGTGGTAGATTAATCCATAGCGCCGCCGGCGCCGATAGCTGGATTGCGCCCCTTCGCTTGATGTGCGTATAAGCGTAAGAGACGCCCAGGAGGTAAACGGCAATGATGACAGCGACGTGCCGAGCAAATGCGATCGATAAACGCGACTCAACATGCCTTATGACGGCCGGGCTAAACAGTTAACTGACGTACCGTTAACCATTCGACTCTGGCCGGATCCCGGTATGAGAAGAACGCGCTGGCACCGCTGTCCAACGCTTCAATATGCGTCATTTCTTCCTCGCCGAGTTCAAAGTCGAAAAGCACAATATTCTCAGCCATCCGATCTTTTCGTACTGATTTCGCCGGCGAGACGATCCCTCGCTGCACGAGCCAGCGCAGGATCACTTGGGCCACGCTTTTGCCATAATGACCTACAACAGCCTGCAAACGTGGATGGTGGAATATCTCCTGACGCCCTTCAGCGAAGGGGGCCCAGGCTTCCGGTTGAATCCCCTTGCTTTTCATCCAAGCAACGGCATGAGGTTGTTGGTAAACAGGGTTAATTTCTACCTGATTTACCGCAGGGGGAACTTTGTTAAATGCCATGATATCGGCAAGGCGATCGGGATAAAAATTGTTAACGCCTATCGCCCTGATCCTGCCGGCCAGATACAGTTTTTCCATTGCACGCCAGCCGCCGTAAATATCGCCATAAGGCCTATGAATAAGCTAAAGATCCAAATAGTCGAGCTGCAGGCGATTAAGGGATCGCTCGAATTACGCCTTTGTCCCCTCATAATTGGCATCCTGCAGCCAAAGTTTGGTGGTGACAAAAAACGCATGACGTTGCAACCCGCTTTGTTTTAAGGCGTTGCCACCTGAATTTTATTTTGGTATGACTCGGCGGTATCTATCAGGCGATAGCCTAAGGAAATGGCTTCCCGCACGGCACGCTCGCATTCAGCGGGGTGATTGATCTGGTAAACACCAAATCCCACCAGCGGCATAGAAACGCCGTTATTTAACGTTTTACTTTGCATGCAATGACCTCCGTTTCCCCCACCTGTTGACGCGGGCCTTAATGTGTAATCTTCCCCGCGATTAGCCTTTTTGACTGAGGCGGGGGAAAGACAGGATACGTGAGGTAAGGTCAGAACATTAGGGGACAAAATGTGCACGCATGTATGAGCCAAGTTCATTAATCGTTGAGAACTGATATCAATTTTGGCTGAATTTTTAGCCGACGCTTTCGTTTGCATCAAAACTGCTACAGCTCTGGGTGGCCGTACTGCTTTCTTGCGGATCGTTAGTGCGCTTGTTATCTTTGTCCCCCAATTTCTGAATCGCGCCAGCCCGGCGGATAGCTATGCACATCCTGAAACACCTTAACCGCGCCAAGAATGCGGCGCTGCGCCAGCTCAAATTTAAAGGGCTGAACGCGTGGCTGAACATGACATGCCGTCCGCAGGCATGGGCACCGGACAAGATCAAACGGATCCTGCTATTGCGCCTGGACGATAAAATCGGCGATATGGTCAGGTCATCACCACAGGGAACGCCGGGCAACTGTGGCCGATAAGGGGTATCACATTTCGGTCCTTACCGGTCCTGTGTGCGAGGCGTTACTAACGTACAGCGATGCTGTACACCACACCTATCGCTACGATAAGCGGATGTAGCTGAGCGTTCTGCGTCAGCAGCGTTTTGATGTGGTCATCGATTTTGACGACGTGCGGAATTACGAAAGACTACGGCTCTTGCACCATTTGGCGCCGCGCTATGTAATCGGTTTCAATAAATCGGGTTCGGCGCGCTATGCGCCGCAGCTGGTTTGGCTGGATAGTGAACGTCATATTACTGAACACCACCGGGCGGTGCTGGCGCAGTTTAACCTGCCGCCGGCGCCGTTTTGCTATTCGCTCGGACGCGATCCCTCAGCCGCCGACGTGCTGGCGCCTTACTTATCGCGCCCCTCCGACGAATGGCTCATCGCCATTAATCCCTTCACCGGGTCTAAAAATAAAGATTTTTCCCGTGAACAGGTGGCAGGGTTGATTGCCCATTTGCGGCAGCGCAACGCGCGTTTTCGCGTGCTGTTGATCGGTCGCGGCGATTTGCTGCGGCGGTGGGAGTTAGCTAATGCGGCGTTTATCGCCGACAGCACCATTAACACGGCGGTAGAGATCGTGCGCAGCGCCGATCTGGTCGTCAGTCCCGATACTTCAATCGTGCATATGGCCTGCGCCTTTAACACGCCCTTGGTGGCGATATACAATATGCGGCGGCTTAAAGATAGTGGGCTGCTAGGCTATAACATCTGGGCACCCCATTATGACAGTGCGGTGTGGTTGGTCACCGATCAACCGCGGGTAAGCGACTTGCCGCTAGACGCATTATGCTCGGCGGTGGATGACAAGCTGTCCGACATCACACGCCAGCGGGCGTCCGTCACCGCCGTAATGGGGAATTAACCCGTTGCCGCGCGGCTACCGGCGCTGAAGACTACCGTCAACGGTAACCAAAACAAGATCCACGTCTCACGGGGATTGCTAATCATAAACATCCCCTGCGAGGCGATAAACAGCAGCATGAAAAGATATATCGCTGCTTCCAGGCGATATCCCGCTTTGAAAGCGCGCAGAGCGCATAACAGCCCGTAACCCAGCAGCAACGCCAGGAGCACCAGGCCAATAACGCCGCCTTTGTATAGCGTGCCGAGATAGACGCTATGGGCGGTGCTGATCTGAGTGCCATCGTAATTAATAAAATTCAGTTCGTGATTGAAACCCAGCCCCAGCCAGGGACGCAAGGCCACTTCCGCCAGCACATGGTGCCAGATACTCAGGCGCAATCCGGATTCATTGCTCAGGCTCTCAAACCGCATCAGCAGCAGATCACCGACCGGCGTAAAGATCAACAATAGCGCCGCGAGTAGCGCCAGCAGCACGGCAAACCCCATCGCGCGCGGGGCGGGTCGCCGCCAGCGCAGTGTTGCCAGCATGACCAGCACTAAAGCCAGTAAGGGGCCGCGGCTTTGGGTCATAACCAGCATGACCGCCGGGATGACCGCCAACAGGAGGTAACCGACGCGTCGCTGTTCCCGGGCGATGACCATGCTTAGCATAATGGCGATGGCGCAATAGCCGGCCAGGTCAATCACATTGTCGGGCCCGGGGTTGAATTCGGAGATTTTTCGCAAATAAATGACCTTGCTGGTGTCGGTGGAGATGGTAAATACCGACAGGACGGTGACGCCCGCGATTGCCGCGACCATGACCATGTGACGGCTGGCATTTTGCAGCGTTAGCGACCCGAGGAAGGTGAAAATTATCAGGTAAACGCCGTGGGTCAGTGTAGAGACGGTCTCCCCCGCATCGCCCCCCCAGATATTACTAAGGGCAAAATAGACAGCTACCAGCGCTATCAGGCCTAATCCGCGCAGCGTGACCCGATCCTGCTGCGCATTGCGATAAAGCTGACCGCGAAATAGCAGGCTCAACAGCAGCAGACCGCAGGAAAGATGGAACAGGTTGTTAACTTTGGTGACGTTGCAAAACAGCGTGCTGAAAAATATAAACGCCGTAAACATGATCAGCGTGGCATTTTCGAGCCTGGAATATTTTTTGATCAACAGCATGGACATCTTGGCCTTAATTACACGGTTATGATGCGGATCAGCGCAGATGCCCATCTACAGGAAAGAATACGCGGAACACGGCGGCCATAAAGCCATTGCCATACGCTGGCTGCTGGCGTACCGGTCGGCAGCCATGCGGCATAAGGGTTGTCAAAATGAAACGCTCCATAAATCAAGATGCCCCCATCCTACATAATCCTTGAAAGAAAAGAAAGATGGTGGTCATGGACTTCCTGAAAACAGACGTGTCAGGCCGTGGGGTGCCGTCATCGCGATGACGCCATCATCGCGGGTAACCCCGCCTTGCTGCTGCCTCGCAGAACGTGAAGATCATTAACTCCTTTCCTTGTGGCGCTTAGGGCTATCGCAGACCACGACTCTTTTTTCTTACCGCACGGATGGGCTTAATCTTCACTTTTTAGCGGCGTTTCTCCTGACTGCACTTCATTTGCGCGCCGCCTGCTTAAGGGCATGACCGCCCTGGCCCTCGGGAAGCCACCCGTTCCCTTAGCCTGCGTAAAATGCGCCGGGGAACGTTCAGGGTGACGGACATTGGCTATTGGGCATAAGAGACGTTATGATAACCGTGCTATTGGAGTGACCAAAGGGCGCCCATTTGGTCAGTCCCGTGTTATCGTAAATGGATAAAGCAAGCATGAGACCATACCAGAAAATTAAACAGAAACTGCGCGACGCCATTCAGCGAGGTGCATTTAAACCTGGCGATAAATTGCCGGCGGAACGTGATCTCGCGGCACAATTCGAGGTCAGCCGCAGCATTGTCAGAGAAGCGCTCATCCTGCTCGAACTTGAACAGTGTGTCAAAATCCGCAAAGGCTCCGGCGTCCATGTTCTGCCTTCCCCCGAGTCGACGTTGACTCCTGAGCCCATTGTCGGACAGCGTGGGCGGCGGCGTGTTTGAGCTATTGCAGGCCAGACAGCCTATGGAAAGTGAAATCGCCTCATTTGCCGCACTGCGGGCGAACAGAAACGACATTCTGGAGTTGCGTAAAGCGATTGAGCTGGAGCGAGAACAACTTTCCTCCGGCATCATTGCTGACGATACCGATGAGCATTCACACTATCTGGTGGCGATAATGCAGGAGAGCTGGAAACTGCGCAACCGGGACGGTATGTGGCTAAACCAACATCGTGACACCAGCGATTTCAGCGCGCGCTGGAAATGGTATGAAGACCGTTTACGCATCGTGCAGGCGATTCAACGCCGCGTCGCCCGCGGAGCGAAACGGGCAATGTGGCAAAATATTAAAAATGTTAAAAATAAAATGCTTAAATTGGCAGACATTACGGCGGTGGATTTCGACGGCCATATGTTTTCCTCGTCACCCCTCGAGAACGACTGATTGCAGCTCGCTGTAATTGGTCCGGCCGAAATGGTGTTTTCTGATATCTAGTAAGGTCAATTATGTATTCCACTTCACACAACTACCTCAAGCGGCTTTACCAATCGCTAACGCCGCTATTATGCTGATTTTATCATTTCTGTTCTGGAAATAGAGAAAGAGTAAATAGGCTATCTTTTTACGCTTAAATAACAAGCGTGGCGGTTTGCGCCGTACGTCATGCCGGTAATCCCCGATATTCACCATGCCATTCTCGCTAATGGAAGGTATCGCTATTGCTAAAATAAGAGAATGCGCCACGTATGATTACAGCCTTGCAAAATATAACCCGCTCGAAAAGATCATTACTTTTGATAATTTCAATCATGGCCATAATAGTTGGCTGGATTTGAGACCTAATTTTGTTAAATCCGATTTCGCGCCGCATTCTGAAGAAATCGATCTTATTCATTGGGGGTCGACAATGCTATCGTCCGCCACTTTTCCGATGATGGGTACCACCCATGGCGCGTTGAGCGGAAGCCGGTCTTTGAAGTTAACCACGCGGGCCAACAGTGCCCCTATTGACCAACCGCCTGCGCCGGGGAGTATGGGGCTCGCCGCTATCAAACGCATAACGGTACCTGGAAGCCTGCATTTACTACAGGTGGAAGCCTGGTTCACCTACACGCCCGAACTCTCTGTTGCCGGCATTGGCGATAAGGACGTCAGGGCCTTTGGTTGTTTTGTTGATTTACAGAGTCAGGGAAATCGCTGGATGCCCGGAGTGCGCTACGTCAACAGCGCTGATGGGGAACATATCAAGCGCTGGCAATATTTCAGGGTTAATGAGGGCGTTGATCATCGACGTTGGAACTACGGTCATGACGGTTGGCATAAAGTCGGCGTTGATAAGCAGTGGTATAATCAACGTCAGGCTGATGGTGCGGGGGACGGATTTCGATGGATTGAAGGGGGAGATCAGGATCTGGTCGCCAATGAATCGGATGACAAAATTAATTGGATGCATTTTCGGTTAACCATTGATGTTTCACAGCGGCAATATGTGGAATTACAATGTATGGCTAAAATAATGAATTTGCGGGGAAAACAACCGACGCTGGCGTTAGAACATAAAGGCATTACCGGTTTATTGAATCCCGTCTTCTTCGTCGAAACCGGCGCGAATCGTCGGGTCTTCCTTTACCTTGACTCTGTGGTTATTTCCACCGACGGTTACGTTAATCCTACGAAGTAGGGAATATAATAATGAAAGAATTTTATTCCTCGGTTATTGAGCTGCGCCAGCCGATAAGCCAGCAATTTTCCAGCAACCCTTACGAATGCGGTTGGGCGAGTGAGGCGCTATTTTTTCTCACGGTCCACCCCAAGATCGCTGACTTTGACCATCTAGTGGTCAGACCAAAAATTTTCCTCGATGGCGTGCATTGGACGGAGGCGCCTGGTGACGCCACGCTTATCAGCGAACCGGAATTAACCGCTATTGCATTAACTCAGTTTGGAGGATGGTTACGTCTTGAGCTAACCCTTGAAGAGGCAGCGCAAAAAGCAATGGTCACGTTACACTTGGCATTAAAGGGGTAGAGTATGTCCGATCCGAAACGTTCTGCCCTGGCTTCTACGGTCGGGGGATCGCTCTCGAGTGGTATAATTTCGCATTGTACGGCATGGCAAGCGCGCTGATTTTCCCTTATGTATTTTCCCGGAGATGAGCGGTGTGTAGTGATCAACTAAAACTGGCCACCGCGTTAGCGTTTTTCCAGTATCTATTTTTTGATTTGTTTGGTGGCAACCCACTGTTATATTTATGCGGCCTGAATGCGCTGTAATATCCCATGATATAGTCGGTAATTTCATAAGTTGCTTCGCTGAAGCTTATGTAACCCGTTACCGGTATCCACTCATTCTTCAGACTTCTGAAGAAGCGCTCCATCGGACTGTTATCCCAACAGTTACCCCGCCGACTCATGCTTTGTTTGAACCGGTAACGCCACAGCAACTGTCGAAACTACCTGCTCGTATAGTGGCTACCCTGATCGCTGTGGAACATCACTTTAACTGGTTTAGCACGCGTTTCCTATGCCATTTCTAGTGCTTTGATGCTCAGTCTGCTGTCCGGGGAAAACGACATAGCCCAGCCCACCGGTTTCCTCGCGAATAGATCAAGAACAACCGCAAGGTATGACCAGCGTTTCCCGGTCTAGATATACGTCACATCGCCGTACCATACCTGGTTTGGCTCCGTTACAGTGAACTGGCGCCCAAGATAATTCGGGATCGCAACATGCTCCTGACCGCCACGCTTATACCTGCGCGTCAGCTGCTGACAACTGACCAGCCCCAGCTCTTTCATGAGCCTGCCTGCGAGCCAGCGTTTCATCCGGAAGCCTCTCTAGGTTGCCATGGTGGCGATACTTCTCGCGCCAGCGGCACCATGGCTGATACTGTACAGTTCATGAACCTGACTGCGCAATACCGTTCGCCTGCCGTCTGGCCTGTCAGGCCGACTTTTCCAGTATTTGTAACTGCTGCGATGAATCCTGAACACGTGGCAGAGTATGGCTACAGGATGATGTGCTCTGAGTTTCCCGATTAACGAGAACTGTTCAGGGAGTCTGACATCAAGAGCGCTGTAGCCTTTTTTAATATTTCGTTTTCCATTTCAATGCGTTGTACCTTCTTCTTGAGCTCACGTATTTCGATTTGTTTCGGGGTTATGGGAGAGGCTTTTGGCGTTTTCCCCTGCCGCTCATCACGCAGTTGTTTTACCTATTTCGTCATCGTAGAAAGGCCGACGTCCATGGCTTTTGCTGCTGGCGCGGCGGTGTAATTTTGGTCGACAACCAGTTGAGCGGACTCGCGTTTGAATTCAGGACTAAAATTTTTTCTTTTCATTGGTGCACCCGGTGTTGTTCTGAGGTGAGCATATCGCCTCTGTTTAGGTGGCCAAATTCAGTGTGCCACTACATTCCCCACATTGGCTTCAGCCTGCTGCGCTTGCGCCAGTTCGCGCGCTTCTTGGAGGATTTTGCGCCGGTTCCATAGCGCCAGCAGTACGGTTATTACGGTGAGGACCACGACGCCCACCACTTTGAATTTTAAAACCCTGGATCATTGCCCAAGGCAGCATGGCGCCGGCGTAGTCAACGCTGCTAATGCTGAAGCAGCCGTTAGGCAGAGAGAAGCCGGTGCTGATGGCGGTGCTGGTCACCAGAGGCGCCAGACTTAACGTCAGCAGACCGGTGAGCAGGGTGCGGAACATATCGCCCCGGCAATCGGCGGCGGACCAGCACAAAGGCGAACGGCAGGCCGGTGCGCGAGGAGAACGGCAGAAACTCATTGCCAGGTATAATCGCCGTCAGTACCAGCATAATCGGGATCATCACCATCGATACCGACAGCGTTACCGGGTGACCGACGCTGACCGCGGAGTCCAGAGCAATGGAAATCTGACCGAAAGAACCGGCGCGCGCCTGGGCGATTTCCTGAATGCGTTCGCTGATAGGGTAGACCCCCTCTATCAGCATTTTAGCCATGCGCGGGATGATGGTCATCACCGCCGCCATGGTGATAGCGGTTTGTAAAATCGCTTTTACGTCTACACCCGCGATAATGGCTACCACGCCGCCAATGATGGCTCCTAGGAACGCCGGATCCCCCAGGACGGACAGACGGCGCTGGATCACCTCGGTATCAAGTTTAATGTCGCGTACATAAGGGATGCGATCCACCACGAAATTCACCAGCCAGGCGGCGGGAACGAACGAAGCGGAGAAGCCGTGTGGGACGGAAATGCCCGGCAGGTTAAGGTATTTTTCCACATCTTTACTGGTGCGATCGGCGATAACCATGGTGGCGGCGCAGTTAAGCACCGCCGCGAATAAACCCAGCCACAGGTTATCGGTGATAATGGCTACCAGCGAACCGGCAAAGGCGTGATGCCAGAGGTTCCAGATATCGACGTTCAGGATACGTGTGGTTTTGGTGTACAGCATCAATACATTCAGTGCGACGCACACCGGGGTCATCAGAGCGCCGACGCGGGTGCCCATCGCCACCGCGGCCGCGGCCGCGGCAAGGCCAGCCCATATCCAATACGGTCACAGGTTCAGGCCGAAGCGATTAACGATGGCATGACTGACCGGCGTAAGCGAGTCAATCATCAAATTAACGGTAATACTTAGACCAATAAACCCAATGCCCAGCATCAGGCTGGCTTTGATCGCCTGCAATACCCGCAGCCCCAGGATAAGTCCCAATACAATAAAGATCAGCGGCATCATAACTGACGCGCCGGTGCTGATAATGTAGTCGATAATAAACATGGCGGGATCCTCAGCCCAGGATCTGGGCTTTAACGCTCTCAAATACTTTCTCGGTGCCCATGCCGGTCAACAGCGGCAGCGCATTAATCACCGGCACCGCCACCTTGTCGGGAGAGGTGGAGACGATAAAATCCAGGTCGCTGCGGGTGGCGGCTTCGGCCACGGTACCTGCGAAATTCTTACCTTATCGAGCAAACCTTCCGCCGTCAGAATAAGCTTCCAATTTTTTCAGCGCTACGGTGCTGGTCGCCACACCGGCGCCACAGCAGATCATCATGTGTTTCATAATCAGTTCTCATTTCGAAAGGTGATCACTGTGTAACTTTACACACTAGAGGAACGTTTTCTGACGAAACGGAAACCGAAACGGTGGCCAAGCGAAGGTGATAATTGAGGGGATTTATACTATATTTTTGATTTATTGGGATTTTTATATGGGTGAAGTCATAGGGTAAGGAGAGTAAACGTTTAGCACGTCTATGGATGTTATGTGTAATTTCACGGGACGATGACCCTAAGGTCTCCGCGAACAGGGTACCGCCGTTGTTGCAATAGCTTGCGGCCGTGGCGGTAACTATCGCCATTGTGGTGCCAAGAGGGCCACGGCAGTCGTTGCCGTAGCACCGAGCTCGTGGCGATCATCTCGTTGTCGTGTTCTCAGGCCGCCAGCATCGCGATTGCCACGCCAATAAGCACCATACAAAAGGCAAACTTCAGCCACATCACGGGCAGCTTGTGCGCTAAAGCGACGCCCTAGGAGACGCTGATGATCCCGCCCAGCGCCAATGGCAGGCCGATACTCCAGTCCTCGTTGCCGGCTTGCGCATAAGGAAACAACGCCGCCAAGGCGCAAGGGACCGCCAGAGCCATGGCGATCTCTTGCGCCTGCGTTTGGCTAAAGCCGAACAGCGATACCAGCGCCGGCACCACCAGTCCGCCGCCAACTGTGAAAATGCCCGACATAAAACCGCTGGCGATACCGATCAGGGGCAAAAACCGGGCGGAAAGGAGGGCAACGACAACCGGATGGCGGCGGCTGTCGAACCACTGCCAGAGGTAATAGGCCGCGAGCAGCAGCAAAAACGCGGCAAACGCTTTTTGCAATCTGTCGACGGGTATGACCGATGCCATTTGCGCGGCGAACCAGGCGGAAACGGTGGCAATCAGGCACAGTTTTAATGTTTGCCGCAGGGTTACGCTGCCGGTAGCGCAAAAAACCGATCAGCACATTGGGGGTTATCATAATCAGCGCGGTGCCTTGGGCAAGAAACTGACCCATATGGAACAGCAAGCTTAATACCGGGATGGCGATCAATCCGTCGCCAATGCCTAGCATACCGCCGCATATTCTAAGCCCGACGCCGAGAACGAGACAGGACAACATTTCAGACACTATCATAGCTGCATCAAATCCATTTCCACTGCGAAATCAACTTTCCCTGTGGCGTTCCGTTAGCGGGGGCGACTGGGGCGAAGCACCTATCGCCGTCAGTTGTATCTTAATCAAATACCCGTGATGCAGCGCCGGCACAGGCACCACCGCCCGAGCCGGCTTATGGTCTTGCAGAAACTGCGCGTATAGCCGGTTGAAGTCGGGCCAATGGTCTATGCCGACGATATAGGCCGTACATTGCACCCACCTGCGGCCAGCCGCAATCCGCTGCTGCCAGCCGGCACAAGTTAAGCGCCGCCTCGGCCTGAGCGGCGAAATCCGCCTTGGGCGACGCCGTCACCGGTAGCACGCCGGAAACGAAAATCCAATTGCCCGCTTTTACCGCATGGGAATAGTGGCCGGCCGGCGGCGGCACGTCCGGGGCGGTAATGCACTGTAACGCAACGTGCGATGTATCAGTCATAATCAACCTTATTGGTTCGTCAGACAACAGGGAACGGTATTCTTGGCATCCGGCATTCAACACCCAGACTTCGGCGCCCGACATCCGGTAACCGGCATGCAACAGCCGGCGTCAAGCACCCGGTGATCGACACCCGGCATTCGCTGTCAGCGCAGCATTCAGCACCGGCAGCGCGCCCGCGGCGACCTGCAGCGCTCGACCAGACGTGACCAGTAAGCGGCACCTAACACCAGATTATTATCGTTAAAGTCGTAACCCGAGTTGTGCAACATCTTATTGGCTTGCGGCGCTTCACCGTTACCTATGCGTATCAGACAACCGGGGCGCGCCTGTAGCATGTAAGCGAAATCCTCGCTTCCGGTCAGCAAATCCATTTCGCCATCGACGTTGTCCTCGCCCACCAATTCCGCGGCGACCTGCAGCACCAGGGTAGTTTCCGCCTCGCTATTACAGACCACCAGATAGCCCTCGACATAATGAATCTCGGCGCTTAATCCCAGACTGGCCGACTGCAACTGCACAATGTCGGTAATGCGCTGGCGCAGTAGCGCGCGAATGGCCGGATCGAAGCTGCGCATGCTTAGCCCTAACTGCACTTCTGCAGGGATAATATTCAGCGCTTTGCCGCCTTGCAGCATGCCGATGGTAATTACCGCCGTCTGATCGGGCGGCACATTACGCGCCACCACGGTTTGCAGCGCAATGATAATACTGGCGGCACCCACCACCGGATCCTGCGTCAGATGCGGCCGCGCCACATAACCGCCCACGCCACGAACAGTAATAAATACCCGGTCGCCGGCGGCCATAAACTGGTCGCGGCGGCTCATCAGCTGTCCGCAGGGTCGGCCGGGATGATTATGCATGGCGAACACGGCGTCGCAAGGAAAGCGGTCGAACAGCCCTTCTGCGACCATTCTTTGCGCACCGCTGTCGAAACCGCGCTCCTCCGCCGGCTGGAAAATGACATGCAGGGTACCGTTAAAGCAGCGTGTGGCGGCCAGATAGCGCGCCGCGCCCAGCAGAATGGGTCATGTAACCGTCATGGCCACAGGCATGCATTTTACCGGGCTCACGGCTTTGGTAGTCGAAAGTATTTTCTTCGCTTATCGGTAAGGCATCCATATCGGCGCGCAGACCGATGGCGCGGTTAGCGTCGCCCAGTAGCAGGGTGCCGACAACCCCCGTGTCCGCGACGCCGGTGGTGACCTGATAGCCGTATTCGCCGAGCTGTCGTGCGATGGCAGCGGCGGTGCGGTGCTCTTCAAACGCCAGCTCAGGATGTTGGTGAAAATGGTGTCGCAAAGCGATTAGCTCGTCGTGCCAAGGGGCGAGATCCGCCAGCGTGGCACCGGTTAAAGGTGGTGTCATGGCATTGCTCCTGTCGTTGGTGCGGCTCAAAAGGGACCCCATTGGATTTGCACGCCAATGATGATGGCGATAATGAAAATCACCAGCCACAGAAGCGTAAGAGGAAAGACGAAACGCAGCCACTGGCCATAGCCGATGCGGCCGATGGCCCGCACGGCCATCATGACCCCGGAGGTGGGATTGACCGAGTTGATGACGCCTTCGCCAAGGAGAATGGTTTCAACCGTCACCTGACGGGTGATGCGTTACACATCACCCAGCGGGACATACAGCGGCACCAGCGCAGCCGACTCACCTGAACCGGAGGAAATGGCGATGCGTATTACCGCGGCGCTGATGAACATCCCCAGGGCGGCGAACATTTCATTTAACGGCGCCAGCAGGCCGGCAATGGCGTTAACGAGAGTATCGAGAATGTGCCCATGTCCTAAGCACCAGCGCAATGGCTCGCGCTAGCCCGACTATCAGCGCGCCGGGAATCAGCTGGGCTCAGCCTTGTAAAAACGTGTCGGCGATAGCGCCGCCGCGCATACGGGCAATGAGGCCAACGCCGAGTGCTACGATGACAAACATCGCCGACATTTCATTTTCTGACCAGCCGTAATTAATCGCGCCATAGATAAATGTCAGAAAGGCGAGGGCGGTAAACGCCAGGATAAACCAGTGGGAGATCGAGACTTGCGCGGTAATGCGCTGTTGTGCACTCGGGTCTTCATTGGTGAGCCCCTCGCGGCGACAACGGCGGGCGTAAAGCGCAAGGAATAACGATCGCGCAGACGGCAAAAGCCAAATAAATCCCGAGGCGAAACCCCATGCCGGGAAACAGCGGCAGCTCGGCCAGACGTTGGGCCAGTCCGGTGGTGCCGGGATTAATGATGGCGGCATTGAAGCCGGCATAGGTGCCCAGGTAAATCAGGCCAACGCCAAAGATACGCGGCAGGTTCATCGAGCTAGCCAGGAGCATGCCTAACGGAATAAACGCCACCCACCGAGTTGATGACGACACCGGTGGTGCCCAGCACCGAGAAGACCGCACACAGACGCTGAGAATGATGACCGTATCGCTACTGCCTTTTCGCCGTGCCATGGCGTTAAACGCATTGCTTAAGGCGCCCGATTGCTCCAGCACATTCACCTCGCAGCCGCTAAACAGGATAAGGAAAATAATCGGCGTGGATTTGACTATGCCTTCGGCGATAAAGGTAACCAACGTTCCCGGACCGACACCGCTAAGTGCGATAGTATGGAGGCTGCCCGGAACGGCAAATTTTGCCCCCTCGCGCAGGACATCCTCAAATTCACCGGGAGGAACAGCCCAGGTCGCCGCGCCGGTAATCACCAGCATGATGGACAAGAGAACATAGAGATTGAGGGTCCCGGTATTTCAATGGCGCTTGCCGCCGGTGCGTTTTGCGTTGGATTTACGGTGATATTGTGCTGCATGATTGCCCCTCCCAAAGTAAATTAATGAGTCATCGTTTGAACCTCCTCAACTGCTTACCTTCGGGTAGCCTTTCCCGTTGGCCGACGTGATGCCGTCGGCCAATCCTTGCTTTCGCGGTCGTTAGTACTTTTGCGGCGCCCCCTGTTTGCGCAGCGCGCGCAATCCGCTGCCATCAGAGTTGGCGCAGCGCTCGTAGACCCGGTGCGTTCAGTGCTTTCACCGCGCCGGCGGCGCCGTCTGCCTGACGCGGACGCGTTACCAGCCCTAGAACCATGCCCAGGGCGAGGTGAAGCCCTGCTTATCGCAGGCGTAAAACAGCGTGTGTTGCGCGCCGGTGGCGCAGGTGTGATTGGGCAAAATGCGTAGTTGCGCGCCCAGGGGGAACAAAGTGGTAATATCGGTCGCAGCCTAGCCAATTTCGGCAGCAATAATGCCGTGCTCCTGATTGGCGCCGATAACGGTAAAGCCGGCGAAGGGCGTCCCATCCAGCCGGCAGGGTTGCCTATAGCCAAAATCCCGCTGTTGGTTGGCGGTTCCGCGGGCGCGGCTCAACGCCATCCAGCCGGCATCCACCATAATTTAGCCTTTCTCCTGCTGGTGGCCGATGACCGTGGTTAACACGCTTAAAGCAATTTCGTCCAGTTCGCACACGCCGACGTTGTGCATCACCAAATCGAAAAAAGCATAGACCCCGGCGCGCACCTCACTCACGTCCGTCAATTGCTGCGCGGCAAAGGCGGTGGGGGTCGAACCCACGCTGACCTGTTTACAAGGGATCCCGGCCTGACGCAGTCGATTGGCGGCCACTACCGCGCCGGCGCGCTCTTGTTCCGCCAGGGCGGCGAGTTTTTCCGGTGAATGCAGTTCATAGCTCGAGCCGGCATGGGGTCAGTACGCCGCCTACGACGGCGCCGCTGTCATGTAATAGCGTCCCCACCGTTAATAACTCGTCTTCTCCTGGATCGATACCGGCGCGATGACTATCGGTGTCTACTTCTATTCAGACCTCAAACTACTCGTCATGCGCGCGGCCGAACTCGCCAACCTGACGCGCCGACGCGGCGTTATCGACAATAATTTTCAGATCGCAGCCCTGGCGACGCAGCGCCAGTACGTGCGGGAGTTTGCGGGCGGAAATATAAACGGCGTACAAAATATCGCGGATCCCGGCGGCAAAAAACACCTCGGGTTCTTTCAACGTTGACACGCTAATCCCCCGGGCGGGGCGCGGTCCAATAAGACGCACGGGGTGTCGAGGTGGTGGAGATGCATAGGCATTATCCTTAGCTGAGACGGCACGTCGTTTTTTTCATACTAATCAAATCACAGGGTATTGATATTTAGATATCCTAATTCTATGATTCAGTCATGCTTAACTCTGCCGATCTACAATTTTTTCTGGTGATACGGGAAAGCGCCAGCCTGCTGGGGACAGCGCATAAACTCGGTTTCACCGCCTCTGCGGTCGCCCAGTGTTTATAACAGCTTGAGAGGAGGCTGGGTAATCCAATTTTGGTGGACCGTTCCGCTCGCACGCTACAATTCACCGATGAAGGCGATCTCCTCGATAATGCCAGCGCGGCGCTGGCATTATCGAGGAGATCGCCGGGCTGATGGAGACGCTGCACGCCCGCCATAGTCGGTCGGCTCGGCATCAATGCTCTGTTTGGTTTCCGCTGACGCTATGTTGCGTCGGTGGTCGCCGCCTTTCGCC
>NZ_JBPESN010000046.1:0-18243 GCF_051710625.1 Sodalis sp. (in: enterobacteria) | reverse complement strand
AACCTAATTCACATATATCTAATGGATGCCCAAAGGGCGTTTAAACTACCTTTAAATCTGCTCAAACCACGGTCATTCGAGTCCAGAATTTAGTGCAAAAAAATCATTTTTTGCCCATTTTTTTTGCGACGAGGCCAGAATCTATAAAATCTCTGTAAGCCTCGCCATTAAAGGGCTTCCGGCTAACTTATCGTTTAACTTAAGAGTCCAGAAATGATTGCCACCCCACAGGCACAGCGCCGTCACCACCGCTATCTGCTGCGGCGGCCAGGGCGCCCAGCGGAGGCTGCCGTCGGCGCTGTGCCGATAGCCATCATTTTCGATCTCGATGCTGATGGCGGTATCGTTAAGATGGGTGCGCCCACGCCAGTAACTTTTTCCCGCGTGCCAGACGCGACGCGATTCATCCACCAGTTGCAGTACCGTCAGAGCCCCAGCGCCGCGCGGCGCTGGCACCAGATAATGCACGCTGACCGGCCCCTGGGTCAGCGTGGTCAAAGAGCGATCGTAATCGTCAGCGGTGTGGTGCAGCACCAGCAGTCACGCGGTCATCCTGGCTGCGCGCCGGGTGTGAGCGGTCCAAACGATAGCCGCGCGGCGCACAGCCGGCCAGCAGCAACAACGCGATAAACAGTAGAAAACCCGGCCGACGTCCGGACGCGCGCGGGGAGAAAAGCGACATAATTATCCTCGGTTGACAGGCCCGCAAGGCGTCGCGACCGACGCCGGCGGTAAAGTGCGCAATAGCACGGCGGGTGCTACAACTCCCTGATAATTCTCTATACTGTATAAGAACAGGCTTCTCTACACTTCACTTTTAAGGCCGACAATGAAAAAGACATCGCTGGTTCTGTTGCCATTAATGTTGACCCTCAGCGCCTCCAGGATCCCCAATACCGACGCCAAAAACATTCTGCTGCGGGTGGATATATCGCGATAGCAAAACGGCGACAGAGCGGATGTCGACTGGCAGGTCGAAGCGCTGATGATACGTGAAGGCACCCGCTGGGTCGTGGATGACGTACGCTATCTAGGCGCGGCTCCGCCCGCTACCGCCGGCACTCTGCGCCAAACGCTGGAGACCCGCTGACGTCACCTTGTGCCCCGGCGTCAAAAGCGAAGACGTCCTGACGCCGTCTTTCTTCCCGAGCGCGATAGCGCTCGTGCGCCCGCCTAAAGCATAACTTGACGCAAAAACCGCCGTTGCTGCTGCTTTGTGCTGTAATTCGTATTATTACCTTCCTAATTGTAAATTTTCTACGCGGTGGATTGCATCGGCGCTAGTGCGACGTTACCATCTGCCCCAATGGCTATTCAGTTTATTCGCATGAGTATTCAACTTAATCACATCAACTGCTTTTATGGGGCGTATCAAGCGCTGTTCGATGTCACCCTGACCAGCCCGGCAGGTAAAACGCTGGTCTTGCTCGGCCCGAGCGGCGCCGGCAAAAGCTCGCTGCTGCGCGTGCTTAACCTGCTGGAAATGCCCCGCGACGGTGAACTGGATATCGCCGGTAATCATTTTGACTTTAGCCGCGCCCCTGACGTTAAGTCCATCCGCGCGCTGCGTCAGAACGTCGGCATGGTGTTTCAGCAATACTTGTGGCCCCATTTAACGGTGCGTCAGAATCTGATTGAAGCCCCCTGCCGGGTTCGCGGTCTGGATCGTCCGGCGGCCAACGCGCGCGCGGATGAATTACTCGAACGCCTGCGGCTGACTGACTACGCCGATCGTTTTCCGCTGCACCTGTCCGGCGGTCAGCAGCAGCGGGTGGCTATCGCCCGGGCGCTGATGATGGAGCCGCAGGTGCTGTTATTCGATGAACCGACGTCGGCGCTGGATCCGAAAATCACCGCGCAAATCGTCAGTATCATTCGTGAGCTGGCGCAGAGCGGCAGTACACAGGTGATTGTCACCCACGAGGTGGAGGCGGCGCGCAAGACCGCCAGCCGGGTGGTGTATATGAAAAACGGCCGTATTGTGGAACAGGGCGCCGCCGGCCATTTCGCGCAACCGCAAACGTCCGCGTTTGCGCAGTATCTATCGCATTAATCTTTTCGGAAATTGCTCAAAATGAATAAAACCGTCCTTGCCACGCTGCTGCCGGCCCTGTCAACCGGCGTCAGCGCCGCGGAAACCGTGCGTTTCGCTACCGAGGCAACTTATGTGCCGTTTGAGTTTGTCGGCGCTGATAATAAAATCCAGGGCTTCGATATCGATCTGGCCAATGCGCTGTGCAAGCAGATGCAGGCGGAGTGCACCTTTACCAATCAGGCGTTCGACAGTTTGATCCCCAGCCTGCGTTTTCGCCGCTTCGATGCCGTGATTTCCGGTATGGATATCACCCCGGACCGCCTTAAGCAGGTAGCGTTCACGCAGCCCTATTATGAAAACTCGGCTGTCTTTGTTGCCCAGAAGGGCAAATTTACCGATATGGCGTCCCTGGCCGGTAAGCGCGTCGGGATGCAAAACGGTTCTACCCACCAGAAATACCTGATGGATAAGCACTCTGAAATCACCGCAGTGCCTTATGACAGTTACCAGAACGCTATTCTGGATTTGAAAAATGGCCGGCTGGACAGCGTGTTCGGCGATACCACCGTCGTCAATGAATGACTGATGAAGGACGCCGATTTAGCGACCGTCGGCGACAAAGTGACCGATAAAGCCTATTTCGGCACCAGCCTGGGCATCGCCGTACGGCAAAACAACACGGCGCTGCTGGATAAGTTTAATCAAGCGCTGGACAAGATCAGGCAGGACGGCACTTATCAGAGCCTGTATCAGAAATAGTTTAAGCAGTAAGTCACCTTGATGGCGGAACTCATTCCCATCGCCCCCGCCGCGGGGACGACCCTCGCCCTGGCGCTGTGTGCGCTAGTCATCGGGTTTACTTTGACCATGGGCTTCGCCGCGCTGGAATCGGCACGCTGGCGCTGACCGGCACCGGGATGGTCGAAGCGCATCGCGGCCTGCCGGAAATTCTGGGGGTGCTGTTTATCTATTTTGGCGCTTCGCAATTGTTGGTCACGCTGGCGGACGGCATGACCCTGCAACTGGGTTCGCTGCGCATTTCACTCGCGCTGCCGATCGACAATTTCAACGTCAGTCTTTTTCTCTGCGGCGTCAGCGCGCTGGCACTGTTGTATGCGGCCTACGCCTCGCAAACGCTGCGCGGCGCCCTAAAAGCTATCGCGCAGGGTCAGTGGGAATCGGGGCAGGCGCTCGGAATGAGCAATGGCGCGACGTTTTTCCGGGTAATTTTGCCGCAAATGTGGCGTCATGCCCTGCCGGGGCTGGGGGAATCAATGGCTGGTGCTGTTGAAGGACACGGCTTTGGTGTCGCTGATTAGCGTCAACGATCTGATGTTGCAAACCAAAAGCATCGTCGGCTTTACCCAACAGCTGTTTACCTGGTATCTGCTGGCGGCGGGCGTTTATCTGGTGATTACGCTTTTCAGCCAGGCGGTATTGCGCGCCTGCTGGCGGCGCGCCACGCGCTTTGAAAAGAGGGCATCCTGATGAGCGGTCATTTATTACTGGCGCTGCTGCCCGGGCTGCCGATCAGCCTATCGCTCACAGCGGTTGCGGTGCTGGCGGCGCTGGCGCTGGCGCTAAACAGCGCCGCCTACAGTACCCAGTTGTTCGCCGGTGCGGTGCGCGCCATTCCCGACGGGCAGTGGTAATCCTGCGCGGCGCTGGGCATGAGTCGCGTGCAGTCGCTGCGACTACTGATGCCCTTTGCCATCAAGCGCGCCCTATCCCCCCACTTCAACGAAGTGGTGCTGGTGTTTAAGAGCACTTCGCTGGCCTATATCATTACCCTCATGGACGTGATGGGATAGAGCCAGCTCCTGTACGGTCGCACCTATGATGTAATGGTGTTCGGCGCGGCGGGGATTGTTTATCTGTGCGTCAGCGGCGTGCTGACGCTTTTAATGCGCAGTCTGGAGCGGCGGACACTGTGCTTCGAGCAGCGCCATTAACGCGTGCGGCGTCCGGCACGGGTGCCTGCCCTTGCCGCGCCGCGGCAGCATCAATGGCTACCTTGGAACAGGTGCGACCTGGGCGTCGAAGGTAGGCCACGTCACGCTCGCTGAAACGCAACAACTGAACGTACCTTCGAAGGCAAGCCATGTGACGCACGCTGAAACTTAACGGTTCAACCTGTGCCGAAGGTGAGACGTGACAGGGCCCTGTCCGGAAGGACATTAGCCGGCGTCGCCCGGCGCGCGGCGCTCAAGCAGCACCAGCGTTTCATAATGTGCGGTATGGGGAAACATATCAAACAGCCGGACGCGGCGCACCTGATAGTCGCAGAGCGCGCCAAGATCGCGCATGAGCGTCGCGGCCTGGCAGCTGGAATAGAGGATCCAGTGCGGCGCCGGTTTGCACGGCAAACCGGGTAGAGTTCAACGTCTGAAACGAGACTCCCTCCAGTCCCAATTGCTGCGCCGACTGCCGCGCGCTGGCGTCAACAGGATTTCCTGTTCTCCTTCCAACACCGCCATCGGCACCGGCTGCTGCAGGTTAACCAAGATAACCTTCAACTGCGGCAATCGCGCCGGCAGCCAGGGCAACGCCGCCCGTAGCGGCGCCAGCTTAGTCTCGGATCGCAGCACAAAGCGCAGCATCATTGCTGCCATCGAGCCGGCTTTCCATCAGCAGCAAGAACTTTAATTCACCGCCCCCGCGCGCCCCATGATATGGGGTCAGACCCGCGCGCGGGATAAACTGTTTCAAGACGGCGAACACCGGCGCAAAACTTGCCGGGTACAGCGTGCAGGCGCACAAATCAACGCCGCCTTCAGCATCCGCAATGCCCAGCAGCGGCCGCTCGACGCTGCCGCTCACCACCATTCTGGCCTTATTGCGCATCGCCTGCGGCGCCGAGCCCATAGCCGGCTGCCAGCATTCCGGCGGCACATTGGGCAACAGCGCCGCCAGTTGGCGCTGCTTTTCCGCAAGCTGCTGACCATAGGGCATGGCAAGCCACTGGCAAGAGCGGCAATGTTTGGTAGTGAAGAGATCGCAGTGCATGGGCGGTATCGGGTAGTGGCAAGCATGACGGGGGCGCATTGTAGCACCGCCACCGTGTCAAATCATCTATGGCGGGCAAAAAAGCGGCGGCTGGACAAGGCGCCGAATAGCAGCGCTATAATTATCAAATCCGGTAATTTCAGCATCAGGACCTGATAGCCGATTTGCCTGGCGGTGTCGCCCGGCAGCATAAACATTTCCGGATAAAACCCGCGCCAGGTGGCGAAGAACAGATACAGGGCACTTAAGATCTAGCAACCGAGATAACACCAGCGGGTCCAGGGCACGGCGCGTATTACGCCAAAGCCGCAGCGGATTTCAATGAACACCATCGTCAGACTGGCCAGAAACAGCCCGGTCAAATCCCAGGCGCGGCTGCTATTGTTGACGAAACTGTGCATACCATTGACGCCAAACGCACTGAACAGCAACACCACGTCCAGGCAGCGAATGGTAATCAGCGCGATGCCGGCTATCACCACCACCGGCGCGCCGATCGGCACCCGGATCCGGGGACGGGCGCCAACGGTTGTGCTGTTTCTCAGTATCTCCGACATCGCCTTTCTCCTTCACGCTCGCGCCGTTAGCCGCCGGCGCACTCCTTAAGATTAGCAGCGATCCCGTCAATCAGCCATGCGCGGCGCGCTGGCGATCGTGCTGATGCTGTTTCTCCTTACGGGACATTGACCACCCCAGGCTATCAGCCCGATTACGCCCACCACCCCCAGGATAAGAGTTGCCAGGGCATTAATTTCCGGGGTTACCCCCATGCGTACGCTGGAAAAAACCAGCAGCGGCAGCGTCGTGGAGCCGGGACCGGCGCCAAAACTGGCGATCACCAAATCGTCGAGCGACAGGGTAAACGCCAATAGCCAGCCGGAGATGATAGCCGGCACAGTCATCGGCAACGTGATGATGAAGAACACCTTCACCGGCGCGGCGCCCAAATCCATCGCCGCTTCTCCGATAGAGTGATCCAGCTCGCGTAGGCGTGGACTCACCACCACCGCCAGGGTCTCCAGCACCGCCGCCATGGTCGCGGTCGAAGCCGGCCAGCGTCATGCGCTCAGTGTCACGCCGCTAATCATTGCATCGTCGTGCACCAGCACGTGATACCACTGCGTGGACCACGCCGGCCCAGACCCGTCACCAGTCGAGAGCTGTTAAACGAATAGATTACTAACATCAGCATCGACGCATACAAAAAGATGTAACCCACCACCGATATCAGGATGCGCCAGGGCGAGCGTACGACCAGTAACGTATTCATCGGTGATCTCCCATGGCTTTGTTCTGATGTTTATGGAATTACATGATGGGGGCTATCAACAGAAACAGCATCACCACCGCGACCGCTGAGGCCACCGGCCAATCGCGATTATTGAAAAACTCCTGCCACAAGATCCGGCCGATCATGATGCTGTCCGGCCCGCCGAGCAGTTCAGGGATCACATACTCCTTTACCGCCGGGATAAACACCAGCATCGAGCCGGCGATAATGCCCCCTTTGGTCAGCAGCGGCACGATCACCTGGAAAAAGGTTTTCAGCGGGCGGGCGCCCAAATCCAGCGAGGCTTCCACTAGCGAATAATTCAACCGGGTCAGCGCGGTATAGATGGGCAGGATCATAAAGGGTAGATGGGCGTACACCACGCCGATGTACACCACCAGGTTAATGTGCAGAATTACCAGCGGCTGGTCGATAACCCCCAGCCACATCAGGACATTATTCAGCACGCCGTTATTCTTCAGAATGCCCATCCAGGCATAAACCCGGATCAGAAACGAGGTCCATGACGGCAGAATAATCACTAATAACAGAATGTTACTGATGGATGCCGGGCTGTGCGCCACCGCCCAGGCCATGGGGTAGCCCAGCAGGAGGCAGAAGAACGTCGACACCGCTGCTACCTGCAAAGATTGCAGATAGGCTTCGATATACAGCGGGTCGTCCAGCAGTTGGATGAAATTGGCCAGATTGAGCGAAATCGTCAGGGTGCCGTCTAGCCAGACTGATTTTGAACACAATCAAAAACGGCAGCATGAACAATAACAGCAGCCACAGATAAGGCAGCAGGATCACCACCTTGCACCCGTAGGCCATCTGCCAGCGTGTCAACAAGCCCGGGATCACCACGCGCCGCGCGCCGCCAGACGGCGGTGTAAGGTTAGCGTTGGACATCACCTTCCTCTCCCCTAAACCGTAAGCACAATACAACTGGGCGCTGATGATCTGCTCGCTGTTCAGGCGGACGTAATAAATGGACAAATCCCCCAGGTAGGCGATATTGATCACCTTACCCACGGCGAAGTTACAGCCGTATTCGGGCGCGCCCCCTCACAGAGCATGATTTTCTCCGACCGTAGCGCGACATGGACCGGGACGCCCTACACCACCGATACATCGGTATTGACCCGCAGTGGAGACAGCAGGCCCGGGCTTTGCAGGATAAGCGCGTTGTCCAAACGTGCCTTGAGCAGCCCCTCGAACGTGTTTACCGACCCGATAAACTCGGCGCTGAAGCGGCTGTTGGGAATGCTCATATATCTCCTATGGCTCGCCATGGTCATCGCTTCTTCCTGATCGTGGGTAACCATGACGTAGGTCACGCCGACCCGCTCAAGAATATCCACCACTTCCAGCTGCATGCGGTCACGCAGCTTTTTATCCAGTGCCCCCCATCGGTTCATCGAGCAGCAGAAGCTTGGGCCGTTTGGCCAGGCTGCGCGCCAGGGCCACCCACTGGCGCTGGCCGCAGGAAAGCTGATGAGGTTTGCGCGCTGCATATTTCTGCATATGCATCATCGCCAGTATCCTCTTTTACCCGCAGTTTAATCTCCGCACGCGGCAGCTTATCCTGCTTCAGGCCAAAGGCGATATTCTACTCTACCGTCATGTGAGGAAACAGCGCATAGGACTGGAACATCATATTAATGAGCCGTTGATAGGGCGGCGTATGGGAGAGATCCTAACCGTCGAGGACAATAGCGCCGTGGGTCGGCGCCTCGAAGCCCGCCAGCATGCGCAACAGCGTGGATTTGCCGCAGCCGGAAGCGCCCAACAAAGCGAACATTTCCCCTTTATAGATGGTCAGACTAACATCATCCACCGCCATCTGCCCGTCAAAGCTTTTGGTCAGGTTGCGGATTTCCAGCAATGGTGTCACCATTTTGCGGGCGCTGTTGGACGGCGGACGGGGTATGGCATCGTTCACTAACATCACTCTCCGGTATCGGCGGGGGCAGCGGACCGGCTCAGCCGGCGTATCGCCGCAAACAAAGCATAGCAAACGGGGGGGAACCGCCTGTTAGTTAAGGTAAGCGTAGCGTAATTCGCCGGATTATTTGCCGCTTTTCACTTTGGTCCAGACGCGGGTTATCACCCGGTCGATTTTCGGCGGCTACACTCTCAGCGTAAACAGTTTGGCGCGCACGTCCGCCGGCGGGTAAATGCCAGGATTGTCACACACTTCCGGATTTACCAGCGGTGTCGCCGCCTTGTTGCCGTTGGCGTAGAAGATCTGGTTACTGGCGTCGGCAATCATCTGCGGCTCTAGCAGATAGTTAATAAATTGGTAGGCTTCATCGAGATTTTTGGCGTCCGCCGGAATGGCCAGCACGTCAAAAAACGTCCGCCCCCCTTCTTTTAAAATCAAATAGGCAATGTTTACGCCATTTTTCGCTTCCTTGGCCCGATTGGGGGCCTGCATGACATCGCCCGCCCAACCGATGGCGACGCAAGTATCGCCGTTCGCCAGGTCGTTAATGTATTGCGAAGACTGGAAGTAGCGAATGCTCGGGCGCAGTTTCAGCAACTGATCGGTGGCCGACCCGGTATAATCGGCGGCGCTGTCGCTGTTGGGATCTTTACCCAAATAATTCAGCACCGTTGCATAAATCTCGGAAGGTGCGTCGAGGAATGACACGCCGTAGCTTTTCAGCTTTGCCAGGTTTTCCGGCTTCAGCACCAAATCCCAGCTGTTGACCGGCGCGTCTTTGCCCAGCACCGCTTTGACCTTCTCGACGTTATAGCCGATACCGGTAGTGGCCCACATATAGGGCACGGCATATTTGTTGTCCGGATCGTGGCAGCTGATGAGCTTGCAGCTCAGGGTCGAGATTTTTGTAATTGGGCAGTTTGCTCTTATCCAGCGGTTAAAAGACGCCAGCCGACAGCTGACGCTCCAGGAAGCTCGCAGAGGGCACCCCACAATATCAAAGCCGGTACTACCGGCCATCAGTTTCCCTTCCAAAACCTCATTGGAATCGAAAACGTCATAGACCACCTTGATGCCGATTTTCTTTTCAAAATCAGGGACGGTATTCGGCTTGATATAATCTGATCAGTTATACACGGGCAGCGTTTTTTGCTCCGCAAACGCAAACGCAGACGCAGAAACGACCATCAGTAAGCCGGCAATCGCACCGGTAAGCCATAATTGACGTTGGGTAAACATCCGTTACTTCCTCCCTAAAACCTTCATCGCAAAACGGCGCTTATGTCGTAGCGCCGATCCAGGTCATCTATGAAAGGCGCAATCCCGGCATTCCAGGGCGGTTTGTACGGTAAACCTGCGCACTACGGCCGGTTCCTTTTGGCGAGCACCGACGTTGCGTAGCACAATACCCAGCGGCGCCTGGCACTAGCACAGCCTGTCGCCAGCATAACCGCACGGGCGTTCCTGCGCCAGCATCCGGCGTAAAAACGACTTTAAGTGACTAATTATTCATTTTGCGGCATTTTAGGGTGACAACTGAGGGAGCGCGGCAGAGAAAATAGCGAAAAAAATAGCTTCGTGCATTACAAAAGCCCTCTTCGATGAGAAATGGCAGGATAACGACTTAACGCCGCCGATTCCCTCCCTGATGCCGCAGTCGTTGATGAGGTGGACGTTGAAAAGGCAGGATTTGGAGCGCCGGGTACCGACAAATCGCGCGCCCTAACCAGGTACACCTAAGCGGATGAGATGCCCCATCGCGTCAGCAAGGAAAAGGCCCGCGCCGCACGGGGACCAGCGGTGTCAGCCGTCAACCCCCGATCTCACATGGCATCAGCCGTCAAGCGTCCAACCTCAACGCGGGCCACGCGGCGTCAGCCGTCAAGCGCCCGTGCTGCACGCGAGTTAGTGGATAACCGGCGTCGAAGGGGCATGAGCGTCGTTGTCATCGTCTTCGCCGATAAACAGCAGATCGTTGGCGCGCGCTTCCATAATGAGCATAGAAATCTGCTCCTCGGCCTGCTGCATGAAATGGCGGAACTGGCCGAGGGTGACCCCGGCGGCGCTGACCAGGGCCTGGCAGGCCACAAGTTTGGGCAAATTATCGTCCTGAATGTCGATAAACGCTTTCACCGTCAGCGAACTGGCGTTGATCTGACTCAAATCCCCCACCAGCGCGATAAGAGCCGTCGGCCGTACCTCCGCCATGGCGGAAAACAAGATGACATTGTCAGCCAGATCAACCTTTGCATCAAAAATGCCGTCGAAATTCTGCATATGCGGCAGATGCAACGCCTGGCAGGAGTCACATTCATAGAATGACAAATTCAGCTTCTCCAACCAGCGCTTCAAGATATCCAGATCCGGTACGACAAGTGAATCCATATAAAACTAACCTCTTCTCTAGTGTGAAACGGGGCATAGCTTACGGAATAATAAATAGTAGCGCTATGGCCAAATGCAGCAATTTCACCTTCCCTTAGCCGAGATTGGCAACATTAAGGCGAATTTGACTGCCGCTGACCGCGCCGGCAAACAAAAATAGACGATTGATTTTAAGCAATTGCCGGACAGGGCAGCCACCGCCGCCTCAGGCACTGGTTTTTTCTGAAAAACAGGTTATGTTCGCTTAGCGCGAGTCTCGGTCGGCGAGACGCGCTTCAATAAACGTGATCATCAGGGTCGCGATATCCATATTGCTGGTTGCTGGCGGTTTCTATTTTTCCCAGCCCCGGGGACGCGTTCACCTCCATCACTAACAGTCTCTGCTTTGCGCGCAGGATATTCACGACGGCGACGTTAAGGCACAGCGCCGCCGCGGCATGAATCGCCGCCGCCCGCTCCGCTGCGCTGATGATCATTGTCTGCGCGCTGCCGCCGCGATGCAGATTGGAGCGAAAATCCCCAGTTTTGGTCTGGCGTTCGATTGCCGCCACGACCTTATCACCTATCACCAGACAGCGGACATCGTATCCGCCGGCTGCGGCGACAAACTCCTGCACCAGAAATTGAGCTTTCAGGCGGCGAAATGCGTCGATAACGCATTTCGCCGCCTGCCGCGTTTCCGCCAGTACGACGCCTATGCGCTGCGTTCCCTCCACCAGCTTCACCACCAGCGGCGCGCCACCCACCATAATGATGAGATCGCCGGCATCATCCGGCGAATCGGCAAAGCCGGTAATGGGCAGGTCTATGCCCTGACGTGCCAGCAATTGTAAGGAATGCAATTTGTCCCGCGCGCAAGTGATCGCCGCTGATTCGTTGAGAGCATAGCTGCCCAGCATCTCGAATTGGCGCAGCACCGCAGTGCCGTAAAAGGTGGTCGACGGGCCGATACGCGGGATCACGGCGTCGTAATGTTTCAGGCGCCGGCCACGGTAGTGAATCGAAGGGGCGGTATTGTTGATATTCATATAACAGGAAAGGGGATCGATAACATCGACCTTATGGCCTCTGGCCTGTGCGGCCTCGCGCAGCCGGCGGCATGAGAACAGGGTCCCATCGCGGGAGAGGATGGCTAGTTTCACACTTTATCCAGAGGCAAAGTATCGCGTTGGCGACATCATAATTCCGCCGCGGGCGGGGGTCAGAAAAGATTCGGCCTGCGCCGCAAGGCAACGTCAGCACGCCTGGCTCCACACCGATAAGAGGCTGTGCAGTCGTGCGGGTGCGGACGTGCCGCTAAAGGCTGCCGCTGGCGCCTCCATCGACGTCTTGCCCCCGGCACCCCCGCCCGCAGACCTTTTTCAGTGCCAGTCGTGGCAAAAAGAGTGGCTAACTCTCGCCGTCAGCCCCCCCTCCGGCCAAGGCGACTAAAGCGGTTTTTTGACTAATAAAGATCAGCACGAAAATTAACGTGCTGGCCACAATACCTGCGTTATGCCGGTGAATCGCCATGGTCGCCTTCCTCATGGATACCCGCCACGATGGCGGCAGTAATACCTATTTCCCAGTGTAAAAAAGCAAACGCCCCCGGATTCAGGGGCAGACATCCCGGCAGACGGTCTAAAAGCCATCTGACTTTAGGCATTGAGTTGACTCTATTCGCGTCACAGCATGTAAGGTCGCGGGAGGTCAGGGAAGCCTGGCCGCCGGAGATAGTGGTCAAATAAATTTAACTGGTAACTTCAACTATATTAATGTGTTGCAGGTAAAATACCGGTTACGTTTTCGAAGGCATCAGGTCATATTATTGTTACCAGGCGCTGTAAAAGTGTTAGCGATTTGCTGCCGGGCGCCGACCCCCATCGCGAGGCTGCCAACGCAGCGCAGGCCAACCCGATAAAAGCGTGGAACTTTTCATAAAATGGCCTGATGGTGGGGCGCGTCAAAGGCCGGCGCGTCTTCTTCCGCTTTAGCGACCGAGAGTTATTAACTGGTTAACGGGCTGTCACGGGGTATGAGGGGCTTTGGCGTCATTTTAGGAAATATCCTTAATTAATTGGCGCGAGGTGAAAAACGTCAGAGGCGATCCGCCCTCTCGTGGCTCAACCATAATCATCACGGCGGGACGCGCCGTCGTGCCATGGCCCATACGCGCCGGGGCGAAGGCCGCTTCGCCCCGCGCGGGAGGTGGGTGCACGCTGCCATGCGGACATCTTCCTTGCCCGACACGCTGATTGTTGTTCAGCCAGGCCGCAGCGGCGCGGGCGCGCTTACCTAGCGTAAAAAAATATTTCCCGCGTCGGCAGAACTTTTGCCCCGCCTCCCGGTCATACTTTATGCCACTGCTTTTCTTTGATGTCCCCATTTTGGGGAGCCCAAACGTCTCGCCTATTAGGTCCAAGGCGCTTGGGTTTTTTATTATTCCTTCATTTTGTTGCCCTCGTCATCCCCTTTTATAAAAAACGCCTTTCGGGCAAAATATCGCTAGCGGGTAAACCCCAACCTGCGTGGCATTCGTCGTCTATCACCGTCAAGTGCGGGCGTAGCGCAAGCCAATATAGCGGTACTATGAGGCCACGCAACATTTATTTTTCATAGCGAATGAGTCAAATTTTATACACTATTGTCGCGTTTGCACAATTAATCACCGTCGGCCGAATACTTTTCCCACAGAAAGCATAAACTCTCGTCTCAGACTTTGTTATGAGCACTATTTACTCACTCTTTTTATAGGTTAATTTTACACGCCGCGCGCGAAATTAACAAAGAACGACCAAGAAAGAAAAATCTGACAATATAAATATTAATATACTGAAATATAGGAAATAGCATAAATCCATCAGCCGCAAATGCTTATGAAATTGCTCATTAATTGACTCACGGCAGGGAGTATTATACCCACATCGCTAGTGGCAATTAATTATTCGACCGGCGTCAAAAAAAACAGCATTAGTGCTGGAAGTGACAAATAAACACTTTATTATCCCCCCGAAGATTACCGATGATTCGACAACAGATAATTAAACCACATTAATATAATTATATTAAACTGAGTAACGGCGACGGCTATTATCAATCACCGGTCAGCCTTTGCATTATATTCGGAGAATTTATGGACATAACAAAAGCCCCCCCCCCGTACGGGCGATCCCATCTGATACGGTCTAGATGTTGGGGCTATATGGCACGGCGATTGGTGGCGCCGGGGTGCTATTTTTATCCATCAATGCAGGTATCGGCGGGCTACTGCCCCTGCTTATCATGGCGCTTATCGCCTTTCCCATGACCTTTTTCGCCCATCGGGGCATGCCGCGTTTTGTACTCTCAGGCAACGGCAAATGCAACGACATTACCGATGTCGTCAAAGAACATTTCGGCAACCGCGTCGGTAACCTGATTACGCTGCTGTACTTTTTCGCTATCTATCCGATCCTGCTGGTTTACAGCGTCGCCATCACCAATACCGTCGAGAGTTTTATCGTACATCAGCTTGGCTACATTGTGAAGTCGATGTGCGTGCTGGTGTTTCCGTTTGTAGCGGTACTGGTGTTTTTGTCGTTTTATCTTATTCCGTACTGGAGCGGCGCAATTTTCCATGCCCCGCTGGTGCAGCCCCAGGCCGACGGCGGCGGACTGCTCAGCACCCTGTGGCTGGCGGTGCCGGTCATGGTGTTTTCGTTTAATCATTCCCCCATTATCTCGTCATTCGCGATGTCAAAACGCGAAGAATATGGCGAAGGGGCCGAGGCAAAATGCGCCCGCGTTTTGGCCTGTAGCCACGTGATAATAATGCTGACGGTAATGTTTTTCGTTTTTAACTGTGCCCTTAGCCTCTCGCCGGGAAACATGCAGGAAGCCAAAGATCAAAATATCTCCATGCTGTCGTACCTTGCCAACCATTTTGATAATCCGTTTATCGCCTCGCTGGGGCCGATTATCGCTTTTGAGGCTATTGCTAAATGATTTCTCGGCCACTATCTCGGCGCTAGTGAATGTTTTAGCGGGCTAGTGACCTCGGCATTACAGGCCCGCGGCAAAGAAATTTCCGCCGGTACGATGAGCAAGGTCACCGCCGTATTCATGCTGCTGACCGCTTGGCTGGTGGCCACCATTAATCCCAGCATTTTGGGGATGGTTGAAACTCTGGGCGGCTCCATCATTGCCATGTTGCTGTTTTTAATGCCGATGTACGCGATTCATAAAGTGCCCGCCATGGCCCGCTCCCGCGGTTTGGCAAGTAATTACTTCGTTTGGGCGATTGGGCTTATCGCACTGACCGCGACGATCTACAAGCTGATGTAATAATGAACGCGGGCGGCGTCTGGCGACAGTCCTGCCACCCCGGTAGCGTAGCGGCGGTGGCTTCGGGTGTGATACGGCAACGGCGCCCGCAGCAAAAGCTCCGGCGGCAGCGATAAGCAAGGCGCTGCCGGTACTGCGCCGGAAGTATCAAGTCAAGGTGGGTGCACCGGGCGGCCGTAACACCATAAGCACGGATTAACGCAGACCCGCAGGCACAGCGCCAGAAGCATCGGCTCACGCAGCCCCCGCGTCGCCATAAAATGGATGAGCCTGAGTCCGATTGACGTGGCGGCCAGCGACAAAACGGCGTGGCTACAGCACGCTGCGCCGTCTCACCGCACGTTAGCTAAAAAGACTATGTACTTTAAGCGGGATCCAGTCCCACAGCGTGCGGAATATGCCGCCTTTCTTCACCTCTTCCATCACCACCAGCGGCCGCTGCTCGATAACCTTGCCATCCAGGCTGAAATCGATGGTGCCCACTACCTGATCCTTGGCCAGCGGCGCCTCCAGATGCGGGGTGGAGAGCGTAAAAGACGCCTTCATATTTTTCAATTGCCCTTTCGGCAAGGTAATGGCCACATCCTGGGCCACGCCCAGATTCACCTGGCTTCGATCGCCGAACCACACCCGTTGCTGGGTAAACGGTCGGTCCTTCGGCACCGGCATGACGGTTTCATAAAAGCGGAAACCCCAAATCAGCAGCTTCTCGCTTTCACGAAAGCGAATACCATCGCTCGGGGCGCCGAGCACGACGGAAATCAGCCGCATGCCATTATCGGTGGCTGACGCCACCAGATTGTGGCCGGCGCCGCTGGTGTAGCCGGTTTTCACGCCGTCGACGATCAGGTTACCGCTCCATAACAGACGATTACGGTTGGGCTGTTTGATTTTGTTGTAGGTAAATTCTTTCTCTTTATGCAGCGCGTATTCGTCCGGAACGTTGTGGATTAGCGCCTGGCTGAGAATGGCTATATCCCGCGCGGTGCTGTACTGCCCTTCCGCGTCCAGGCCATGTACCGTGAGAAAGTGGGTATTCTTCAGTCCGAGCGCTTGAGCGTACTGATTCATCAGGCTGACAAAAGCGTCCTGGCTACCCGCAACGTGATCCGCCAGCGCAATACTGGCATCGTTGCCGGACTGGATGACGATGCCTTTATTAAGATCGTCAACCGTGACCTGCTCGCCCTGTTTGAGGAACATCAGCGACGAGCCGCGCAGCACCGGATTGCCGGTAGCCCAGGCATCCTTTCCGATCGTCACCTTGTCCGTCGGGTGAATCTTGCCGGCCTTCATCGTCTGCCCAATCACGTAGTTGGACATGATTTTAGTGAGGCTCGCGGGATCAAGACGCTCATCGGCGTTGGCTTCCGCCAGCACCTTGCCGCTCTGATAATCCATCAGAATATACGCACGGGCGTTAATTTCCGGCGCGGCGGGTGGGACGTCGGCGCCACGAAGGGCAGGGACGGCAAGCAGGAGCAGGGTGCCCAAAGCAAGGGCATAACGTTGATTGCTGAAGACAGGTTTCATCATGACGAGGCCAGAGTATCTATTCAATAAGAGTCACCGCGTGTAATCCGCTGGCGGATGTTGCGCGCATGGCCGGCAACGGGCTGCGCGCATGTCTATATCATGTTCTAGCAATGATAATCTAATCGAAACCGTTTAACTTTGCCGCATTGGCGCGCGCGTGTCAGCCCTTTTATTGTCAATTTTTTCTGCGCCCGTAAGGCGCGGGGAAAAAAACGCCCGGCCGGCCGGGGCAATTGATTAAACCCCGCTAATCGGTCACAGTAGACGCACTGTTTACCCGTGGCGCTATTTGCAAGCGAACAGCATGCAAACACCCATAATAAAGATTAGCTGGCGGCAGCCCTGGCGCCGGCAGAAAAATCGTCACCTGCGTGCCGTTCAGGAGCCCGCGTGCAGCGCCTCCTGCTTTTTGGCGGCCTGTGCGCGGTCGTCGGCGCACGGCCCGGGTATGGTGCATCGCTGAAGGTTGCCTGCCCGCCGCCGTCGACAGGGAAAGCGTAAAACTCATCATTTCGCTGTTGAAGGCGTTATGTTAACGATTTGGGGTCGCGAGAATTCAGTCAATGTCAAAAAGGTGCTCTAGTGCGCGGCGGAGCTGCAGCTGGTCTTCAATCTCATCCCGGCGGGGGCAATATGGCAAGAATCAGGATGCGCCCTTTCTGTCGCTGAATCCTAACGGTCTGGTCCCCTGCCTGCAGGACGATGAAAACGATTTAATTCTGTGGGAATCCGATACTATCGTGCGTTACCTCGCAGCTCGTTACGGTCAGGGTGTCTAGCTGCTCACCGATGCCGCTGAGCGTGCACGCAATGAAAAATGGATGGACTGGACGCTTTCGCTGCTGGCGCCCGCGCTGCAGCCGCTGTTTATCAGCCTGGTGCGCACGCCGGCCAAACAGCGCGATGCCGCAAGCGATAGCTGCGGGATCGCGGCGTGTGAAAAGCTGTTCGCCGTGGCCGATGGCGCGCTTGAAAAACAGCCATGGTTTGCCAGCGAGGCTTTTGGTATCGGCGACATTCCCCTGGGGTGTCTGGCTTACAACTAGTTTAATCTGCCGCTTGAACAACAACCCCAGCCGCGGCTGGAGGCCTGGTATCAGGCGCTGTGCGAGCGGACGGCCTATCAACAGCGGGTAATGTTGCCGCTCAGTTGACGCCGGTCCACGGCTTATTCTTCCTGCAGGCCGACCCGCAGCAGCTTACCGTTGCGTTCATCGGTCAGCACGTAGAGGTAACCATCGGCGCCGGCGCGGACATCGCGGATGCGCTCTGCGCGATCCGTCAGTAAGCGCTGCTCCGATACGACCTCATTTCCCTTCAGACTCAGGCGCAATAGCGCCTTGGTTTTTAGCGCGCCGATAAATAGCGAATGCTGCCAGGCGGGAAAGCGATTGCTTTGGTAAAACGCCATCCCGCTGATCGCCAGCGAGTGTTGCCAAAACTAGACCGACTGATCGGTTCCCGCGACAATGCCGCCACGCGCGTCGGGGATCTTTAATCCGGAATAATTGATGCCATAGGTGCCAATCGGCCAACCATAATTGGCGCCTTTATGCAGGATATTGATTTCATCGCCGCCGCGCGGACCGTGTTCATTTTCCCACATATCGCCGATCCAGGGATTCATGGCTAACCTGTAGTGGTCAACTAAAACTGGCCACCGCGTTAGCGTTTTTCCAGTATCTATTTTCTGATTCGTTTGGTGGCAACCCACCGTTATATTCATGCGGCCTGAGTGCGCTGTAATATCCCACGATATAG
>NZ_JBPESN010000045.1:0-18415 GCF_051710625.1 Sodalis sp. (in: enterobacteria) | reverse complement strand
AGCCGCTTATGAAATTACCGACTATATCGTGAGATATTACAGCGCACTCAGGCCACATGAATATAACGGTGGGTTGCCACCAAACGAATCAGAAAATAGACACTGGAAAAACGCTAACGCGGTGGCCCGTTTTAGTTGATCACTTCAAAGTGAAACAGAGCATCAGCCGTTCGGTGCGTGAGCAATTGGCGAACGATAGCCAAACGGCGATCGGGGAAACGGCGCCGCCTTGGTTGTTAATCGATATGTGGCGGTTGAGCGGTGAAAGCGTCATCGATGGCCGGCCAGTATTTAATGGCGTCAGCCGTATGACTGAGGAGGAAATTACCGACGCCACCCACGGGCTTTATCAAAAACTGACGCCGCAGCAACTGGCGGCGCTGGTTGAGGTGAGCAGTCAAAGCGGTTTTGCCGATGTCCATCAGGGATTGGCGTCCTTTCCCAATGACTTTATTGAGAATTTTGTCCTGGGGGGGGGATTTCTACCGCCGTGGAACTGTTCTATCAGATGGGCGAAGAGGCGCATCTTGAATTTAATATTAACGGTCCCAAGCGGGACATCTATCCGCACTTTCAGATGGCGGTGACGTTGACTATCTCGCCTGATGGTCAGGTTGAATGCGTCGATTTTCACACCAGCGAGCATGTTGAAGCGGCGCGCTACGCCGCCGTCGACGGCAATGGTTGACCCCTGGGCGAGCTCGAGTACGCCGCAAGGGCGTTGCCGCTGACGGGCAATATGGCAACACACATTCCGCCGTCCGGTGAGGGGCGGCGGGACGGTCGCGAGACCTCGCCTGCTCCTGTATCGGGCAGGACAGAGTAGACGAAGGCGTGCCGTGGGCGGGACAGCCCTTTGCCGACGGGATGGTATCTGCGCGTTGCGATGCGCTACACTAGCAGATGCCGGTGCGGGTGCGGTGACCGATACGGGTCCGCTAACAGGAGTCTGCGCTCGGCGGCCCGTAAGGTGTCCAAATGGCGGTTCTCTGATGGTACGCTTAGCAAAGCTGCGGTCGTGGCGGCGAGCTTTGGAAGAGAACAATAAACATCAGTCGTGCGGCAAAAAAACCGGGCTCACCGCCAAGGTGATCCGTTTCTACGAGCAAAAAAGCTTGGTATCGCCACCGCTGCGTCGAGAAAACGGTTATCGCAGCTATAACGACCTATAACGACCGCCATCTGGAAGAATTGATGCTGCTGCGTCAGGCGCGACAGGTGGGTTTTAATCTGGAAGAGTGCCGGGAACTGGTGGCGTTGTTTAACGATCCCGGCCGTCACAGCGCCGACGTTAAACGCCGGATGCTCAAGAAAGTACAGGAGATTGAGACGCACATCGCCGAATTGACCCAGATGTGCCAACATCTCCTGACGCTGGCTGAGCGTTGCTCGGGTGACCAAGGCGCAGACTGCCCCATTATCGACAATCTGGCGGGCAATTGCGGTTGCTCGCATCCCGTTCAGTCGTCGCATTAAGCTGCGCCGCAGGCAGGACCGCTCAGGCCTGCTGCCGCTATTCTGGTAAGGCGCGCCGCACGCGCAGGATAATCCCCTCGGTGGCGTACACCTCTACCCAGGTCCCCGCCGCCAAGATCTTCGCTGGCCTGGATGCGCCAGGTGGTGCCGCCCACGCGCAGGCGGTCGAAACCGTTGCTCAGGGGCTTGGATAGGCGCGTGCGCAGCCCGATGAACTACTGCTCGCGCTGATTCAACGCCGATACTGGACGTCCGCAATCGCTGGCGCGCAAGCGATACCACCACAGCCAGGCCGAACCGACGGTAAGCACGGCAAAGGTCGCGCCCTGCCACTCCCAGCCAATCGGCACCAGCCACGTCAGCAACCCTACCAGCAGCGCGGCAATACCGCTTCACAGCAGAAACCCGCTTACGCCCAGCATTTCCAGCGCCAGCAGCAGGCCGCCCAGAATCAGTTAGACATTGTGCGGGTGCTCCGCTATCGCCATCCATATCATCCCTTGCTCCGACCGGATTTACTCTCATTAATCAGTTCAGCAATCCCGCCAATGGCGCCCTGGAGGTTACTGGCGTCCAGCGGCATCATAATGACTTTATTGTTGTTGGCGGAGCCGATTTTTTGCAACGCATCGGTGTATTTCTGCGCCACGAAGTAATTGATCGCCTGGATATTACCGCCAGCGATCGCCTCGGAGACCATCTGCGTGGCCGCGCTTCCCTGCTTCGGCGTCGCGCTCCCGGGCCTCGGCCTGCAAAAACGCCGACTGCCGCTCGCCCTCGGCTTTCAGGATCTGCGACTGTTTTTCCTTCTCCGCGCGCAGAATGGCCGCCTGGCGCACCCCCTCCGCCTCCAGAATATCGGCGCGCTTGGTTCGCTCCACTTTCATCTGGGCGTTCATCGCCGCAATCATCTCCGCCAGCGGCCGCACATTGCGGATCTTGACGCGTGTGACTGGGATTGGTCGCCTTGTCGACGATTTGCAGCAGCTGGACGTTGATACTGTCGCGCTGGGACAGCATTTCGTCCAGCTCCATGGCGCCAAGCACCGTGCGGATATTAGTCATGGTCAGGTTGAGGATCGCCTGCTCGAGATTGCTGACTTCATACGCGCCGCTCGCGGCATCCACCACCTGGATAAAATAGACGGCGTCGATAGTGACGTTGGCGTTATCCTTAGAGATGATTTCCTGGGAAGGGATATCCAGCACCTGTTCCATCATGTTAATTTTACGGCCGATGCGGTCCATAAACGGCACTACCAGATTCAGACCAGGCTTCAGCGCCTGCGTAAAGCGGCCGAATCGCTCCACCGTCCATTGGTAGCCCTGCGGCACGATCTTGATACCCGTGGCGACCACGATAAGGGCGAGCACGACCAGAACGGGAATGACCATTAAGATAGGTGAAGGTCCTTTTCATTTCCAGAGGATAACGCACCGGGCCGCCATCTTGTTTTTTGCGGCGGGTCGCGTGTCGTAAAAGAGAAGATACAGCAAAGCGCGCCAGGTTACAGTGATTCGCACAATAAAAGGGACGGGATCATAACGGTTACAAAGCGGCGGGCGCGTTTTTTGCTCTTTTGGTCGCCGGTGGCGGGATAAAACCGGCAGAAAAAAGCAGGCGATCCGGGCGGCGCACCTGCCTTGCAGAAAGAATCAATACAACAGGGAATAGAGTTGGCGACGGTATTTGCCCGCCAAGGCCTCGTTGGTGCCCAGTGCCGCCAGAATATCCATCAATATTTTACGCGCATCGCCGCCGGCGGCGCCGAGATCGGTTTTCAAATGCCCCATCAACAGCTCCAGCGCTTCCTCATTACGGTCTACTTGATGAAGCTGTAGGGCCAACTGCACCGGCAACGTGGCATCGTGCAGCGCATTGTGCACCTGCTGCTGCAATTGCGGAATTTCCGGGGTGTCCGCCGCCTGACGCAGCAGCTCGATCTGTGCCAGCATACCCTGGTAACGGGTATCTTTATCCTGCAACGGGAACTAGTCCAACACCGCTTGCGCATCGTCGGGACGATTCAACTGCAGATAGGTTTCCGCCAGCAACAGACCGGCCTCGCTGGCGGGTTTGGGTTCCTGTCATAATGCTTTCAAAAGCGGCAGCGCCCCGGCGAAATCTCCCGCCTGTACCAGCCAGCGCCGCGGCCTCTTGTAATTGCAGCTCGGCAGGATCGGGCAGGGCGCAGGTCAACAGTTCGCGCACGGCGTCTTCCGGCTGCGGGCTTTGAAAACCGTCCAGCGGCTGGCCATCCTTAAACAGATACACGGTGGGGATGGCACGCAGACCGAACTGGGGCGCGATGTGTTGCTGTTCATCGCAATTGACTTTTGCCAGCACAAATTGGCCGGCGTATTCCTGCGCCAGCTTGTCCAGCACCGGCGTCAACTGTTCGCAGTGCGGGCTACGCTGGGACCAGAAATAGAACAGCACCGGTACCTGCATGGATTGCTCCAGCGTTTGCTGCAGGTTGGTTTCGTTAATTTCAACTACCGTGGCGTTTAACATGCAATTTCTCTCAATGGTTTTGGCAAAACATGGAGGCGGCGATGCCGCGCTTCAATGCTTGCCGCGTAAAAGCCAATCCAGCCAGCGCCCGGGCAGGCAGCGACGCAGCCATGTCATAGCGTGCGCCACCAGGGTAATCGGATAACGTAATCTGGCCCGGGGGGGCTTTCCAGCGCATGGCTTAATTTCGGCAACACGGCCTCTGGCGGCAGGGTAAAGCGCCGGGCGATGCTGGGGTTGGTCACCCGCTGGTCCGTCCAGATATGGGTCAGGTTAGCGCTAAAGGACGTGGCGATCGGACCCGGTTTAATCAGGCTGACCTGCACGCCGCTGCCGTGCAACTCCATGCGTAGCGTATTCGATCACGCTTCCAGGGCGAATTTGGAGGCGGTGTAGGCACCCTGGCCCGGCGTGCAAATGAGCTCCATGACCGAGCTGGTTTGAATAATCCGCCCCTCGCCATGAGGTACCATGGCAGGCAGCAGCCGCTGGGTCAATTGATGAATGCCGAACAGATTGGCGGAAAATTGCTGTTCTAACTGGCGACGACCGAGGGTTGCCAGCGCACCGTACATGCCGTAACCGGCATTGTTGGACAGCCCGTACAGCCGGCTGCCGGTCAACCGTAGCACCTCATCGGCGGCGGCGTCAACGCTTGCAGGATCGTCCAAATCCAGCGCCAGCGCCTCAAAACCCTCCGCCGCCCGCCGCGCCGCGTCCTGCGCCTGACGGCAGGCGGCCAATACCCGGTAGTCAAGCGCACGCAAATAGCGGGCTGCCGCCAGGCCGATACCGCTGGAGCAACCGGTAATCAACACGGCTTTTTGCATAACTTTATTCAACTTTTGCTCTCCTTGCCTATGATTCATGTTTAAGTAAGGGCAGCAGGCGGTCTGCCATCCATTGCGCGATGAAGAACTGGGCGTCCGGATTGGGATGAATGCCGTCATCCTGCATCCACTCCGGACGCAGATAGATATGTTCCATAAAGAACAATATTAAAGAAACGAAAAACCGGGTCGCTAGCCTGGGATAAATGGTGCTGAAGGTTTCCGTATGACGCTTGCCGTAATTTGGTGGCAGGCGAATCTGCATCAGTAGCGGCTGCGCGCCCGCCTATTGGCTTAAGGTAATCGATTTGACCAAATCTTGTTCTATTTGCGGCGGTGGGAGACCGCGCAGACCATCATTCCCGCCCAGCTCGATGACCACCCAGCGTGGCTTATGCTGGCGCAGCAGCGCCGGCAGACGTGCTGCGCCCTGGGTGGCGGTATCACCGCTGATGCTGGCGTTGACCACGTTGATGGCGTTATCGTCCTGCTGCCAGCGCGCGGCCAACAGCGCGGGCCAGGCACGAGCGCCGGCCATCCGGTAACCGGCGCTCAGACTGTCGCCCAGAACCAAAAGCGTATCGGCAGCCAGCGCCCGTACGCTCACCAGACTCAACAGAATAAGGAAAGGGAAATGCCAGCGGAAAACGTTCTTGAAGTTCATCATCTTAGTAAGCACGTCGGTCAGGGTGAACACCATATCTCCATCCTTACCGGAGTTGAGCTGGTTGTCAAACCCGCGCAAACAATAGCGCTGATTGGCGAGTCCGGTTCCGGTAAGTCGACGCTGCTCGGGATCCTGGCCGGGCTCGACGACTGTAGCGACGGTGTCGTGCATTTGTTGGGGCACGATTTGACGGCGTTGAATGAAGAACGCCGCGCCGCGCCGCGCAGCGCGGCGCGCCCGTCATATCGGCTTCGTTTTTCAGTCGTTCATGCTGGTACCCACCCTGACGGCGTTGGAGAACATCCAGTTACCGGCGCTGCTCAGAGGTGAGGGGGAGCGCCAAAGCCGCGAACAGGTGGTGGCCCTGTTAACGCAGCTAGGACTGGGAAAGCACTTGTCCCATTTGCCGGCGCAACTCTCCGGCGGCGAGCAGCAGCGGGTCGCGCTGGCGCGCGCCTTCAGCGGCTGGCCGCAGATTCTGTTCGCCGATGAACCGACCGGCAATCTGGACCGCGCCACCGGCGATCTCATCGCCGATGAGCTGTTCAGTCTGAACCGGGATTTCGCCACTACCCTGATTCTGGTAACGCACGACCGGCAACTGGCCGCGCGCTGTGAACGCCGACTGCGTCTGCAGGACGGCCGCCGGTTGAAGAAAGTGGCATGATAGCTCGCTGGTTCTAACGCGAATGGCGAACCCCCTCCATGTTAATCGTTTGGCTGGCGCTGGCGCTGGTGCTGGCGTTGACGTTGTCGGTAGCCTGCGTGCTGGCGCCGGGAACGCTTAGCGATCGAATGGAAAAAGAGCTAAACCAGCAAAGCCGTGATTTTCTGGGCGGCGATCGGGTATTGCGCGCGGCCCGGCCGGTGGATGAACGTTAGCTCTCCCAGGCCGCCGCCGACGGACTGACGCTCAGCCGGCAATTGACATTTATGACCATGACCTTTGCCGGCGACGCGGCGCAACTGGCTTGGGTCAACGCCGCCGACGGCAACTACCCGCTGTATGGCGCTTTGATGACCCGACCGGCCAATTTGCGCCCGCCAGCGGGAGAGGTGCTGGTGGCGCCGCGGCTGCTGGCGCTGCTGGTTTTCTCGGCCATAAGCGGCGCCGTTATCAGTCTGGCGTTCGAGGCGTTGCTGATAAAACTTCTGGCGCCGGTATTGCCGGATAAACTTCCGCCCGCCGGCGTATGGCCCTGGGTGTGGTCGTTAGGGTCATTGGCCGTGATCGCGTTGTTGGTGGGGTTGCGTCCTTACCGGCAACTGCTCGCCACCCGTCCGCTGCGCGTATTGCGCCGCGATGCGTTATCGGCCGTCTGGCCGCTGCGCTATTACCTGCCGGCGGTGCTGGGATTACTGTTGTGGCTGGTGGGTCTCCCAGCCCGCTATAGTGTGGCGCTGGTGGCCGCGCGCGGGAGAGGTTTCAATGGAACAGGGCGTGGCGAACGATCTGGGCGTCGGCATCGGTGATCGTTATGACCTTCACCGGCGACACCCAATCTTTTACCGCCACGGTATCCAGTCTACGGAAAGTGGATTGGGAAAGTCTGCGGCCAAATTTTTTCTTCATCTTTCCGCAGGGAGGACTGGACGGGCAGCCGCAAACCTGCCTGACCAGTTTTCGCTACCACGGTAACGAACAATGGGTAACCCAGTTGACGCGCCAATTTCCTACGCTGAGCCTGCTGGATATCGGCGCGATGCTGCAGCAGATAAGCCAGGTGTTGCAACAGGTTAGCCGGGCGCTGGAAATTATGGTGATATTGGTGCTGCTATGCGGCGGGCTGCTGTTAATGGCGCAGGTGCAGGTCGGCATGCGCCAGCGTCAGCAGGAATTGGTGGTTTACCGGACATTGGGCGCCAGCCGCAAGTTGCTGCGCGCGACATTGTGGAATGAATTCGCCTTACTGGGACTGGTCGCAGGGGCGGTCACCGCTATCGGCGCCGAGGCGGCGCTGATGCTGTTGCAGTGGCGGGTGTTCGATTTTCCCGCCAGACCAGATCCTTATCTTTGGTGGGCACTGCCGCTCAGCGGTATGCTGGTCTTGTCGCTGCTCAGTACCCTGCTTGGAGCCCCTCTGCTGCAGAGAAGAGGGCAAATTGGTCAGGATTTTGGCTGGGCGTTTACACTATGAGAACATTATTGCAACAAAAAATAATTAGCAGAGTGATAATCTGGTTGACAGGGCCCGGCCGCATGCTGCACAGTAACGGCCTGGCATCACACTACAATGTAAATAGGTCCGCCAATCACGCAAAGGTTATCAACCAGCGATCTCCGCCACTTCGCAGATTCACTCTGCCTACTTAGCACCAGGAAGTGTTATCCGGAAAACCCGCGTTTCCGCTTATGCTTTCAATGGGTGTCAACGGTGAACGCAACGGTTCGGCACTCTTCAGATAGTTGTAATCGCTATGAGAGAGAGGAGTTAACGTAATAAATGACTACGACGTCCAAGACTATCTATACGCTCACTGATGAAGCCCCGGCGCTGGCGACTTACTCGCTGCTGCCTATTATCCGTGCCTTCACCCAATCCTTGGGGATCGCCATCGAGACCCGTGATATTTCGCTGGCAGGGCGTATCCTCGCCAATTTCCCGGAACATCTGCAATCGGATCAGCGTCTGTCGGATCATCTGGCGGAACTGGGCCAACTGGCGGTTACGCCGCAAGCCAATATCATTAAACTGCCAAATATCAGTGCGTCGCTGCCGCAGTTGAAGGCCGCCATTAAAGAGCTGCAGGCGCAGGGATATGGGGTGCCAGATTATGCCGACGAGCCGAAATCCGACGCGGAAAAAGAGGCCAAAACCCGCTATAACAAAATCAAAGGCAGCGCGGTGAACCCGGTTTTGCGCGAAGGTAACTCCGATCGCCGCGCGCCGCTGTCGGTGAAGAATTACGCCCGTAAGCACCCGCATCGCATGGGCGCATGGACGTCGTCATCTCTCTCCCACGTCGCTCATATGCAAGAGGGCGATTTTTACGGCAGCGAGAAATCCGCGCTGATTGAACGCGACGGCAACGTGAGTATCACGCTCATCGGCCGCGATGGCGCCAAGCAGGTGCTGAAAGTTAAAACCGCGGTCAACAGCGGCGAAATCATCGACGCCGCGGTAATGAGCAAAAAGGCCCTGAGCAGCTTTATCGCGCAGCAGATTACCGATGCCAAACGGCAGGGCGTTCTGCTATCGCTGCATTTGAAAGCCACCATGATGAAAGTGTCCGATCCGATTATGTTCGGTATCGTGGTGTCGGAATTTTATCAAGACGTGCTGGCCCGCTATAACGATAAATTGAAAACGCTGGGCTTTGACGCCAACAACGGCATCGGCGATTTGTACGCCAAAATCAAAGAATTGCCGGCCGAGGAACAGGTGGAAATCACACAGGTTATTGATGCGCTGTATACCGAGCGTCCGCCGCTGGCCATGGTGAATTTCGATAAAGGTATCACCAATTTGCATGTACCAAGCGATGTGATCGTTGACGCCTCAATGCCGGCGATGATCCGCGATTCCGGCAAAATGTGGGGGCCTGACGGCCAACCGCATGATACTAAAGCCATCATTCCCGACCGCTGCTATGCCGGCGTTTATCAGGCGGTGATTGAGGATTGCAAACGGCATGGCGCCTTCGATCCCACGACCATGGGCAGCGTGCCGAACGTCGGTTTGATGGCGCAAAAGGCTGAAGAGTACGGCTCGCATGACAAGACCTTCCAGATTCCGACTGACGGGGTGGTGCAGGTCGCCGACGAAGCGGGTAATGTGCTGCTGACGCATCCGGTCGAAGCAGGGGACATCTGGCGTATGTGCCAGGCTAAAGATGCGCCGATTCAGGATTGGGTGAAGCTGGCGGTCAATCGCGCCCGTGAATCCAACACGCCGGCGCTATTCTGGCTCGATCCGGCCCGTGCACATGATGCGCGCATGATTGAGAAGGTGCAGCGTTATCTGCAGGACTTCGATACGCACGGGCTCGATATCCGCATCATGTCGCCGGTGGAGGCCACGCGGTTCTCCATCGACCGTATTCGCGCGGGCAAGGACACTATCTCGGTAACCGGCAACGTGTTGCGCGACTATTTGACGGACCTGTTCCCGATTATGGAGTTGGGGACTAGCGCCAAAATGCTCTCAATCGTACCGCTCATGGCCGGTGGAGGCCTGTTTGAAACCGGCGCCGGCGGCTCCGCGCCGAAACACGTGCAGCAGTTTGTGCAGGAAAACCATCTGCGCTGGGACTCGCTGGGAGAATTCCTGGCGCTGGCCGCTTCGCTGGAGCATGTTGGTATCAGGGGCAGTAACAGCAAGGCGAAAGTGCTGGCGAAAACGCTGGATCAGGCCACCGGCAAATTCCTCGACGCCAACAAATCGCCGTCCCGCAGAACGGGCGAGCTGGACAACCGCGGTAGTCATTTCTATCTGGCGCTCTTCTGGGCGCTGGCGCTGGCGGAGCAAAACGACGATCCGGCGCTGCAGCAGCAGTTCACCGCTCTTGCCCGTACCCTGGCAGACAATGAGCAAAAGATTGTAGCGGAGCTGAATCAGGTACAGGGCCACGCGGTGGATATCGGCGGCTATTACCACCCGAATCCGGCGCTGGCCAGCAAAGCCATGTGTCCGAGCGCCACGCTTAACGCAGCGCTACAGGCGGTGAAAGCCTAATAAGCAAGGCCGCCGGGCAGGACTGCCCGGCGGAGCCATCCTCAGTCTGCCAGTGTTTGTCTCGCCCAGCGGATGCCGTTTTCATAATCCCCCGGCAACAGCGTCATCAACTGCTGCCGACTGCGGCTGAGCGCCGCGCCATCGGGATGGCACAGGTTCAGGTGCCCGACCTTGCGCCCGGCGCGGACCTCTTTTTCGTACCAATGCAAATGGAGCAGCGGGTCCGCCAGCCAGTCGGTGTTCACCTCGCTGCCAATCACATTCACCATCACCGCGGGCGTGATGACGACCAGCGCCGGCAGTGGCAGCCCCAGAATGGCGCGCAAATGCAGCTCAAATTGACTGATGGAGGCGCCGTTTTGCGTCCAGTGGCCGTTGTTAATGCACCCGCGGCGCCAGTTCATTGATGAGCAGCCGATCGCCGACGATAAAACACTTCATCGCCATCACGCCGACATAATCCAGTTCGTGCAGGATAGCGCCGAGCATAGTTCCCGCCTGCCGTTGCAGGCCGCTGTCCGGAGTGGGAAACGCGACGCTTGCGCGCAGAATGCCATCCTGGTGAAAATTATGGGTCAACGGGTAAAAGACCTAAGCCCCGTCGGCGGAACGGGCGCCTACCAGCGACACTTCTCCGTCAAAGGCGATCCCCTGCTCGACGATGCAGGTGCCGTAGCAGTCCTGAGGTAGAGCGGCCTCGTCACCCGGATGAAGCCGCCATCGCCCGCGACCGTCATAGCCGCCCACCCGGCGTTTGACAATCGCCAGACTGCCGAAGGAAACAAACACCTCCGGCCATTGGGCGGCGCCCGTCAACGGCTTCCAGGGGGTGGTTGTCAGGCGTAATTGATCCAGCAGCTGCTTTTGCGTTAACCGGTCGGCCAGCCGGGGAAAGATATCACTGTTGACAAAACCATTATGACGCGCCAGTTCGTGGCTGAGGGCGGTCTCTGGCCAGCGCGCGATTTCGGCGGTGATCACGCTTTGCTGGAACGGGACGGATGCGGGTTCGACATCGAGGCCGCCCGGAAACACCGCGATGCCCAGCGGCTCGCCGGCTTGCCGCAGCATCCGACCCAATTGGCCGTTACCTAGAACGCAGACAAGCTTCATGCCTGTTCCCTCGGATCGGGATGGCTCAGCACCTCATCGGTTTGCTGTTGGCGCCACTGGCTCAGACGTCCGGCCAGCACGGTATCATGCAGCGCTAAAATCTGGGCGGCCAACAGGGCGGCGTTATCGGCGCCGGCTTTGTCGATGGCCAGGGTGCCGACCGGGGATGCCGCGCGGCAGAATACAGGCTGTCCACGCCGCTTAGCGCAGCGCTTTGCACCGGTACACTTACCGGCACCAGCGTCTTGGCCACCAGCATACCCGGCAGATGCGCTGCGCCGCCCGCGCCAGCAATAATCAGCGCATAACCATTGGCTGCCGCCTGCTCAGCGAAGCTGAATAACTTATCCGGCGTACGGTGCGCCGAGACGATTTCCGCATCAAAAGGAACGTGCACCACGGTGAGAATTTCCGCGGCAAATTGCAGGGTGCTCCAATCGCTTTGGGAGCCCATGACAATGACTATTTTTGTCGTGGCGAGGGTGGATTGCATACACGTTGTGCTCCTGTGATCATAATGTCGGCATTGCTAACAGACTGTGCGGCCTGACTAACTGGGCGTAAAGCATATTATGGGTCTAAAGGGAGGAAAACGGTTGCGTAGCCGCCGGCGGCGATTTAGCCCCCTGAAAAACCGCGCCGCACAGCCTAATATTGCAGCCCACGGTTTCATTCACTAATGACCTTGCCCCGCGGCGGCGGGCAGGGATTAACGAGACATAGCTTATGGAAAATAACGTAAAAGAAAATGCAGCGCTTGCGGCAAAGTATCCGGGCGCATCATTCTGGGCATTCGGCGACAGCGCGGACATGGCCGAGGAATTGGGGACGCTGGTCGCAGGAGGAATTAAAACCACCACCTGCAGCGCGCTGGAGGCCTACCAGCAAGATGCAGCCTCGCCGCACATTGGTGATTACAGCGTGATCCTTGACGGCCGTGGGCGTCCGCTGGCGGTTATCCGCACCACCGCCCTGCGCCTCGTGCGTTTTTGCGATGTGACGGCGGCAATGGTGGCCAAAGAAGGCGAAGGCGATCTCAGCCTGGCTTACTGGCGCGACGCGCACCGGGCATTTTTCACCCGCGCCGGCCACTGGTCGGAGGAGATGGCGCTGGTGGTGAAAGAGTTTGTCTTGGTGGAAAGGCTTTAGCGGTTCTCCCCGTGGCTTTGGGGTAGTTCCTGCCGGCGTCATAAGACCGGCGGTGCCTAAGGTACGCAGGACCGGCATAAGCGTATCGCTTCAGGGGAGGAGAACGCCGCACGGGTTTACCGACGGCGGATTTCAGCCGCCGAAAGGAAACTCATGCAGTACGACACCGCTATTGGAAACCTCAATGGCCGATCCCTGATGGTGCCAGGCGCCCAGTACCGCACGACGGCGCTCCCCGGGCAGTTGATGTATCGCCGGCCGGTGGGTATGGCCATGGATCATCACCGTCGCGCCGGTATCATCCATCACGGTCATAACCGCCTGCGCATTGACGTCCATAATGTCGGCGGTTTTACCGGCGTTGGCGCGCAGGCTATTGGCACGCATCCTGTCGGCAATACGCAGCCGCCGCCGCAGCGGCAGGGACAAAAACAGCCGCTGTAGCCAACGCTGATGCACCCGGCGGCGAAAGCGCTGATAGTCGTTATCGTCGGTGCACAGCGTGTCGCCATGCAAAATCACGACCCGTAACCCGTCCAGCTGCATCACCCGCTGCGCGGGCAGCAGCGTCATGCCGCAGGCGGCGGCATAGCGCTTGCCGAGCAGGAAATCACGATTCCCGTGGATAAAATAGCAGGGGATGCCGCGCTGGGTCAGCGCCTGTAGCGCGACGGCAATCTCGTGATGCAGCGGATTGGGATCGTCATCGCCTATCCACACCTCAAACAAATCGCCAAGGATGTACAGCGCTTGCGCGGCGCGCGCGCGTAAAAAATGCAGAAAACCGGCGGTGATCGCCGGCTCTTGTGCGCAAAGATGAATATCTGCGACGAATAGGGTTGACATGCGGGCGGGATTACTCCGCAACGGTCACATGGGTGATGATGACGTCTTCTTTCGGGACGTCCTGATGCATGCCACTGCGGCCAGTGGCGACGCCTTTGATTTTGTCGACCACGTCCAGCCCCTCTGTCACTTCGGCGAAAACACAGTATCCCCAGCCGTCAGGGCGTTCGGAGCGGAAGTTGAAAAAGTCATTATCCACCACGTTGATAAAAAATTGCGCCGTGGCGGAATGCGGATCGTTGGTACGGGCCATTGCCAGCGTACCGCGGTTGTTTTTCAGACCATTGTTGGCTTCGTTTTTCACCGGCGCCTGGGTGGCCTTTTGTTCCATGCCGGGGACAAAGCCGCCGCCTTGGATCATGAAGCCGTTAATCACGCGGTGGAAAATGGTATTGTCATAAAACCCGCTGCGGCAATAATTGAGGAAATTCTCAACGGTTAATAGCGCTTTATCCGCAAAGGTTTTGATAACGATATCGCCGTAATTGGTATGTAAAGTGACCATAATTAATGTCCTGAAAGTCTGATGAATTGCATTCATACAAAGTGTACGGGCAGAGGGGGGTTTATAGCATAACTCTGTCATAGAGTCAGCAACGGCCCCCGGTTTCCCTTCCCGCGCCACGTCGATCACCGGTAATTCCGTGGTATACCATTGCAATAGCTGCGGCTTCAGGGTTCAATACCCCGTTAGGTTTATTGACCTTTACCGCTAGGCGCTCTACACGCGTAATCCGCAGACACATGGAATGATTTTCGATGCTAAAGATTTTTAACACCCTGACCCGCCAAAAAGAGGACTTTAAACCTATCCATGCCGGTAAAGTCGGCATGTATGTGTGCGGCATCACCGTGTATGATTTTTGCCACATCGGCCATGGACGCACCTTCGTTGCTTTTGACGTCGTAACACGCTACCTTCGCTACCGTGGTCACGAGGTGAATTATGTCCGTAATATCACCGATATCGAGGACAAGATTATTTGCCGCGCCGCTGAGAATGGAGAGACTTTTCAGCAGCTTACTGAGCGTATGATTAGCGAAATGCATAGCGATTTCGACCGGTTGAATATCCTGCGTCCCGATCAGGAGCCGCGCGCCACGCACTATATAGACGCGATTATCGAACTGGTTGGCCAGCTCATAGACAGGGGTCATGCCTATGTGGCCGCCAACGGTGATGTAATGTTCGCCGTAGACAGCGACAGCGACAGCGATTATGGCTTGCTGTCCCGTCAGGATCTGGAGCAGCTTCAGGCCGGCGCTCGCGTCGAAGTGGCCGATGTGAAACGAAATCCCATGGACTTCGTGCTGTGGAAAATGTCAAAACCCGGCGAGCCGAGCTGGCCGTCGCCGTGGGGCGAGGGCCGCCCCGGCTGGCACATTGAGTGTTCGGCCATGAACGGCCGGCAGCTTGGCCATCATTTCGATATTCACGGCGGCGGGTCGGATCTAATTTTTCCCCATCATGAAAATGAGATTGCGCAGTCCACCTGCGCCCACGATGGTCCCTACGTGAATGTCTGGATGCACGCCGGCATGTTAATGGTCGATCGCGAGAAGATGTCCAAATCACGGGGCAACTTTTTCACCGTGCGCGACGTCTTGCGGTATTACGATGCCGAAACCGTACGCTATTTCCTGATGTCCGGCCATTACCGTAGTCAGCTGAATTACAGTGAAGATAGTCTCAAACAGGCGCGCGCGGCCCTTGAGCGCCTGTATATCGCCCTGCGCGGTACCGATGCGTCCGCGGTCCCCGCCGGCGGAGACCACTTTGTGGCGCAATTTATCGCCGCAATGGATGATGATTTCAATACGCCGGAAGCCTATTCTGTCTTGTTCGACATCGCCCGTGAGGTCAACCGCCTGAAAAGCGAACAGGCGGCGGCGGCACAGGGGATGGCGGCGACGTTACGCCAGCTGGCCGGCGTGCTGGGTTTGCTGGAACAGGATCCTGCTGCCTTCCTGCAACAGGGCGCCGCGGAAGACGTGGAGGACAATGCCATGATAGAGGGGCTTATTCAGCAGCGCAATGACGCGCGCAAGGCCCGGCAGTGGGCGTTGGCGGATGAAGCACGGGATAAACTGACCGCGCTAGGCATTGTGCTGGAAGACGGCTCCCAGGGGACGACCTGGCGCCGCGGTTAAAGGGCTTGCGCCGGCGGCGGGCTTTCGGTGCGGGGCCGCAACCCTCACTCCGCCACCGTGACCTGCTGACCGGCAAAGGCGACGCGCTGCCCGCCGGTAATTTTACAGCGCCGACGGTTCTCCACTGCGCCGTTAACCGTCACGCGATCCTCATTAATCGCGAGCTTGGCCGCCGCACCGCTCTCGCACCAGCCTGCGATTTTCAGGAGATCGCATAGCGCGATGTAAGGATGCCCTTTAAGAGAAAATGTCGTCATGGTCAGGCCTTCGGCATTGTCGTATCGTGATAATCTTCACAAACCTGCAGGGTATTCTGGATAAGGGTGGCTACCGTCATCGGCCCCACGCCGCCGGGCACCGGCGTAATGTAGGCGGCGCGCTCGGCGGCGCTGGCATAATCCACATCGCCCACCACTTTACCGCTCTCCAGACGATTAATCCCCACATCCATGACCACCGCGCCGGGTTTGATCCACTCGCCGGGGATGAAGCCCGCTTTGCCTACTGCCACGACCAACAGATCGGCATTTTCTATATGGCGCCGTAAATCGCGCGTGAAACGGTGGGTGACGGTCACGGTACAGCCCGCCAGCAACAGCTCGAGACTCATGGGGCGGCCAACGATATTGGAGGCGCCGACCACAACGGCGTTAAGGCCAAAGGTGTCGATATGATAACGCTCCAGCAACATCACGATGCCGCGCGGGGTGCAAGGACGCAGCAGCGGCGCGCGCTGGCACAGTCGGCCGACATTGTACGGATGGAAACCGTCCACATCTTTATCCGGCGCAATGCGCTCCAGCACGTTGATATTGTCTATCCCCGCCGGCAACGGCAACGGCAGCTGCACGAGAATCCCGTCCACTCGATGATCGGCATTCAGTTGATCAATCAACGCCAACAATGCCGCTTCCGTGACCGTGCTGGGCAGATCATAGAAGAGGGAAATAAAACCGGCGTCTTCACTGGCTTTGCGTTTACTGGCAACATAAATTTGCGAGGCGGGATCGCCGCCGACCAGCACTACCGCCAGTCCTGGTGCGCGCTTGCCCGCCTTCAGACGCGCCTGCACCCGCGCGGCCACCTCACTTCTGACTTGCTGGGCAACGGCCTTACCATCAATTATTTTTGCTACCATCTGAATTGGAAATCCGTCAATCTAATCGGGCTGAGGGCGCTATTTTGGCAGAAGCGCGTCCCGCTGTCAGGTACAGAATGCATCCTGGCCTGTTGCCAACAGAACAATGGACAGAAAAGCCATTGACTCAAACGCTTACCTCCGTATAATCCAAACCGCATTCGGCACCACCGATAATGTTGTGCGCCCTTAGCTCAGTTGGATAGAGCAACGGCCTTCTAAGCCGTAAATCACTGGTTCGAGTCCAGTAGGGCGTACCATTAATATTCAAATGGTTAGCTAGCTTTAAATTTATCCTCATTATGCAAAAGTGCCAGATTGGTAACATTGATGCCGATCATCTCGTCAATTTTTCTGGTATGTTCCGATAAATAGTTGGGCGAAAGGTGCGCATAGCGCCGGACCATTCCGATGCTTTCCATCCTTCTATTTCCTGCAATGCTGATAACAGCACGCCAGCCTGCACCAACCGGCTGACCCAGGTATGCCGCAGGTCATGGAATCGGAAATCCGTGATACCAGCTCGGCGGAGTCCAGTCCGCCATGCTGAGTTACCATCGACACGCATTTCCCTGACCTCCTGCGTTTTCGTCCCATCTGCGCGATGCCATGCGCTCGTGTGAACGAAAACATAACGCGAGTGTAGGCCAATTTGATCTCGCAATACTTTGCAAGCTGTATCGTTCATCGCTACCCCAATTGCCTTTCCAGCTTTGGCATTTTCTGGGTTAATTCAGGCCACTTTCCGTTGCAAATCTATTTGTTGCCATTCCATATCAATAATATTTGAGCGCCGCAGCCCAGTAGCTAGCGCAAAAACGACCACCGGTCGAAATCTTTCTGGCATGCACTCAATCAGGCTACTGGCCTCTTCCCTGGTTAGGCAGCGAATCCTTTTACTCATGGGCTGTAGTGGTCAACTAAAACTGGCCGCCGCGTTAGCGTTTTTCCAGTATCTATTTTCTGATTCGTTTGGTGGCAACTCACCGTTATATCCATGCGGCCTGAGTGCGCTGTAATATCCCCACGGTATAGTCGGTAATTCCATGAGCTGCTTTGCTGAAGCTTATGCAGCCCGTTACCGGTACCCACTCCTTCTTCAGACTTCTGAAGAAGCGCTCCATCGGACTGTTATCCCAGCAGTTACCCCGCCGACTTATGTTTTGTTTGATCCGGTAACGCCACAGCAACTGTCGGAACTGCCTGCTCGTATAGTGGCTACCCTGATCGCTGTGGAACATCACTCCGGCTGGTTTACCACGCGTTTCTTATGCCATTTCCAGTGCTTTGATGGTCAGTCTACTGTCCGGGGAGAACGACATAGCCCAGTCTATCGGTTTCCTCGCGAACAGATCAAGAACAACCGCAAGGTATGCCCAGTGTTTCCCGGTCCAGATATACGTCACATCGCCGCACCATACCTGGTTTGGCTCCGTTACAGCGAACTGGCGCTCAAGATAATTCGGGATCGCAACATGCTCCTGACCACCACGCTTATACCTGTGCGTCTGCTGCTGACAACTGGCCAGCCCCAGCTCTTTCATGAGCCTGCCTGCGAGCCAGCGCCCTATCCGGAAGCCTCTCTGGGTTGCCATGGTGGCGATACTTCTCGCGCCAGCTACATTATGGCTGATACTGTGCAGTTCATGAACCTGACTGCGCAATACCGTTCGCCTGCCGTCTGGCCTGTCAGGACGACTTTTCCAGTATTTGTAACTGCTGCGATAAACCCTGAACACGTGGCAGAGTGTGGCCACAGGATAATGCGCTCTGAGTTACCCGATTAACGAGAACTGTTCAGGGAGTCTGACATCAAGAGCGCTGTAGCCTTTTTTAATATTTCGTTTTCCATTT
>NZ_JBPESN010000044.1:0-18872 GCF_051710625.1 Sodalis sp. (in: enterobacteria) | reverse complement strand
TATCAGCCATGGTGCCGCTGGCGCGAGAAGTATCGCCACCATGGCAACCCAGAGAGGCTTCCGCATGGGGCGCTGGCTCGCAGGCAGGCTCATGAAAGAGCTGGGGCTGGTCAGTTGTCAGCAGCCGACGCCCAGGTATAAGCGTGGCGGTCAGGAGCATGTCGCGATCCCGAATTACCTTGAGCGCCAGTTCGCTGTAACGGAGCCAAACCAGGTATGGTGCGGCGAGGTGACGTATATCTGGACCGGGAAACGCTGGGCATACCTTGCGGTTGTTTTTGATCTGTTCGCGAGGAAAGCGCTGGGCTGGGCTATGTCGTTCTCCCCGGACAGCAGACTGACCATCAAAGCACCGGAAATGGTATGGGAAACGCGTGGCAAACCAGCCGGAGTGATGTTCCACAGCGATCAGGGTAGCCACTATAACGAGCAGGCAGTTCCGACAGTTGCTGTGGCGTTACCGGATCAAACAAAGCATAAGTCGGCGTGGTAACTATTGGGATAACAGTCCGATGGAGCGCTTCTTCCGCAGCCTGAAGACAGAATGGGTGCCGACAAAGGGTTACAACAGCTTCAGCGAAACAGCTCATAAAATTACCGACTATATCGTGGGATATTACAGCGCACTCAGGCCGCATGAATATAACGGTGGGTTGCCACCAAACGAATCAGAAAATAGATACTGGAAGAACGCTAACGCGGTGGCCAGTTTTAGTTGACCACTACAGTTTTTATACCCAGGTGTTTAGCGGTTATGGCGAGTCGCTAATCGATTATAATCATCGCCAGACGCGTATTGGGATGGGCTTTATACTCAATGATATGATGTAATTCACAGGGACTTAACCACGGACGCCGCTGCGGCGTTCGTCTGAAGACAAAGTTGGAGCAGATGTGTCTCCGGCGGAAATAATCCAGTGGAGAGCGTTGGCGGAGCAGGTGTTGCACGACACCTTCGGCTACCAGCAGTTTCGGCCGGGCCAGCAAACGATCATTCACGCGGTGCTCAGCGGCCGCAACTACCTGCTGGTCATGCCCACCGGCGGCGGTAAATCACTGTGCTATCAGATCCCCGCCCTGGTGATGGAGGGGCTGACGCTGGTGATTTCGCCGCTGATTTCGCTGATGAAGAACCAGGTTGATCAACTGCTGGCCAACGGCGTCGCGGCTGTCTGCCTGAACTCCACCCAAAGTCGCGAGCAGCAGTACGAGGTGATGGCGGCGTGCCGCGCCGGGCGCATTAAAATGCTCTACATCGCCCCCGAACGTCTGATGACGGACAACATGCTCGAGCAATTGCAGCAGTGGCGGCTGGCGATGATCGCGGTGGACGAGGCGCACTACACTTCTCAATGGGGACATGACTTCCGCCCGAAATATCGCGCGCTCGGACAAATCAAACGTCATTTCACAACGCTGCCGTTCCTCGCGCTGACCGCCACCGCGGACGAAGCGACGCGGCAAGATATCCTGCGCCTGCTGGACTTACGCGATCCGCTAATCCAGCTCAGCAGCTTCGACCGTCCCAATATCCGCTACACGCTGGTGGAGAAGTACAAACCCTTTGAGCAACTCTGGCACTTCGTGCAGGGTCTGCGCGGTAAAAGCGGTATTATTTATTGCAATAGGCGTTCGCGGGTGGAAGATCTGAGCGCGCGTTTGCAAAGCCGCGGCGTCAGCGTAGCCGCCTATCACGCGGGCCTGGAAAACGATCGCCGCGCTCAGGTGCAAGAGACGTTTCAGCGTGACGATTTACAGGTCGTGGTGGCGACGGTCGCCTTCGGCATGGGCATCAATAAGCCCAACGTGCGCTTTGTGCTGCACTTCGACATCCCGCGTACCATCGAGGAAACCAGGCGTGCCGGCCGCGACGGTCTGCCGGCAGAAGCCATTTTGCTGTATGATCCGGCGGACATGGCCTGGCTGCGGCGCTGTCTGGAAGAAAAACCCGTGGGTCAGCAGCAGGACATCGAGCGTCATAAGCTCAACGCCATGGGCGCCTTCGCCGAGGCGCAGACCTGCCGGCGGCGGGTGCTGCTGAACTATTTCGGCGAAGGTCGTCAGATGGCATGTGAAAACTGCGACATCTGCCTCGATCCGCCCAACTGCTACGATGGGCTGGAGGAAGCGCGCAAAGCGCTCTCCTGCATTTACCGGGTCGGGCAGCTTTTTAATATGGCCTATGTCGTTGAGGTGCTCAGAGGCGTCAACAGCCAGCGTATCCGCGAAAATGCGCACGACCGCCTGCCGGTTTACGGTATCGGCCGCGAGCGCAGCAATGAGGATTGGATAAGCGTGCTGCGGCAATTGATTCATCCGGGGCTGGTCAGCCAGAATATCATTCAGCATTCGGCGTTACAGCTAACAGAGTCAGCGCGGCCGGTGCTCAGGGGCGAGGTGGACTTGATGCTGGCGGAGCTGCGGGTGACCAATCTGAAAACCCGCGCGGCCCCCAAAACCTACGGCAGCAACTATGACCGCCCGCTGTTCGCCAGGCTGCGTAAAGCGCTGGCGGATGAGGCCAATGTCCCGCCCTATGTGGTGTTTAACGACGCCACGCTCTTGGAGATGGCAGAGCTGCTGCCCACCGACAGCGGCCAGATGTTGCGGGTCAATGGGGTGGGGAACCGCAAACTGGAGCGTTTCGGTCTGCCGTTTTTGGCCCTTATCCGCGAACACCTGTCTGATGAGGACTCGCGGCCGACCCTGAGTTAAAGGCGGTAAGGCCGATAGGTTCGCCAGGCGATGTACGGCGTCCTGGGCATCACCCTCGGGGTGGCTATCTGGGGGGCGGTAACTCTGTTGGGGCTGCATTTGCTTTTGAGCCGCATGGCCTGGCTGCACAGCCTTATTACCGTCGGCGGCGGTCTTATCTTTGCTAGATGGGCTAGCAATTGCTACGAGCCGACGGCCGGGAACATCGCTTTTTGCGCGGTTTGTTAACCAATCTGGCCAATCCCAGGCGGTCATTTACTTTGGTAGCCTCTTCTCGCTCTTCGTTGGCGATGATGTTGGCGCCGGCGCCCGTTTAGGAATATTTGCCCTGATTTTGGGCGAAACCCTGCTGTGGTTTTCCCTGGTGGCGGTGGTATCCGCCCTTGCCGGCGATGCGCCGCGGCTATCAGCGTCTTGCGCGCTGGATTGATGGCGTGGCCGGCATGTTGTTTGCCGGCTTCGGCATTAACCTCATTTTGTCGCGCTGAGGCGACGCCGGGCGATGTGCCGGGTGCGTAACGCGGAGTGGTTAACCCGTGAACGGCAATTTGCCGCGTCCTCTGCCGGCGAGCTACTGGATTTTTGGCGTGGGCGAGAAGAAGGAGAATTCGCCGGCGCGCAGTCGCTGCCGATTCGCTTTGTGCGCTTTTGCGCCCCCGATCATGATAAATTGGTGGTCATCAGCACCGGCCGTATTGAAAGCTATGTCAAATACCCTGAAGTGGCTTATGATCTGTTTCAGTGCGGCTATGATGTGATGATTATTAATCACCGTGGACAAGGGCTTTCCGGGCGATTGCTGGCGGACAGCCACCGCGGGCATATATTGCAGTTCGCTGATTATGTCGGTGATTTCGCCCATTTCTGGCAACGGGTTGTCCAACCGACCGGTTACCGCCGACGCTTTGCGCTGGCGCACTCCATGGGCGGCGCCATATTGCCGCTGTTTCTGGCTGATCAGCCGGACGCCTGCCACGCCGCCGCGCTGTGCGCGCCGATATTCGGGCTGCGCTTGCCGAGGCCGCTCTGGCTGGCCTGGCGGCCCCGGCCGTTAATGGTCAATATGCTGACGCACAGCTGTCAGCGTTATCGTAGCAATCTGCGGTATTAGGCCGATTACCCCGAGCTGCAGCTGGGCGGCCCCACTTACCATTGGGTGCGTGAGGGCATGCTAGCCGGTCAACAGGTGATGGCGCAGGCTGCGGCTATCACCACGCCGGGCCTGCTGCAGGCCGGGGAAGAAAAAATCGTCGACAATCGTAGCCACTGGGTGTTCTGTCAGGCCATGGCCCGGGCAGGTCATCCCTGTGAAAATAACGGCCCGATAACGATGACGAGCGCGCGTCACGAAATTTTACTCAAGACTGACCCGCTGCGCGCGCGGGCGCTCACGCTAATCGCTAATTTCTTTATGCGGCATCATTAATCTGCGGCGCTAGTTTCGCCGCATACACCAGAGGTTCTATCGCCCCATGTTCCATATTGTTGCGTCCGATCTAGATGGCACACTGCTCTCCCCGGCCCACAGGCTTACTCCCTACACCAAACAAACCCTGCAACTGCTGACCGCGCGCGGGATCCACTTCGTGTTCGCCACCGGCCGCCACCATGTGGATGTGGCGCAGATGCGCGCCAATCTGGAAATTGACACCTACATGATCACCTCTAACGGCGCGCGGGTGCACAACACCGCCGGCGAGTTGATCTTCTCCCACAATCTGGACAAGGACATTGCGGCAGAGTTGTTTAGCGTAGTGCATCAGGACCCGAGGATCCTGACCAATGTCTTCCGCAATGATGAATGGTTTATGAACTGCAATCGCGCCGATCAGGAAGATTTTTTCCGCGAGTCCACCTTCAAATATCAGGTGTATCAACAAGGGGCGCTGCCCACGGACGGCATTTGCAAAGTGTATTTCACCTGCGACGATCATCAGCGGCTGCTGGTATTGGAAGAGGCGCTCAACGCTCGCTGGGGCGATCGGGTCAACGTCAGCTTCTCACTGCCGGTTTGCCTGGAAGTCATGGCGGGCGGGGTTTCCAAAGGGCATGCGCTGCGACAGGTGGCCAGTTTGCTGGGCTATCAACTGCAGGATTGCATTTCCTTCGGCGACGGGATGAATGACCAGGAGATGCTGGCGATGGCCGGCAAAGGCTGCATTATGCAAAACGCCCAACAGCGTCTTAAAGAGGCATTGCCGAACCTGGAGGTCATCGGCAGCAACGAGGACGACGCCGTTCCCCGTTATCTGCGGGCAATGTATCTGGGCGATTGCTAAAAAAAACCTTACAAGTGCGAATGATAATGATTACTATTGTTTTGTCGCGCTTGCCGGTTATTGCGATACTGGCACGGGGGTACGACATTGCTCACATTGCTTCCAGTAATTTCAGCCAGCCTGTGCGCTGGCTTTTTTGTCCCCGGTTCATCCCTTGACGCAGATTTTTCATTCTAATTTTTTGAACTTGGCGATGATATTTTTCCGCTATTATTCTTTCAGGTCGCGTATAGACTAAAGGAAAATAGTGAGGAGAATTGAATATGAACATCCTGCGCGCCGCCAGCGATCGCGGTTATGCCCATCACGGCTGGCTGACCAACTGGCATAGTTTTTCCTTCGCCGATTACTATCATCTAGATTTTATAGCTTTTTCCGCGTTGCGGGTGATAAACGAGCACGTGATCGCCCCCGGACAGGGTTTCGGCACGCAGCCGCATAAGGATATGGAAATCCTGACCTATGTGCGCTCCGGCACGGTCGCGCATCGGAACAGTATGGGCAATCAGGCGCAGATTCACGCCGGTGAGTTTCAGATCATGAGGGCCGGGACCGGGATACGGCACTCTGAATACAATGCCCGCGACGATGCGCCCTTGCATCTCTATCAGATCTGGATAACGCCGGCGCAAACCGGCCGGCCGCCGCGCTACGAACAACGCCGCTTTGCGGCGCCCGAAGGTCGCCCAGTTGGTGCTACCGCCCGACGGCCGCGACGGCTTGCTGCAGGTGTTCCAGGATATGACCCTGACCCGCTGGGCGCCGCCGCGCGGGCGGTCGGATTCGCTGCCCATCGTCCCCTGCCGTCGGATGTGGCTACAGGTCATCGCCGGCGCGTTGACGGTGAATGATGTCAATATGACAACCGGCGATGCGCTCGCGGTAGCGGACGAAAGCCGTATTGTACTGGCGGCGCACGACGATAGCGAAGTGCTACTGTTTAATCTGCCCCCGGTTTGACCGGGATAAAAATACTCGGCAGCGGATTTTTTTGTTAAACTTGGCTGAATGATCGGCGGGGGTTAACAAGTTAATAATGAAGAAAAAAAGGCCGGGATTGCAGGATGTCGCCGATCAGGCTGGGGTAACCAAAATGACGGTGAGTCGCTATCTGCCCGATCCGGATCGGGTCTCCCAGGCGCTGCAGGCGAAGATGGCCGCGGCGCTTGATAGTCTGAGTTATATCCCTAACCGGGCGCCGGATATCCTCTCCAACGCCACCAGCCGCGCTATTCAGGTTTTTGTCGAAGTCCTGCGCGGGATTTGAGCGGGTCACCTATGCCAACGGCTATCAGACCATGCTAGCGCACTACGGTTATTCGCCGGAGCTGGAAGAGCTGCGGCTGACCTCGCTACTGTCTTATAACATTGACGGCCTTATCCTGTCCGAACGCCATCATACCCCCCGTACGCTGAAAATGATCGAAGTGGCGGGTATTCCGGTGGTGGAAATTATGGATTGCATCTCCCCCTGTCTGGATATGGCGGTGGGGTTTAATAATTTCGAGGCGGCGCGGCAAATGACCCGGCTTATCGTCGAGCGTGGGCATCATCAGGTGGTATATTTCGGCGCCCGACAGGATGAACGTACCATAATTAAGCAGCAAGGCTATGAGCAAGGCATGCGCGACGCCGGCTTGCCCGCCTATAGCATCATGATGACGGACTCCTCCAACTATTCCGCCGGTGTTAAATTACTGCGCCAGGCGCAGCGAGAATATCCCGGTATCAACGGCATAATCACCACCAATGACGACTTGGCCATAGGCGCATTGTTTGAATGCCAGCGCCAGGGAATTGCCGTGCCCGACAAGATGGCAATAGCCAGTTTTCACGGTCACGACTTCTCCCGCGTTGTTCATCCGCGCTTGGCCAGCGTACTCACCCCCCGTGAGGAAATGGGGCACCTGAGCGCCGACTGCCTGTTGGCCCGCCTGTGGGGCGAAGCGCGCGCTGACGAGCAAATCGACGTCGGTTTCACGTTACTGGCCGGGGAAAGTATTTGACCCTTACCCCGGAGCAGGCAACTTATCGTTGCAAAGTACATATGATCAGGGCCATCCGCTTTCTTCCTTCACCCTGCCGACCGGGAGAATTCTCTGACCCTGCGTTTCAGGTCAGGATATGATCCCGCTCACAAAATACTAATTTAGTTCCCCCATTCATTTCTTAGCGCAAGATGTTACCGGTATCATGATACCGGCAACATCATCTCGTAAGATACGATTTGAAGACTATCACCGATTGACCGGCGCGCGACTTACCGGTTCGGACAGATATTTATTGGGGAATTATCATGCCACCTTTTATTGTTGCCATTGGGGTAGCACTCCTGTTGCTCCTGATTATCCGTTTTAAATTAAACGGTTTCATCGCGTTAATCCTAGTTGCGCTGGCGGCAGGGATCCTGCAGGGCATGCCGGTCAACAAAGTCATCGGATCGATCAAAAACGGCGTTGGCGGCACACTGGGCAGTCTGGCGCTGATTATGGGTTTCAGTTCCATGCTGGGAAAATTGCTGGCGGATTGCGGCGGTGCTCAGCGTATTGCCACCACGCTTATCGACAAATTTGGACAGCATTATATTCAATGGGCTGTGGTATTAACGGGTTTCACCGTCGGGTTCGCGCTGTTTTATGAGATTGGTTTTGTGCTGATGCTGCCGCTGGTGTTCAGTATCGCCGCCAACGCGCGTATTTCGCTACTGTACTGCCAATGGCCGCCGCGCTGTCGGTAACGCACGGCTTCCTGCCGCCGCACCCTGGCCCTACCGCAATTGCCGCCATTTTCCACGCTGACATGGATAGAACGCTGTTATACGGCACCATCCTCGCCATTCCGACGGTCATTCTGGCCGGGCCGGTCTATTCGCGTTTCCTGCGCCATATTGACAAGCCGGTGCCGGAAGGTCCGTATACCCCGAAAAAGTTTACCGAGCAGGAGATGCCGAGCTTTGCCGTCAGCGTCTGGACTTCGCTGGTTCCGGTGGTATTAATGGCGCTGCGTGCCGTTACCGAAATGGTATTACCGGCGGGCAATCCCATCCTGGCGTATACCGAGTTCTTCGGCGACCCGATTATGGCCACGTTTATCGCCTTGCTAATCGCCATCTTCACGTTCAATCTTAATCGCGGCCGCTTTATGGATAAGGTGATGAATACCATTACCGATTCCATAAAAATTATCGCCATGATGCTCTTGATTATCAACGGCGGCGGGGCCTTCAAACAGGTCCTGGTAGACAGCGGCGTGGATAAATATATCGCTTTGCTGATGGAAGGCAGCACCATTTCACCGCTGTTGCTCGCCTGGACCATCGCCGCTACGCTGCGCATTGCGCTGGCTTCGGCGACGGTCGCCGCGATTACCGCCGGCGGTATCGCCGCACCGCTTATCGCCACCACCGGTGTCAGCCCCCAACTGATGGTTATCGCCGTCGGCGACGGCAGCGTGATCTTTTCTCACGTCAATGACCCCGGTTTCTGGCTGTTCAAGGAGTATTTCAACCTGACCATCGGCGAGACCGTCCGCTCCTGGTCGGTGCTGGAAACCATCATCGCGGCCAGCGGCCTGCTGGGCTGTCTGTTGCTGAATATGGTGATTTAAGCTTCAGCGAATAGCGCGTGGTAACACGTGCGGTCCGGCGTGGCAGTGTGCCCGCCGTGCCTTTTTTTATCTCGTCGACCTGCCAGCTCCCTTACCCGAGCTGCTTGGCAACGCTTATTACCCCCGGTCAAATGAGCCGGCGATGGCGTTTTCCCCTCAGGCGCGCAGATAGGCGCGGACGCCATCTAAAAACATCTGGGTCGAGATCATCACCAGCAATAGCCCCATCAATCGCTCAAGCGCGCTGACGCCTTTATTGCCCAACAAGCGTAAAAAGACGTCGGATAGCATCAGTATGACCACCGACAGGCCCCAGGCTATCAGTAACGCCAGTACCAAATGATTAATTCGTTGAGGATATTGATGCGAAAGCAGCATCAATGCCGCAAGGATAGACGGCCCGGCGACCAGCGGAATCGCCAGCGGCACCAAAAACGGCTCCTCACCCGCCGGCAGGCCGGAGCTATTGCCTTCCTGTGAAGGAAAGATCATTTTGATGGCGATTAAAAATAAAATAATGCCGCCGGAGATCGACACCGTTTCGGTGCGCAAGCTGAGGAACGACAGAATATGCTCGCCGGCGAACAAAAAAATCAGCATCAGCAGCAGCGCTATCAACATTTCCCGGATGACGATAATACGCCGCCGCTTCGGCTCCAAATGTTTAAGCACCGACATGAAAATGGGCAAGTTACCCAAAGGATCCATAATGAAAAATAACAAAACGGTAGCCGATATCATTTCGCTCATTATTACCTCGACGTCATCAGCGCCGGCGTCCCGGCAATGGCAGGGGAAGAGTATAAGCGCCGTTGCTGAAAAAGGGCTTAAAATCGAATAATTTTACTTGCGGCATTTCAGCCACATTTTGTAAGGTGGACACAGTGTTTCCTGCTGAAGCTTCGCAGTAAGAGCAGGCGGAATAGTTTGTCACCCCCCTACGGCAGGACAGTTAAACATGAAAAACGTTGGTTTTATCGGCTGGCGCGGTATGGTCGGTTCAGTGCTGATGCAGCGCATGACCGAAGAGCGCGATTTTGACGCCATCCGCCCGGTATTTTTTTCCACTTTCCAGCATGGCCAGCCGGCACCGGCGGTAAACGGCCAGCAGGGTGTGCTGCAAGATGCGCGGGATCTGGCGGCGCTTAGCGCGCTGGACATTATTGTCACCTGTCAAGGCGGCGATTATACCAACGAAATCTATCCCCAGCTGCGTGAAATCGGCTGGCAGGGCTACTGGATTGATGCGGCGTCGTCGCTGCGTATGCGCGATGACGCAATTATCATTTTGGATCCCGTCAATCAGGCCGTCATCCAGCAAGAGCTAGAACGCGGTATCAAAACCTTTGTCGGTGGTAATTGCACCGTGAGTCTGATGCTGATGTCGCTGGGCGGTTTGTTTGCCCAAGATTTGGTGGAATGGGTTTCGGTGGCCACCTATCAGGCGGCATCAGGTGGCGGCGCGCGCCATATGCGCGAGCTCCTGGTGCAAATGGAACAATTGCACGGCGCGGTAGCCAAACCGTTGCAGGATCCGGCTTCGGCCATTTTGGATATTGAGCGTCGGGTCACCGAACTGACCCGCAGCGGTACCCTGCCGACGGATAATTTTGGCGTACCGCTGGCCGGTAGCCTGATCCCCTGGATCGACAAGCAGCTGGAAAACGGCCAGAGCTGCGAAGAGTGGAAAGGCCAGGCGGAAACCAACAAGATCCTTAATACCTGCCAGCCGATACCGGTGGACGGGCTGTGCGTGCGTATAGGCGCTCTACGCTGCCATAGCCAGGCGTTTACGCTGAAGCTGAAGAAGGATGTGCCGCTGGCGGAAATCGAGCAACTGCTCGCGACCCATAATGATTGGGTGACCGTGGTGCCCAACGATCGTGAATTGTCGATACGGGAGCTGACGCCGGCAGCAGTGACCGGTACGCTGAAAACCCCGGTCGGTCGGCTGCGGAAATTAAATATGGGCCCGGAGTATCTTTCAGCCTTTACCGTCGGCGACCAGCTATTGTGGGGCGCTGCCGAGCCTCTGCGCCGTATGCTGCGCCAGTTGGCGCATTAAACGACCTCTCGCCGCCTGCCGCGGGATGCCGGGGCTTTTCTTCCCAGCTTCAATAGCAGCGGGATTCGAGCCGCTTCTCGCCGCCCCCTGCGGCGAGAACCTCTCGGCGGTTGCCGCCTGTGCTGTGTTTGCCGGCCGGTTGCCTTTAGCTGCCGGCGGCGGCATTATTTGCGGCGCTGGCGTCATGCCCGACGCATTTTCGTGGGCTGACGGCATTCGGCCGCCGCGTCGTGATGGGGCAGGGGCCGTTTGTCGCGTGAAAAAAAACACCTTTTTGCTGCCGATAAGCGAGATTATTCCCTTAATGCTTTCACTCTGTCCACGGCTGAAACGCGCCGCACTTTAAGCGCTATCAGGCGCTATCAGGCGCTAACAGGCGCTAACGGACGCTAACGATTCATGTACGCTGCTACTTTCTTTCCTTTAGCGAAAGAAGGGAACAAGGCGGCCCATCTCCTGCTCCTGTCTGAGCGTGGCCAACCCCCAGCGCCGCTGTCGCAAGTGGCCGCGGTGACGATAATTCGCTTATCCGTTATACGCATTACCTGCTGGTGCAGAACATTGACTGTACCTGATGCCGCACCTATCGCCAAGATGCTTAATTGGCATAAAAAAATTAACTTAGCGAAGCTAAGTTTTTCATAGGCTTAATAGTTAATAAAAAATTCTGTTACGCAAGCCTGAACGCACAGTAAACATTTGTCTATGCTTATTATTGATGGTTTTATGATTACGTCCTCATCGTAATTGTCTCTCACTATGGCATTTTCTGCTCCCTTGTCACGTACGGGTTAACCGCCAAGCGCGGCTGACAGTGCGAGACCTTACTGGTGGGTAGGTTATAAACGTTTATTTTTTTGCAATATCCTTTTATTTCATGGAGTAAGTAAAGGAAGAATACACGGCAGGATATCCCGACCAAGACGTTATTACCGCACTGGTGGCCGGCCATTATGCCGATCCATTTTCTTTATTGGGCATGCATCAAACCGCTGCGGGATTGGTAGTACGCGCCTTATTGCCCGAGCCCAGCGCGGTAACGGTAATTGAGGCTAAAAATGGGCGCAGGGTCATAGAGTTAACCTGTGAAGATCAATACGGTTTTTTTAGCGGGATTGTCCCGCGGCGTAAAAATCCTTTCCATTATCAACTGGCCGTCACTTGGCATGATCATACCTATATTATTGAGGATCCCTATCGTTTCGGTCCTTTGTTGCAGGATATTGACAGTTGGCTGCTGGCGGAAGGAACCCATTTACGTCCCTAGGAACGGTTGGGGGCGCATCCGGAAGTGCTGGATGAGGTCTCGGGCATGCGCTTCGCCGTTCGGGCGCCCAATGCGCAGCGGGTTTCGGTGGTCGGAGAGTTTAATTTTTAGGATGGCCGCCGCCATCCGATGCGCCAGCGGCGGGAAAACGGTCTTTGGGAATTGTTTCTGCCGGCGGCAACCCTAGGTTAATTATATAAATATAAAATTATCGATTGTCATGGCCAGACGCGGCTTAAGGCCGATCCTTACGCTTTCTAGGCGCAAATGCACCCGGAACACGGCATCCCTGACGCGGGGGTTGCCGCCGCTGGCGGCGTCACCGGACGCGGCACGTCGTCGGGCCAACGCGATGAATCAGCCTATCGCCATTTATGAAGTGCATCTGGGCTCCTGGCGCCGCCACGCCGAGAACAATTATTGGCTCAGTTATCTGGAGCTGGCGGAGCCATTGGTAAGTTATGTCAAGTACATGGGCTTTACCCGTATCGAATTGCTGCCGATTAACGAGCACCCTTTCGACGGGAGTTGGGAATATCAGCCTCTCGGCATCTATGCGCCGACGCGCCGTTTCGGCACGCCGGAAGATTTTCGTGCGCTGATTGATGCCGCTCATCAGGCCGGACTGAACGTGCTGCTGGACTGGGTGCCAGGCCATTTCCCGAGCGACGAGTTTGGGCTGGCCCAGTTCGACGGTACGGCTCTGTATGAATTATGCCGATCCCAAAGAAGGACGGCATCAGGACTGGAATACGCTTATTTACAGCTACGGCCGCAACGAAGTGCGTAACTATCTGGCCGGTAATGCGCTGGATCCGCTGGCGTTAGCATTTCTGGCGCACGTGTTGTTTCTCGAGGGGCAGGCACAGGTCAGCCAGGCGGGTTACATACCGCTGACGGAATCCCAGCGGCAGGCGGCGCTGCCGGTGGCGGGATTGCCCACAGCCGCGCAGGTGAAAGTTTCACCCTGAACGTCAATAAATTTCAATAGCATTGAAATTTTCTCGTTTGTGCGGTCGTAGGCGAAGTAACACACTGCCATTAAAAAATATAGACGCCTGGATGTCTGTAAGTTGCTGGGCGTGACTATCCCGTCGCCAAACTATCCTGGTCATCACGCTGATGACGCCTTCGTGGAGCAGTAAAATGCAAAGAACGCAAGCCCCTTTCCGTGCCGATGTGGTCTGCAGCCTGTTACGCCCCGCCGCCATCAAGCAGGCCCGTCAACGTTTCGCCGATGGCGAGATAGATGGCGGGCAGCTGCGCGCCGTTGAAGATAACGAAATTGCACGGGTTGTCGCGGAGCAGCGCACGTTGGGGCTACAGGTTGTCACGGACTGAGAGTTCCGCCGCGCCTGGTGGCATATGGATTTCTTTGAAGGATTGGACGAGGTCGAGGGTTACCAACCGGATCAGGGGATTCAATTTCAGGGCGTACAGACCAAGGCCCGCGGCGTCAAAGTCACCGGTAAACTCGGTTTCAGCCATCACCCGATGCTGGGGGATTTCCGTTTTCTGCAAAGCTTGGCCGGCGATGCAGTGCCGAAAATGATTATTCCCAGCCCGAGCGTGTTGCATTTTCGCGGCGGGCGCGCGGCGATTGATAAGCAGGTCTATCCCGATCTGGCCACGTATTTTGACGATCTGGCGCAAACCTGGCACTACGCCATTGCTGCATTTTATGCCGCTGGCTGCCGCTATTTGCAGCTTGATGACACCGTCTGGGGCTATCTGTGCTCGGAAGATCAAAAGCGTAAGATGCGTGAACGTGGCGATGATCCGGACGTCCTGGCGCAGACATATGCCGATGTGCTCAATAAAGCGTTGGCCGGTAAGCCGGAAGATTTGGTGGTTAGCTTGTATGTTTGCTGCGGCAATTTTCGTTCCACCTAGATTTCCGAAGGGGGGGGGGGGTTATGAGCCGGTCGCGCCAATCCTGTTCGGTCAGGTGCAGGTGGACGCGTTCTTCCTGAAGTATGATACCGAGCGCGCCGGCGGCTTTGAACCGCTGCGTTTTATTAACCCCGCGCATCAACAGGCGGTGCTGGGGCTTATCACCTCGAAAACGCCGGCGCTCGAATGCTGGATCCGCCTTTATGAGGCCAGCCAGTATGTCAGTCTGGATCAGTTGTGCCTGAGCCCGCAGTGCGGTTTCGCCTCGACCGAAGAGGGCAATAAGCTCAGTGAACAGCAGCAATGGGATAAGCTGAAGTTGGTGCTGGATATCGTTCGCCGCGCCTGGTAATACCCCTTAAGCGCGGGTAGTCGCCTGCCCGCGCGTCTTCCTTCCGGTGGGCGGACCCCTGCACACCTCCCTGAACCTAGGGACAGCCTATAGACCTGCGTTAGCCTGGAGCATCGGGGTAGACGGATGAGCAGCGGGGTTGCCTCATAAGCATCGGGACAGGCCTTGAACATTGATGCCCCCTCGCGCCAAACAGCGCCTGTACCTCAGGATATCATCACCCGCAATCTCTCCGCGGCGCCGGACTCTGCCGCTTCGCCGCGGCGCGTGCATAGGGGTCTGCGTCATAGAAATTTCTTATGTCACAAACGCGATTTTCGCTGCCGGGTGGGTTATCATGTAGCGTAGATGTAGATAAGGCAATATTTGAATACTTAAACTAAAAGTTTTTTGAAAAGCAGATTATAATGCCAGTTTTAACAGATGGACTCGCCAGCAACCGCTATAAACTATTAAATTAGTCGCCGTTGTCGCGCCGTCCGTCAGTATTGCTCTCCGCATTATTTTTCTGTCCGGCTTAACCGCCGTTCACGCGTTGCCAACCGTCGCGGTCAAGGGCGTGCAAATCACCGCTCCGTCATAAGAATTTGTTATTGCGAACTACTACAAACCTTAATACAAACCCATGACAAAACGTTTAACCTCCAAAGACATCCTCGCGCTGGGCTTTATGCCCTTTGCGCTGTTTGTCGGCGCCGGCAATATCATCTTTCCGCCAATGGCTGGCCTGCAATCCGGCCAGCATGTCTGGTTGGAGGCGGCGGGCTTTTTGATTACGGCGGTTGGCCTTCCGGTTATCACCGTTATAGCGCTGGCGCGGTTCGGCGGCGGCATTGATGCGCTAAGTTTGCCTATCGGTCAAAAAGCCAGTCTGCTTTTGGCGGTGGTCTGCTATTTGGCGGTGGGGCCACTCACTGTTTGCTACACCGCGCACCGCTACCGTGTCGTTTGCGGTCGGGGTCGCCCCCTTTGCCGGCAACGGCGAACTGCCTCTGCTGATTTATAGTCTGATTTATTTCGCCCTGGTGATCGGTATCTCTCTCTACTCCCGGTCGCTTGCTGGATACGCTGGGCCATGTGCTGGCGCCGCTCAAAATTATCACGCTGGCGGTGCTGGGAATGGCGGCAATGCTATGGCCGGCAGGGCAGCCGCTGCCGGTGGCGGTGAGCTACAGGCATTTGCCGTTTTACAGCGGTTTTGTGAACGGCTATCTCACCATGGATACCTTGGGCGTAATGGTTTTCGGCATCGTTATCGTCAACGCCGCCCAGTCGCGCGGTGTGGCGAGTGCGCAGTTGCTCACTTGTATACCATTTTCGCCGGCCTGATTGCCGGTATTGGTCCGACGGCCGTCTATCTGACGCAGTTTAAACTGGGGTCGGGTAGCGGCGTGCTGGTGCCTGAGGCACAAAACGGCGCGGAAATTCTGCACGTTTATGTGCAATACACCTTCGGCGCCGCCGGCAGTGGTTTTCTGACGGTGCTGATTACTGTAGCCCGTCTGGTCACCGCGGTAGGGCTGACCTGCGCCTGCGCCGAGTTTTTTAGCGCACATACCGGTACCAATTATGGCAAATTGGTGTTCCTGCTAGGGCTGTTCTCCATGGTGGTTTCCAATTTGGGACTGAGCCATCTGATATCGATTTCCGTGCCGGTCCTTACCGCCATTTATCCGCCTTGCATTGTGCTGATTCTGCTGAGCTTTACCCTGCGCTGGTGGCACTCCAGCAGCCGTCTTGTCGCGCCGGGCATGCTGGTCAGCCTGCCGTTTGGCTGTCTCGATGGCATCAAGGTGTCGGCTTACCCCGACCCTTCTGCCTGCCTGGGTAGAGCGCCTGCCGCTGAGTGCCCAGGGACTGGCCTGGCAGCCGCCGACGCTTGTTATGCTCATCGTCGCGGGGGTCGATCAATCCCACGGGCGGCAGAAAATCTCTGTTCTGTAAGCGGTCGCGATGTAATCAATAGACCACGGACACCGTTCCGTGGTTTTTTCCTGTGAAAAAAAGGGTTCAGGTCATGCAATCTCCCACCCCTCTTCGCTGAAGCGGGCTCTTTCTACGCGGCACATTCGGTTTATGGCGCTCGGATCCGCAATTGGCACCGGCTTGTTCTATGGTTCTGCTGATGCGATTAAAATGGCCGGTCCCAGCGTGCTGCTGGCTTATCTGATAGGCGGGGCTGGCGGCGTATATCATCATGCGCGCCCTGGGTGAAATGTCGGTGGAAAAACCGAATGCCGGTTTGTTCTCACGCTACGCACAGGATAATCTTGGCCCAATGGGGGGGTATATCACCGGCTGAACCTACTGTTTTGAAATTTTGATTGTCGCCATCGCCGATGTCACCGCCTTCGGCATTTATATGAGTGTATGGTTCCCCCTGGTGCCGCATTGGGTCTGGGTGTTGAGTGTGGTGCTGTTTATCGGCGCGATTAATCTACTCAGCGTCAAAGCCTTCGGCGAGCTGGAGTTATGGTTTTCCTTTTTCAAAGTGGGCACCATCATTGTCATGATCCTGGCCGGCCTCGGTATCATCGTCTGGGGAATCGGCAACGGCGGCCAGCCCACCGGCGTAGCGAATTTATGGCGCCACGGTGGCTTCTTCAGGCACGGCGTCTGGGGCATGGTACTGTCGCTGCAAATGGTGATGTTCGCCTACGGCGGGATTGAAATTATCGGCATTACCGCCGGCGAAGCGCGGGATCCGCAGCGGTCCATACCCCGCGCCATCAACTCCGTGCCCTGGCGTATCCTGCTATTCTATGTCGGTACCCTGGCGGTTATCATGTCCATCTATCCTTGGGATCAGGTAGGTACAGGCGGTAGCCCGTTCGTGCTGACTTTCCAACATTTGGGCATCCTCGTCGCCGCTGGCCTGCTGAACTTCGTGGTGCTGACGGCCTCGTTATCGACCATCAACAGCGACGTGTTCGGCGTGGGCCGCATGTTGCACGATATGGCGAGGCAGGAGCACGCGCCGCGCCTGTTCCAGCGCGTATCGCGTCACGGTAACGGTGCTGGTGACGATGCTGGCCATGCTGGTAGCGGTCTATTTAAATTATATTATGCCGGAAAATGTTTTCCTGCTGATCGCCTCACTGGCAACCTTTGCCACCGTGTGAGTGTGGATCATGATTTTATGTTCACACATCGCATTTTGCCGCAGGCTCAAGCCTGAGCAGGTGCAGGCGCTGAAATTCCCGTTGCCCGGTGGCGCCCTCACCGCGAGTATCAGCGTGCTCTTCCTGTTATTTATTAACGGCCTGATAGGGTATTTTCCTACTACTAGCGCCTCGCTGTACGTTGGCGCGGTGTGGATTTTATTGCTGTTACTGGGGGTACCGCCGCGTAAAAACGAAGCGCGTAGCCGCCTCCTAAGGACCGTGCCGGAGATTGCCATGATGGGGAAGAGCTCCCCGTGTGCAGCGGGGCGCGCGCCCTGAACATTTAGCATAAAAAAAGCCGGTCGGGTTGCCGACCGGCGTGATACGGGCAGAGTCACTGCCTTAACTGCCTTATCTGCACGAACGCAAGGCGATTACAGCCTGGTCAGGTTTTCGGACAGATATTTAGCAACCCCTTCCGGAGAAGCGCCCATCCCTTCCTGTCCCTTTTCCCACTGTGCCGGGCAAACTTCACCGTGTTCTTCGTGAAATTGCAGCGCGTCGACCATGCGCATCATTTCGTCGATATTGCGGCCCAGCGGCAGATCGTTAACCACCTGATGGCGGACGACCCCGTCTTTGTCGATTAAGAACGAACCGCGCAGCGCGACGCCGGCGTCTGGATGTTCAATGCCGTAAGCTTTAATAATTTCGCGTTTGATATCCGCCACCATGGGGTACTGAACCGGTCCGATACCGCCTTTGTCGGTCGGTACCTGCCGCCAGGCGTTGTGTACAAACTCAGAATCGAAAGACACGCCGATGATTTCAACGCCGCGCTTCTGAAATTCCGCGTAGCGTTTGTCAAACGCAATCAATTCAGACGGGCAGACGAAAGTGAAGTCCATCGGCCAGAAGAAAATGACTGCCGCTTTACCCTGGATATGCGATTTAAGATTGAAATTGTCAACGATTTCACCGTTGCTGAGCACGGCGGCAGCCGTAAAATCTGGGGCTTGACGAGTAACCAGGACCATATTAACTCCTGTAAAATAGCGTTTGCGGATTGATAGGATTTGAGCCGACCTAGTATAAGGCCGTGCCGGGGGGGGAATAAAGTCACCTGTACCGATTGGTTAAATAGGTTATGCCTATCGAAGCGATAGGTGAATCTTGCCATTTATACCCCGTAAAACACGTTGGTCGTTCAGCCGGTCGCGTTGAACGCGGTTCCTCGCCAGGGAGCAAAGGCAATGCAAAAGGCAGAGCCAAAGGCTAAGGAGAAGTGTAGTCGCACACTGAATTTGGCCGCCTGAACAGAGGTGATACGCTCACCTCAGAACAACACGGGTGCACCAATGAAAAGAAGAAATTTTAGTCCTGAATTCAAACGCGAATCCGCTCAACTGGTTGTCGACCAAAATTACACCGCCGTGCAAGCAGCAAAAGCCATGGACGTCGGCCTTTCTACGATGACGAAATGGGTAAAACAACTGCGTGATGAGCGACAGGGGAAAACGCCAAAAGCCTCTCCCATAACCCCGGAACAAATTGAAATACGTGAGCTCAAGAAGAAGGTACAACGCATTGA
>NZ_JBPESN010000043.1:0-18979 GCF_051710625.1 Sodalis sp. (in: enterobacteria) | reverse complement strand
TTCCAGTATTTGTAACTGCTGCGATGAACCCTGAACACGTGGCAGAGTGTGGCCACAGGATAATGCGCTCTGAGTTTCCCGATTAACGAGAACTGTTCAGGGAGTCTGACATCAAGAGCGCTGTAGCATTTTTTAATATTTTGTTTTCTATTTCAATGCGTTGCACCTTCTTCTTGAGCTCACGTATTTCGATTTGTTCCGGGGTTATGGGAGAGGCTTTTGGCGTTTCCCCCTGTGGCTCATCACGCAGTTATTTTACCCATTTCGTCATCGTAGAAATGGCCGACGTCCATGGCTTTTGCTGCTTGCGCGGCGGTGTAATTTTGGTCGACAACCAGTTGAGCGGATTCGCGTTTAAATTCAGGACTAAAATTTCTTCTTTTCATTGGTGCACCCGTGTTGTTCTGAGGTGAGCATATCACCTCTGTTCAGGTGGCTGAATTCAGTGTGCCACTACATGGGTCACCTGCCGCGTAAATTCGGGGTAGAGACGTATTTTGTCGCGATAGCGCCGGTTGATGTCTTCGAGCAATTCGGCGATACGCAGATAATGTCGCTGGTATTTGACGTTTTTCATGCCGGTTCGTTTACCGTTGCTTATCGACTGATCGCGGATGTAATAGCGGTACAGCACGTCTTGGGTATAGCGGACGCGGCGGGTATTGAACATCAGCTCGGTGGTCCAGGGGATATCCTGATGATGCAGACCCGGCTCAAAGCGCAAATCCAGCTGCCTTATCAATGCAGTCGATAGATGCCGACTCATACCACATGCAGGTAACGGCGGGTCGCCAACGCCCGGTGCAGCCACTGGGGACCGCTTAGCACGCCGGTCGAGCTCAAACGATCAAGAGGGATCAGGGTCTTTATGCGCTGTGAACCGGCGAAAAAACGCTCGCCGTTGCATTGCGCCACATCCAGATCCTCTTGCTTCGCCATCGTCACCAGCCGCTGGCTGGTAGAAAGTGGGGTAGAGCATGTCGTCGGCGTCGGGAAAGGTGACATAGACACCGCGCGCCGTCGCCAGTCCGGCGTTGCGTGCGCGCGAGACGCCGCCGTTGGCCTGGTCGATCACCCGGACATGGGGATGCCGCTCGGTGTATTCCCACGCCAGTACTTCCGACCCGCCGGTCGAGCCGTCGTTAACCAGAATGATTTCTAGATCGGTGAGCGTTTGCGCCAACAGGGAAGACATAAAAATGTGAAACATGGCGCCAGCGTTATACAGGGGCACGATAACGCTAAGCTTGATCGCTGCCGATTCCGGTTGAGTCATTGTCGTCATGGGTCTTTCTTCGGATGATTTACGCCCGGCGCTGCCGCCGCCGTCAGGGCGCACTCTGCGCCAGGGCGATATATTGCCGGCAAATTGTCGCTATCTCGTAGGCCTCTAGATGGGAAGGCAAAATAGCCGGCGGCCGGTCATAAACCGCCCGCATGGTTTTCGCCAGCGAAGCGCTGCTTAACTCTGCCAGCCCCGCGGACAGATCGCCGTCCAAAATTTCCACCGGACCGCCGGGACAGCGGGTGCTTACCACCGGCGTATGGCAGATAAGCGCTTCTACCAACACATTGCCGAACCCCTCGCTGTCAGAGCTCAGAATTAACATGCGGGCATGGCGGATATAGGGATAGGGGTTGGTGTTAAAGGCTTTAAACCGCACCCGATCGGTAATTTGCAGATCCTGCGCCAGGGACTGCAGACGGCGCAGTATCGCATCGCTGCCTTTACCCAGAATCACCAGCGGCGCCTGGATACCGCTTTCGGCGTAGGCTTTTAGCAGGCGATCCTGGCGCTTGTTTTCATGCAGGCGACCCACGTGAATTAAATAATCCTGCCCGGCCAATTCGTAAGGTGCGTCGGCCAGCCGGCGGATAGCGGCGAAATTGAAAGGATTGTAAATGACCTCGGCCTGCCGCGGTGTCACCTTGAAGGCCTGGCGCATATCATCCAATACGCCGCGGGAAACGGCGATAATGTTGCGATCCTGGTAAAGCGCGTGGATTTTATGGCGTTTCAGCCAACGCGAAACACCTTTACGATGGCCCAAATAACCTAATGAGAACATGGTGTGCAAACAAAACCAGATACGATCTCGCGCCAGTACCCGGCTACGCACCACGATGCGATCGGTTTTGTGCAGATGAGAAACCACCAGATCGAATTCGCCGTTGCGTTGTTGTGATGTCAAAATCGCCTTATCCAGCGCCCGCGCCCGGCGCGACAGTTCCGTCAATTTGCGCCAGGGGGTATGGGCGTGGTCAGCGATAATCTGGTATTCGATACCTTCCGGTAACGCGTAATCGCACACGCCCCGCAGCGAAAATATCGATACTCGATGGGCCTGGGACACTAACCCCTGCGCGAGCGTAAGTAGTACTTTCTCTGCCCCTCCGCCGGGTAAACCATCAATGATCATCAATATACGCATGCTGAGTTCCGCTCTATGCCGCTGTACACGGTTTATTTTTCCCGTGATCCTACCCTAAGGCGAGATGAAAATTTCTTTTGTTTTCATCACAGCCGTTAAGGGATGCATCACGCAGGCTCACCGGCAGGGTAGATTATCGCGAACAATCCAGTTTGCGCTGTTCACGGCGCCTACGTAACATGGATTTCTCTGATTTCAGACTGGATTCGGTATGGCTACCCTTGCTTTTATTATTACTATAGACACAGAAGGCGACAACCTCTGGGAAAATCATCGGCATATTACGACCGAGAACGTCCATTATTTGCCGCGTTTCCAGGCACTCTGCGACAAGTATCGCTTCAAGCCGGTGTATCTCACCAATTATGAAATGGCGATGGACGATGTATTTGTCGAATTCGCCCGCGCCGCCATCGCGCGCGGTAACGCGGAAGTCGGTATGCATCTGCACGCTTGGAACGGCCCGCCGGCCCACGATCTCAGCGGCGATGACGGGCGTCATAAGCCTTACCTGATCGAATATCCCGCGGCGGTCATGCGGGAAAAAATACTTTTTATGACCCAACTGCTGGAAGACACATTCCAGACAAAAATGTTGAGCCATCGCGCCGGCCGCTGGGCGTTTGACGAGCGCTATGCCGCAATGCTGCTTGAGCTGGGCTACCAAGTGGATTGCTCCGTCACCCCGCGGGTGGATTGGCGTCGCTCTCCCGGCGCGCCGGCAGGGGCGGGCGGCAGCAATTATCGCCATTTCCCCGAGCGCGCCTATTTTATCGATCCCGACAATATTGCTCGCCCTGGCGCCTCACGGCTGCTGGAAGTGCCGATGACCACCCGCGACAAGCATGCGCCCTGGGTGAATGCGGTCAGTCAGATGTACGAGCGTCTACGTGGCAAACGGCGCGGTCCCTCGGTGCAATGGCTGCGGCCCGCGGGCGGCAATGCCGCGCAAATGTGCCGGGTAGCGGCGCAGAGCCTGGACTCAGGGAGTGATTATGTGGAGTTTATGCTGCATTCATCTGAATTTATGCCGGGCGGCAGCCCGACGTTTAGAGACGAGGCCGCCATTGAGGGATTATATCGCGATTTGGAACAGCTGTTTGACTGGCTGCAAGATCGGGTAACCGGGATGACCTTGGCGCAGTATTATCAGCGCTGCCTGGGACAGTCGGGGGCGTCGGCCTGAGAGGCCGCCGCCGGCAGCGTCAGCACCAGCGCCAGCAGCATGTCGCACGCGACGCCTTTCAACAGCGTAGCCAGATACAGGCTATGCGTGGTAGTGATGGTATCGCTCAGCAGGTTGACAAACGATAGCTGTTTATCCACTCCCCCCAGCCGAAGAAGGGTTTTTGCGCCACCAGCTCCAGCGTGTGGCGCCAAATGCCAAAGCGGATGAAGCTTTGTTGATAGCCGCTCGCCATGCGCTACAAAAAGATAGCGCCAAAACGCGTCATGAACAGCAGGGTGGGCACCCCTGCTCCTATCAGCGCCATCGCCAGGAGATAGCGTCCGCACATCGTCGACCGTAGAGCCGACAGGACGACCAGAGCACAGAGCAAGGACAGCAGAGGGCCGCGACTCTGGGTAAGCAGTAGGGCGAACAACAGCACGGTGACCGGCAGATAAAGCCAGCGCGCCCCCGTGTCGCGCATCAGGATAAGGCACAGGAAAATACCCAAAGTAAAATAACCCGCTAAATCGATAGCGTTAGGCGGCGCGCCAAAAAAGCCATCCTTCATGCGATGGCTCAGCATCGTTTTGGGCTCAACCGTAAGAAAGGTGAGTACGACCAGTACCATCATCCCGACCGCCACGGCCCATAGCGCTATCGACCGCCGGCCTTGCACGGCCATCAGCCGGAACATGAGAAGAAACAGCAGTAGATAAAGAGCATGGGTAAGGTCGGAAACCAGCGTCTGGGAATGGGGGGGACTACAAGGTAGTGAGGCAAAAATAGCCCAGCATCAATGTGCTTAACAACAGCCCGAGGTTAAGCCTGCGATCGCTGAAAAGTTGCCGACGCAGGCTGGCATTGGCCGCCAGCATCACCAGCAGGCATAGCGCGGACAGGTGAAAAAGATTATTGACCCGCGTGTAGCCACAAAAGATAGCGCTAAAGAACAGAAATAGCGGAAAGAAAATCTGGAATCCCTTTCCAGCACACTCGCTAGCTCGGGAAAGCATCATGGAAGCTCACCTTCTCAAAAACTTCATTGCTTAGCGCGCTGTGCACAGAAAGGTTTTTCACCACCACGCCGTTTTGCTGTAGCACCTCGCTGGCCAAGGTGAATGCGGGAACGATGAGTGTGGCAAATTTCTCCGCCAGGAATGAGGGCAGTTTGTCTTGATCGGTTTCATAGAAACGCGGTTGATGGAAATTGGTCATGTCCAGCCCGGCGATGTACAGGCGCGTGAAACCCAGGAATAGCAAAATCTGCAGCGCCCAAAACACCACTGTGCTGGCATCAAACACCCCGCCGCGGATATCGGTGGTGAAGGCGATGTTGGGAAAGTTCGGACTAAACCGGATATGAGGATCCTGACCGAAACGGCGGCCCACGGCATCGCTGGCAACCTTGGGTTGATAGATGCGATAACAGGCGTCTTCAATCAGCGCCATCCGGCAGCGCACCGCCGCCAGCGTGAAACGGTCGATAATCCGGGTAATACCGTGCAAGGTGGTGAACAGGGTTATGGCCGGATCGGCGATTATCGCCTGCAAAACGTCGGTGCGGCGATCGATGAAACTCATGTCCACGATGATATACAGCTGAAAATCGAGCCGATCTTTAAGCGCGTAGGCGCCGTTAACGCCCGCCACTGTCATCGGCGGCAGCCCGGCGAAATCCATTTCTTTGATGGACGGGCCGGTTGCGGTAATCAGTGCGTCGCCGCTATACCGGTGACGCCATTCGGCCAGTGGCACTAGCGGCACCGACTGTCCCTTATAGTGCAGGTGGCTTATTTCCCCTGTGCTGCCACGGGTGATGCGGCAAAAAGGCCAGAGGTTTTCATTGTGCCGGTAGGTACGCGGTCGGGTATAGCGGTAAATTTGCTTAAAAAATGTGCTCATGTCTCGGTTTGTAGTGGCCAACTAATACTGGCCACCACATTAGACTGTATGTAGAACAGTCGCTCAGGTTGGTTTGGAGTTAAGCAGCCGTTACACCAGTGAGGCCGGATAGCGCTGTAATACCCCGTGATGTAGCGGATAATCGCGTCCTGGGCTTCGCTGAAGCTGTTGTAACCCTTTGTCGGCACCCATTCTGTCTTCAGGCTGCGGAAGAACCGCTCCATCGGGCTGTTATCCGAGCAGTTACCACGCGACTCATGCTCTGCTTTATCCGGCAGAGCCATAGGGCTTGCCGGTATTGACGGCCGGTATAGTGGCTGCCCTGGTCGCTGTGGAACATGACTCCTGTTGGCTGCCCCCGGAGTTCCCAGGCCATCTGCAACGCTTTAACTGTCAGCGCCGAGTCCGGCGATGTCGACATGCCCCAGCCCCCCCCGGTTTGCGGGCGAACAGGTCCAGCACCATCGCAAGGTAAGCCCAGCCTTTGCCCGTCCAGATGTAGGTCACATCTCTGCACCAGACTTGATCCGGCGCCGTCACCGCGAACTGGCGGTTGAGATGGTTCGGTATTTCAACGTGTTCATTGCCGCCGCGTTTGTATTTGTGAGCCGGTAGCTGGCAACTGGCAACTGGCAACTGGCAACTGGCGATACCCAGCTCCTTCATCAGCTTACCAGCCAGCCAGCGCCCCATTTTAACACCAGAGCTACTGGTGACGATGGTCGCGATGCTTCGAGCGCCGGCAGAGCCGCTGCTGGCGTTCCGGCCTTCCATGACGCGGCTATGATTAACGATGAGCTCACAGTCAGGTTCATTAGCGGAAGCCTGCCAGTGCCTGTAGCTGCTGCGATGTACCTCAAAAGTTTGGCACAACGGCGTGACCGGGTATCGCGCTCTCAGACTGTCGACTATCGTGAACCGTTGAGTGAGTCCGACATTAAGAGCGCCGTAGCCTTTTTTAGAATTTCGTTTTCCATTTCGAAACGCTGTATCCGTTTTTTCATTTTCCTAAGTTCAGTCTGTTCCGGAGTCAGAGGCAGACCCGGAGGCGTTTCCCCCTGGCGCTCCAGACGTAACGATTTTACCCAACAGTTGATAGCAGAAAGACTGACGTTCATCGCCTTAGCCGCTTCGCCGTGTGTGTAGTTCTGGTCGAGGACCAGCTTTGCCGCTTCGAGTTTAAATTCAGCAGTAAATGTTTTACTCATTGGTTCACCTGTAAGATTTTGAGGTGAGTATATCACCTCAACTCAGGTGGCCAAATTCAGTGTGTTACTACAGTTCTTACGCCATAGCGTTCAGGTTAGCGCCATCAGCCAGGAGGTTAATCAGGGGGCGGGTATATCCGACCGTCTGGCGGTCACCCGCTGCCTGGCGGGCAATCCCCCCACAAAGTGAAAAATATTTTCCCGATCTTCCGAGGTTAAGGCGTAAAGTTCCGTCGCCGGGTGAGTGAAATGATACAGCGCGGCGAAGACAAAAGAGAAGGGCGGGATACTTTCGGGGCGAATTATCAGAGCCTTGTTTAACGGTCGTTGTTCTTTTGCCTCGCAAGGCCCTGCAACGCATCGGCAATATAGACATTGCCTGAAGTAGTGGCGATATAACAGTCCATGCGGCGGATCGCATCGGGCACCTCCTGTAGCGGCAGTAACCCTATCAGGCTGACGATATCAACCCCGGCGCCGGCGTGGCGAACCAGCGCATCGAAATAACCTTGTTCATTGGCCGTGCCGAACACACAGTATCGTCACGGCGGCAGGCTCGCTAGCAGCGTGAAAATTTCGCCCCACACCGACGTCGGCAGCGTTTTGGCCTTGTTGCCGGCGGAGATGCTGATACCGATGTTGATGGTGTCAGAGGGGGTCGCCAGTTCAGGGCGCGGCGCTGTCGGCCGCCATAGCGGCGAGGTGGCATGTTTAGGGTGGCTGCGCCAGGTCAGAGAACGATCCGCCAGGCGCAGATAGTTTTGCAGCGTCAACGTATCGCGCCGATGTTCAACCACGCCGCTGGCGGTGAGATAAAACAGCTTATAGTACCAGCGTCGCGTATAGTATAGGTGCTGAGAAACTGCTTGTCCGGGGCGTTACACAAAGCGGCAAAAAACAGATTACTGTTGTTGGGATGCAGCAAATAGACATGGCTGTAGCGATTTATCAGCCGTAAGCCCAGGCGGATCTTGCTAAACAGATTTTGTTTGTAATCCTCAATATACAGGCACTCCGCCAGCGTATCGTCACGCTTCGCCAGCGGCTGGACCGTGCGGCTGAGCAGGGCGTCCGACACCCCCAGATAGCGCAGCAAAGGGGTGATATTAACGAAATCGCCGATTTTCGCCGTCTGGATCACCAGATTTTTGCCCGTAGGCCGCTGCATCAGTTTTAACAGCAGCTTCCCCGGCAACAACAGAAGAAAGATGAACAGATAATTCATGATGCGCTATCCCTATTCCCGCGACGGCAGCATCAGTTGCAGCGTCCGCCAGACGTATTCCGCCGCCAGGCTCTCCATACTGCCGTCTTCCGCGCGCAACTCCTGCTGATGGCGTCCGTAACCACCGATGAGCCCTGGATCGGTAGGACCATACAGCGTCAGGTTCGGACGGTCGAGGGCGGCGCCCAGATGACTGAGGCCGGTATCCACCGACACGACCACCGTCGCGCCCGCCAGCTGCGACGCCACCAGCGCCAGCGTCAAAGGGGGGAGCACTTCCGCTGCGTTGAACCCCTCGGCCAGCCGGTGGGCGCGCAGGCGCTCATGCTCTGCCCCCCATGGTAACTTGATGCGATAGCCGGCGTCACCGGCAAGCTGGATCAGCGCGCGCCAGTGGCCCTCCGGCCAATGTTTCCCGGGACGGGTCGTGGCGTGTAGAAAAACCAGATAGGCTTCGTCGCCCGGCTGAGGGGGAAAATGGCCGGCAATGGCATAGTCGCCAGGCGTGGCAGGAAGCGGGTAGCCCAGGCTGGCGGCGAACAGTTGGCGTATGCGCTCGATTGCGTGCTGCTGTTTGCTCACGTCGTGCCGCCGGCGATAAAACCAGCTGGCGAAGGGTTCGCGCGCGCTTTTGCAGTCCAGACCGTGTTTTTCGCCGTACGCCACGCGGGTGACGAGCGCCGCGCTTTTCATCAGGCCCTGCGCATCGATAACCGCGTCGTAGCGCTCACGCTGTAGCTGACGTTTGAAGTCGCAGCGCTCCTGGCGAACGGCCGCGCCGAACCAGTTTTTGCGCCAGCGGCGGATAGCCACCGGTATCACCCGCCGCACCGCCGGATGCCAGGTGGGGATTTGGGCAAAATTCTCTTCTACCACCCAGTCGAAACGGATCCCCGGCATTGCGCGCGCCGCATCGGTCAGCGCAGGTAGAGTATGCAATACATCACCTATTGAGGACGTTTTGACGATAAGGACCTGCATTAATTCTCCTCTTGGGGGGCCAATAACGGTTCCAGTTCGCTGAGCACTCGGGCAGGTTGAATCGCGATCAGGCTCTGATGGTAGCCTTGCTCGTCGTCACCTTTACGAATTTTATGGTAACCACTGATTAAACGAATCACCCGTGCCTGATGGGAAAGCGGCGGGGTAAAATCCGGGCTGCTGGGCCCGTATAGCGCGACCAGCGGACGATCCAGCGCGCTGGCCACGTGCATCAGCCCGGAATCGTTGCTGACGATCCCCCGGCAGGCGGCAATGAGCGTAACCGCCTGCTCCAGTGAAGTCTGACCGGCCAGATTGTGGCAGTGGCTGCGTGCGGCAGGGGTCAGCGCGGCGCCGATGCCCTCACCGGCCGCGTGATCTTTGGCGGAGCCGAACAGCGCTATCTGATAGCCGCGGCGGATAAGCGCTTCGGCTAGCGCGGCATAATGATAATGCGGCCAGCGTTTGGCCGGGCCGAACTCGGCGCCGGGACAAAAACCGATAAGCGGGCGTGCATCGTCAGGCACAAACGTGCTCAGTGCCTGCGCTTTCTCCGCCGCACTGACCGTAAGGCGCGGCCAGGGCAGCGGCGTGGGTAAATCGGCGACGCAGCGCCTCGTTCGGCGATCAAAAGCCAGGGCGGCGTAACGCTGCACCATAAGCGGAAAAGCCTGCTTATCCAGCGTGCGCAGGTCGTTGAGCAGTCCGTAACGCATTTCGCCGCGCCAGCCGGTCCGCTGTGGAATGTCAGCGAAAAACGGTACCAGCGCCGATTTAAACGAATTAGGCAGCACCAGCGCCTGCTGGTAGCCGCTTTGCCGCAGCGATTGCCCCAGCCGGCGGCGCTCGCCTAGCGCCAAAGCGCCGTGGCCGAGCGGCCTCGCCGGCGCTTGGCTGACTTCCGGCATGCGATTAAGCAAAGGGCGACACCAGGCCGGGGCCATTACGTCTATCTGCACGCCGGGGTGGCGCTGCGCCAGCAGGCGATACAGGCTCTGGGACATCATCATATCGCCGACCCAGGATGGTCCTATCACCAGTATTTTCATGCCGCCGCTCTCTTTCTTGCACTCAAGGACATCAATGGTTGTGGTTCAACCAGCGTAGATATTCCGTGACCCCTTCGGCGACGGATTTAAAGGGTTGCGTGTAGCCGGCGGCGCGCAGCTGGGTTAAATCCGCCTGGGTATAGGCCTGATAGCGCCCTTTGAGTTTTTCCGGGAACGGAATGTATTCCAACTGGCTTTTTTTATGATAATCCAGTACGGCGTCCGCCATGGCCTGGAACGATTCTGCCCGGCCGGTGCCGCAGTTAAAAATCCCCGAAACGTTGTTTTGCCAGAACCACAGATTTACCGCTGCGACGTCGCCAACGTAAATGAAATCGCGCTTGAAACCTTCACTCCCGGCGAACAGTTTTGGGTTTTCGCCGGTGTTAATTTGATTATTCAGATGAAAAGCCACACTCGCCAGGCCGCCTTTATGCCCTTCGCGCGGACCGTAGACATTAAAATAGCGGAAACCGCAAATTTGCGATTCAGCCTGCGGCAACAGAACGCGCACATATTGATCGAACAGGAATTTGGAATAGCCATAGACGTTCAACGGCTGCTCGTATTGTCGATCCTCAATGAAATGTTCCGTCCTGCCGCCGTAGGTTGCCGCGGAAGAGGCATACAGAAAGGGGATGGTGCGCTCCATACAGTAGTGCAGAAGTTCTTTGGAGTACTGATAGTTATTATCCATCATGTACTTGCCGTCCCACTCGGTCGTGGAAGAACAGGCGCCTTCATGAAATACCGCGTCGATATCGCCGAAGTCATCGCCGGCGACGACGCTGGCGATAAAATCCTCTTTATCCATATAATCGGAGATATTCAGATCGACTAGATTGGCATATTTAGTGCCGTCCTTGAGGTTATCCACCACCAAAATATCGTTGTAGCCAATCTGATTTAACGCCTTGACGATATTACTGCCGATGAAACCGGCCCCACCGGTGACAACTATCATGGGTTATCCTTGCGATTCGATGGCGCCGGCACAACGTCGGCCCCTGATAATGCTCCTATCATAGCATTTCCTCTTCGGGCTTTATATCTTCCCGCCCGCCCGCAAATGCGCTACCGCCGCTAGCGTGCAAGCCGCTCATTATTAATGAAATAGCGTACTTTTCGCGTGTAGGTTTGAGGCTTGAACAGCAGCGGCGTATCGCGTGAGTGCAGATATTTATGCCATTCCGACAGCGGGAAACCGCCATGAGCGCCCACCACCTGCGGCGAAATAACCGAAGGCGTACCGCCAATGCGTTGCCACCGGCCAGTTCACCCACTCGCTCAGGTTAATGGAGCGAATATCCAGCGTATCCAGCATCACCGCCAGCGGCAGCTGGTCAGTGGGCGGCTGGGTACCGGCCATGCACGACCAGGTATCACGAAAAACGCGATCCAAAGCGGGCACATGCGCAACCGGGTCTGGCGGGTGGCGGCGAGAAAGGCGCCGTCGACATGATCCACCAATTTCGGACGTAGGGCGTCGCGATAATAAGCCGGAGCCGGAGCCGGAGCCGGGGCGAGGCCGCTCAGTTTGTCGACCATTTTTCCCTGGCGGAAGCTAGCGTAAATATGATCGTCCTGTAGCGCTATTTGCGGCATCGAGAGCAAATTCAAATTGGAATCGATCATCAGAATACCGTCGGTGCGGGCCTGGAGCGGCGCTTGCATTTTGACCAGGCGACTGAGATAAATTTGCTTATAAGGATAATCGCCGCCGCGGGTTTCATCTCTGAGCGTGACGGCGCGGATTTTTGCCGGTAACGCGGGAAAGGGGGCGGCGCTCTGGTCGGTGACGATCACTATCTCGGTTAGCGCCGGTGCAAAGCGCGCGGCGAATGTTGCACTTAGCAGCGCTTCTTTAATATAATCGGCGCCCACGGAGGGGATGACCACCGACGTGATCGGTAAGCCGCCGGCCACTGCCTGATAGGGCAGATTATGGCGCGCGCGAATACGTCGGTATATGGCAATGAACACATTAAACACATTGAACACATTGAACATACAAAGTCTCAGGGTAAATGGGCGCCTGCAAGCACGGCTTCGACGCCAGCGATATAGTTTTCGATGGCAAACTCCCGGCAAACCCGCTCATTGGCGCGCCGTGCCAGCAAACGGCGCTGGTTGACATCGCTGTAAAGCGTTGCAAGGTGGTGTGGCAATTGCGCCACATCGCCATAGGGAAACAGCAGGCCAGTGTCCCGATGGAGTACCAATTCGGCGGTGCCGGTGACCGCTGAACCGATGACCGGCGTTTCGAGCAGCATCGCTTCCAGTACTACCCGCAACAGGCCCTCGCTGCGGGAGGCGAGTATCAGCGCGTCGAAGGCGGCCAGATATTCCATCGCGTTGCGCTGAAAGCCGGTGAAAATGACGCGATTGCCGAGGCCAGATTGTTCCGCCTGACGCGCCAGATTAACCTGTTCGTTACCCGATCCCACCAGCACCGTTTTCCAGCGTGCGTCGGGGTGGGCCTGATGGAATGCCTGCAGCGCCTGTAGCGTGTGATCATGCGCCTTGCGGGCGATGAGCGAGCCAATGCTGCCGAACAGGAAGGTGCCCGCATCGGCGCCGAGGGATTGGCGCAGTCGGTCGCCGTCCGGCAGCGGTTGATGAATATCAATACCTTTAAACACCGTTTGGCAAAGCACCAGCCGGATACCGGCGCGGATCAGGGTTTGCCGTACGCCGTCGGATACCGCGATAATGCTGCGTGCGACCCGATTGACACGGGCGACGATGTACGGGTTGAGGACCGGGCTCAATGCGGCAATGTTGCACGATCGCCACCGGCAGACCCTCGGCCACTCTATAGCCTTCCACATTGGAGCTGGGCTGATTATTTATATACAGCACAGCAGGTGATAGTCTCCCGCACGCAGCCGGGCGGCAAGCTGCCGTGCGTTCGGCGTGATGTGCCCAGACATGGTCGATAGCTTACACGGCGCGTTGGCGCCAGGGGGTGTGGAAACAGCAAAAGCCCGCGCCGGATTTCCTTGCTTATTTTGGCCTAGACCGGTTGCCGGCGCTGCGCAATAAACCGCGTCGGGATGCGGATAGCGCTTAAAACCTCGCCGATGCTTTCTTCATCATCACGCTGATAATTGTGATAAAACAACAGGTAATCTCAAACCGGCTGCGGTCGATGCGTTTAAGGAGTTCCAACAGACTATTGGTGCCGCCGCCCCACTCTTTGCCGTTATCCAACAGCAGAATTTTCAACCGACCTTGTGGCATCGTCATGCATTTCCACCGCACAAACCATCCATAATTTTAATGCATGGTAATATAGATGTACTACATGTACTATTTCACCGCTGAAAGGCGGCGAGCGTCGATGGTTCACGTCAGATGGGCAAAGGGACGGCAGCGGATGAGCAAAAGAGCGGCGTTGCCGCTGCGGCCAGAGGGGAAAAGATAGGCTTGGTTACCTTGAGAGATTTGCGGCGGCCAGGGCCGTTGCAGCGGCGCTGCTTCTTTGCCTGACCGCCTGAGGCAGCGGTCGTGTTTTGCGGTCAGTTATTGTCCCGCTGCAGGTTTTCCAGCGGCGGGCTTTCCCGTGTCGGCCTTACCGGCGTCAGGCTTTCCTGTATCGGATTTGCCCGCGGTGTGTTTTTCAATGGCAGGGGGCCTCTCGCCGCGCAGGATACTGCGCCACGTGTCAGCAACGCTTGAGGCGATGGCGAACAGCATGGCATCGGCATACACCGGCGGCGGCGCCTGACGACTCGAACAATAGGGCACGCCACGGAAGGGATGCGGGCTCGTCGGCGACGGTTTTGCCACAGGCGGCGCCGCGGGGGCTGTCGCGGGACGTTCGTTAAGCAGCATGCTCGGGCGCACCAGGATGATATCTCCCGGCAGGGACGGCAGCATCTGTTGCAGCACGCGTACCGTGGCCGGATGCGGATGACCGATAGCGATAGCGAATCCGTTGCGGCGGGCCAGCGCCACCGCGCGATTGAACTGGTGACGGATGTCGGCCTCATTGGCGGTATCGTCCAGGAACACCTGCCGTTTGAGGACCCGGACGCCGCTGCCGGCAGCGGCGGGCACCGCCTGACTGTTGCCGATCGTCACGCTATCAAGGAAGTAGTAAGAATAGTGGCTTAACGCCTGCATCACATGTTGCATGCCGCTGAGACTGGAGGTCATCGCGCTGCCCATATGATTATTCAACCCCACCGCGTAAGGAACTTTTTGGGTCGCCTGCTGGATAATGTCCGCCACCTGGTCGCGGCTCATCGCCGGCGTGAGCGTATTGCGTTCCAGGGACTGTTTGCTTAAGGGCGCCATCGGCAAATGAATGAGGGTTTCGCGCCCCTGTCGATGGGCTTTAAGCGCCATTTCCCGGGCATAGGGCGCATCCGGCAGCACCGCGATGGAAACGTTAACCGGCATGGCCAGGACCTGATTCTCGGTTGCGGGCCGGTAGCCAAAATCATCAATGACGATGGCTAGCTTCCCGGCCTGCACCACAGGGCATGCCAGCAGCAGGAACATAACGATAGCGGTGCTACAGGTTTTAATCGACAAACTACCTTCCTAACCAGGGTATGGGATTGACCGCCTGGCCCTGACGGCGAATTTCAAAATAAAGCGGCGGCGTGCCCTGGCCGCCGCTGGCCTTCACTTCGCTGCCTTCCGGCGCCGCAATGACCAGCCCTTTATAGCGTAATTTTCCCTGCTGCGGCTCGCCAAAGCGATGAAGCGTACGACCCCGCACCGGCCACAAACCCTGTCCCGCCGGTCGGCCGAGCCCACCGGTACGGGCGACCCGCGCCCGCTTGCTTTCGCTGGGCTTATAGGTACTGCCGCGGCTCTTCGCCTGGGCTTCCCGTTCCCGCACCCACTGCGCCTCACGCGCTTCCCGCTCCGCACGGGCTTTGGCTTCCCGCTCAGCGCGGGTGCTTTGCAAGGTTTGTTGTTGCTTTTGCTGAAGCTGTAGCACCTGCTGCTGTTGTTTCTGCTGCTGTTCGCGCTTTTGCGCCGCCAGATTGGTTCGGGTCTGGCGCAGGTCATTGATGGTTTTGGTGCGCGCTTCGTTCAGGTAGCTGAAATAGGCCAGGATGCGTTCGCTGCGCAGGCTTTCCTCGTTACTCAGGATCAATTGCAGTCCGGACTGCTGCCCCTGACGAAAAGCGGCGTCCAACTGCTGCGCTGCCTGCCGGTCTTGCAACTGGCGAATAAAATGCGTGAGCTTGTCAATATCGCCCTTCAGCGTCTCCAGACTGCGCTGCGTATCCCGCAGGGCGCGGGTCGAACGGGCGATGGACTGTTCTTGTTCCTTCAACTGGCCGAGCAAGGCGGTGCGCTGTTTTTGCTGCTGCTGGACGCTTTTTTCTTTGGCAAAGATATTTTGTTGCACCGTTTCAAGCTGTTGCTTGTTGTCCGCGGCGTGACCGGCGGCGGGCAATAGCGGAGTACCGGCGCAAAGCATGCCGGCGGAAAGATAAGACCTGAATCCGGTGGCGCGATACCGATCGCCGGCGCGCGTAGGATATGAATGTTTTAACGGTGCATTTTCCCTCATGGCCGCGATTATTTCACGTTGAACAGCGGCTTACCAGTCATCTATTAATGCTTTGGCATCGGTGTCGTCCGAGATTTTTGCGCCGTGACGCGCATTGCCGCCAGTTTCTTGACGATGTATCGGTATATAGGCTGAATTTGCCCGGCGGCGAGGGTATACTCAAATGCTTTGACGTTGGGTCATTTATTAACGAGAGTCTTCTTACCCCATGCAAGAAATTATGCAATTTGTCGGCAATTATCCCATGCTTAGTCTGGCGTGGGTGGTCCTTTTGGGCGCCGTAATTTTTACCGCTTTCCAAAGCCGTTTTTCCAAGGTGGGCGACATCGCCCGCGGTGAAGCTATCCGCCTGATCAATAAGGAAGATGCTGTGATCGTTGATCTGCGCAACCGGGATGATTACCGTAAGGGGCATATCGCCAACAGCCTGAGTCTGACGGCGGCAGACATCAAATCCGGCAATCTGGGCGAGCTGGGAAAAGCAAAGGGTAAACCGGTCATCGTTGTCTGCGCCAGCGGCACCAGCTCGCGCGATCCGGCGCGAAACCTGATCAAAGCCGGCTTTGAACGGGTTTATGTGCTTAAAGAAGGCATATCCGGCTGGAGCGGGGAAAATTTACCGCTGGTCCGGGGTAAATAACTCTTTTCCATCAAGAAGGGAAAACCATGGCCAATATCGAAATTTATACTAAAGCAACCTGCCCCTATTGCCATCGCGCCAAAGCGTTAATCACCCGTAAAGGGGTACTTTTTCAGGTGATCCCCATTGATGGCGACGTGGATTTGCGCGAAGAGATGATAAAGCACAGCGGTCGCACCACAATGCCGCAAATCTTTATCGACGGCAAGCACGTCGGCGGCGGGTGTGACGATCTGCATGCGCTGGATGCGCGCGGCGGCCTGTACCCCCTGCATAAATAAGCAGAACCGACGGGTCGTGCGCCTTAGCCTTCGTACCCGGCACTTTAATCAAAGGGTTTTTCAATGTCAGAACAAAATAATACTGAGATGGCGTTTCAGATTCAGCGCATTTACACCAAGGATGTTTCGTTTGAAGCGCCGAATGCGCCCAAGGTGTTCCAGCAGGAATGGCAGCCTGAAATCAAACTGGATCTGGATACTGCCTCCAGCCAGTTGGCAGAGGACATCTATGAGGTCGTACTGTGGGTCACCGTGACAGCGACGTTGGGCGAAGATACCGCGTTTTTGTGCGAGGTCCAGCAGGCGGGTATATTCACCATCTCCGGCATTGACGGCACCCAAATGGCGCATTGCCTCGGCGCGTACTGCCCGAATATTCTGTTCCCCTACGCCCGCGAATACATCACCAGCCAGGTATCCCGCGGCACCTTCCCGCAGTTGAATTTGGCGCCGGTCAATTTTGACGCGCTGTTCATGAATTACTTGCAGCAGCAGGCTGACGGCGAAGGCAGCCAGCCGGCTCAGGACGCTTGATCATGCCCGGCGATGCTTCAATGATTGTTATCGGTGCGGGCTCGTACGGTACGGCCCTGGCTATCACCCTGGTGCGTAACGGTCATGAGGTGTTGCTGTGGGGGCACGATCCGGCCCATATTCAGGCGTTGGAGGCGGCACGCTGCAATCAGGCTTTTTTGCCCGGCGTGCCGTTTCCACCGACGCTGCGTCTGGAAGCATCGCTGCCGACGGCGCTGGCGGCCAGCCGCGATGTGCTGATTGTGGTGCCGAGCCACGTATTCGGATCCGTGCTTACCGAGCTCAAACCGCATTTGCGCCAAGATGCTCGCATTGTCTGGGCCACCAAGGGATTGGAGGCGGAAACCGGCCGGCTGTTGCAGGAGGTGGCACGGGAGGTGTTAGGCGACCAGATACCGCTGGCGGTCTTGTCGGGACCGACGTTCGCGCGCGAGCTGGCGGCAGGGCTGCCTACCGCGATTGCGCTGGCGGCCACTGACACCACGTTTGGTGCCGATTTACAGCGGCTGTTACACTGCGGTAAAAGTTTCCGGGTTTACAGTAATCCCGATCTCATCGGCGTCCAGTTGGGTGGCGCGGTGAAGAACGTGATCGCCATCGGCGCCGGCATTTCTGACGGCATCGGTTTTGGCGCCAACGCGCGCACTGCATTAATTACCCGCGGTTTGGCCGAAATGTCGCGCCTGGGCGCGGCGATGGGCGCAGAGCCTGGCACCTTTATGGGGATGGCGGGATTAGGGGATCTGGTGCTTACCTGTACCGACAATCAGTCGCGTAATCGCCGCTTCGGCATGCTGCTGGGACAGGGCGTCGGCGTAGAAGCGGCGCAGGAAACGATCGGACAGGTGGTGGGGGGCTACCGCAATACCAAGGAAGTATTAGCGCTGGCCGGCCGCTACGGGGTAGAGATGCCCATCACCGAGCAGATCTATCAGGTGCTTTACCAGAACAAAAACGCGCATCAGGCGGCGTTGACGCTGCTTGGTCGTGCGCAGAAAGATGAAAGGGCCGGCGGCTGAGGCCGGTCACCCAGCAACAGAGTAAAAAGCGGGCGGTATGTCGACAGAAGAATTGAAACTTGTATAAAACAACATTAAAGCTGAAGCGCGATTGCTGGTCGATTGTGAATCCATGCTGGCCAGTTTTTTCCATGCAACCCTGCTCAAGCACGAAAACCTGGGCAGGGTATTGAGCTATATGCTGGCCAATAAACTTAGCAACCCTATTATGCCCGCCATTGCCATCCGTGAAGTGGTGGAGGAAGTCTACGGCGCCGATCCGGGCATGATTTTCTCCGCCGCGCGCGATATTCACGCGGTGCGATTGCGCGATCCGGCTGTGGATAAATATTTCACCCCGCTGCTGTATCTCAAGGGGTTCCACGCCCTGCAGGCATACCGGATCGGCCACTGGCTGTGGTATCCAAAACCGTCAGGCGCTGGCGATTTATTTCCAGAATAAAATATCCGTCTCTTTCGGGGTGGATATTCATCCGGCGGCGCGCATCGGCTGCGGTATCATGCTCGACCACGCCACGGGAATAGTGATTAACGAAACTGTAGTGGTCAACTAAAACTGGCCACCACGTTAGCGTTTTTCCAGTATCTATTTTCTGATTCGTTTGGTGGCAACTTACCGTTATATTCATGCGGCCTGAGTGCGCTGTAATATCCCACGATATAGTCGGTAATTTCATAAGCTGCTCCGCTGAAGCTTATGTAGCACGTTACCGGTATCCACTCATTTTTTAGACTTCTGAAGAAGCGCTTCATCGGACTGTTATCCCAACAGTTCCCCCGCCGACTCATGCTTTGTTTGATCCGGTAACGCCACAGCAACTGTCAGAACTACCTGCTCGTATAGTGGCTACCCTGATCGCTGTGGAACATTACTCCGGCTGGTTTACCACGCGTTTCCCATGCCATTTCCAGTGCTTTGATGGTCAGTCTGCTGTCCGGGGAGAATGACATAGCCCAGCCCACCGGTTTCCTCGCGACCAGATCAAGAACAACCGCAA
>NZ_JBPESN010000042.1:0-19848 GCF_051710625.1 Sodalis sp. (in: enterobacteria) | reverse complement strand
CTTCAGATACCGCCCCCTTTTTAGCTTCGTGTAGGGCTATCAGACGTTCTTTTTCTTCTTTTGGAAGTTGGAGTAACAGGCTATCTAAGTCATCTTTACGTCCTGATAACGCCAATACACCCTTTGCTGCTTCTTGCAAAAGCAGGCTTATTAATGCCTCTAAATCTTTTTTATTCAGCGAATTATAAATCATATGCCAAGTAAATTCTAAAGGATCCTCCATTAGGCTTTCCTCGTTAATCGACTGAATATCGCTAGTTGAGGCCACTTCTTTTTGAAGTGCATGATGAACCAAATGTAAACCAGTCTAAGCTGACGTGTTCCTTTATATGCAATGCTCTGCACCACTGTAAAAGATGGTTCTGTACCTCTAGTTAAATAGTTGTGCAATGTTGAGAAGGATAACTCCCATTCAGTTGCAACAGCTCTGGCGCTTCTATTGTAGTGGTCAACTAAAACTGGCCACCGCGTTAGCGTTTTTCCAGTATCTATTTTCTGATTCGTTTGGTGGCAACCCACCGTTATATTCATGTAGTGGCACACTAAATATGCTATCGTCTCGCCAAGCGTGCAGCAAAGGAATGGGACGCCTGACCACGCCAATCCCGGGCCAGTTGTAGTAGGCTTCCTTTCTGTTATAGCACCGTCTATCGTTGGCTAGGCGGTGACTGCATAGATTACCCCGACTGATGGCGAAGTGAGCGACGCAGCGATATTGGCCTACGGCGCAGGCATCGCCCCGGCTTGCCAGTTAATTTAAGAATTGTAGCGCGCGGTGACAGCTGTGCGAAATCGGTGGCTCAAACGACGCCCCGCGGTCTTGTCTGTCGGTGTGCTGGCGGAGAAGAGGAAAATCTTAGCCGGTGTACAGCCTGCGGGGAGCATCGTTCCGCTCTGCGCCAATCAGGTGTTTTTTTCGCCGAGAATGGCCTTGAGTTCACTGCGCAAGGAAGACAACGTTTTATCGTATTTTTCCTTGCGTTCTGCATCTTCCAGCAAAGTGACAATGGTTTCCGACAGGGTGCTTCCCCGCCGCTGTGCCAGTGCCGCCAGCTGTTGCCAAAACAAATATTTCAAATCAATAGATTTTTCTCGCGTATGCTGATGCTCGGCATTGAAATGCCGCTTGCGACGCGCGCGAATAGTTTGCTTCATGCGGTTTTTCAGGCCGGGATACATTGATTCGCGGATCCATTTCAGGATCTTCTCCGGCTGGTGCTGATAACTGATAAGTTGCTGAACAGATTCCGCTTCCGCGCTGTTCTCTTCGTGACGGGAGATTCGCTTTCCTTCACGGTGTTTTTTAATCAGGTATTTCCACTTCCAACCGGTTTCCAGCTTTTCAAGCTGCTAGTATTTCATGGGAGCGCGCCTGTGACCGTGTAACCTGCAGCCGATGATAGCATTGTTGGTTGTTATTTCACTAATATTTGTCTGTACCGATCAATTGCGCGCCCGTCTCAGGATGTTGCGGCAATGATGCCTCTGGAAAGAAAAGAGGCCGAGACGAAGCAATGTCTTTTATTGTATAATCAACGTTTCCCTGAACAGCGACACTATTTATCATTTTGACCAACAAAAAATTAGAATGGAAATATTTACTGCCCGATCTGGCCGATTTCGCGGCGGTATTTGACCAACCCCTCTCGCCTTTGTCCGCCCCTTTGGCAACGCTACAGGCCCGTCTTATGGACGGATTGGCGCAATTTTGCCATTCACGCACGCCCAGTCACTTTATGCTGCTGACGGCACAGGAGGAGGAAGACTATTTTCAGCTGATTGCCGAGACGGTTAAACAGATCCTGCCTGCGCCAGCCCAGCCTGTCGGCAGCCGCTATGTCGTGACCGGCATGAGCGTTAGCGAAGAACAGCCGGAGGATAATTTTGCCGCCCGCGATGTCTGCGTGTGGCAGTCCTGGGTGGAATACGAGCAGCTGTTCGGCGCGCTGCGCTGCTATCGGGATGCCATCGATTTGCAGCCGGGCCTGGTACATCACGCCAACGGCGGCGTTCTCATCGTCGGGGCCCGCGCCCTCACCAGCCAGCCTCTGCTCTGGCTGCGGCTTAAGCAGATGATTTTGCGGCAACGCTTCGATTGGCTACCGGCAGACGATAGCCGTCTTTTGCCGGTTTCCGTCCCGTCGATGCCGCTCAACTTACGGTTAATCGTTCTCGGCGACCGCGAGGGGTTGGCCGACCTGAACGATCTGGAGCCTGAGCTGACCCGTCTGGCGCTCTATGCTGAATTCGAGTCCGAGCTGCGCATCACTGCGGCCGAGGAAATGGCGCAATGGTGCGGTTGGGTCAACATGCTGGCCCGGCGCCAGGGGCTACCGGCGCTAAACGCCGACGCGTGGCCGACCTTAATACGGCAATCAGTCCGCTATAGCGGCGATCAAAGCCAGCTACCGCTGTGTCCCCAGTGGCTTACCCGACGGCTGAAAGAGGCGGCGCTTTACGGCTCCCAGCAGGCGTTGACCGCCGCGGCGTTTTCCGACAGTGAGCGCACCCGCCTCTGGCGTGAAAGTTATCTCAGTGAGCGGATGCAGGACGAAATCGCCGAAGGTCAGATTATGGTGGAAACGGAGGGTCAGGTCGTAGGCCAGGTGAATGCGCTATCGGTGCTGGATTTCCCCGGTCATCCGCTGCTGTTCGGCGAACCCTCGCGCATTAGTTGCGTCGTGCATCTGGGCGATGGTGAAATTAACGACGTTGAGCGCAAAGCAGAACTGGGCGGCAATATTCATGCCAAAGGCATAATGATTATGCAGGCGTTTTTGATGTCGACGCTGGAGCTGGACCAACAGTTGCCCTTCTCCGCCTCGCTGGTTTTTGAGCAGTCCTACGGTGAGGTGGACGGGGACAGCGCTTCACTGGCGGAAGGGGTCGCGCTTATCAGCGCGCTGGCGGATAAACCCATTAATCAACAAATCGCCGTTACCGGCTCGGTAGATCAGTTCGGCCGCGTCCAGCCCATCGGCGGCGTGAACGAGAAAATAGAAGGCTTTTTCGCCCTGTGCCAGACGCGCGAGCTGACCGGCACCCAAGGGGTGATTCTTCCCACCGCCAATGTGCGCCACCTGTGCCTGCACGACGATGTCATCGCGGCGGTACGCGAGGGGCAATTTTCCCTGTGGGCGGTGGATACTATCGATGAAGCGTTGGAAATCCTGACCGCGTTGCCGTTTGACCACGACAAGCGTCCAAGTCTTCTCGCGTCGATACGCGAGCGTATCGCCAATGTTAATCTGCACGAACGGCAACGTTTGCCCTGGGGCTTTCGCTGGCTAAACTGGTTTAACCAGAGCTAAGGAAATTGTCAGCGGCCAGCATGTCGGGTAATGTGCAGGACTCAATAATTAAAGTTTAGAGAAATATGGTAGATAAACGCGAATCCTATACAAAAAAAGATCTGCTGGCGTCTAGCCGCGGCGAACTGTTCGGCAAAGAGGGCCCGCAGTTGCCGGCACCGAATATGCTGATGATGGACCGGGTGGTTAAAATGACCGAGGACGGCGGCAATTACAATAAAGGTTTCGTGGAAGCGGAACTGGATATTCACCCGGATATGTGGTTCTTCGGTTGCCATTTTATCGGCGATCCGGTAATGCCCGGCTGTTTAGGTCTGGATGCCATGTGGCAGTTAGTCGGTTTCTATTTGGGCTGGCTGGGCGGGGAGGGCAAAGGCCGCGCGCTGGGCGTAGGTGAAGTCAAATTCACCGGGCAAATCCTGCCGAGCGCGAAAAAGGTCACCTACCGAATCCATTTCCGCCGCGTAATTAATCGCAAACTGGTGATGGGTATGGCGGACGGGGAAGTGCTGTGCGACGGTACCGTCATTTATACTGCGAGTGACCTGAAAGTTGGCCTGTTCAAGGACACCACCGCCTTCTGATGCTCCCTGCCGGCATAGCGTTGACGTCTGTCGGCGCACGTGCTGTCAACGCCCGAAAAAAACCGCCGCGCCCGGCAGAGAGGTCGTTCTTGGATGACGGATCAAATTACCGATCGGTCTTCCATGGCTTTGCGCCAGCCTTCCAACCAGTGAGAGCGTGCGTCAAGTGATTGATATGGACAAAGTCCACGGGTACGCCCTGACAGACCCGTTTGATAGCCGCGTGAATGAGCACGTTCAAGACGATTTCGTTTTTGTCTTTTCATAGGTTTATCCCTCATCATCTTGGCTGGTTGAAAAAAAACGGTAACCCCGAATACCGAGGTTACCCTTAATCTTTAACGAGAAAAGCGCGTAAGATCAAACCGTGGCGTCATCTATCTGTCATCTCAATCGGGCAATATTGACAAATCTCTCGGCCCGAAAAATGACGAAGGGCGCCTTAACTCGCTGAATTGCTTCTTGTGTCGGCAACGCCGGCCGGGACTGACCGTCGCCGCCGGCGACATATGTAAATGTTTATAACAAACAATTATTTATTTATAGCTATAAATTCTTTCGCCACTTGCTGACCTACCGTGCCCCAACCCTGCGCCAGCGTACGCACCAGCGCGTCGTAGCCATCCTTCTCCTGCGGTAACGCCAGATCAAACGGCTGACGAATGACGCGCCCGTCATGGGTCAATAACTACACCCCCTGAACAATAGCGCGCCCGTCATAACGCCCGTGGAAACCGGTGAGGGTTACCGATAATTGATCGTTGCCTTCACCGCTGCCAATGGGCTGTATGGAAACCAGCCTGCCCAGTAGCGCGGCGCTTAAATTCGCCACCAGCGTTTGCTGTAACTGCTGTTCCAGCGGGCTGCCCCACAGGTTGCTGCGCGCTGTGGTGTACTGGACGTCGTTAGTTTGATACACCAGTCCGTTGCCAGCCAGGAAATCCGCGACCAACACCTGAGCGACCCAAAGCTTGGGACGTACACCAGGGCTGCCGGCGCGAAACGGGAGTGGCGGTCCCGCCCTGCACATCGGCTACACCGCCCGCGCCGGACGCCGTAGCGCCTGCTTCGATGGAAGCCAGCGTCGCCGCGGTGTTGCTCGCCTTGTACGGCAGTTGATAGTAGGTGTTACCGTCGCTGCTGGCGCAGGCGCTGAGCAATAGCACCGTCGCCAGCGCCAGAATTCTCCCTTTTTGCATCATTTTGCCCTCTTCGGCTGTGGATCTTTAACCTTTATCCGCTTCAAATACCAGCGCGTTGCTCTTGCTGTTCAGCGTCCGCAGCACCGACTGCAGCTTACGCAGTACCTGATCGAGGCGCTGCATGTACGCCACCATTTTGGTGTAAGCGGGCGCGCCGGGCTGGAACCCTTTCATGCTCCGGTTCAGCTCTCTCAGCGTTTGTTGCATGTCCTGAGGCAGTTGCTACATTGACGCGCTTTCGGTGATTTTATTCACGGCCTTCAAAGTGCGCTGTAGCTCCTGCAGCGTGCTGCGGCTTTGCGCCAGCGTGCTGATCGCCTGATTAAGCATCGGATCCAACGGTAACGCGTTAATTTTATCAAGCGTAGCGGTCAGTTTCTGTTGTATCTGCGCGAGACCGGCGCTGGTCGTCGGCATGACCGGGTAACCCTTGACGGTTGTGGGTCCCGGCCAGGCTTTGGCCTGCGGGTAAAAATCCAGATCGACATACAGCGCGCCGGTCAGCAAATTAGCGCTCTTGAGCGCCGCGCGGAACCCTTGCCCCTCTGCCGCGACCAGGCTCTTATTGATATCGAAGTTTTTGCCGACTTTGCTGATAAAGCGATCCGGCTCAATGCGAATCAGCACCGGGACGCGGTAGTTACCGTTCATTTCCTGATCGGCGCTGACGGTGGCGAACGGCACCTCCGCCACGGTCCCGAGCCGGATACCGCGGAACTCTACCGGCGCCCCCGGCTGCAGGCCGCGAATCAAATCATCGAAGAACAGCACATAATCCTGATGTTGGATATAGAGGGAATCGGCGATATCATTTTAATTATCGAACAGTTGGTAACGCTGCTGCTCTTTAGCGGCGTCCCCCACAGTTCCCAGCCGGTCGGTACATCAAAACTGACGCCGCCAGCAAACAAGGTAGTCAGCGAGCCCATTTCCACGCGCATGCCCGAGGCCGACAGATTCAGCGCCACGCCGCTGTCTTTCCAGAAGCGCACGTTATTCGTCACCAGACGGTCATAGGGCGCGTTGACAAACAGCTGATATTCATCATGCGCTTAAGCGGATCAAAGTGGCTGGTTTCCACCGTACCGACCCGAAAGCAGCGAAACAGCACCAGGTCGCCCGCGCTCAATTGGCCGGATCGATCGTGGTCCAGCTGGATACGGATGCCGCGCGCGTCGGGGGGGGGACGCCAGCGGCTGCGCGTCCAGCAATGTGAATTCCCGCGACGTCTCCGTGCTGAAACCGGGCTGTAACTGGATGTAGGCGCCGGATAACAAGGTCCCCAACCCCGACCCCCTTTCCTTGCCGATCTGCGGTTTCACCACTCAAAACGCCGAATCCTTGTTAAGCACCTTTTCCATGCCGTTGTAGATGCGCGCTTCGATTTCCACCTGACGTAGGTCCTTTGTCAACATCACGCTCTCGACGGTGCCGACATTGACGCTGTGGCTTTTGATGGCGGTTTTACCGGCCTCGATGCCGTCGGCGTTGCTGGTCGTCAGGGTAATCACTTTGCCCTGATGACTGAAGTGGTAGAACAGGATCCAGGCGCCGATAAGAACGGTGACAATGGGAATGATCCACACCGGCGACCGGCGCTTGATCTTCTCTACCCGGGCTTCCTGATAATTATTTTCCATCAACGGTCGACTTCTTTAACGTATTTTGCACAGCCCTGTCCCACAAAAGACGGGTATCAAATGTTTTGGCCGCTATCATGGTCAGGATAACCACGGCGGCAAACAGCAGTACGCCGATGCCGAGGCTGATGCTCATCAGGCTTCCCATGCGCACCAGGCCGGACAGGACGGCTATAACAAAGACATCAATCATCGACCAGCGGCCGACGAATTCCACCACCTCATACAAGAGATGCATCCGCTCGCTGGCGGCCGCCTTGCGCTCTCCGTTGCCGGCGGCGTCCCAGCACAGCCAGCCCAACGCGATCATTTTCAGGCTGGGCACCATGATACTGGCGATAAAAATCACCAGCGCAACCGGGATCGAGCCGTCCTCCCACAGCAGGATAACGCCGGCCATGATAGCGGAGTTGAGCCGGTTACCCAGTCGATCGGTAATCATAATCGGCAGCAGATTAGCCGGGATATACAGCATTAATGAGGTCAACAGCAGCGCCAGCGTCCACTGGAGGCTTATTGCCGCAGCGCGCGCCCTCGAGGGCGTGGCAGCGCGGGCAGGCAACGGTGTGTCGGCGGGCAGAAGAAGTGTGCAACAGCTACAGGCGCGTAGACACTGCGCCAAACCGCCTTGCCCGGGCTTGAAAACGTTTCACCGGCGAGGTATACGGCATAATGACGTTCCACCGCCACCGCGGGTCGACGCACTGTAGCGCTCGTAGCTGCAACAAACAAAAAAAACAGAAAGGAATAAAACTATTAACGATACCAATCTGACCGTAGGCCATCAATTTGACAAAGCTGACCAGCACCCCGACCAGGAAAATTTTCGCCATACCCCAACTGCGTAGGGCAAATAACAGCTTGTCCAGTAATGCTTTCAGGCGAAACGGCAGCGGCACGTCCATGCATAAGAAGATAATCATTATCATGCAAAGGGCGGGAATCGCCTGCATGCACAGCAAAAAACGCCGGCCAGACTGGAGAAATGATCGCTCACCATCACCAGCGGGATTTGCGGCAACGTTATTTGACGTTTCAGCCCTGAGACTTCCATATTGACGAAAGGAAACATATTGGCCAGCCCCTGCATCACCAGCGCGCTGATGGCGAAACCCATCGGCTGGCGTTTCGGGTTCGGCCAATAGCTCTGCAAGGTATTGCGGCAGCGCGGGCAGCTTCCCTTCTGGCCGGGCGCCAGCGGCGGCAGCGCCACTAATAAATCACAATGCGGACAAAGCACAGGGTGCTGCTGTCGTAGATGATCGCACACGCCTACCTCCTATTGTGCACTCCGCTTGCGCGAATAAACGGCGGCCGGCGCAAGCCGTCCACCATGCCCTAATCCGCTGCGCCGTTCTTTTGCGCTTGCAGCGTTTCCCAGCGGGTGAAGGCCTGTTCAAGCGCCTCCTCTGCCCGCGCGATCGCGGTCAGCACCGGCGGCGTCGTCTCATGAAGTTGGCTGAAAAAGTCTGGCGCCGCCATTTGCGCCTGCAGTAGGCCGATTTCCTGCTCAAGCGTCTCGATCTGCCCCGGTAATGTTTCTAGCTCCCGTTGCAGGTTATAACTGAGTTTCCCCCCGCCGCGTTTGGCAGAAGATGGGATGGCGCCGGTGGCGGGGTGCCGACGCCCTTTGCGCCGGAGCCGGTTGTGCCCTTAACGCGCGGCAATTGCTGCGCTGGTGCTGGGCGTCAAAATAGCCGCCGACATAACGCTCAATGCGCCCTTCCCCGGTAAAAATCCAACATTCAGTTACCGAATTATCGACGAACTGACGATCGTGGCTGACCAGCAATACGGTGCCCTGATAACTGTCGAGTAGCTCTTCCAGCAGTTACAGGGTTTCGAGATCATGATCGTTAGTGGGTTCGTCGAGGATCAGCAGGTTGCTGGGATTAAGAAACAGTCGCGCCAGCAATAACCGGTTACGCTCGCCGCCTGAAAGCGCTTTCACCCGCGTCATCGCCCGCTTTGGATGAAATAAAAAGTCCTGCAGGTAGCCCAATACGTGGCGCGAGCGACCGTTGACTATCACCTCCTGCATTACCCTCGGCCAGGTTTGTCCATCACGGTCCGTTCCGGATCCAGCACCGCGCGATACTGGTCGAAATAGGCGACTTCCAGCTTGGTGCCGCAATGCACGCGGCCGGTGCCGGCGCGAAGCTGACCCAGCATCAATTTTAGCAACGTGGTTTTACCGCAACCGTTGGGGCCAATAAGCGCAATTTTATCCACGCGCTGCGCCTGGGCGCTGAAGTGGCTAATCAGCGATTTCCCTTCAATGCCATAACTGACATCGTCCAGCTCAAAGACGATTTTGTCCGACCGCGCCGTTTCTTCCACCTGAATCTTCGCGCTGCCCATCACCTCGCACTGTTCGAAACGCTCTTGACGCAGTGCTTTAAGTGCGCGCACCCGCCCTTCATTGCGCGTGCGCCGGGCTCTAAATCCCCTGGCGGATCCACACCTCCTCCTGCGCCAGTTTGCGATCAAACTCGGCGGATTACAGGCTCTTGCACCCGGAGTTTTTCTTCTTTCCCTTCCAGGTATTTGTCATAATTGCCCGGTCAGGAAACCAGTTTACCGCGGTCCAGATCCACGATGCGGGTTGCCATCGCGCGGATAAACGATCGGTCATGGGAAATGAAGATAATGCTGCCGGGGAACGTCTTCAGGAATGCTTCCAGCCAGTCGATGGTTTTAATATCCAGATGGTTGGTCGGCTCATCCAGCAGCAACACCTGCGGCTTGCACACCAGCGCGCGACCCAGCGCCGCCAGCCGCCGGACAGCGACGCCAGCTGGCTGTCGGCGTCCAGACCAATCTGCGCTATAACCTCATGGATGCGTTTTTCTAAATGCCACAGGTTCTGATGGTCGAGAATTTCCATCAGCCGGTTCATTTCCGCCAAATTTTTTTCGCTCGGATCCTTTTCTACCTGTTAGGAAATGGCGTGGTAAGCTTTTAGTATCTGCGCCTGCGCCTCAACGCCTTCGGCGACGAAATCAAACACGCTGCCGGTGACATCACGCGGCGGATCCTGCTGCAAGCGGGCGACCACCACGTCCTGCTCGAAAATCAGCTAACCATCGTCAAGCAGCACCTCACGACTCAAAATTTTCATCAAGGTGGATTTGCCGTCGCCGTTGCGCCCAACCAGGCAGACGCGCTCGTTGCGCTCCATATGCAGCTCGGTGTTATCCAGCAGCGGCGCACCGCTGAACGACAGCCAGGCGCCGGAAAGACTAATTAATGACATGACTTAAAGGTCCTTGTCTGCATGACTTATCAGCCAGCAGAGATGAATTTGGCGGTTGCGGGCGAAGTCCGGTGAACGGGTGCGATCGGTTATCGACTGCGCCCGCAGGCCCAGCGCGGCCAGACCTGCCTCATCCAGTTGGAAACCGCGGCTGTTATTGGAGAACATGAGGGTGCCGCCGGGGCGCAACAGCCGTTTAAACTGGACCATCAGCGCCAAATGATCGCGTTGCACGTCAAAGGTGTCGGTCATGCGCTTAGAGTTGGAAAAGGTCGGCAGGGCGATAAAAATAACATCGAAGGTTTCCTGCGCCATCGCAATCCACGCCAGGCAATCCGCCTGTATCAGCCGATGCTGACGTCCCACCAACCCATTGCTGCGCAGATTTTTCTCCGCCCACTCAAGATAAGTGCGCGACATATCGACCGACGTGGTGCTGCGCGCGCCGCCAATACCGGCATGAACACTGGCGCTACCGGTATAGGCAAACAGGTTGAGGAAATCTTTGCCGCGGCTCATCTCTCCTGACATTCTGCGCGCGATACGGTGATCGAGAAACAGTCCTGTATCCAGGTAGTCGGTCAAGTTGACCCATAATTTGGCGCCATACTCCTCTACCAGCAGGAATTCGCCCTTCTGCGCCAGTTTTTCATATTGGCTTTTACCTTTCTGCCGCGCGCGCGCTTTCACCACCAGCCGGCTGGCCGGTATGCCCAGCACCACCAGGGTAGCGTTAATCACATCATATAACCGCTGCCGCGCGCGCTCAGGGTCAACGCTTTTTGGCGCGACATACTCCTGAATCACCACCCAGCTGCTGTAGCGATCGATAGCAACACTGTATTCCGGCAGATCGGCGTCATACAGACGGTAGCAATCGAGCTTCTCCCGCTCGACCCATTTTTGCAGCGATCGTACATTTTTGCGCAGGCGGTTGGCGAAATCGGCGGCAATTTGCCCTTCCGCCGAACCGGGAGCGGGGGCGGTTTCCGCCAGCAAATAATTTTTCTGCTCGCAGTCTAGCGGACCGTTTTTAGCTTTGAAACTGTGTTCGGCACGCAGCATCAAGGCGCCTAGCAGCGCCGGCGAAGCGCTGAACAACGACAGCCGCCAGCCGCCAAACTGACTCTTCATTACCCGACCGAGCTGGTTATGCAGGGCGATAAGCGCCGGTTCACTCTCCAGCCGTTCACCGTAGGGGGGATTGCTCACCACGGTCCCGCGAGGCCCCGCCGGCAGCGGATTAACCAATTGGGCCACCTCCCCGGTCTGGAAGGTTATCAACGCCGCTACGCCGGCGCGGCGGGCGTTATGGCGCGCCTTTTCCAGCACGCGGCCATCGACATCGAAGCCGTAAAAACGCGAGGACGTTTGCGCCAGGCCCGTTTGGGCCCGCGCGCGCGCTTCGTCCAACGACGCTTGCCATTGCGCCTCATCATGCCCGGACCAGGCAGAGAATCCCCAACACGGCCGCGTCAGGCCGGGGACGCAATCGGCTGCAATCATCGCCGCTTCAATCAGCAGCGTGCCGGAGCCGCACATCGGGTCCAGCAACGGCCTGCCGGGCTGCCAGCCGGAGCGCAACACAATGGCGGCAGCCAGGTTCTCCTTTAGCGGCGCCTGGCCGGCGGCATCGCGATAACCGCGCTGGTGCAGGCTGCTGCCGCTCAGGTCGAGGGACAACATCACCTGGTCACGGTGCAGATAAGCCTGAATCCGGATATCCGGCTGCTGACGGTCAATATCGGGACGGCGGGCGTTGTGGCGGGTAAAGCTATCAACGATGGCGTCCTTGACCTTCAGCGCACCATACTGGCTGTTGCGTATTGCCGCGTTAGTGCCGCTGAAATGCACGGCGAAACGTTTATCGACCGTGAACAGTGACGGCCAATCCACCGCCTGCACGCCACGATACAAATCGCCATCGCTGCCGACGCTGAACGCGTTTAACGGCAGGACAATGCGCGACGCCAGACGACTCCACAGCAGCGCGCGGTAAAGCAACCGGTTATCCGCCTGAAAGTGCACGCCGCCTAACGCGACTTTGCACGACGCGGCCCCCAGGGTTTCCAGCTCGCTTCTTAACAGTTCTTCCAAACCTTGTGCCGTGGTGGCAAACAGTAAATTCATCTGGTCACTTATTATTAATTAAAAAGAAAATCGATACGCATTATAGCCAATCCAGCCTCATTGTCATAAAGTTGACCGTCATCACAAACGGCAAGGAGGCAGAATGAGTATCTTATCGCGTTTGTATGTGCATCCGGTGAAATTAATGCGCGGCTGGCTGATGTCGCATGCCCTGGGGCCGGCGCCGAAGGGTTGGCGTTTAATCGCGTGTTTATGCTCACCTACGCCGACGGCACGTTCATCACCGCCCGTCAGTATCCGCGGATGCTCTTATTCACCCCGGTGGTGCTGCCGGGCGGGCTGCACCTTACCGTTCCCAACGGACAAAGCCGCCACGTGCGCTTTGCCGACTTTTCCCCAACAGCCCAGCCGGTGGAAGTCTGGGGGAATCATTTTACCGCTTAGCCAGCGCCAGAGACCATTAATACCTGGCTTTCAGGCTATCTTGATCAGGCGGTTACCCTCTGGTGGACAGGCGAGCACAGCCACCGCAGGGTAAAACGCTTCTCCACCGTCCCGCTCTCGTTCGCCGACGGGTATCCCTATTTACTGATAAGCGAAGCGTCTTTTTTGGATTTACAGCGCCGCTGCCCCGCCGGGGTTACTCTGACCCAGTTTCGGCCCAATCTGGTGGTGACCGGGACCGAGGCGTATGCGGAGGATAGTTGGCATCATTTGCGTATCGGCGAGGTCGAGTTTGAAGTCGTGAACTTCTGCAGCCACTGCGTCCTGACCACGGTCAATGTTGAGCAAGGCAACAAGCATCCACAGGGTGAGCCGCTGCGCACCTTACAAGGCTATTGCAGCGCCGATGATGGCAATGTCAATTTCGGCCAGAATGTCATCGCCCGCACGACGGGGATAGTGCGGGTGGGCGATAACGTTGAAATCCTCAGCACCCGCAAACCACGTCGCTATCAGGCCGGCAGCCCGTCTGTCGCCCCCACACCGCCGCAGGCCGCCGACGCACCGGTGACCATTGAGTATCAAGGCCAGCGTTTTACCGACAACCAACGGGATATTTTGCCGGAGCCGCTGGAGCTGCAGGGAATACGTATCCCCTACTCCTGCCGTGCCGGGATTTGCGGCACCTGCAAAGTGAAATTACTGTAGGGTGACGTGGCGCCGTTAACCGGCAGCGCAGCGGCCAAGGCGCCGTGGATATTGTCCTGTAGCTGCATTCCGCGCGGCGACGTGCAGCTGGAATAACCGGCAGGGCGGTCACAGACCGCTCAGGCTTGCGCCGGCCTGAACCGGCCTAGACCGCGGTCGCGTAGTGCAAATTGTCCTGACGCGACGGCGGCTGCAGCCGGTCATGCATAATCTTTATTGCGTCATCAAGGGCCATCCGGCGCCCGGCCAGCGTCAGACCGGGCTGGGCCAGCACGCACAGGCTGGCGTTGCCGCCCGCCTCCGCCACCAGCAAACGCGTCCGCTCGCCGCCGTCGCTGACGCACACCTGCACGCTGTCGCCCCCCCAGCGGTTGCCGTGTCTTTGTGGTACTGCGTTTGGAAGTGCCAGCTCTTGGGCATTTGCGGTCGCCACCAGCGCATTGAGCACCAATTCAGCGCACAGGGCGTCGTTGAGCGGCAATGCACGGCTTTTATTCTCGAATTGATAATAAAGTGCGGCGTCGTCAACGCAAAAACGCGTGCGCGCAAACGTATCAGGAGTCAACATTTTCGCGCAAAAGCGCGAGCGAAATACTAAATCCTCCGACAGGTCAAGCATCATACGGTCATGTTCAGCATCGAAAAACTAATGCCAGTTATCGCCAGGGATGATCTTCATCCATTTACCTTTTATCACGTCGCCAATTTAAGGCCTGGTCGCTATCCGGCAAGCATCACCTGCGGGGCCGGAAATTTAATTGTTCTTAAATCAGCAGTAACCGAATAAAAAATAAACGAGAATGGAGAAACAATATAGCTCTAGCCCGCATTATTTTGTCAAAAATGGCTAAATATCGCTGACAATATCCTTTATCAAGCGCGGCCCACGGAAAATAAAGCCCGAATAGATCTGAATAAGCGAAGCGCCAGCCGCCATTTTTTCTTTGGCCACGATGAGCTAATCTATACCGCCGATCCCGATAATCGGTAATTTACCTTGTAACTCAGCGGACAATTGTCGGATAACCTCGGTGCTGCGCAATTGCAGGGGTCGCCCGCTCAACCCGCCGGTCTAGCCACAATGATTCATGCCCTGGACCAGCTCGCGGCCGGTGGTAGTATTGGTAGCGATAACGCCGTCGATATTATGACGCACCAGACTATTGGCGACCTGGATCAATTCCGTTTCGGTCATGTCGGAAGCTATTTTTACCGCCACCGGCACATATTTATGATGGTAGGCTTGCAGCGCCGCCTGCTTATTTTTTATCGCCAGCAACAGATCATCCAGCGCTTCATCAAATTGCAGGGTGCGCAGGCCGGTGGTATTGAGGGAAGAAATATTCACCGCGATATAACCGGCATAAGGATAGACTTTCTCCATGCAGGTGAGATAATCATCTTTGCCTTGCTCGACCGGCGTACCTTTATTTTTGCCGATATTGATGCCCAGCGCGCCGCCGAAATGGGATTTCTTAACGTTCTCCACCAAGTTGTCTACCTCGTGGTTATTTAAACCCATGCGATTTATCAGACCACCGGCTTTCACCAGACGAAACAGACCTGGCTTTTCATTACCGGGCGCTGCCCATGCAGTTGACGGTTTTTGTCGGTACCGATTGGCGCACCAGCCATTCCAGTGGAGTGCCGGTAACGCGTTTAAGCTGCTGAAAGGTTAATTCATGGACCCGTTCCGGGTCAAGCTAGAACAACGCTTGCTTGGTGAGCGGGTATAACATGAGGTCTCTTGATTCCCGGTTGCAACCGGGGCGGTATTATCATTCATCGGCGCAGGAAAGGGAATCGATGATGGACCAAAAAAAGGGCATCACCCAGGATGCCATTTAGACGCTGCCGAATGCGCGCGCTCACCGTCCCAAACGGTGGCGCCAGGACGCCAACGCTCGTCAGTTGCGAATAACGCCGCAGGGGAACGCCTCCCCGCGTTAGCGCCGCTAAAGCAATGCGGCGGCGGGCGCGCGTTGAGAGAGAATCGGCCGCGTCATCCGCCCGCTGCGGCTTACGCGTCGGCCAGCGCCTTGCTTATTTTCTCAAACAGATCCCCGGACAAGTTTTCCAGCGCCTTCAGACGCTCCAGCGCCGCGCGCATCAGCCGCTGACGCGGCAAGTCATAGCGTTTGAGCCGGATAAGCGGCTCAACCATACGCGAAGCCACCTGAGGGTTGCGCGTATTCAATTCGGTCAAGATCTCGACCAAAAAGGCGTAGCCGCTCCCGTCAGCAGCGTGGAATGCCGCCGGATTATTGGCGGCGAAGGCGCCGATAAGCGCCCGGACACGATTGGGGTTGTTGAGGCTGAAAGCGCGATGGGTGAACAGCGATTTCACCTGATCCAGCGCATCCGCCGCCGGACTGGTGGCCTGCAGACTAAACCATTTATCTATGACCAGACCATCATGGCGCCAACGCTCATCGAACTCGGCCAGCAGCGTCGCCTGACAGGGCAGCTGCGCCGCCACCGCCGCCGCCACCGCCGCTAGCGTATCGGTCATATTATCGGCCTGATGATATTGTTCGGTGGTCAAACGTACCGCACGATCGCGATCGCCAAACGCCAAATAGTACAGGCAGCAGTTTCGCAGCGCACGCCGGCCGATATCCCGGCGATCTACCCGGTATTCCTCGCTGGGACTGGCGCGGTAAACCACCAGCAACTCATCATTCAGTTCATTCGCCAGACAGCTGGTCAGCGCGTCGTGAACGCTGTGAATCGCCACCGGATCCACGCTATCAAACAATTCGGCCATTTCATTCTCGCTGGGCAGCGTAAGAATCTGTGCCGCCAGCGCCGGAGCCAGTTCAGGATCAAGCAAAATACCGCGGAAAGCGTCGGTGACATGCAGCGGCAGAGTCAGCGGCTGTCCCTTTTGATAGCGAGCCACGTTTAAACGGATGTAAATAGACAGCAGGCTTTGCGCCGCATCCCAGCGGGAGAAGTCGCTGGTGGCAAAGCGCATCAGCGTAATCAATTGCTGGTCGTTATAGGGATAATCCAGTTTCACCGGCGCAGAAAACTCGCGCAGCAGCGAGGGGATCGGCAGCGACGGCACCTGATCGAAAATAAAGGTCTGTACGCTTTCGGTCACATTCAGCACCGGATTCACCGGCGCGCCAGCATACTGAAGCGGAATAACCCGTCCCTGGCTATCGTACAATTCGATATTCAGCGGAATATGCAGCGCCTGTTTCTCCGGCTGGTCCGGCGTCGGCGGCGTCATCTGCGTGACGCGGAGGGTGTATTGCTCAAGCTCGGCGTTATAGTCATCGCGCACCGTTACCAGCGGCGTATTCGACTGGCTGTACCAACGGCGGAACAGCGCCAAGTCGATCCCGGACGCCTCCTCCATCGCCACGACGAAATCCTCGCAGCTGGCGGCGCTGCCGTCGTGACGGGAAACGTAGCGACGCATACCGGCCTGAAACTTATCTTCCCCCAGCAGGGTATGCAGCATACGAATGACTTCCGCGCCCTTCTCGTACACTGTTAAGGTGTAAAAGTTGTTCATTTCGATGACTTTATCGGGGCGGATTGGATGCGCCATCGGGCTGGCGTCTTCGGCAAACTGCGCGCTGCGCATGACGCGCACATTATTGATTCGATTCACGGCGCGTGAACCAACATCCGAGCTGAACTCCTGATCACGAAAGACCGTCAGCCCCTCTTTCAGACTGAGCTGAAACCAATCGCGGCAGGTAATACGGTTGCCGGTCCAGTTATGGAAATATTCGTGGCCGATGACCCGTTCGATGTTGAGATAATCAACATCGGTCGCCGTTTGCGCCCCGGCCAGCACATATTTGGCATTGAAAACGTTGAGTCCCTTATTCTCCATGGCGCCCATATTGAAGAAATCGACCGCCACTACCATATAGATATCCAGGTCGTACTCAAGACCAAAACGGGTTTCGTCCCAGCGCATGGCGCGCTTGAGGGAGTCCATCGCCCAGTCGGCGCGATCCAGATTGCCGCGATCGACAAACAGCTCTAATGCCACCTCCCTGCCGGAGCAGGTGGTGAAGCTGTCGCGCAGCACGTCAAAATCGCCGGCCACCAGCGCAAAAAGATAACATGGTTTCGGAAAGGGATCTTCCCAGACGACCCAATGACGGCCGTCGTTGTTATCGCCGTAATCACTACGGTTGCCGTTGGAGAGCAGGAAAGGATAGCGTTGCTTATCCGCCAGAATACGCGTAGTGAAACGCGCCAGCACGTCCGGGCGATCCAGATAAAAAGTAATATGGCGGAACCCTTCCGCCTCGCATTGGGTGCAAAGCACCTCGCCGGAAAGATAGAGCCCCTCAAGCGCGGTATTATTGGCAGGATGAATCAGTGTCTTGATGGTCAAGGTAAAGGTGGCGGGCAACTGCTCAATGATCAAGCCGGGCGCATCCAGACGATAATGCGCCCATTCCTGACCGTCCACCCGCAGGCTCAGCAGGCGTAAATCTTCGCCGTTAAGCAGCAAAGGCGCGCCGGCCTGGCCCTGACGCACGACGGTGCTGGTTGCCGTGACGGTGGTATTCTCGGCTTCGAGATCAAAATCCAGGTGAATATCGGTAATGGTATAGTCCGGCGCACGATAATCATCGCGGTATTTGGCTTGCGGCTGTTGCGTCATAGTTAACCTTTTGGTATCAGTGTCGATTTCTGCCGTTAAGTCTATTCCTGTTAGCGCCAGGTTACCATTGTAAAGCCCGGCAAGCGCGCTAAAATGTAACGTTCGCTGAAAATTAGCGCGAGCTGGCGGAAAAACCGGGCATTTTGCCGGGCGAATAACCCGCGAAACGGCACGTTTGGTCCTCGACGTTATCACGTCAACTATACTCTGATGTGACTACACTTATAGGATAACCGCGGCTTTTCATGGCCGTTACCCCTTTATCCGACTGAGAACACCTGTCGTAAGAGGATGCTTGAACGCACCATGAATGTTGCCACCGATCCGGTTTTAACGTCGATACTCGATACTGATGCCTACAAATTCCATATGCAGCAGGCCGTGTTCTACCGTTACCACGACGTCATGGTGAGCGCGGAATTTCGCTGCCGGGGAGACGAGTTGCTTGGCGAATACGCCGCCGACATCAGTGCGCAGGTCGACATGATGCGTGGCTTGCAATTGAATGACGATGAATTTACCTACCTGAGCGGTCTACTGTTTTTCCAAAGTGATTACCTTAATTGGCTGTGCCAGTTTCGCTTTGAACCGAGTCAGGTCCGGATACGCAATCATCACGGCAAACTTGATATTCGTATTACCCGTCCCTGGCGCGACGTTATTTTGTGGGAAGTGCCGCTGCTTGCGGTCATCAGCGAAGTCGTGCACCACCGCCGTTCGCCACAGGTAACGACGGCAGACGCGATAGCGCGACTACGGCAAAAGCTGCTCCATTTTTACCGCATCAGCGAAGATCTGGACACCTCCCGTTTCCGGCTGATGGATTTCGGTACCCGGCGGCGTTTCTCGCGTCAGGTGCAGTTTAAAGTTGTCGCCGAACTGCAGCGGGAATTTCCTTATCTTATCGGTACCAGCAATTACCAGTTGGCGCGGGAACGGGGCTTGCCGCCGGTCGGCACCATGGCGCACGAATGGTTTCAGGCCCATCAGCAGATCAGTCCGGTTCTGGCGAATAGCCAGCGTGCCGCGCTGCAGGGCTGGCTGGACGAATACCCCGACAGGTTAGGGATCGCGCTTACCGATTGTATTACCATGGATGCGTTTTTGCGCGATTCCGGACCGTCGTTCGCCCGTGCCTGCCAGGGCCTGCGCCACCATTCGGGCGATCCGGTGGAATGGGGCGAGAAGGCGATTGCGCATTATCAGCAGTTAGGTATTGATCCGCTCACCAAAACGCTGGTGTTTCCCGACAGCCTTGATTTTGATAAGGCCGTCATGCTTTATCGCCATTTCTGGCAGCGCATCAACCTGGTGTTTGGCATCGGCACGCGGCTGACGTGCGATATCCCCGGCATTAAGCCGCTTAACATCGTTATCAAATTGGTGGAATGCAACAGTAAACCGGTGGCGAAGCTGTCGGACAGCCCCGGCAAAACCATGTGTCATGATAAAGCCTTTGTCCGCGCTTTACGTAAAGCGTTTGATGTACCACTGGTGGTAAAGAAGGCCAGTTGTGTAGCGATGTAAAATATTCTGGACTAATTTGCAGACAATTCTGGACTCCCTTAAACCATAAAAAATGGCTATTTTGGACAGTCCAGAATTGTGTAGTGGTCAACTAAAACTGGCCACCGCGTTAGCGTTTTTCCAGTATCTACTTTCTGATTTGTTTGGTGCCAACCCATTGTTATATTCATGCGGCCTGAGTGCGCTGTAATATCCCACGATATAGTCGGTAATTTCATGAGCTGCTTCGCTGAAGCTTATGTAGCCCGTTACCGGTATCCACTCGTTTTTCAGACTTCTGAAGAGGCGCTCCATCGGACTGTTATCCGAGCAGTTACCACGCCGACTCATGCTTTGTTTGATCCGGTAACGCCACAGCAACTGTCGGAACTGCCTGCTCGTATAGTGGCTACCCTGATCGCTGTGGAACATCACTCCGGCAGGTTTACCACGCGTTCCCCATACCA
>NZ_JBPESN010000041.1:0-20680 GCF_051710625.1 Sodalis sp. (in: enterobacteria) | reverse complement strand
CAGCGCTCTTGATGTCAGACTCCCTGAACAGTTCTTGTTAATCGGGAAACTCAGAGCGCATTATCCTGTGGCCACACTCTGCCAGGTGTTCAAGGTTCATCGCAGCAGTTACAAATACTGGAAAAGTCGTCCTGACAGGACAGACGGCAGGCGAGCGGTATTGCGCAGTCAGGTTCATGAACTGCACAGTATCAGCCATGGTGCCGCTGGCGCGAGAAGTATGGCCACCATGGCAACCCAGAGAGGCTTCCGGATAAAGCGCTGGCTCGCAGGCAGGCTCATGAAAAAGCTGGGGTTGGTCAGTTGTCAGCAGCCGACGCGCAGGTATAAGCGTGGCGGTCAGGAGCATGTTGCGATCCCGAATTATCTTGAGCGCCAGTTCGCTGTAACGGAGCCAAACCAAGTATGGTGCGGCGAGGTGACGTATATCTGGACCGGGAAACGCTAGGCATACCTTGCGGTTGTTCTTGAATCTGTTCGCGAGGAAACCGGTGGGCTGGGCTATGTCGTTCTCCCCGGGCAGCAGACTGACCATCAAAGCACTGGAAATGGCATGGGAAATGCGTGGTAAACCAGCCCGAGTGATGTTCCACAGCGTCCGGGTAGCCACTATACGAGCAGGCAGTTCCGACAGTTGCTGTGCGTTACCGGATCAAACAAAGCATGAGTCGGCGTGGTAACTGTTGGGATAACAGTCCGATGGAGCGCTTCTTTAGAAGTCTGAAAACGAGTAGATACCGGTAACGGGCTACATAAGCTTCAGCGAAGCAGCTCATGAAATTACCGACTATGTCGTGGGATATTACAGCGCACTCAGGCCGCATGAATATAACGGCAAGTTGCCACCAAACGAATCAGAAAATAGATACTGGAAAAACGCTAACGCGGTGGCCAGTTTTAGTTGGCCACTACACATTATCATGGCCCAGTTCGCTGGCGGTGGCGCTGGGAGATTGCCGGTAGCTGGAGGTAACATTGTGATGCTGCTTTTTTATTCTGCCGATCAGATCTTCGCTGACGAAACTTTGTACCGCGCCGGTATCGGCCACCATACTAATGCTGTAAGCTTTGTAATCCAGCGTTAATACCGGGGAGCAGCCGAACTGGTCCTTATAAGGCAAACATTGCTGATACCATCAGCAGCGACGGAGGATGGCGCCAGGCGGTTAGCCTGTGGCTGCGGTTGTCCACCGCCCAGTTCAGTTCAGCTGACGGAACACCTCGGCGCCCAGGACGCCATCCACCTTTTCCCCCAACGACTGGCTAAAAATGTCCAGATTGATCGTCAGCCAAAGGTTGACGCCCGGCAACGTACAGTTGCCAAGCGTTATCGGCAGCGATCGCCAGAGGGCGTGACCTGGTCAGCGTTAAGCTTTCCCTGGGTGCTACCGATGCCGTTGGCCATGATGGTGCGGAAGATCGAGGGAATTTCGTCCGGCGTCGCGGGTCAGGTAAGGGTTTGCGCCAGCCGTTTATCAATCACCGTACAGCTGGCGCCGGTATCCAGCACAAACTGGTAGGTGTTACCGTCAATGGTCACCGGCACCACCATATGCAGTAAGTGAACAGGTTCTTGCAGGACGGGCGGATTCCCCCCGGCTGCCGGCGCCGCAAAGGTCGGCGCACAGGGCATGACGGTCAGCAACACGGCCAGACTGGCCCAGAAAGGTCGAAAAGCGTAACGGCTATCCACGGTATGACGTCCTCCGGCAGATCAATAGGTAGCGGCCTAGCGGGGGTTACCGAGCCGGTAGCCGCATTCATTGACGACAATGGCGTGATAATAACGTAAAACTTACCGCTGGGGATCCGCAAAAAATACCGTCGAACGAGGGCGCCAGACTCTCTGCGCCCAGGGAGGTCCGGCACCGTCCCCAGGAGCTATTGCGCCGCTGGCACCGTTCGCATCGCCGCCGCCCCGAGTCAGACGTGCAGCGGCATCGAGGCATAGTCGTTGCTATGGTGTTTTCGCCTTAAAGGGGGAAAGCGAGGAGCACAGGCGGCAATCATCCCGCATGGAGCGGCGCTGATAGTCCCCTTGACCTTGATAACAGCGGGCGCCGCCGGCACGCTGTCACCGACGATGCCGCACGTGATAAGGTTATTCCACCGTTACCGATTTGGCCAGGTTACGCGGCTGATCAACGTCAGTCCCCTTAATCAGGGCGATATGATAGGCCAGCAGTTGCATGGGTACGGTGTAGAAAATAGGCGCCACAATCTGCTCTACGTGCGGCAGAGGAATAATCTTCATATTCTCGCTGGCGGTGAAACCGGCATCCTGTTCCGCGAACACATACAGTAAACCGCCCCGGGCACGAACTTCCTCGATATTGGATTTCAGCTTTTCCAACAGTTCGTTGTTCGGCGCGATGATAATGACCGGCATATCGGCGTCAATCAGCGCCAGCGGCCCGTGCTTGAGCTCTCCCGCGGCATAAGCTTCCGCGTGGATATAAGAGATTTCTTTCAGCTTCAGCGCCCCTTCCATGGCGATAGGATAAAGATCGCCGCGACCCAGGAACAGCGCGTGATGTTTATCGGAGAAACCTTCGGCCAGGGTTTCAATAGGCTTATCCAGCGATAGCATCTGCTCAATCCGGCTCGGTAGCGCTTGCAGAGCATAAACGATGTCTTTCTCCACCCGTTTTTCCATACTACGCAGGCGACCAATACGTGCCACCAGCATCAACAGCACCGTCAACTGCGTGGTAAACGCTTTGGTGGAAGCGACGCCGATTTCGGTGCCGGCCCGGGTCATCAGCGCCATATCCGATTCGCGCACCAGCGAGGAGCCGGCAACATTACAGATGGTCAGTGAACCGAGATAGCCAAGCGTTTTGGTCAGCCGCATCGCCGCCAGCGTATCAGCGGTTTCGCCGGATTGGGACAGGGTAATCAACAGGCTTCCCGGGCGCACCGCGGGTTTGCGATAGCGGAATTCGGAGGCGATTTCTACATCGCAGGGTACGCCGGCCAGCGCCTCGAACCAGTAACGGGACACCATGGCGGAATGATATGACGTGCCGCAGGCGATAATTTGCACGTGCTGCACCTGGCTCAATAACGCATTGGCGCCCTCGCCCAGTTCCGATAGCGTCACCTCACCGTGGCTAAAGCGGCCTTCCAGGGTATTTTTGATCGCCTGCGGCTGTTCATAGATCTCCTTTTGCATGTAATGGCGGAACAGCCCTTTATCCGCGGCATCATATTTAACCTGGGATTCAATTTCCGGGCGCGCCACAATCTGGCCCGCCTTATCCCAAACCTGAACGGTGCGACGGGTAATTTCAGTAATATCCCCCTCTTCGAGGTACATGAAGCGGCGGGTGACGGGCAGCAGCGCCAATTGATCGGAGGCCAGGAAGTTCTCGCCGACGCCGAGGCCGATGACCAGTGGACTGCCGGAACGCGCCGCGACCAGCACGTTGGGATCGCGGCTATCCATGATGACCGTTCCGTAAGCGCCGCGCAGCGCGCCGACCACCCGCTGCATTACCTCGACCAGCGCGCCGTTCTGCTGGCGCTGCTCCCAATGCACCAGATGCGCGATCACTTCGGTATCAGTTTGGGTAACAAAGGTGTAACCACGTGAGCGCAGTTGCTCGCGCAGCGGTTCATGGTTTTCGATGATGCCGTTATGGACGACCACGATATGGCCGGAGACGTGGGGATGCGCGTTGTTTTCCGTCGGCTCGCCGTGGGTCGCCCAGCGGGTATGGGCAATGCCGGTGCCGCCGGATAGAGGATGCGGTTGGGCCGCTTCGGTCAGGGCGCTCACTTTCCCCATGCGGCGCAGGCGTTGCAGATGCCCGTCTTTATCCACCACCGCCAGCCCGGCGGAATCATACCCACGATACTCAAGACGACGTAATCCTTCCAACAGGATCTCGGCAATATCACGCTGTGCAACCGCGCCTACTATTCCACACATCTCGGTTATTCCTGATTGAACGGCGGCAGTCGCCGTTATGAGCTAGCACAAAACCCGACCGGTGCAGCACCGCAACACGCCACGGGTTTTACCTGCCACAGTAACGTCAGGCGGCGGGCAAAACCGCCCGTAGGGGGCGGCCGCATCCTCATTTTTTCTTCACCGGTCGCGTCCAGTTGGCAAGGGGAAACTGACGTATCCGGCTGATAATTATTTCACCCTCGGCCACATCGCGCGTCACGGTGGTACCGGCGCCGATGGTGGCGCCGCGGCCGATAGTCACCGGCGCCACCAGCTGACTATCGGAACCGACGAAAACATCGTCGCCGATGTGGGTTTTATGCTTGTTGGCGCCATCATAATTGCAGGTGATGGTGCCGGCGCCGATATTAACCTGAGCGCCAATATCGGCGTCCCCCAGATAGCTAAGATGGCCGGCTTTCGAGCACTTGCCCAGACGGGCCTGTTTCATCTCGACGAAATTCCCCACGTGTGCGTCTTCCTCCAGCTCACTACCGGGGCGCAGGCGGGCAAAGGGGCCGAGAGTACTGCGCGCCGCCACGCGCGCGTCTTCAACCACGGTATAAGGGCTGATGATCACATCATCACCGATGACCACATTTTTCAGGACGCAGCCGGTGCCGATAATCACCCGGTCGCCCAGCGTGACCTGCCCTTCAAGAATGACATTGGTATCAATGGATACATCCTGCCCGTGGCGCAATTCACCGCGCAGATCGAAACGCTCAGGATCGGACAACATCACGCCGGCCAGCAGCAGGCGCTCCGCCTGCTCCCGCTGAAAGAGCCGCTCCAGCCGCGCAAGCTGCAGCCTGTTGTTCACGCCTTCGACCTCTGTCGGCCGGGCGGGCTGCACCGCATTGATTTTACGGCCTTCATGCCAGGCCATGGCGATGATGTCCGTCAAATAGAACTCGCTTTGCGCGTTCTCGTTGGTTAACTGCCCAAGCCAGCGTTTGATATCCTCGCCGCCGGCGACCAGAATGCCGGTGTTGATTTCCTTAATCTGCTGCTGTTGCTCGCTGGCATCTTTCTGCTCGACGATACCGGCCACCTCACCGTTAAGACGCACGATACGGCCATAGCCCTCAGGATTGTCGAGCGTCACCGTCAGCAGTCCGATGCCCCCCTGCGGACGCGCCGCCAGCAGGCGCTGCAATGTGTCGGGAAAGATAAGCGGCACATCGCCGTACAGGATCAAGACATCTTCTTCGTCGCGCAGGCAGGTCAGCGTCTGCTGAACGGCATGACCGGTGCCACGCTGTTCGGCCTGCAGTACCCAATTCAAAGGAGCATCCTGCCGGGCAAGGCGTTCACGCAGCAGCTCGCCGCCGTGACCGTGGACCAGGTGAATGCGCGCCGCGCCCAGCTGCGTGGCGGCATCGATTACGTGTTGCACCATGGCTCTGCCGGCAAGGGGATGCAGCACTTTCGGCAAGGCGGAAAACATACGACTCCCCTTGCCCGCGGCAAGGACAACCACGCTTAATGCTCGATTTGACATAACCATCCTGTGGAACCCTATTTATCAGACGATAGTAAACCCGTTCGCACGCGGGATTTCTACATATTTTGGCACGAAGAACACTTTACAGGGCGTCGTCGCTCGGCGCTAAGGCTATTTGCCACGATTGTGTTGCCAGAAAGGAAAATGACGGTGCGCTTGACGTTTTCTTCAGCACTACAGGCGTAAAATCCCCTTTATCGACCTCACTTTGGCCGGCCACTTAATTAAAGATAAAAAAAGCCGGTCATGATGACCGGCCTCTTTACATACGCTCTCGATTACATCGCTTTTTTGGTCAATTCGATGACCCGCAGCTTCGCCAGCGCTTTTGAGAGCTCGGCAGAAGCCTGGGCATAATCAATATCACCGTGGAAGTTATTGATATGCTCTTCCACTTTACGCTTGGACTCCATTGCTCTCGCTTCGTCAAGATCCTCGCCACGAATGGCGGTATCGGCCAGTACGGTAACTGTACTGGGCTGTATTTCAAGCACTCCACCGGACAGGTAGATATACTCTTCGTTGCCGTGCTCTTTAACGATACGTACCATACCGGGCTTAATGGCGGTGAGCAGCGGCGCGTGGCCAGGGAAAATCCCCAGTTCGCCTTCGCTGCCCGTCACCTGGATTTTTTCAACCAGCCCGGAAAACATCTGTTTTTCGGCGCTGACCACATTTAGATAGTAAGTTTTTTCAGCCATATTACTCTCCTCTCAAGGCGTTACAGTTTCTTGCCTTTTTCCACGGCTTCGTCGATGGAACCCACCATGTAGAACGCCTGTTCCGGCAGATGATCGTATTCGCCGTCCATGATGCCTTTAAAGCCACGGATCGTGTCTTTCAGCGCCACGTACTTGCCGGGCGAGCCGGTGAACACTTCCGCCACGAAGAACGGCTGAGACAGGAAGCGCTGGATCTTACGCGCGCGCGATACTACCAGCTTGTCATCTTCAGACAGCTCGTCCATCCCGAGGATAGCGATGATGTCTTTCAATTCCTGATAGCGCTGCAAAATGGACTGCACGCCGCGGGCCACATCATAATGTTCCTGGCCTACCACTAACGGGTCCAGCTGACGGCTGGTGGAGTCGAGCGGGTCAACCGCCGGGTAAATGCCCAGCGAGGCGATTTGACGGCTCAGAACCACGGTCGCGTCAAGGTGGGCGAAGGTGGTCGCCGGCGACGGGTCGGTCAAGTCATCCGCGGGGACGTAAACCGCTTGCACCGAGGTAATGGACCCGGTTTTGGTGGAAGTGATACGTTCCTGCAACACGCCCATTTCTTCCGCCAGCGTCGGCTGGTAGCCTACCGCGGACGGCATACGGCCCAGCAGCGCGGACACTTCGGTCCCGGCCAGGGTATAACGATAGATGTTGTCGATGAACACCAGAACGTCACGGCCTTCATCACGGAATTTCTCCGCCATGGTCAGACCGGTCAGCGCCACGCGCAGACGGTTGCCCGGCGGCTCATTCATCTGGCCATACACCAACGATACTTTATCGATAACGTTGGAATCGGTCATTTCATGATAAAAGTCGTTACCTTCACGGGTACGTTCACCCACGCCGGCGAACACGGAATACCCCGAGTGTTCGATAGCGATGTTGCGGATGAGCTCCATCATGTTAACGGTCTTGCCCACGCCGGCGCCGCCGAACAGGCCGACTTTACCGCCCTTGGCGAACGGACACATCAAGTCGATAACCTTGATACCGGTTTCCAGCAAATCCTGGGAACTGGCCAGCTCTTCATAGCTCGGAGCCGGACGGTGAATAGACCAACGCTCTTCCTCGCCGATATCGCCTTTCATGTCGACCGGCTCGCCCAGCACGTTCATGATGCGGCCCAGGGTAGCTTTACCCACCGGCACTTCGATAGTGCGTTCGAGATCGATCACCTTCAGGCCGCGACGCAGACCGTCGGAGGAGCCCATCGCGATGCAGCGGACGACGCCGCCGCCCAGCTGTTGTTCTACTTCCAGCACCAGTTTCACGGCGCCGTTTTCCACTTCAAGCGCGTTGTACACCTTGGGTACGGCGTCTTGCGGGAACTCGACGTCGACCACGGCGCCGATAACCTGGATAACATTTCCAGTAGCCATCTTGAATCCTCTACGTAATTCGCAACCCAAACCTAAACCGCGGCGGCTCCCGAGACGATTTCGGTGAGTTCCTGAGTGATGCTGGTCTGTCGAGCCTTATTGTAAACGAGTTGCAGCTCTTTAATCAGGTTGCCGCCGTTGTCCGTTGCGGCTTTCATCGTTACCATACGCGCGGCCTGTTCGCTGGCCAGGTTTTCAACGACGCCCTGATAAACCTGCGATTCCACATAACGACGCAGCAGGGTATCCAGCAACGTTTTGGGATCGGGTTCATACAGATAATCCCAAGATTTGGTCTTCAAATCCGCTTCCTCCGCAGGCGGCAGAGGCAGGATTTGCAGAATCTGCGGCACCTGAGACATGGTATTGACAAATTTGTTGCTGACAATATAGAGCTTGTCCAGGCGCCCTTCGTCATAGGCCTGTAGCATGACTTTTACCGACCCAATCAGTTCAGACAGCGTGGGGTTGTCCCCCATGCCCGTCACCTGAGCAACCACTTTGCTTCCGACCGAATTGAAGAAAGACACCGCCTTGGAGCCAATCAGCGCCAGTTCGGTTTCCGCGTTTTTCCCGTTCCACTCTTTCATGTCGGCCAGCAGCTTTTTAAACAAATTAATGTTCAGGCCGCCCGCCAGACCGCGGTCGGTTGCCACCACCAGGTAACCCACGCGCTTCACGTCGCGCTCGTCCAGGTAGGGGTGTTTGTATTCCAGATTTCCCAGCGCAAGGTGACCAATTACCTTGCGCATCGTTTCTGCATAAGGACGGCTGGACGCCATGCGTTCCTGAGTTTTACGCATTTTGGAGGCGGCAACCATTTCCATCGCTTTGGTGATCTTTTGCGTATTCCAGACGCTTGCAATCTTACTACGTATCTCTTTTGCGCCGGCCATTTCTGCTTCTCCTCATTGCTTTATGGCCTGCTCACGCAGGCCATAGCGCGTTACCAGAACTGGGTTGCCTTGAAGGTGTCGAGAATGCCTTTCAGCTTGCCTTCGATATCATCGTTATAAGCGCCGCTCTGGTTGATTTGTTGCATCAATTCGCCCTGCTCGCGGTCCACGTAGGCCATCAGCGCGGCTTCAAAATCACCGATTTTCGCCAGCTTGACATCTTCTAGATAGCCACGCTCCGCCGCAAACAGCACCAGCGCCTGTTGGGCGACCGACATCGGCGCATACTGTTTCTGCTTCAGCAGCTCGGTCACTTTCTGACCGTGGTTCAGCTGCTTGCGGGTCGCGTCATCCAGATCGGAGGCGAACTGGGAGAAGGCGGCCAATTCACGGTACTGCGCCAGCGCGGTACGGATACCGCCGGATAGTTTCTTCATGATCTTGGTCTGGGCGGCGGCGGCGATGCGGGATACCGAGATCCCCGGGTTGACGGCGGGACGGATACCGGCGTTGAACAGGTTCGACTCCAAGAAGATCTGACCGTCGGTGATGGAAATCACGTTGGTCGGAACGAACGCGGAAACGTCACCGGCCTGGGTTTCGATGATAGGCAGCGCGGTTAACGAACCGGTTTTGCCCTTCACTTCGCCCTGGGTGAACTTCTCAACGTATTCCGCGTTGACGCGAGAGGCGCGCTCCAGCAAACGGGAATGCAGGTAGAATACGTCGCCAGGATAGGCTTCACGGCCGGGCGGGCGACGGAGCAGCAGGGAGATTTGGCGATACGCCACGGCCTGCTTGGAGAGATCATCATAAATGATCAGCGCGTCTTCACCGCGATCGCGGAAGTATTCGCCCATGGCGCAACCGGCATACGGCGCCAGATACTGCAGCGCGACGGATTCGGATGCGGTGGCGACCACGACGATAGTATTCGCCAGCGCGCCGTGCTCTTCCAGCTTACGCACCACGTTGGCGATAGTGGACATTTTCTGGCCGATGGCGACATAGATACATTTGATGCCGCTGTCGCGCTGGTTGATGATGGCATCGATGGCCAGCGCCGATTTACCGGTCTGACGGTCGCCGATGATAAGCTCACGCTGACCGCGGCCGATAGGAATCATGGCGTCGACGGATTTATAACCGGTCTGTACCGGCTCATCGACCGACTGACGCTCGATAACGCCCTGCGCAATCGCTTCAACGGCGGAAAAGCCGTCGTGCTCCAGCGGATTTTTACCGTCGATAGGCGCACCCAGGGTGTTCACCACGCGGCCAAGCAGGCCGCGACCGACCGGCACTTCCAGAATACGGCCGGTGCATTTGACTTTCATGCCTTCGGTCAGATCGGCATACGGCCCCATGACCACGGCGCCGACGGAGTCGCGCTCCAGGTTCAGGGCGATGGCGAAACGGTTGCCGGGAAGCGCGATCATTTCACCCTGCATTACTTTGGCCAGACCGTGTACGCGGATGATCCCGTCGCTGACGGAAACGATAATACCTTCATTGTGAGCTTCACTCACTACATCAAACTGAGCAATGCGCTGCTTGATCAGTTCGCTGATTTCGGTGGAATTCAGTTGCATGCTCCAGTCCCCTTAAGACTGCAAGACGTCTGCCAGGCGCTCCAAACGACCGCGTACGCTGCCGTCTATCACCATATCGCCCGCGCGAATAACGACGCCGGCCACGACAGACTTATCAATTTTGCAATTCAGCTTAACTTTGCGTGACAGACGTTGTTCCATTGCGGCGCTGATTTTTGCCAGTTGTTCTTCTTTCAACGTGCTGGCGGAAATAACGTCCACTTCCACAGTCGCCTCCTGCGCCGCGCGCAAAAGAATGAACTGCTCCAGCACATCCGGCAAAACCGTCAGACGCCCGTTTTCCGCCATCACCCGTATCAGGTTCTGGCCGGTGGCATCAAGCTCTTCGCCACAGACCGCGATAAACGTCTCCGCCAGCTTTTCGGGCGCAACCGCGCCTGATAACAGTTCGGCGATCCGCTCATTGCGGCTCACCTCGGCACAGAACGTCAGCATCGCCTGCCAGTGCGCCACCGCCTGGTGCTGGACGGCAAAGTCAAAAGCCGCTTTGGCGTAGGGGCGAGCTACAGTAACCAGTTCAGACATCAGCCCCTCCCTCCTTACAGTTCAGCGACAATTTTATCGACGATGTCGCTGTTGGCAGCTTCATCCACGGAACGTTCGATGATTTTCTCGGCACCCGCTAAAGCCAGCATAGCGACCTGCTTGCGCAATTCTTCGCGTGCGCGCTTGCGTTCGGCGTCAATTTCCGCCTGCGCCTGCGCCAGAATTTTGTTGCGCTCCGCTTCTGCTTCGGCTTTGGCTTCATCAACCACTTGCGCTTTACGCTTGTTAGCCTGTTCGATGATTGCCTGGGCTTCCATCTTTGCTTGCTTCAAATGATCGGTTGCTTCGGCCTGGGCGATGTCCAGATCCTTTTTGGCACGTTCGGCGGAAGCCAGACCGTCAGCAATTTCTTTCTGACGCTTCTCGATGGCGGTCATTAACGGCGGCCACACATACTTCATGCAGAATAGCACAAACAGGAGAAACGCGATGGCCTGGCCGAGGATTGTTGCGTTAAGATTCACAGCACAATGCCTCTTGTAAAGTTAACGGTTCGATGTTGGTTAGCTTGGCGTTTAACACTACGCTACGGCGAACATCACGTACAGGCCCAGGCCCACGGCGATCATGGGGATGGCGTCAACCAGACCCATAACGATAAAGAACTGCGTGCGCAGCAGAGGGATCAGATCAGGCTGACGCGCGGCGCCTTCCAAAAATTTACCACCCAGGATGCCGATACCGATCGCAGCACCGATGGCCGCCAGACCCACCATCACAGCGGCAGCCATGTACAGCAGATCTATATTCAGGTTTTCCATGACAGTCTCCAGTTTGTTTCAGTTAAACGCAGTATTAAAGTGAATAAAAATCAATGTTCTTCAGACGCCATCGCAAGATAGACAATCGTCAGGACCATGAAGATAAAGGCTTGCAGCGTAATAATCAGAATGTGGAAAATAGCCCAGGGCACATTCAGAATCCACTGCGACCACCACGGTAACAGACCGGCAATCAGGATGAAGATCAACTCACCTGCATACATGTTGCCAAACAACCGAAGGCCCAGCGAAACTGGTTTAGACAGCAGGCTGACGCCTTCGAGAATCAGGTTGACGGGAATGAAAATTGGATGGTTGAACGGCTGCAGGGTCAGTTCTTTAACGAAGCCACCGATCCCCTTTATCATCACGCTGTAGTACAGGATAAGAATAAATACGCCCAGCGCCATCGACAGCGTGATATTGACGTCAGCCGAGGGAACCACACTCAACGCCGGCAGGCCCAGAACGTGCTCGCCAAGGTAAGGCAGCAGGTCGATGGGCAGCAGATCCATCAGGTTCATCAGGAATACCCAGACGAAGATGGTCAGCGCCAGCGGGGCGATGAGCTTGCTTTTGCCGTGAAACATGTCCCGTACGCTGCCGTCGACAAAGCCCACCACCAGCTCGACTAAGGTCTGCATCTTGCCGGGTACGCCGCTGGTTGCGCCTTTGGCGACGCGACCAAAGATCAGCAGGAAAATCGCGCCGAGCAGCAGCGAGAAGAACATGGAATCAATGTTCAGGACCCAGAAAGACGATGCCGTGTGGGGATTGACCAGTTCAAAAGTACGCAGGTTCACCTGAAGGTTGTTCAGGTGGTGGCCTATGTATTCCTGTGGAGTAGAGATTTCTCCTGATGCAGACATGATGCCTCTTACCCTTTGTTGTTAATTACGGCCAATGCCGATATCTGCACAATTAGCACCGATAAATAGGTCAGGCCCAATGGGACAAACGCAGCCTTGAACATACCAAGCGCGACGACCAGCAAGGCGATGGTCGCTACTATTTTCAGCCCCTCGTCGATAGCGAACGACCAGACAATGCGACTTGGGACCGCGGCCTGCGCCTGATGATGGCATGCGTGCAGAATGAACGCGACATTGGGCAACCGGGTCGCCAACCCGCCCCCGCGCGGCAGATGCGGCGGCGCGGGGGTATGCAGAGCGAACAGAGCGCTGAACAGCACCAAAGTCATCAACTGGGCAAACAGCAGCTTCCCAGCGACTTTAGCGCTGTAACAGGGCTAAGGTCATGATTTTGAGACTTTCCCTACTCACACAACTCCGGCTGAGTGTGTATAAAACTGCCTTTACCGCGATCAGTCAAGCGATGAAAAACGTGCAAATTATACGGGTCAGTACTACGAATTCAATCGATAAGTAGCGAAAAGGTGAACAATAATTTAAAGATTGTTGTTTTCATCTTTTTTACCGCAAAAGCGCGGGAATCATAACACGCAAAACTTTCCAACGCTTCACCAATTATCGCCTGTAAAACTGTGCAAAAGATCACATCACAGCGCATTATAAATCGCAGCCCACGCGTTAATTCAATTAATATTTAAAATAACCATTAAACTAAATATGTTCACATTCAGTATGTTAACTATTTTTTTCACGTTTGGCGCTTTTATTTGCCTTTTTGTTGACGAAAAATAAATTAATTTGCAGCGAGCACCGCGATATGCCGTTCGCCTTCCAGGCCCGGCACCTGAAGTCCAATCACCGATTCAACCCGAAAACCTGCCGGCAGCGCGTTCTACTCCGTTTCAGACAGCTGGCCTTTGAGAGCGTAAAACCGCCCTTCTTCTTTACGCGGCAGCGCCGCACACCAGCTCAGCATGTCGCCGAGCGAGGCGAGAGCACGGCTTATTACGCCGTCAAAGCCGGCAGGCGGCGCGAAGCTTTCCACCCGGCTTTATTACTGCCGTAATATTGTCGAACCCTAGCTCATACTGTATACCTGGCGTAAAAAACGTATGCGCTTGCCCGGACTGTCCAACAGGGTGAAATGCGCATCAGGACGTACGATAGCTGACGGAATGCACCGGCAAGCCCAAACCGGTGCCGACATTGATAAAACGATCCCCGCGCAAGTGCGGATTCACAACAATACTGTCCATGATATGGCGAACAAGCATCTGTTCAGGGGAGCGCACCGACGTCAGGTTGTAAGCCTTGTTCCATTTATGCAGCAGCGCCACATAACCCAGCAGTTTATCCTTTTATACCGTGGTCAGCGCCATATCCGCTTGCGCCTGCAGCGCCTCCAGTGTCTTGAGCATCGGTGCTTTCCGTCGTTATCAGGCGCTGCGGCGCAGCAGCCCCTGTTTTTTCAGCCAGACCAGCAAAATAGAAATCGCCGCCGGCGTGACGCCGGAAATGCGTGACGCCTGACCGACAGAATGGGGTTTATGGTTGTTGAGCTTGGCGATCACTTCGTTGGACAGCCCCGACACGGCGCTAAAATCCATCGCCGCCGGCAGCAAGGTATGTTCATTGCGCATTTGGCGTGCAATCTCCTCCTGCTGACGGGCGATATAGCCTTGGTATTTGATCTGAATTTCGACCTGCTCTGCCGCCTGGCTGTCGGCCAGCGCCGGTCCAAAACGTTCCAGGTGGGTCAGGCGCGCGTAGTCCATCTCCGGACGGCGCAGAAGTTCTTCGCCATTGGCTTCGCGCGTCAGCGGCGCTTTGAGCAGCGGATTAAGCTGCTCGACGCCATCGCTGCTGGGGTGTACCCAAATATCGCGCAGGCGCTGACGCTCGAGCTCAATTTGCTCCTGCTTGGTGCAAAAGCGTGCCCAGCGCACGTCATCCACCATTCCCAGCTGCCGGCCGGTTTCCGTCAGACGGAGATCGGCGTTGTCTTCCCGCAGCAGCAGTCGGTATTCGGCGCGCGAGGTAAACATGCGGTAGGGCTCTTTGGTGCCCAGCGTGCATAAATCGTCCACCAGCACGCCGAGATAGGCCTGATCGCGTCGCGGCGACCAACCGTCTTTCCCCGTGGCCAGCCGGACCGCGTTCAGACCGGCGAGCATGCCCTGGGCGGCGGCCTCTTCATAGCCGGTGGTGCCGTTGATTTGACCGGCGAAAAACAGCCCTTCGATCAGTTTACTTTCCAGCGTCAGCTTAAGATCGCGCGGATCAAAGAAGTCATACTCGATCGCATAGCCGGGCCGCACGATTCGCGCGTTCTCAAGCCCCTGTATGGAGTGGACGACTTTCACCTGCACGTCGAACGGCAGGCTGGTCGAGATGCCGTTAGGATAAATTTCGTTGCTGGTCAGTCCTTCCGGCTCGAGAAAGATCTGATGGGCATTGCGATCGGCAAAGCGCATCACCTTATCTTCAATGGACGGACAGTAACGCGGCCCGGCGCCTTCAATGTTGCCGGCGTACATGGGACTGCGGTCCAGGTTCTGGCGGATGACCTCGTGGGTCTTCTCGTTAGTATGGGTGATATGACAGGGGATCTGGCGCTGATGCTGATCCGCCGAGCCCAGGAACGAGAAAACGGGCAGCGGCTCGTCGCCGTGCTGTGTCGCCAGCTGTGAGAAGTCGATACTGCGCGCATCTATACGCGGCGGCGTGCCGGTTTTTAACCGGTTGACCTGAAAAGGTAGCTCGCGCAAACGGCGAGACAGGGAAAGCGAAGGCGGATCGCCCGCCCGGCCGCCGCTGTAATGATCCATGCCGATATGGATCTTGCCATCGAGGAAGGTTCCCACGGTCAGCACGACGGCGCGGGCGCGAAATTTCAGCCCCATTTGGGTTACGGCGCCGACCACCCTGTTGCCTTTTACGATCAGATCCTCAACCGCCTGCTGGAAGATCATCAGATTAGGCTGGTTCTCCAGTGCTCCGCGTACCGCTTGCCGGTAAAGCACGCGATCCGCCTGTGCGCGAGTGGCCCTGACCGCGGGTCCTTTGCTAGCGTTTAGTATTCTGAACTGGATGCCGGCCTTGTCGATAGCCTGAGCCATCAGGCCGCCCATGGCGTCGATTTCCTTGACCAAATGCCCCTTGCCGATACCACCGATCGCCGGGTTACAGGACATTTGTCCAAGCGTATCGGTGTTATGCGTCAGCAGCAGGGTTTGGCATCCCATCCGTGCCGACGCCATTGCCACTTCCGTACCGGCATGGCCGCCACCAATAATGATGACGTCAAAGTGATCGGGATAAAACATGGTAAAAACACCTCACGTGAAAGCGAAGGATCGCCAAGGGGCTTGGGGAAGAGGATTCTACTCAAGTTTAAGCGGGATACAAGCCCGGAAGATCCGCAGGTAATTAAAGAAAGATCTTTGATCTTTTATTATGTCTACTACTAGGATTGTGATCCTCTGTGGATAAGCCGGGTTTAATCAATCGATACAAGACATTATCGATCCACTGAGCCTGTAAATGATCGGTGATCCCCGCCGGTATAAGCTGGGATCTTCTGTCCTGTTTATCCACAGGTGATCGCGGTAATAAAGGTTATACATTGGATAACTACCGATTATCCGCGGTTTTTACCGAGAGTTATACACAAAAAAAGTGATATTAGCGTGCTTTTATTTGCGTGATCCACTCCGCCACCCAGACTTCGGCCGGATCCTGCGGGATTTCATGCTGGGTAATGTTGATCTTCAGCACGTCACCGATCCGTTTGGCGCCGAGCGAAGTAAGCTGACGATCCGACGTGTCGATCGCGCCGCAGAACGTATCGTATTCGCTGCTGCCGATACCGATAGTGCCGAAGGAAACCGCGGATAGCGAAGGCGTTTGCGCCTCTAACTCTTCCAGCAGCGGCTGAAGATTCTCCGGCAATTCGACGGCGCCGTGGGTCGAGGTGACCAGCAGCCACAAATTTTCGGTGCTTAACTCCGCCAGTTTGGCACCGTGCAGGATGTCGGTGCTCAGCCCCTGCTGTTCCAGGATGCCGGCGACCATGCTCGGCAACATATTCGGCGCTACCCAGGGTGCTGCCGCTAATGATGGTTACGTCGGCCATGAATGGTCCCGTCAAATAAATGAGCCGGTATTGTACGCTGTGTACCGGCTGGGATCTACCTGTGGATAATTGTGGGTATTGTCAAGCGCTGTTAAGGCACGATGGTCCGGCTGATGGAGTTTTGCAGCGAGATCAGCGTCTCGGTGGATTGGATTTCGTCGATAGTCTGGATCTTGTTGATAAGTACCTGCTGCAGGGCGTCTATGGAGCGGCACATCACTTTGATGAAGATACTGTAATGACCGGTGGTGTAATAGGCTTCCAGCACCTCTTCCAGCGCCTCCAGTTTCTTAAGCGCCGATGGGTAGTCCTTGGCGCTTTTAAGGATGATGCCAATAAAGTAGCAGACGTCATAGCCCAGCTGTTTCGGGCTGATATCCACCCGCGCCCTGGTGATAATGCCCGCCTGTTTTATTTTTTCCACTCGCACGTGCACGGTGCCGGGACTGACGTTAAGGGGCTTGGCCAGTTCGGCGTAGGCGGTGCGCGCGTTGGCCATCAGCATCTGCAAAATGGCGCGATCGAGGGCGTCGAGCTGATAAGTTTCCGCCATGGTGATGTCCTCTGTGGCGATCCCGGCGGCAGATCCATTGCTCGCCCGCGGGATCACGCTTTAGGGCGCCAGCGGCGCATAAGCCGCTGTTTCATTCCGATGTCGAAGCGCCAGATGTGATCGAAGATCTTCATAATACCGGGTTTTCCCATCGACGATAGCGCAACGGCGTGAAAGCGTTGCTGGCGATGACGCTGCTGCTCGCGTATGCGTAGTTGGACCGTTTCAGGCAGGCGCTGGGCAATAAAATCGGAGATGACCACTGTATCCGCATCCTGCCACGCCGGGTCGGCGAGCTTTTCGCTCAGGGCCGTCAGACAGGCGGCCAGATCGGTGCCGCCGCGAAAGCACTGGGCCAGGGAGCGGATAGCTTGCTCCAAGCCGCCGTCAGCGGTCAGTTCGTAATCCACTTGACCCGTAAAGAATTAAGCTGATGAAGCAGCGTTGATTATCGGCCAGCGCTATCCGCATCAGCGCCAAACAGAACCCCTTCGCGCAGGCTTCGTTGAAGCCGCCCATAAAACGGAGGTATCCACGCAGACAATCATCGGCCCACGCGGCTGCTGATCGTGCTGCTCACTGCTGGCCGGCTGCAGGATGCGTCGCGTCTGCCAGGCATCACCGTGCAGGCGGTAGGTCGGAAGCCGTTTCTCCAGCGAACGGCGGTAAAACTCGTATTCAAGCTCGTCGATACCGAGAACGGCCAGTTCCCCCGGCAGCAGCCGCAGCAAATCGTCGCTCTGGTGGATGCCGCTTATCTCTTTCGGTTGTACCGCCGGCTCACGTACCCGCTTTATCACTTCGCGCTGCAGCTTGTGTGGCGCAGCGATAAAGTGCGCCTCGCGGCGGCGTGCTGATTCTCCGCCAGCAACGGCGCCATCGCGCCGCTCATCGCCAACTGCCGCTGTAGCTCGTCAAGCAGTCTTTCCCGCTCTTTTTCCAGCAACTGATGCTGTAGCGTCGTGGCCTGCAGCGTCAAACTGATGCGCCAGCGCTGTAAAAATAAGGTTTGGAATGCGCTATCTGGACGCGCTATTTCCCTTGATGCGGCCTGATAAAGTCTTTGTGCTTCGGCATAAAAAGGCGATGTGCGACTGGCGAGCCGCGTCAGAGTTTCCGGCAACCGGGCGGCAAATACGTAACGATCTTACAGTTGACTTTGTTGAAAGAGATAAAATTCACGCGTAAGCGAGGGAGGTACTTTCCCCTGACGCAGCGCCTGTTCCAGTCGCGGTTTCATCAGCGGCGCCGGTTTCATTAAGGTTTTCTTCAGCGCTGGAAACTGTTCCAATAACAAAACGACCTGTGGAACTGCCAAGCAAGGTTAAAATGATGTCATCCAGCAGCTGTCCCTCATCAATGGACAACAGGAGGTTAAGCGTATCCAGCGTCACCACCGCGCGCTAGTCCTGCCTGGCCTGGGCTAACTGCTGGGAGAGGTCCAGCAGACTGGCTTCAATCCGCGCCGCCCACTCCCGGGTAATAAAGAGACAGTTTTGCTGTTCGTGAAACAAGCTCCGCTGTTGATGATAAAGGCGTGTGGCTTCCTCAAGGTCATCCAGCAAGGTTGCCGGTATCGCCTGCGTCGGCGTAGTTTCCGTCAGCGCCAGCAATGAGGGTTGCAGGCTGATATCGATTATCTCAAGCTGATGCTGAGCATTAATGCCTGCATCCACACCCTGGGCGAAACCGATACCATTCAGTCGGGCCTTGAAAGCGCCTCCTTTATTCAGCCATTGTTGCAGGGCATCACGCTCGACCGTGAGATGGTCGACGTGAATATCGTGCAATACCAGCAGCGTTTGCAGCAGGAAGGTCAATACCGGCTCGGTCAGCGATGCCGGCAGGCTGTAATGGGGTTTACGGCTCATCAGGGTTTTGGCGGGCGTAAGGGTCAACGCCCGCTGGGCCTGACTTTGCGCGATATGTTGACGTTTTTGCCGGTTGAAAGTCTGAATTTTAATCAAAATCGCCTGTTGTTGATAGCCCTGCTCCACCATCAGCAGCTCAAGTTGCTGATTGATAAACTGGTAACTGGCAGAATCATGCCACAAGCACTCTTTCAATAAGATGATATTTACCGGGGTAATACTTTGTTGATCGCTAAAAAAGCGCTAGCCTGAAGCAGGCGCAATGCCTTTTCCCAGCGCCGATCAAAGATGTAAGGCGCATCGGGTAACGCTTCCAGCCGCTGACGCAGTTGATAGATAAGCTCAAAACAGGCTGCCGGCAATGTCACCCGGTCGATTTGCCGTTGCCAATCCTGGTATTCCTCGTCACTTACCCGCAGCTGTGCCGGAACATCCTGCGGCTGCCTGTCGCCATGGCTTGTCAGCAGCGCGTGAAAATTGCTCTTCTCCTTGACCTTATCCAGCCACAGGCGGATTAACATCCGATCATATAGCGCTTCCAGCCCGCTATCGGCCTCCGGCAATTCGTTGGAGGCGATAATAAGCAGCCGCAGCCGCAGCGGCTGCTCCTGAACGCCGTTACGGAACCGCCGTTCATTAATCGCGGTAAGCAGGGTGTTTAAAATTGCAGGGCCCGCCTTCCATATTTCATCCAGAAAGACAATTTCCGCCTCCGGTAAATGCCCTTGGGTCATGCGATGATAGCGGCCATCCTCTTTCAGCACCCGAATGGACAGCGGGCCGAACACTTCCTCCGGCGTAGAAAAACCGGGTCATCAAATAATCAAAAGCGCGCGCGTGGCTGAATGCCAGCTTCAGACGGCGGGCGATGAGGCTTTTGGCAATGCCGGGCGGTCCCAGCAAAAATACGCTTTCGCCGGAAAGCGTCGCCAGCAGGCAAAGCCGCATAGTATGCTGGCGCTCATACAACCCGCTTTCCAGCACGCTGCTAAGGGCGAGAAATTCTTTCCGCCAGAAGGGACATAGAAGCCATAGTGTGATCGGTTATCCCTGTGAGTGGTGAAAACGACACAATAAACCAGCGCATTTTATAAAGAAATGCCCGATTAATTTTATCCGTTATCAATTTTTTTTGCATTAATCGCCCTTCAACGGGGGATAATCAGGATTAGAATTAGGGTTTCGGCATTTTTCAGGCATACTGTGGGCTTTTGGTTTTCGAGGAAGTGCATCCACGCATGCTTCTGGACGACAAAATAGTGCGAAGAAAAAGTTATGAATAAAGATCATAAGCAGTCGCTGCCGGCGGTCACGCTTGCCGCCATATGCGTCGTGTATGGTGATATTGGTACCAGTCCTCTCTATACCTTACGTGTTACGTGAATATCTTGCCGGCCATTATGGTTTTGGCGTTGAACGCGTGGCGGTATTTGGTTTCTTATCCCTGATGTTTCTGGCTTCTGATTGTAGTGGTCAACTAAAACTGGGCACCGTGTTAGCGTTTTTCCAGTATCTATTTTCTGATTCGTTTGGTGGCAACCCACCGTTATATTCATGTGGCTTGAGTGCGCTGTTATCCCACGATATAGTCGGTAATTTCATGAGCTGCCTTCGCTGAAGCTTATGTAGCCCGTTACCGGTATCTGCTCGTTTTTCGGACTTCTGAAGAAGCGCTCCATCGGACTGTTATCCCAACAGTTACCACGCCGACTCATGCTTTGTTTGATCCGGTCACGCCACAGCAACTGTCGGAACTGCCTGCTCGTATAGTGGTTACCCTGATCGATGTGGAACATCACTCCGGCTGGTTTACCACGCGTTTCCCATGCCATTTCCAGTGCTTTGATGGGCAGTCTGCTGTCCGGGG
>NZ_JBPESN010000040.1:0-21402 GCF_051710625.1 Sodalis sp. (in: enterobacteria) | reverse complement strand
CTGCAAGAATAATGCAGATCTCAATTAAATATCTATCTGCAACTTTGCAATCAAAACTGCCAGTGCTGGCAACTTTAAGCAAAACAAAACTCTTTGAGTTGATGACTGAAGATAATGAAGATCTTGCTGCATTAGCCGAAAGCAGCACTATCACGGGTCTGACGCTGGATGAAGTTGATCGCATGTCCGTGCGTGAACTAAAGGCAAAACTGCGCGAAACCCGTGACAGCCTGGAAACCAGCCGCCGTCTAGGCAACGAAAAAAAACCAAAAAATCAATGTACTGACTGAAAACCGCCTGCTTACTCAGCATCGCCCATTAGGGGAAGAAGGCATACGCCAGTTACGCGAAAAAACTAGCCTGGTGGGCTTTGATGTTAAAGCCATGTTAATGAGGCGCTTTCGGGAAGAACTGGAAAAACTGAGCAGCCACAGTGGCGATATCACGTCCCACACCGACTATTTAGCGAGCTTGCTTAATGACATTGAATTTGAAATTAATGTGTTACGTAGCAGTTTTGCCTTACCCCACCACGCGGTGTCAGAGACTGTACCTGACTGGGTAAAAGACGACAATGATGCCGAAGACGCCGATTTTCAATTACCAGAGCACTTGCGTGGTACTGGGGAAGATAACGGCGAGGAGGCGGTTATGAACGCCATCCTGACCAAACGCCTGTTAGCGATTGCCCAGGCGGCCGAGAAAGCCCGGCATGGCGGTAAAGACGCAGTTTATCAGACAGGTTGCCAGGCACTTGGCATTTCCAAAGCCACGCTGCTGCGAAAAATCAAACAGGTAAGCGCTAAACCGCCGCGTAAGCAGCGGGTGGATTATGGTACCAGTGCCCTGACGCGTGACGAAGCTCTGTTAATATCCGGTGTCATCACGAAATCAAAACGCAATAACAGCAAGCGTCTCTACAGTCTGGAAAAGACGGTTAACGACCTACGGGCCAATAACCTGATTAATGCCGGGCATGTTGATAATGAGACCGGCGAGTGGTTCCCCTTGTCGGTCGATGCCATCAATCGGGCACTGTACCAGTATCGCCTGCACCCCAACCAGTTACGGGCACCAGCCCCGTGCATCCAGTTAAAAACCGACCATCCCAATCATGTCTGGCAGCTGGATGCGTCGCTGTGTGTGCTCTATTACTTGAAAAATCCCGAAAAAGTGTAGTAGCCCACTGAATTTAACCACCTGAACAGAGGTGATATGCTCACCTCAGAACAACACGGGTGCACCAATGAAAAGAAAAAATTTTAGTCCTGAATTCAAACGCGAATCCGCTCAACTGCTTGTCGACCAAAATTACACCGCCGCGCAAGCAGCAAAAGCCATGGACGTCGGCTTTTCTACGATAACGAAATGGGTAAAACAACTGCGTGATGAGCGACAGAGGAAAACGCCAAAAGCCTCTCCCATAACCCCGGAACAAATCGAAATACGTGAGCTCAAGAAGAAGGTACAACGCATTGAAATGGAAAACGAAATATTAAAAAAGGCTACAGCGCTCTTGATGTCAGACTCCCTGAACAGTTCTCGTTAATCAGGAAACTCAGAGCGCATTATCCTGTGGCCACACTCTGCTACGTGTTCAGGGTTCATCGCACCAGTTACAAATACTGGAAAAGTCGTCCTGACAGGCCAGACGGCAGGCGAACGGTATTGCGCAGTCAGGTCCATGAACTGCACAGTATCAGCCATGGTGCAGCTGGCGCGAGAAGTATCGCCACCATGGCAACCCAGAGAGGCTTCCGGATGGGGCGCTGGCTCGCAGGCAGGCTCATGAAAGAGCTGGGGCTGGTCAGTTGTCAGCAGCAGACGCACAGGTATAAGCGTGGCGGTCAGGAGCATGTTGCGATCCCGAATTATCTTGAGCGCCAGTTCACTGTAACGGAGCCAAACCAGGTATGGTGCGGCGATGTGACGTATATCTGGACCGAGAAACGCTGGGCATACCTTGCGGTTGTTCTTGATCTGTTCGCGAGGAAACCGGTGGGCTGGGCTATGTCGTTCTCCCCAAGCACTGGAAATGGCATGGGAAACGCGTGGTAAACCAGCCGGAGTAATGTTCCACAGCGATCAGGGTAGCCACTCTATACGAGCAAGCAGTTCCGACAGTTGCTGTGGCGTTAGCGGATCAAACAAAGCATGAGTCGGCGGGGGAACTGTTGGGATAACAGTCCGATGGAGCGCTTCTTCAGAAGTCTGAAAAACGAGTGGATACCGGTAACGGGCTACAACAGCTTCAGCGAAGCAGCTCATGAAATTACCGACTATATCGTGGGATATTACAGCGCACTCAGGCCGCATGAATATAACGGTGGGTTGCCACCAAAGGAATCAGAAATATAGATACTGGAAAAACGCTAACGTGGTGGCCAGTTTTAGTTGGCCACTACATTTAAGGGAGTCCAAAATTGTCTGCAAATTAGTCCAGAATATTTTGCATCGCCACAGGTAATGCCGGGCAGTGAGACGGTGTTATCCAACTCGCGCACCAGTTTTTCCATGGTCATTTCCGGGCGCCACTGATCTTTGGGTTTGAAATGGATCGTCGTTTCCAGCATGGTCAGCGGCGCCGGATCGGTGGCGGTGTCGGCCCGCCCCGCTTTGCCGAACACCGTTTCCACTTCCAGCACGGTTTTGATAAGCCGGTTGGCTTGCTGTAGCAGTCGCGCGACTTCGCGTGCCAAGATGCCGGGCAGGGTCGAGGGCATATACAGCAGAGCCCCTTCGTCCAGCGGTGGCATGAACTCGCTGCCGAGCCGGCTGAGCGGAAAGAGGGTAGGGTAATGACCAGCAGAGTTAGCGACAGGCTGAGCGTAGCCCAGGGCCAGGCCAGCGCCAGGTTGAGCACGAGGCGATAAAGTGCTATCAGCCAGCGGTTGAACGGATTGGCGCTTTCGTCGGGAATGCGGCCGCGGATAAAATACCCCATCAGTATCGATACCAGCGTAATGCCGGGCCCCGCGGCGATCGCCATGGAGTAGGTTTTGGTGAACGCCAGCGGGCTGAACATCCGGCCCTTTTGTACCTCCAGCGAGAAAACCGGTATGAATGATAACGTGATGAGAAGCAGGCTACAGAACAACGCCGGACCCACTTCCGTAGCGGCGCGGGCGGAGATCTGCCAATAGTCCTCGTTTGATGGCGTCTTACTGGGATGGTTATGGCGCCATTGCTTCAGCACCTTATGGATATTCTCCATTATCACGATGGCGGCTCGCCCATGGCACCGATGGCAATGGCAATACCGCCGAGCGACATGACATTGGCGTTGATCCCCTGATAGCGCATGACGATGAATGCACCAAGTATGCCTAGCGGGAGCGTAATTATCGCTACCAGCGCCGCGCGGAAGTGGAACAGGCTGCACACCAGGCGCCACGACAATAAACTCTTCCAGCAGTTTATGTGACAAAGAGTCAATCGTTTGCTCAATCAGGTGGGCGCGGTCATAGACCGGCACAATTTCGACGCCCGGCGGCAGACTGCGGCGGATTTCCGCCACGTTGGGCACGGTTTTCAGCTCGAATTTTATTACCCAATCTTGTAATGCGCGCCGCTCCGCCAGATTATGCCGGCCGCTGCGATCTACCAGCACGTATTCATAAACTCAGCCGACGCCCGTGGCATCAGGCCGGCACGGGGCTTCCGCCGGCATCGTCGCGATGGCACCGTGGGCGAGGGTAACCCGTTGACCGTGCTGCGCTTTCAGGGCGCCCTCCCCGCGGTAGATTTGCGGCGTCGCCGTGTGTGGCTACCGGCCTGGTGGTCTGCCTGCTGTGGCGTGGTTATGCCATCGTGCCCGTCGTCGCCGGAGGACTCTGCAGGCGCCGCCGCGCCGTCATTGGTGGCCGTCCGGCCTGCCAACTGCGGTAAAGCGCCACGCAGACTGGCTTCGGAGTCAATAAGGAATTGCCCGGCGGTGACTACCTTATCGCCGGCGTGCAGTCCATTGATGATTTCCACCTGATTCGCCCAAAGTGCGCCCGGCGGTGACCTCGACCGACTGGAAATAACCGTTACCCTCGACCAGCAGCACGGTATTACCGCTGCCGGTTTGCACCAGCGCGTCCTGCGGAATCGTCAGCACGATTTTCCCCTGACCGCGGCCGTCAAGCCCGCTGTACCCGCATGTACATACCCGGCTGCAGGCGAGCGTCATGATTATCGATGGCGATGCATGCCCGGTAGGTACCGGTGCTGTTCTCCACGAGCGGCAACAACTCCTCGACGCGTCCGTGAAGACGCCTGCCCGGCCAGCGCGCGCTGGTAGCGATAATTTCATCGCCCGTTGCGACGGCGCTGGCCTGCGCCTGCGGAAAATCGGCCACCAGCTTACAGCGGATCCAAAGACGCCAGCTCAAACATCAGCTGCGCGGCGGTGACCTGGCTGCCTTCGCGAACCGACAATTTGTTGATGAAGCCGCTGGCCGGCGCGCGCAGCGTGAGGCGGGTCTGAGGTTGTCCGCTGCGCTCAACCGCGCGGACGACGTCTTCCGGCATTAACAGTAATTGCAGTTTCTGGTGCGCCGCGGCCATTAATTGACCTTCTCCCAACTGCCTTATCGCCAAATATTCCTGCTGTACGGCGCTCCATTCGGGGATCCACAATTGCGCCAGCGGCTGATTCTGTGTCACGCGCTGCTGTTCGGCGCGCACGTACAATTTATCCACCAGTCCGCCGGCGCGTGCCGGGATGATACGTAAGCTGCGCTCATCGATATTGACGGTACCGAAGGCGTCCAGGTCCTGCGACAACGTGCTTTGCTGCACCACGGCCACGGCCACTTCCAGGTTTCGCTGCTGGCGGGCGCCAATGGTGATGCCGCCTTGGTCTGGTGTCTCGTCGGCATAGCGGGGCGTCAGCGGCATGTCCATAAAGGGCGATTTGCAGGGTTGGTCGAAGCGTTGACCGGGCACCATGGGATCGTACCAGTACAGCACTTTACGATTGCCGTCACGTGTTGCCTCTTGCGCAGTGGCGGCCTTGCTCCGGTGCGGCAGGATGCAGCGCGTAACCGGCGGCCAATGCCGCCATTAACCCGACCGCCGCCAGCGCGATGGCGCCGGTACGGCGGGTAACAGAGGGGGTCATAGCCTGTTCTCCTCGGGAATTAAATAGCGGATGGCGGCCCAGTCCTGCGCCAGTTGTGGGGCGGCGCAGTTTTCCTTCAGTTCGCTGCTTAAAAGCACCTGGCGCGCCTCAAGCAGCTCCGCCAGACCGGCGCTACCGCCGCGGTACTGTGCCTGGATCAGCGCAACGCGCTGGCGTTGCAGCGGCTTTGTGACGCCTGGTAGCGGGCGACCAGCGCCTGTAATTGCGCGGTATGATCGCGGATGGCGAGCGCCAGTTGATCGTTGGCTTCAAAGGTGCGCGCCCGGTCGGCCGTATGGTCTTTATCCTGGCACTGAGACTGGAACAGCTGCAGATCGACCGTAAACATGATGCCTGCCATATCGTCATAGCCGCTTGCGCGCTGGGCATAATAGACTTCAACGCCAACATCGAACAGCGCGGCCACGGCCAATTAGGCCGAGCGGGCCTGAGCGACGTCCGTTTCCCGACGCGCCTGCAAAATTTCCGGGTGCAAAGAAATCCCCTGGGTAAGCACGTTCAAATCCGCCGGCAGGCGCTCGAAATGCGGCAATGCGCCCGCAGGTTGCAGCTGAGTGACACCGGTTAACTGCGTGAGACACGTTTGCGCCAGCGCCACATCGCGTCGGGCATCAGTGATGGTATCGCGCATGGCGCTTAACGCCAGACGCGTATCCAGCACCGCGGCCGCATTCCCTCTGGCTGCTACGCCGGCGCGCCTAACGCTGAGTTGTCGCTCGCTTTCCGCCTCCAGCCGGACGGCGCTTTCCACGGCGCGCTGCGATAACGCCAGATCCAGCCAGGCTTGCGCGGTGTCGCGCTGGAGCTGCGCGCGCAGACCCTGATAATTGGCTGAGATGGCGTCCGCTTCGGCGCGAATGGGGTCTGCTTTGTGATCGCTTTTGGTCTGGCTGATATAGTCCTGCATGATGCCCACGCGCTTCATGGTCATGCCTCCCCGAGTAAAGCGGCGATCGTTACTGCCGCCTACCGGGACATTTTCAATACCGAATTTGAGCTTCGGATCCGGCAATTGGCTGGCGGTATCGACCTGCTTCTCCAGCGCCTGACGTTGATAAACGGTGGCGGACAAATCCGCTGAGTAGCGTTCGGCACAGGCCAGTGACTCAGACAACCCAATCTCTTCGGCGCCGGCAGCCGTCGAGAACAGGAGCGCAAGAACCAGCCATGCCTGAGAGTATCGGCACGGTAACAGCATAATTTTCCTCTCTCAGGGCTGGACGGGCTGAATAGCGCTAACGGTATAGGTGCCGTCCTGCAGGCGGAAACTGAAGTTCACCGCGATACCCTTGGCGAGCGGCCTGGACGCCAGCGCGCGCGCCCGGCAGCGCAAAGGTCATGGTCATCGGTGGCCATTTGAGGGCGGGGATCGCGTGATGGGCGATGGCGACTTCATGATCTCCTCAGCGCGCGATAGCGATAGCGCCCAGGGCGCTATAAGTGGCAGCGGCGGTATCGACATCGGCCTGTTGCATCGCCCGGGCGTCGGCGGTTAGCGGTGAGAAAACAAAAAACAGGCTTACAACAGCGCTAGCGCTGAGCAATAAAATACGCATGAGAATAATTCCTGGGCAAAAGTCATTTCCTGCCGGCGCAAAGTTTACGACGGCGACCCGTGGCGTTTTGTCAGGTGGTTATTCCCGGTAACGGCAGAATTTCTCTTCCGCCGGCGGTCCCGCAATGGGAGGAATTAGCCAGGCAACGGTATGCAGCTGTGGCGGCTCATGCCGATTGATAAGACTGAGTCTGGCGCTGTTCGGCAATGCGATCAGCGGGGCGTGTTGATTATCCTGCTGCACCGAATCCGGCACGCAGTGTTTATCACAGATCGGTTCGGAGCTCAGGGTGTGGCCCGGCTGCGGAATGACGCTGTGTATCATGCCTTCGCTATGCTGAATGCTAGGCGGCAGAGAGATAGGTTTCAGATCGCAATCGTGGCTGGCCAGCGCCAGTTGCGCGTTCATCCACAGCCAGATAAACAGCATGCACTGCCAGGCAATCCGCCGGCGGCGGCTGCTAAGCAAGTGGCTGAATCGGTTGGGACGAACTAAAGCGAGCATAAGGTTCCTGTTTCAGGTGATTAACATCAGGCTGGGCAGGCTTCAGTGAACGCGAAAAGCACGCCTGGATTATTAATGCGTATCAATGTTAGCGGAATAAACACCGTCTGCGGGAGCAAATTTGCGCAAATTGTCAATTTGCGGCGCAGGCGGCAAATCGGGGTGCCGGCGCGCGCGTGCTTGTTCATCGGCGCGACGGCGGTCAGGGGGCGCTAATCCCCGGTGAGCCGCCCAAGTTATTAGACGAATCAATGTTAATGTCGGCAACACAGCGTTGAACAAGCCATTACCGCGGCGACGGGTGTTTCCGCCGCTTGGATTACTGCCTGCGGGCGGTGACGTCTTCCATTGCTGTGACGGTGTTAATTTCTCTAATGGCTACCTTCGCGACTGGGCTTGCCACCACTGCCGCCACATCGGGCGGTGTCGGCAGTGCTTCGCCGCGCGCAGCGTATTCAAGTTGTGGATCACTTGATTGCTGCTGCCGCGCCAAATAAGCGCAGGATCGTGCAGATCCTGCATAAACTTTCCGTCTACCACAGTACATCGACCAACGTAATTACCTGTTGCTGCGCCAGACTTAGCGTCCCGAGGGTACAGCCGGTCCACATCCAGACATCTTTGCCGGGACATTCACGGCGCACACGCTGCAATAACCGGCTAACCGGTGCGAGATTCGCCGGATGCAGCGGATCGCCGCCCGACAGGGAGAGTCCTTGCCGCCTGACGCGCATGTCCTGCAAATGGCGAAAAATGAGATCCTTTATTTGCGCGGTAAATGGCTGACCGGAATTAAGCCGCCAGCTGCTTTTGTTATAACACCCCGGACACTGATGTTCACAGCCAGAGACAAACAGCGTACAGCGCGTGCCGGAGCCGTTGATGACATCCACCGGGTAGTACTGGTGATAATTCATCGCCGCTTAGCCCTGGCTCGCCGGTCGAAAGATGCTTAACGCGCCGTTTGACTTTCTTCTGCTTACCGGCATTGAAGGGGCGCGCACCCGGGCTGCCCAGATAGCCGCAGACCCGCCGGGTTACCGAAATGCGTGCCGGGTTATGATTGTCGCATTTCGGACAAGTAAAGCCCTTGCTGGTACAGGCGAATTCCCCGGTAAAGCCGCACTCGTAACATTCATCGATAGGCGTATTGGTACCGTAATAAGGCACGCACTGATAGCTGTAATCCCAGACATCTTCCAGCGCCCGCAGATTGTGCTGCAAATTGGGATACTCCCCATAACAGATGAAACCGCCGCTCGCCAAAGGGGGATAGGGCGCCTCAAAGTCCAGTTTGTCATAAGGGTTGACCTTCTTTTCCACATCCAAATAAAAACTGTTGGTGTAGTACCCTTTATCGGTTACCCCGTCGATAATACCGAACTGGGCGGCATCCAGCCGGCAGAAGCGGTCGCACAGATTTTCGCTCGGGGTGCTTGTACAGGCTGAAACCATAACCGGTTTCCTTCTTCCAACTGTCGGTCGCCGCCTGCAACCGGGCGACGACCGACAGCGCTTTCTCCCGCAGCTCAGCGCTGTCGTAAATGTGGGTTCGATTGCCAAACAGTTCATTAATGGTTTCATGAATGCCGATATAGCCCAGCGAAATGGTGGCGCGGCCGTGTTTAAAGATCTCGGCGATATTGTCATCCGCCTTCAGCCGTACAGCGCAGGCCCCTTCCATGTAGAGGATCGGCGCGACACGCGCTTTTACCCCGTCCAGGCGGACGATGCGGGTCATTAACGCTTTTTTAGCCAGCAGCAGTCGCTCGTCAAGCAATTGCCAGAAGCGCGCCTCGTCTCGCGGTTGGCCTCCAGCGCGATGCGCGGCAGATTGAGGCTGATGACGCCGAGATTGTTGCGGCCGTCGTGGACCAGCTGCTCTTTTTCTTCATAGGCACCCAGGAAACTGCGGCAGCTCATCGACGTTTTAAACGAGCCGGTGACCTTCTCAACCTGTTCATAGTTGAGAATATCAGGGTACATCCGCTTGCTGGCGCACTCCAGCGCCAGCTGTTTGATACCGTAGTTGGGATCGCTGAATTTATGATTAACGCCGTCGCGAATAGCGAATACCAGCTTCGGGAACACCGCGGTTTTACGGTTTTTACCCAATCTGGCGATACGATTGCGCAATATTGATTGTTGGATAAGCCGTGATTCCGCGCTGGTGCCCAAACCAAAGCCAAAGGTGACGAAAGGCGTCTGGCCGTTGGCGGTGTGCAGCGTATTAACCTCATACTCAAGCGACTGGAAGGCATCGTAACACTCTTATCTCAGTGCGGGAGCGCGCGTAGCCTTCCGCGTCCGCAATATGCCATTCGCTGGCAATAGTACGGTGCTTGTCATAACTGGCGGCGACATAAGGCGCGAGAATTTCGTTTGTCCGGTTGATGGTGGTGCCGCCATAGATATGGCTGGCGACCTGAGCGATAATTTGCGCGGTGACCGCGGTGGCGGTAGAAATAGAACGCGGCGGCTCTATTTCGGCATTGCCCATTTTAAATCCCTGGGTAAGCATGCCCTGTAAGTCGATCAGCATGCTGTTGAACATAGGGAAAACCGGCGAGTAATCCAGGTCGTGATAATGAATTTCGCCGCGCTCGTGGGCCAGTACCACATCACGCGGCAGAATATGTTGGCGCGCGTAATGTTTAGCCACAATCCCGGTCAGCAAATCGCGCTGTGTAGGAATGACTTTGCTGTCTTTATTGGCGTTTTCATTTAACAGCGCCATATTACTTTGTTCCACCAGCCCACGGATTTCCTGGTTCAGCCTGCCGCGCTGCTCGCGGGCCACATTGCGATCATGAAGGTATTCAATGTACAGCCGCGCCAGGGTTTTGTAGGGGCCTGCCATGAGCTGATTTTCTACTACGTTTTGGATATCGCGGATATCCACATGGGATCAGGACGCCATTTGCTGCGCCACCAGCGCGGCGACGGTGGCGCAATAATTTGCGTCGTTTACGCTCGCCACTTGCGCAGCGTGCAAAATCGCTTGGAAAATACGTTGTTCATCGAAATTGAACTGACATCCGTCCCGTTTGATCACTACCGGTTGCACGATGTGACTCCTTGTATGCCGAGGAAGGTTTAAGCGCCGCGTCTGCAGGCAACGCCTAAAAATAACGCTGTTCCTATTGCCGTCCTATTGCCGGTGTCCGGCCAAGCCGCGGGCGCATTGACGGCGCGCTCACCGCGGGTACCGGCCGGATATGCTCTCTCGTGTGACAGAGCGCCGGTTGCCGGGGGATAGGCCGCTCACCGTTTGGCAGGCACTATATGTAGTCTTTATGATGTAATTCTGGCACAAGATGTAGAGAAAGGTCGCAACGATCGCACTAAAAATTGACCTTGCGCAATAAAATTTATGTTCGGATGGATTGCTGGTCAGCACGTTTTTTACCCGCCTGCGCGGTAACGATTGATATAGCAGGAAAAAGAAGAGGAGGGCAGATTTTGCCCCTTTCCCGGGCAAAAATTCGGACTTGACGAGAGTGATAAAAAGGGCGCACCACGAAGCAGCACAGCACAGCGTCATCCCACGTAATACGGCAGTGCGCAGAACGACACGGGTATCAGGGACCCAACGCAGCACAACTCAATGCCGCATAACGCCGTACGGCGCGGCGCTATGCAGCATGACTCTAAGCCATGACGCGGCACAATGGCAATGCAATGAGCCGCGTTAATGGTCAGCGATTACGACTGAGCGGCGGCCTGCTTGAGGTGACGGTGCGCCAGTGGCGGCTGTTTGGGTAAAAGCATGGTATTCCTCGATTTTCCCCAACTTGTCCGCCACCCGCTCAAGGGAGACGCGTTTTAGCAGCTCGGCGGTAATGGGCCGTTTTTCGTCGTTGAAGACCATCGCGCCAAGAAGTTCCGTGAAGGCGGGTGAGCGCACCAGGGCCATAATGAAATCCGCCTCCGTTTCCTCTTGGCAAGGCAGAAAATAGAGCGTGTCGTCCAACACCACGGGCTTGTTATCCATCGGTCCGACTTTCATGAAATTGAGCGATTTATAGAAACCGGAGATGGCGACTTTCCATGGCGCGAAGGTATAGGCCCCGACGCCAAAGACCGAAAAGCGTGGCTTGCCCCGATAAATAACGCTGCCCCGGGCACCGAGTCTATCCGCGTGATCCAGAAGGTAGCGCCACGTTTTCGGTACAGTGTCGGCAAGTAAGGCGGTGTTTTCCCCGATCTGTTTTTGGGTGACAATCATGAAGCGATCCGCTCTCGTCCTTCCTTTCGCCACATCCGAGCTTTAGCAGCGGGAACAGGAGGTCAGGCTCGAGGTGTACCTGCTCCCCAAGCCCATTGGTCAGCCGGTCCTCAGCCGTTATTGCCAGCTCCATCACTTTTGAGCAATTGTGCTTTACCCCCGAGCGCCAGACGTAATGCGCGTTGGTGGCAATCAGGTCGCGGTGACGGGTGTACGACTGCACATCGGACACCAGGAAACCGTCGTGGAAACCAATGGTGGCTTCAGGATCCGAAGCCTACAGGCTGGCGAATACATCATAATCTTGCGAGGGGGTTCCCCCTGGGCTACCGGCAAAATAAAAAGACAGGCCTCGACGGCCGCGCCAAAATGCTGCATGGCGTCGATCTTGTAGATGGCGGCTCGTCCCACCGGCTCAGCCCGCCGCCACGCCTGGCGCAGAAGCTTGCGCGCCACCGACGTCTTGACGAGCATCGCGATCCAGCCGGCACGTCCGCGAAGCCATTCAAGCTGATTAAGGAGCATTTATTCGGAAATGTCGAAATTCACCTTACCTGTAAGCGCTCCCAGTCCCTTATGACCCTGGAAATTGCTTTTGGTGGGCAGGTTGGTGCTCTTGAGCAGACCCAGTTCGGCGTTGGTAACCTAAGGCAGGTTGCCCAGCACCAACCAGGGTCCCGGATCGCCGGCCAGCACCGCGTCCCAGTCGACGCTGAAGTAGTCGCCTTGCTCCACCCGCCAGGCGCAGCCGGGCATCCATTACGTACGCCGCGTTAATCTCCACGCCCAGCATGCGCCGCGCTGCGGTGAAATGCTTGGCGGCGCCCTGCAGGAAAGCGCCCTGGCTGCTGGTGGGTTCCACGATCGCCCTCGGTGAGATACCGCGGCGAGTTAGAACGGCACAGACGTCGCGCGCCAGGTCAAGCGGGGTTTGAAAATCCCCAAATTGCCAGACGTTCCGCTCTTTTCTGGCGGCCATCGTCAGCGCACCCGTTCCAGGCCGTCCACGGCGGCCCGCCTGTGAGATAACCCGCCTGTACTGCAGCCGCTGCCATTGCAGCGCGTTTGAAACGGTGAGATAGCCTTGCAGCGGGGGCTCGCGCAGTACCGCTTCCGCGATGTTGCGCGCCTCTATTTCGTCAACGGGCAGGTTCTTATCCTCGATGAAAGCAACGATATCGTCCGCATTGCCGTCATTCTCAATAATTTGACGTAGCCCCCGTGTCATCTGGAAGTCAGCGGTACGGTTCTTATCGACAAAAATCGTGTGCAGCATATTCAGCCGGCCGGTGCGCGCGGCAGGATCGTCCGTTTTCTCATAGACGAACACAATAAGATGACAGCCGAGCCCGTATATTTTCTGGCGCACTGACTTATAAAGGCAGGAGGATTGCAGGTGCCGGATACTCGTAACCTTGATATCGACGTTCAGGCTTGGGAGATCCATGCCGTTGGCCGAAATACCCGCCACAAAGCGATAGCTTTCCATAAAATGGGAGGTGAATTTGTGCTTAAGGTAAGTGCCGGCCGCCTTACCGTCCGTCACCCCGAACAGCGCCGGTTCGCCATACACTTGTTTTCCACCGCCGCGAAGTTGGCAGCTTCTAGCCACAGAAGTTCAAGTGTCAGTTCTATTTTCTCGGCGAACACGGGTTTTCCATTAATATTGTCGCATGTGGCGTTCAACCTACTACAGAGCACGCTGCCGCTCCATCTCGTTTCAGGGGCTAACCGTGGCTGCTGTTCGGGGCGCGGGAGGTGCGCGCCGCCTGATCTGATGCCCATCGCCCATAGCCGAACGCTTAACGCCTAACGCCCATCGCCTGGGCAAACGGCCCGGGTTATCCTGGCCGGGCATATTGCAAAGCGGGGCGGCATTGAAGGCATTGAAGGCATTGACGCTGTGGCGCCAATGCGCGTATGTGCCCGGGTAAAAAAAGCGAGTATGGGCTGATGCTCGTCAAAACAGATTGTTAGCGCCGGGTGGGTCAATACATGAGTACTTACTAACCCCGACACGTCAAGCGCGCCTACGGGCTGTTACGCGGTAGCGGAGATTTTCCGCCAGGCCGGTTTTGCCGAAGCCCGGATTTCATTATTACCTGCTTTAAAAAGATGATGGGTCAGACGCCGCTCGCCTATCGCATGAGCGGTCGTCACTACATGTGACCGTAGAGCGGGGGCGGCATAGCGGCCGTGATAACGGGTATAGTGTCAAGGGAGCAGTGCCGCCGGCAGGAATCGCCCCGCCGGCGCTCTGCCTAGCGGCGTACGGCGATAGCTTCGATCTCAATTTTCACATCTTTCAGCAGACGGACGACTTCCACGCATGAGCGGGCCGGAAACGGCGCATTGTGTTCGGTAAAAAAGGCTTTATATGTGGCGTTAACCGTTGCGAAATCATTGAGGTCTTTGACAAACACCGTCGTTTTTACGATATCCGCTACCTGCAAACCCGCCGCTTCGACGATGGCTTTGACATTTTCCAGGGATTGGCGCGCCTGATCGACAATAGCTTCCGCGACCTGGCCGCTTTTCGGGCATACCGGGATCTGCCCGGAGGTGAGGATCATATTGCCCAGATCAACCGCCTGTACATAAGGAGCGATGGCTGGCGGCACGTTTTCCGTATTGATAATACAGGTCATGGCTACTCCTGATGTTAAGACATTCAACGAAATCACGGCGGTCAGGCGCTTTGAATCACCGCCTGGTGTTTAAATTCCTTCTCGCAATATTTGCACTGTAAATGCACCTGCTGACCGCGGACCTGCACGCGAAAACCGGACGCTACCGGCTCGCTGCGGCTGATACAGTTACTGTTGGGACAGGTGAGCACGCCGTCGATACGCTCCGGTAGCGAAAGCGTCTGTTTACGCACCACATCGTAATTGTCAATCCGGTTGACGGTGGCGGGCGGCGCATAAATGGCCAGCTGATTGGCCTGCTCTTCGGTTAGGAAAACATTTTCCAGCTTGATAAGATCCTTTTTGCCCTGCTGGTTGGAGGGCAAATTAAGACCAATGTTGATCCGTTCATCGGTGGAGGTCAGTTTAAACAGGCTGAGCAGTTTCATGCCCACCTGTGCCGGGATATAGTCGATGACCGTGCCGCGGCGAATGGCTTCAGCCTATAATTTATTATCTTGCGTCATGGGTGGTTCCCCTCCTGTGGCCTGTTGTTGTTCGGGCGGTTGACTCTTATGCAGTATCGTGGCCGCTGACCCGGCGCGGAAACGGCAATGCGCGCTGCTATGCTAGCCGGATGGTGTCCGGCTGTCTATCGGCAATCACGCTCTCGCAAGGGGCGCCGACACACACGGCAGAGCGCCGACGGCGCAAGGCCGCCGCAAGCAAAAACGGCCCACCTTCTCCCCGAGCCCACCCTTACGACCTCGGTTGATCCGGATTGTGGCCCAGCACCGCGGCCGCAGCGCCTAACGGGCGAAAATGCCGTCGCCGGCCTGCTGGAAATAATAGGCGTAGGGCGTATGGTCCACTTCAATGGCGATTTCATCCACCAGCGGCAGCGGATGCAGTACCTTCAGATTGGCGCGCGCCTGTAGCAAATCGCTGGCATGCAGGACGAATTGCGCTTTTACGTTGGCGTACTCCGACGGGTCCAGTCGCTCTTTTTGCACCCGGGTCATATAGAGGATATCCAGCTCCGGGATGACGTCTTCAATGCTGGCGTGGAGACTGTACGCGATGCCCTTTTCCTCCAGCATATGCTGGAGGAAAGGGCATCGCCAGCGCCTGCGGGGCGATAAAATAGAAATGATTACCGTCGAATCTGGCCAGCGCCTGCGTCAGGGAATGTGCGGTGCGGCCGTATTTCAAATCGCCCACCATGGCGCCGCTGAAATGATCCAAACGGCCCTCGGTTTCCTGAATAGTGAACAGATCCAACAGGGTCTGGGTCGGGTGTTGATTAACGCCGTCGCCGGCGTTAAGAATCGCCACCTGCCCGGAAAATTCGGTGGGGAGGCGGGCCGCACCCTCTTGAGGATGACGCATAACGATGGCATCGACATCGATGCTTATCACCGAGATGGTATCGGCCAGCGTCTTGCTTTTTTTGCCCAACGAAGTATTGTCGGCATCGGGGAAACCCACACACCACCGAGGCCCCCAAACGGTGAATAACGGCTTCAAACGACAGCCGGGTCCAGGTCGCTGCCTTGAAAAAACAGCTGGCAGTAACCTTGTGTTTGAGTAGTTCCGGCTGCGGCCGGGCCTTGAGCGCCGCTCATGCCACCGGATGACGTGAGAACGCGCCGGGTTGCGTGCAAAAAAAGCCCCTCATTGAGGGGCGATAATAACAGAATATAACAGGAGCAGCCGGGGCGACTGGACGCCAACGTGAAACGTATGCAGTTGAATATAGGCCAACGTGCTGATGCTGTGCATGGTTCCTGCTGGCAAATCGCTCGGCATTATACGCCGATGAATTTCTACTTCAAGCATGAATAATCTCCATCGACGTCGAAGGGGCCGTTTTGCCGCCGGAGTAAAATAACTGACGAATTGCGCTCACCTTTCACCCGTTCCTTGCTTTACACTAAAACGACTTTTCATTTTCAGGGAAATATCATGATCACCGGTAACGTCAATCATCTCGAATTCATTCCGTATCTGCCCGCCAAACTGCGCGCCATCATCGAATACGTCAAAAACCATGTCAACGATGTGACGGAGCCGCGGCAGGCGCGCCGCGCCGAATATCATGCCAAACATCTTGATATCCAGATTTTGCTGCACGGTACTGAAGCGCAGTGCTATAGCACGCTGCCGGCGGGTAAACCGGATACTGACAAGCTGGTGGAAAAAGATATTGCGTTTCTGCCGGCGGGCCAGCAGGGAAAAGAGGTGGTGCTACAGGCGGGGGATTTTGTCGTGTATTTCCCGGGTGAAGTGCATACGCCGCTGTGCGCAGTGGGCGAGCCGGCGAATATCTGCAAGGCGGTGGTGAAGATTGATGCGGCGCGGGTGGTCTGAGCCGCACGCTGCATTGTCTTCCGCGGTTGAAACCCTGGCCTGATAACACGCTAAGCCTCGGCGGTGCAGGCGGCGGACGAGAGTCCACTGACGGCGGCCATCAAGTGCCGCCAGCGATGGGCGGGGAATAACCGGTTGGCGGCGTCAATGGCGCGCTGCCAGCGATGCGTGTATGTTACCCGGCTGACGGTGGTGCGAGCGTCGCCACCATCACGGCTTTGATCATATGCAGACGGTTTTCCACCTGATCGAAGACCAGGCTATGGGGGATTCAAACACCTCATCGGTCACTTCTATGCCGCCAGACAGGCCATATTGCGCCGCCATCTGCTTGCCGAGCGTGGTCTGATCCTCATGAAATGCGGGCAGGCAGTGCAGGAATTTCACCTGTGGATTGCCGGTCTAACGCAGCAGGGCCATATTTACCTGGTAGGCGCGCCGCAGCGCGATACGCTCCTGCCATACCCCTTTGTCCTCGCCCATGGATACCCACACGTCGGTATAAATAAAGTCCACCGCCTTCACGCCGACGGCGATATCCTCGGACAGGGTGATGTCGCCGCCGTTTTGCTGCGCCAAACGACGGCAGACGGTCACCAGCTCCTGATCGGGCTAACAGGCGCTGGGGGCGACCAGCTGCAGATCGAGGCCGGTCAGCCCCGCCGCTTCCAGCAGCGTATTGCCCATGTTGTTGCGCGCATCGCCGACGTAGGCCAACTTCATTTGCTGAAAGCTTTTTTCCGGTAGACATTCCTGCATGGTCAGCAGATCGGCCAGTAGCTGGGTCGGATGGAACTCGGTTGTCAGCCCATTGCATACCGGCACGCCGGCGTAGCGCGCCAGCGTCTCGACGATCCCCTGTCCGTAACCGCGGCATTGAGCCGCCATACATATGCGGCCCAGCACCTGGGCGGTATCTTTAATGGATTCTTTATGGCCAATCTGGCTGCCGCTCGGCCCCAAATAGGTCACGCGGGCGCCCTGATCAAAGGCGGCAACTTCGAAAGAGCAGCGGGTACGGGTCGAATCTTTTTCGAAGATGAGCGCAATATTTTTACCGGCCAGCCGCGGCGTCTCGCTGCCGGCGCGCTTCTGGCGCTTGAGGTCGGCGGCCAGCGCTAGCATCTGATTAATTTTGGCAGAGGTAAAATCCATCAACCTCAGGAAATTGCGTTGAAACAACTAATTTATCATCCATTTCTCCATCAATACTCTGCCAAACTGGTTAAATTAAAATTCATTTTTTATGTATTAATATTCAATTTCAAGTGCTGGCGGCAAATCTTTTACCATTAAGCTGGAGCCACACCCGCCGCTGTGTGAAAATAGCCGTCCTACAGGCCGACGTATTGAGGACAGGGGCATGGCACATTCATTTCTTGACGAGCAACGCAAAGAGACGCGTCTGACTATTGACGAGCTGCTGGAAGACGGCAGCGATCCCGAGGCGCTTTACACTATCGAACATCATCTCTCCGCAGACGATTTTGGCACCCTGGAGAAGGTGGCGGTAGAGGCCTTTAAACTGGGTTATGAAGTTACCGATGCCGAAGAGCTTGAAGTTGAAGGCGGCAAAAAACTGATGTGCTGCGATGCAGCCAGTGAAATCGCGCTGCAGGCGGAACTTATCGATGCGCAGGTGGAGCAGTTGTTCACCCTGACGCAGCGCCTGGGGGTGAATTACGACGGCTGGGGCACATACTTTGAAGACCCCGACGGCGAAGAGGAAGAAGGCGACGAGTTTGATCAGGATGACGAAGACGGCCCGGCGGACAGCGACGAGGTGCCCGCCACCCGCCATTAATTGCCCCCGCCGCTGACCGCAGCGCGTCGGCTGAAAGAGGACGCGAATACGACTGTTGCCGGTGCTACCCGCGTTCACCGCAGATAATTATAAGGTTTTCAACATGTTGACTGCGAAGTCAACATTGGCCGGTATTGCCCATCGGGCCAGGGATATGGCAAAAGCCCAGCTTTTCACACAGCGCGATCCAGCGTGGCGGTGGTTTCCAGATAGCATTGGCGGAAACCCTGCTCACGGGCAAAGGTCAGCGCGTGCTGTGCCAGCTCCCACGCCGCGCCTCGCCCGCGCAGTTCTGGCAGAAAATACATCTTTATACAGTTCGCAGATCGCCTCATTTCCGCCGCTTAACGGCACGACGCCGCCCCCACCTGCCAGTTCTCCCCGCAGTTCGATAACCCAATAGGTGGTGCGAGGTTTGCTGTAGAGCTCATAGAGGCGATCGAGATTAGGATCGGAGACGGTATAGCCTTTATCCGCCGTCAGGCCGAACTCGGCGGAAACCCGGCGGATCACCTGCGCGCTGGCGCTATTATCTGCCAGCGTAATCGTACGCACCCGTATGGCATCTGCAGAGGTCGTGGATATGGTCATGATCCGGATAGTGATAAGTGTCAGGCACGATCGGTTAAAAATAATAGCACTGCATGGCACACAGATGCAACCGAAACCCGCCGGGGCGCTGGCCCCGGCCAGGGCATGGCCGCCGCCTGACGAGCCCCGGCGGCCGGGGAGCGATAGGCGAGCGGCATAGCATACTGGCATCCCGGCCATGGCGCGCTTATAAACCGGCGATAATCGCCTGCTGTTCCAGCAATTTTGCCCTGGATTGCTGATAGCTTTCCAGCTTCTCGCGCTTTTTCGCCACCACCGCCTCCGGTGCGCGGCCGATAAAGCCCTCGTTGCCGAGCTTGGCAGCAATACGGCTGATTTCGCCAAACGGTCCAGTTCGGCGTCCTTATCGACCAGGCCCGCCATCGGAATCAGCAATTCGGCGCCGTCAATAATCTGGGTGACGGAAACCGGCCCTTTATCGTCCACCGGCAGCAGGGTAATGCTGTTAAGCCGCGCCAGGGTGAGCATAAAACTCAGATTCTCGTTCACCCGGCGCACTACCGCGGGGGATGCCTGGCGCAGCAGCACCGCCAGCGGCTTGTCGGGGGCGATATTCATCTCGACGCGAATGGTACGCACCGCGACGATCGCTTGCTGATCCATTCCAAATCGGTGAGTGCGTCGGCATCCGCCCCCCCAGCGCCGCGTCGTATGACGGAAACGGTTGCAGCATCTGGGTGTCACCCTGGTCGACGGTAAGGGTTTTCACCCGCTGCCAGATGGTTTCAGTAATAAACGGAATGATCGGGAGCGCCAACCGCAGCAGCGCCGCCAGCACCGCAACCAGAGTATGGCGGGTGCTGCGCAGTTCGTCGTCGCTGCCGCCGCTCATCACCGGCTTGGTCAGCTCCAGATACCAGTCGCAGAACTGGTTCCAGGTAAACTCGTATAAAATGCCGGCTGCCAGATCGAAGCGATAATTATCCAGCGCCTCGCGGAACGCCTTCCCCGTCTGGTTAAATTTCGCCAGGATCCGGCGATCTGTCAGCGACAACACTTTGTCGCCACCGTGAAAACTGCAGTCTTGCTCTTCGGTGTTCATCAATACGAAACGGCTGGCGTTCCACAATTTATTACAGAAATTGCGATACCCCTCCAGACGTTTCATGTCCCAGTTGATATCGCAACCGGTAGAGGCCAGCGCCGCCCGCGTGAAGCGCAGAGCATCGGTACCGTGCGGCTCGATGCCGTTGGGAAACTGTTTTTCGGTGCGTTTGCGGATTTTGTCCGTCAGCTGCGGCTGCATTGCATGCATGTTGCCGGTACGCTTTTGGACCAAATCAGCCAGCGAGATGTTATCCACCATGTCCAGCGGATCAATGACGTTACCTTTAAACTTAGACATCTTCTGCCCTTCCTCATCGCGGATCAAGCCGGTCATGTAGACGGTTTTGAGCGGCACCTGCGGCTTACCGTTGTCATCCTTGATGAAATGCATGGTCAGCATGACCATGCGCGCAATCCAGAAGAAGATAATGTCGAAGCCGCTTACCACTACGCTTGTGGGGTGGAAGGTGCGCAGCGCGTCGGTGTTTTCCGGCCAGCCAAGGATGGAGAAGGTCCACAGCCCGGAAGAGAACCAGGTATCCAGCACGTCGTCGTCCTGGCGCAGCGTCACGTCATCTGCCAACTGATGCTGCTGGCGTACTTCGGCCTCGCAGCGGCCCACATAGACCCGCCCCTCAGCGTCATACCAGGCCGGTATACGGTGGCCCCACCACAGCTGGCGGGAAATGCGCCAATCCTGAATTTCGCGCATCCAGCTGAAATACATGTTTTCATACTGCTTCGGCACGAACTGGATCTCGCCTTGTTCCATCGCTTCCACCGCCACTTTCGCCAGTGGTGCGGTGCGGACGTACCATTGGCCGGTCAGCATCGGCTCGATGACCACGCCGCTGCGATCGCTGTAGGGAACCATGAGATCGTGGGCCTTGACCTCGACCAGCAGGCCCAGGCGATCGAATTCCGCTACAATCGCCTTGCGGGCGGCGAAGCGCTCCAGGCCAGGGAAGGGCGCCGGGATTTCGCCTGACACGACGTCGCTGGCCTCGGCGAAGGTATCGAATACATCGCCGTCCTGACGGATATCACCATCAAAGGTCAGGATATTGATCATCGGCAGCGCGTGGCGCTTTCCGACCTCTTAGTCGTTAAAGTCATGCGCCGGCGTGATTTTGACGCAGCCGGTGCCTTTAGTCATGTCGGCGTGCTCGTCGCCGACAATCGGGATGCGGCGGCCGACCAGCGGCAGAATGACAAACTGACCTATTAAATCGCGATAGCGTGGATCCTCCGGGTTCACCGCCACGCCGGTATCGCCGGGCATGGTTTCCGGCCGCGTGGTGGCGACCACCAGATAATCTATACCGTCGGCGGTACGCACGCCGTCGGCAAGGGGGTAGCGCAGGTCCTTTCGACTCGCGGTTCTCCACTTCGAGATCAGAAATCGCGGTGCGTAATTTTGGGTCCCAGTTCACCAGGCGTTTGCCGCGCTAAATCAAATCTTCCTAGTATAGGCGTACGAACACTTCTTTCACCGCGTTGGACAGCCCTTCGTCCATGGTGTGAAC
>NZ_JBPESN010000039.1:10929-21574 GCF_051710625.1 Sodalis sp. (in: enterobacteria) | reverse complement strand
ACCGACGTCCATGACTTTTGCTGCTTGCGCGGCGGTGTAATTTTGGTCGACAACCAGTTGAGCGGATTCGCGTTTGAATTCAGGACTAAAATTTCTTCTTTTCATTGGTGCACCCGTGTTGTTCTGAGGTGAGCATACCACCTCTGTTCAGGTGGGCAAATTCGGTGTACCACTACAATTTGTTTACTACCTACAGACCTGCGCCGGCGCCTTCCGCGCCCGCAATATTCAACTCTGGCAGGTGCTGTTCAGCCCTCAGGGGGCGGAAGGCGGTTTACGCGTCGCGCGTTGACTCTTTGCACGTAACAGCGTACGCCGCAGCCGGGTGCCGGCGTTTTCAGTGCCCTTCACAATCAGGTGCGTTCGCGCGCCGCCAATACCCGTTCCACGGTGTCGACAATGGCCTGCGTCTGCGGGTCAATTTCAATATTGACGCTATCGCCAAGCCGTTTCTTGCCGAGGGTGGTGCGCATCAACGTTTCAGGTATTAAATGCACGCAAAAGCGGTTGCCCGTTACCTCTCCAACCGTCAAACTGATACCGTCGACGCCAATATAGCCTTTATGCAGGATATATTTCATTAGCGCCCGTTTCGCCACTGTGAACCAAATCTGTCGGTTATTTTCCGACGCGACAATTTTGCTCAGTTCAGCGGAACACATAATATGCCCGGACATCAGATGACCACCAATTTCCGCCTGCAGGCTCGCCGCCCGTTCTACATTGACCTCTTCCCCAACCGTGAGCGCCCCCAAATTGGTCAGCCTAAGCGTTTCTTTCATTAAATCGAAACTGACTACGTCATCCGTGATGCCGGTCACAGTCAGACAACAGCCGTTATGCGCCACCGAGGCACCGATAGCCAAATCCAGCAGCAGCGGCGGCGGCAAGCGGACATAATGGCTACGAAAATGGTCTTTTTCTTCAATCGCGATAATGGGCACGCTGGCCTGAACAATTCCTGTAAACATGCTTTTTTCTCATCTGGCTACACCGAACGTCGTGGCGCTCAGTTTGCCCCATAATATGACGAATTCCAAATACTAACACGGCGCAATAGAGGGCATATCCCTCATATCGCGTCGTTTTCCTGCTATCTTCGCCGACAAAATGCTTTACACTATCCCGCTAAAAGGATCCTGCCAGGTGAATACGTCAGGATTTCCGCTAATAAAAATTTTCGTCAAACGAAAGAAAGGTGTCTGCGTGCAAAATTATGTTAAGGAAGCGCGTATCTTGCTGGCTCTCGCCATCCCGGTCATTTTCGCCCAGGTGTCACAAACGGCGATGGGCGTGGCGGATACCATTATGTCCGGCTCGGTAAGCGCTACCGATATGGCCGCGGTGGCGGTGGGAACGTCGATCTGGCTGCCGGTCATTTTATTTGGTCACGGTCTGCTGTTGGCGCTGACACCGGTTATCGCTCAGCTCAACGGTTCCGGGAGCCGGAACCGTATTGCTCATCAAGTCCGCCAGGGCTTTTGGCTGGCGCTCGGTGTGGCGCTGGTCATCATGGTATTGCTTTACAATAGCCATCGCCTCATTGACCATATGCACAGCGTCGAGCCGTTGCTGGCGGAGAAAGCGGCGGCGTTCCTGCGCTGCTTACTGTGGGGAGCCCCGGGCTATCTGTTTTTCCAGGTGCTGCGTTGCCAATGCGAAGGACTTTCCCGCACCAAGCCCGGCATGCTCATTGGCTTTCTTGGCCTGATGAGCAATATTCCCATCAACTATGTCTTTATCCACGGCAAGCTCGGCATGCCGGCCCTGGGCGGCGTTGGCTGCGGTGTGGCGACCGCTTCGGTTTATTGGATAATGTTTCTATTGCTGCGCGTCTACACGCGCCGGGCGAGCGCCTTTCGCGATCTCCGTCTGACGGGCGTGTGGCAAAAACCGGATCCCGCAGCGCTAAGGCAGCTGTTTACCTTGGGGTTACCGGTGGCGCTGGCGCTATTTTTTGAGGTGACCTTGTTCGCGTTGGTGGCGCTGTTGGTCACGCCGTTGGGTATCGTTGCCGTCGCCGGTCATCAAATCGCCCTCAACTTCAGTTCGCTGATGTTTGTGCTGCCGCTGTCAATAGGCGTGGCGGCCACCATCCGTATCGGATATCGCCTGGGACAAGGCGACGTCGAGCAGGCGCGGGTCAGCGCCTGGTCTAGCCTGATGATAGGCGTCACGCTGGCCTGCTGCACCGCCCTGTTTACCAGCCTGTTGCGTGAGCGTATTGCTCTGTTGTACAACGATACCCCGGCCGTGGTGACGATGGCCTCGCATCTGATGTTGCTGGCGGCCATCTATCAGATCTCTGATTCTATACAGGTCATCGGTAATGGCGTGCTGCGCGGCTATAAAGACACCCGCTCGATCTTCTTTATCACCTTTACCGCTTATTGGTTGCTCGGCCTGCCGTGCGGCTATGTGCTGGCGCTGACCGATTGGCTGCGTCCCGCCATGGGGCCCAGCGGTTTTTGGTTCGGCTTTATTATCGGGCTTACCTCTGCCGCTATATTGATGATGTGTCGCATGCGCTGGCTGCAACGACAGACGCCCGCGCGAATTTTGCACCGGGCGGCGCGCTGAGGGCAAAATGTGCCTTGAGCGGTGAAAAAGCCGGCTTAATGCACATTCCCTCGACAACCAATCGGCGTCGAGGCGAAAAAACGCGTTTTCCTCTTGCAAGGGGTGATAGAGCCCGTTAATATTCGTCGGGCTGGCGGCAGGCAACAAAATGCGTTCTTAGCTCAGTTGGTTAGAGCACCACCTTGACATGGTGGGGGTCGATGGTTCAAGTCCATTAGAACGCACCATTCTTTGTGCGTCCGTAGCTCAATTAATTAGAGCATTACCTTGACATGGTGGGGGTCGGTAGTTCGAGTCCACTCGGACGCACCAATACTGTCTGCGCCCTTTCTTTTACACACGCTTTCCTTGCCCTTTGTTTCCATACGCTGCTTCGAGGCATTTTCAAGACGGCCGCGCTCGCGGGGCGCTTAAACCCGCAATGCGCGATATCAAGCCTTATCAGGGATTTACGCCGACAAGGGCTAAAGTGCGATGATCTTTGTAAAGATGGCACAATCACGCTTTTTTTTGTGCTAACGCATTAATTGTCCAGTTTTTACTTTGTTTCCCGCCGGTCAATAACTATAATGCAAAACGTTATTTTAATTGAATGGTTTGTGCCGATTGATTTGTCTTAAACCGATAAAAACAACATTGTTCTGCGGCGCACTTTGGCTTCGCCGACCTGAGCCGTTCTGCTTTTTTTCCTTACGTTCTGAGCGTTGTCACCTATCCTTTAAAATGGACCGCAGGTTTGAAGCGGCTTTTTTTTCATCGCGGGCCTGGTCCGGCGATGCATCAGCTTTATCATCCATCACAACTTATAGAAATCAACGTTATGAAAAAGACTAATATTGTTTGTACCATCGGCCCGAAAACCGAATCCGAAGAGGTACTGTCCAGCCTGCTTGATGCAGGTACGAACGTCATGCGTCTCAATTTTTCCCATGGTGATTATGAAGAGCACGGTCAGCGCATCAAAAATCTGCGTGCGGTGTTGAAAAGAACCGGTCAGCAGGGCGCGATTTTGCTTGATACTAAAAGCCCCGAAACCCGCACCATGAAATTGGAAAACGGCGCCGATGTCTCGCTGGCGCGCCGGCCAAACCTTTACCTTTATGACCGATCAGAGCGTTATCGGCAACAGCGAACGCGTTGCGGTCACCTATCCGGGGTTCACCCAGGATCTGGCGGTAGGTAATACCGTGCTGGTCGATGACGGCCTGCTGGTCACGGTCATGACCGTGACCAGCGTCACCCAGGACCTGGTGGTATGTAAGGTACTCAATAATAGCGATTTAAGTGAAAACAAAGGGGTTAATCTGCCCGGAGTGTCCCATTGCCCTGCCCGCGCTGGCGAAAAAAGATAAACGTGACCCGATTTTCGGCTGCGAACAAGGCGTCGATTTCATCGCCGCCTTGTTCGCAAACGTTCCGACGTACTGGAAACCCGCGAACACCTGGAGCAGCACGGCTGCGGCCATATCCAGATCATTTCTAAAACCAAAAACCAAGAAAGGCTGAATAATTTCGACGAAACCCTCGAAATTTCCGACAGCATTATGGTCACCCGCGGCGATCTCTCTGTCGAAATTCCGGTGGAAGAAGTGATTTTCACGCAAAAAATAATGATCGAAAAATGTAACCGGGCGCGCAAGGTAGTGATTACCGCGACCCAAATGCTCGACTCGATGATCAAAACCCCACGTCCGACCCGCGCGGAAGCCGGCGACGTGGCCAACGCCATTCTCGATGGCACAGACGCCGTGATGCTATCCGGCGAGAGCTCAAAAGGTAAATACTTGCTGGAAGCCGTGATTATTATGGCAACTATCTGCCAGCGCACCGATCGAATTCTGCCGAGCTGCATCGACAGTCTGAACGATAGCCGCAAACTTCGCATTACCGAAGCGGTCTGCCGCGGCGCGATCGAAACCGCAGAAAAACTGAAATTGCCACTGATTGTAGTCGCGATCGAGGGCGACAAATCCGCCAAGTCAGTGCGTAAATATTTCCTGAAAGCGGAAATTCTGGCCCTGACCACGAACCCGCTGACCGCCCGCCAGCTTCCGCTGAGCAAAGGGGTGTCCTGCCAGCTCGTTAAAGAAATCGCCTCGACCGATGATTTCTACCGCATCGGCAAGGCAATGGCGTTGGAAACCGGTTTAGGGGCCAAGGGCGACATTATCGTCATGGTGTCCGGCGCGCTGGTACCGAGCGACACCACCAACAGCGCCCGGGTGCATATGCTGCAACGCAGCCCGGGGGGTGCAGGCACGTCTGTCCCCTTATTTCTGCGGCACTGCACGACGTAGCGCCGCCAATGGCGCGGTCCGCTTAGAGCCGATGCAGCTCATCCACCCCGAGTGTCGGCCCTCCTCTCAGGCCCCTGTTCATGCAGGGGCTTTTTTGTTAGCCCCTGCCGGCGTTATTAAATAAGTGCAATACTTATTAAGTAGCGAGCATCCTGGCAATACCGCAATTGGTACCATAATGGTATAAAGAAACTTTATCCGCAGGCCTATTTCACGGCTTGTTGGCCATCAACATCAGCGCTAATTGGGTGGACAGACAAAAAGAATCGTGTCAGGGACATAAAATATTTAGCGCAACCAATTTCAATAGCACGTTTTGCCGCTGACTTAATCGGAAAAATCTTATGGCCGCAAGGTCCTTAGCCCGTTTTTTTTAACCCCCACCCCTGTAAAATAAGATGTTTCTTTGAGCGGTCGATCGAATTTAATTGTTTTATTCGCAAAATTTATTCTCATTCGAAAATAGTTTGTGTAATACTTGTAATGCTACATGGAGATTAACTCAATCTAGAGGGTATTAATAATGAATCGTACTAAACTGGTACTGGGCGCGGTAATTCTGGGTTCCACTCTGCTGGCTGGCTGCTCTAGCAACGCTAAAATTGATCAGCTGTCCTCCGACGTTCAGACCCTGAACACCAAAGTTGACCAGGTTAGCAACGACGTGAACGCTCTGCGCTCCGACGTACAGGCTGCTAAAGACGACGCTGCCCGTGCTAACCAACGTCTGGACAACCAAGCCACTTCTTACCGTAAGTAAGAGTTCCGGTCTTGATTGGGAATGGCGCACTCTGTGCGCCATTTTTTTACCTGCCAAACGCTAGTCACTGGCGCTTGATTTTCTCCCCTCATTGCGCTCCCGCGGGCACCATCATGGGACGCGTTAATCCCTGACGCTCACTCCCGCCCCGAGAACGCGCCAGAGGCCTGGCCTGACTCGTCACGCCGGCATCTTTGGCGCGCGGCATAAAACTGTAGTGGTCAACTAAAACGTTGCCTTGAGCATACCAGTGCAAAAACGACAACGGACGCATCGCCGGTTCAGGCAATGCGTCTGTCTTTATCTATGTCGTGCTGCTGCGGCCCTACGTCAACGCCTCAGCCCAATGCCAAGCGTGGACAGGCCGGGCCGTGCATTATGCACCCTCGGCGCCTTTTGCGGCAGCGTGGTCCGCCGTTTTTCCCCCATCTGAGACGCCTCTGGCGGCGCCGGTTAACCGTTATTCACCAGCACCGGCATACCCGAGCGGCGCGCCACGGCCTGCTTCACCATGGCGCGGTCCGTCGTGGGCGCGGCAACAAATTTGGTCGTCCGAGCGTTAAAGCGAATGGGTAAAGTCTGCGGATCCTCTTTCTCGGTGCGGGACAGCGGTTGATGGATCTCCACATAGCGCTTGCCGTCAGGCTCCACCGCCACTTTCACCGGCTCATTAATGACCTAAACGCGAATACCGACCGGTACGCTGTTAAACAGGGCCTCAATATCGTCCGGCCGCAACCGAATACAGCCAGAGCTGACCCGCATGCCGATACCAAAATTGGCATTGGTGCCGTGGATAAGATAAGTGCCGGTACCGGCCGCCAACCGCAGCGCGTACAGCCCCATCGGGTTTTTCGGGCCTGCCGGGACCACGGCGGGCAGCGTAATACCCTGCTCTTTCAGGTAAATCTTGCGGATATTGGCGGTCGGCGTCCAGGTTGGATTGGGAATTTTCTGGCTAATCGACGTCATCATCGTCGGCGTATTGCGCCCCAGTTGGCCAATGCCGATGGGGTAAACAATCACCTGGTTTTGTCTTTTGGGGTAATAGTAAAGCCGCAATTCTGCGAGATTGATGACGATACCCTTGCGCGGCGTATCGGGTAACAGCATTTGATTGGGGATGGTCAATACCGTGCCCGGGCGGGGGAGCCAGGGATCGGTGCCCGGGTTGGCTTCCAGCATCGCCAGCAGGCCGATTTTATATTTGTCGGCGATCACCTCCAGCGAACCGCCATCCTGGATGACGGTATGGGTTGTGTTCTCACCGATAAGCCGGCTGTTGTCCGGCGGCAAGGGATAGACGGTAGCCCCGGCCGCGTTGATGCCGCAGGCCAGCACAGTGGCCAGCGTCCACGCCAGCCTGTTGGTTATGTTTAGCATAAGCGATCCTGAGTCAGTAACTTGTAGAGCGGCGCAAGGGCAAGTCATGGGGAAATACGACCGACCGGCGCCAGCCCTGAGTGTACCAAATTGTAGTGGTCAACTAAAACTGGCCACCGCGTTAGCGTTTTTCCAGTGCCCATTTTCTGATTCGTTTGGTGGCAACCCACCGTTATATTTATGCGGCCTGAGTGCGTTGTAATATCCCACGATATAGTCGGTAATTCCATGAGCTGCTTCGCTGAAGCTTATGTGGCCCGTTACCGGTATCCACTCATTTTTCAGACTTCTGATGAGGCGCTCCATCGGACTGTTATCCCAACAGTTACCCCGCCGACTCATGCTTTGTTTGAACCGGTAACGCCACAGCAACTGTCGGAACTGCCTGCTCGTATAGTGGCTACCCTGATCGCTGTGGAACGTCACTCCGGCTGGTTTACCACGCGTTTCCCATGCCGTTTCCAGTGCTTTGATGGTCAGTCTGCTGTCTGGGGAGAACGACATAGCCCAGCCCACCGGTTTCCTCGCGAACAGATCAAGAACAACCGCAAGGTATGCCCAGCGTTTCCCAGTCCAGATATACGTCACATCGCCCCACCATACCTGGTTTGGCTCCGTTACAGCGAACTGGCGCTCAAGATAATTCGGGATCGCAACATGCTTCTGACCGCCACACTTATACCTGTGCGTCGCCTGCTGACAACTGACCAGCCCCAGCTCTTTCATGAGCCTGCCTGCGAGCCAGCGCCCCATCCGGAAGCCTTCTCTGGGTTGCCATGGTGGCGATACTTCTCGCGCCAGCGGCACCACATGGCTGATATGTGCAGTTCATGAACCTGACTGCGCAATACCGTTCGCCTGCCGTCTGGCCTGTCAGGACGACTTTTCCAGTATTTGTAACTGCTGCGATGAACCCTGAACACGTAGCAGAGTGTGGCCACAGGATAATGCGCTCTGAGTTTTCCGATTAACGAGAACTGTTCAGGGAGTCTGACATCAAGAGCGCTGTAGCCTTTCTTAATATTTCGTTTTCCATTTCAATGCGTTGTACCTTCATTCTTGAGTTCACGTATTTCGATTTGTTTCGGGGTTACGGGAGAGGCTTTTGATGTTTTTCCCTGTCGCTCATCACGCAGTTGTTTTACCCATTTCGTCATCGTAGAAAGGCCGACGTCCATGGCTTTTGCTGCTGGCGCGGCGGCGTAATTTTGGTCGACAACCAGTTGAGCGGATTCGCGTTTGAATTCAGGACTAAAATTTTTTCTTTTCATTGGTGCACCCGTGTTGTTCCGAGGTGAGCATATCACCTCTGTTTAGGTGGCCAAATTCAATGTGCCACTACACGCGGAGCATTAAAATCATTACTAAATCATAGAGCTAATAACACGCATAGTAGGGATAAACCTGCAGTACGTCACTCAGATTTATTCCATATAAGCCGCCTATTGCGACCAGTGTCCGCTAAAGGAAAATAACGGTAAAATGACTTAGCGATTTAAAAGAATAGGTGCTGCGACGTGGGGGAATAATTGTCCCGGCGCTCGCCGGGACCTGAGGGGATTAATGTAATTCCTTAAGCTGTTTTTCCGGATTATCGATTTTTCCCGGCGGGGGCGCTTCCTGCATCCAGGCGAAGACCAACCGCCAGGAGACCGCCAGCACCACCGGTCCGATAAAGAGGCCTATCATTCCGAAAGCCAATAAACCGCCCAATACGCCGCACAACACCAGCAGCATAGGTAAATCGGCCCCCATATGGATGAATATCGGTCGCAGAATGTTATCCAGGGTCGCCACGACACAGCTCCATACCAGTAATACCGTCCCCCAGGTGGTATCGCCGCTCCAATAAAGCCAGATCATGGCTGGGATCAGCACCGGCAAGGGGCCTAATTGGGCGATACACAACACGAACATGGTTATGGTCAGGACGGTCGCCAGTGGAATGCCGGTAATCGCCAAACCGATGCCGCCCAGCACGGACTGGACAATAGCGGTCAGCACCACGCCCAGCGCGGCCGCCCGGATGGCCTGAGCCGCCAGCAAAACCGATGCGTCGCCGCGTTCCGCGCCCAGGCGTATGGCGAAATGCCGCACCGCCATCCCCACGCGTTCGCCGCGCAAATACAGCAAGACGCTGAACAAAATCATCAACCCGCAGTGCAGCAGCAGGCTGCCCAGGTTGGCCACCTGGGCCAACAGCCAGCTGGCGGCCTTGCCGATATAGGGCTGGATTTTGCTCATTAACGGCGCGCTACCGCCGGAAATCAGCGATTGCCAGGCGCTGTAGAGTTTGCGGCCCACCATCGGTACATCCTGCAGCCAGGCAAGGGCGGGCAGGGTCAGCCGATCCGGTTGCGTGGCCCAGGCAACCAGCGGGGCGCTATTATCGACAATACTGCTCACCAGAATCGACACCGGCAGCACAAACAGCAGCAACAGCAGTAACGTCATGACCACCACCGCCAGCGAACGCCGTCCCCAAAGTAAATGCTGCACCTTTATCAGCAGCGGCCAGGTCGCTATCACCACCATTGATGCCCATGAAAAGCCGAGAATAAAGGGCTGTACTACCCAAAAGCAGCCAAGGGTCATCAGCGCGATAAACGTCACGCTGAATAACATTCTGGGCAAATCGTGAAGCGGGCGCGGGAAATCCATGAAACACCTTTCTCCTCAAACAAACGACGGGTTGCCCGCGACTTGACGATGGCCGATGTGGGCGAGTAGCATAATGATGGGGTATATCGTCATTTTTTGACAGGGGCGAATGAAAACTTTCGTTGAGTTATTCACGCCCCTCGCCCGTGGGCGCGGGATTTTTTTTGGCCGGCAGGACATGGACAAAAAAATATGATAAAACAGTGAGGTTCGGCTACTGCCGACGGGGTCGCCACATTGCCCTGATGAGGCTCTAACACAACAGGTTTACCGTCCATGCTTCCAAAGATTTCCCAGGCCCGGGGCGTCGACCCGGTGGTGACCGAATTCCTCGCCCGGCTGAACCGGGAAGGATTCACCGGCGACAGCGCAACCGCGCCTATGCCGACCGCCTGACCATGGCGACAGATAACAGGCATCTATCAATTATTGCCCGATGCGGTGATTTTTCCCCGTTCCACCGATGATGCCGCGGTGGTTGGCCGGCTGGTGGCTTTGCCGGCCTTTCAGGGACTCAGCTTCACCCCGCGCGGCGGCGGGACCGGGACCAATGGGCAATCTCCCAATCGCGGCGTGATCGTGGATATGTCCCGCTATATAAACCGCATTCTTGAAGTCAATACGGAGCAGGGCTGGGTGCAGGTGGAAGCAGGAGTTATCAAGGATCAGTTAAACCAGTATCTCAAACCGCTGGGCTATTTCTTCTCACCCAAGCTTTCGACCAGCAACCGCGCCACCCTGGGCGGCATGATCAACACCGACGCCTCGGGACAGGGCTCGCTGGTGTACGGCAAAACCTCCGATCATGTCCTCGGGCTGCGGGCGGTCTTGCTGGGGGGGGGGGGGGGGGGGCGGGGGGGTGCCCGGGGGAAACCCCCGGCCGCGGGGCCGCCGGGCCCCCACGGTGACCATAAACCCCCGGGGGGGGAACCGGGCCCGCCCCACGCCCCCCCTCACGGGGAAA
>NZ_JBPESN010000039.1:0-10919 GCF_051710625.1 Sodalis sp. (in: enterobacteria) | reverse complement strand
CCCCCCCCCCCCCCCCCCCCCCCCCCCCCCGCCCCCCCCCCCCCCCCCCCCCCCCCCCCCCGCGGCCGGCCCCCGCGCGCCCCCCGCCGCCCCCCCCCCCCCCCCCCCCCCCAACGGCTTGAGACCAGCGCGATACCGACGTCAGCGGCGCAGCCGGGCCGCATCGGTGACATTTATCGCACGGTGGTGGAACGCTGCCTGCAACAGCGCAGCCTGATCGTGGAAAAATTTCCCGATCTTAATCGGTTTTTAACCAGCTATGATTTGCGCCATTGTCTTCAGCGACGATCTGCAAACCTTCGACTTGACGCGTATCCTCACCGGCTCCGAGGGCACGCTGGCGTTTATCACCGCGGCGACGCTGGATATTACGCCGCTGCCGAAGGTGCGCCATTTAACCAATGTGAAGTATGACTCTTTCGATTCCGCGCTGCGCAATGCGCCGTTTATGCTGGAAGCCCATGCGCTATCGGTGGAAACCGTCGATTCCAAGGTGCTGAGTCTGGTGCGGGAGGATATCGTCTGGGACTCGGTGCGCGAGCTGATTGAAAATGTCCCCGGTCAGACGATGCAGGGGCTGATCATCGTGGAATTCGCCGGCGATGATGGCGCCCTGATAGACAGTCAACTCGCGACGTTGTGCGCCGGGCTCGATAGCTTGATGGCGGCCGGCGAGGCCGGGGTTATCGGTTACCAGCTGTGCGGACAGATGGCGGAAATCGAGCGTATTTACGCCATGCGCAAAAAAGCGGTAGAACTGCTCGGCAAAACCCATCCCGTTTGCCGAAGATACTTGCGTTCCGCCCCGGCATCTGGCGGATTATATCGCCGAATTCCGGGCGCTGCTCGACAGCCATCAGCTCAGCTACGGCATGTTCGGCCATGTGGATGCCGGCGTTCTGTACGTGCGCCCTGCGCTGGATATGTGCGATCCGGCGCAGGAAGTGCTGATGAAGCAACTGCCCGATCGCATCGTGGCGCAGACCGCCAAATATGGCGGTCTGCTGTGGGGCGAACACGGTAAGGGGTTTCGCGCCGAATACAGCCCGGTGTTTTTTGGCGACGTGTTGTATCAGGAATTACGCCATATCAAAACGGCCTTCGATCCCGACAATCGGTTGAATCCCGGTAAAATATGCCCGCCGTTGACGAACGATGCGCCGATGCTGACGGTGGATGCGGTCAAACGCGGCACCTTCGATCGTCAAATCCCCGTGACGGTGCGCGGTGTCTGGCGCGGCGCAATGGAGTGCAATGGCAACGGTTTGTCCTTTAACTTTGACACCCTGAGTCCGATGTGCCCGTCGATGAAAATCACCGCTAATCGCATCCATTCACCGAAGAGACGGGCGCCGCTGGTTCGCGAATGGCTGCGGCTGTTGGCACAGCAGGGCGTCGATCCGCTCCAGCTGGAGCAGGCGTTGCCGCAGGGGATGGCCACGCTGCGAGACGTTGTCGCCCGGGTCGGCAACAGTTGGCGGGCGCGGCGAGTACGATTTTTCCCACGAGGTAAAAAGCGTGATGTCCGGCTGCCTGGCCTATAAGGCCTGCTCAAGCCAGTGCCCGATCAAAATTGATGTACCAGGCTTCCACGCGCGCTTTTTGCAGCTTTACCACAGCCGGTATCTACGTCCGGTGCGTGATTATCTGGTGGCCGGCGTAGAGGGATATACGCCTCTCATGGCGCAGGCGCCAGCGACGTTCAATTTCTTTCTGAAATGGTCTGTGGTGCGCACATTGAGCGAGCGAGCCGTGGGGATGGTGGATGTGCCGCTGCTGTCGCAGCCGCCGTTGCGTCGTCAGGCGGCAGACATTCTCAACACGCAGCCCAGGTTGGACGCGCTAGAGCGGATGCCCACCGAACAGCGCCAATCCCATGTGCTTATCGTTCAGGATCCCTTTACCAGCTATTATGATGCGCGCGTGGTAGCGGATTTTACCCGTCTAGTGATGGAACTGGGGCTGAAACCGGTATTATTGCTTTTTCCCCCCAACGGCAAAGCGCAGCATATCAAAGGGTTTTTGCAGCGCTTCGCCGTACTGCCCGGCGTACGGCAGATTTTCTCAACCGTACGGCGCGACTAGGACTGCCGATGGTGGGGGTTGACCCGGCGCTGGTGCTCTGCTATCGCGATGAATATCGCGAGGTGCTGGGCGCCGACCGTGGCGAATTCCAGGTGCAATTGGTCCATGAATGGCTTGCCGGCATGCCGGAGAGCGACAATGCATTGTCGCGGGCCCACGTCCCCGAATCGGCGCCACAGGCTGCGCCCTGGTATCTGTTCGGCCACTGTACCGAAGCCACACAATTGCCGGCAAGCGTTCGGCAATGGCGCGACATTTTCGCCCGCTACGGCGCCCCCCTGGAGCCTGTCAACGGCGGCCGCTGCAGCATGGCGGGCACCTACGGTCACGGGAGCGCGAATTACGCCCATTCGCGCGGTATCTATGCGCTCTCCTGGCAACAACAACTTGCACAGCTGCCGCGCGGCCGCTGCCTGGCGACCGGTTATTCCTGCCGCAGTCAGGTAAAGCATATCGAGGGTGAAAGCGCCTTCGCCATCTGTTACAGGCGCTTTTGGAGCTCATCGCATGATTTGGACGCGTACGCCGTCGCTGGAGAGATTTAATCAGATAGCCCGGGGATGCATGATAGGTTATCTGGGGATTCATTACACCCGGCTGGAAGAGTATGAGCTGGAAGCCGTTATGCCGCTAGATGAACGCACCCGGCCAGCCCTTCGGCATCTTACATGGCGGCGCTTCAGTGGTGCTGGCGGAGACGGTAGGCTCCGCCGCCGGCTATCTCTGCACCCGCGAGGACTAGCGGATCGTGGGTCTTAATATCAACGCCAATCATCTGCACAGCGTTTATGACGGCGGGGTGCGCGCGATATGCCGCCCGTTTCACCTCGGCCGCACGCGCCAGGTGTGGGATATTCACATTTCCGACGATACGGCGCAGCTGACCTGCGTCTCCCGCTTGACCACCGCCGTTCTGGACGGGCCGAACGGCTGCGGCTGCGCCCGGCGCCGTTACAGTGAATTTACGCCGGCGCCGTTTGCTTTAACCGCAGCGTCAACAGCGCCGGCAGCACCGCCATCAGCGCGGCGGCCAGATAGATCCACGACATGCCCAGGATGAGACATCACCAGGCCGGCAGCAGACACGGCCACGCCGAGCGCCAGATCGAGGAATGCGCAGTAGGTGACCAGTGCGGTGCCCTAATTTTGTGTCGGGATCTGTTTCATAACCTCCACCCCCAGCGCTGGAAACACCAGCGAGAAACCGGCACCGGTCAGCAGCGCGCCGAGACTCGCTATCGCCGCAACCGGCGGCGCCCAGAGCAGCAGCAGCCCCGCAGTTTCAACCACAAAAGACAGCAGTGCCACCCGGCGGCCGCCAAAACGGCCGATACCGTTGCCCAGCACCAATTTTACCCCGACAAACGCGCAGCTCATCAGCGTCAGGGCGAAGGCGGCGCCGCTCCAGCCGCGTTCAACAAAATATAACGTGATGAAGCTGACGATGACGCCAAAACCCAGCGGTCCCAGACCCAGTACCAGACCAAACAGCCAGACTTTGCCTACGACTGCGGTAAACGGAATACGCCTGCCGGCGCTTACGCTGACCGCGGGACGCCGCAGTGCGACCCGCCAGGCGCCGATACCGGCAAACAGGATAAATTCGCCGACCAGCGTTAACCCGCCGAGATGTTCGAGAAACACCCCCAGCGGCGCGCCAACGGCGATTGCGCCATAGAGGTGGCCACGCCGTTCCAGGAAATAACGCGGCTGGTGTGCCGCTGTCCGACTGCGCCAATTCCCCACAGCATGGAGCCGATGCTGGCGAAGCTTTCTCCAACGCCCAGCAAGCAACAGCCGGCCGGTAAAAAGGCAGCTGAGACTGAGCACTGGACGGGCAGGGGTAGCGCGGGCCATCATATAGCAGGTGCCGCTCAACGCGCAGCACAGCAGGCCGATGAGAACGATTTTCTTCGGTCCCAGCAGATCGGCGCAGCGGCCGGCATAGGGATGGCTGGCCAGGGTGCTGAAATATTGCAGACTGATGGCGATACCGGCGAGCAGGGTCGAAAAACCCAGCGTGGTGTGTGTAAAGCCCGGCAGGATGGCCAGGGGAATACCAATGGTCAAATAGCAAATAAAGGCAAAGAAGACGATAGGGATGATGCGCTTATTCAACTCTGGTGCCGCGAGTGACGCGGCGGGGCGGTCGGACGTGGGCATAACAGGATCCAGCGGGAAATCACCAAGGGATGCAGCATAGCGCTACACCTGGATTAGGGAAATCAGAAATGTACCCGGAGGGAGCTTAGCTGATTTAGCGCACCGACGGCGGGTTGCGCCAGAGGCGGCCGGGGCACGCCAACCCGTCAACGGACAGTTAGCCAAAGGGGAGGCGGCGCGAGGGCTTTACCTATAACGCTGTCCGGACGGGGCACAGAAGAGCCTGCCGCCGTCGGTGCTTTTGTGATACAATTGTTATCAATACCAGAGAGGGCGCCTTGACCCCGATAATTGAAGACACTATTGAAAAGAGTAATCGGCCAGCAGCTACGCTAATGATAATTATCATCAAATAAAGACAACAGCGCCGCTACACTTATTTCCATCGCATTTTAGGGTTATTTTCCTATTAACTATTTACTGAGCGAAAATGACGAATTATTTTTTCACCTGTTATAAAAATGGTTTATTTTTATGAATATTCGCTTTAGCCACGGGGCAGAAAGTTTTAATATTAAAAAAATGATCTTTTCTTTTCATACATACGGAAAATCAGGGTATTAGCGGTGAAATAGCCCTAGAAAAATAATGGGAATAGCGGCTAAACACAGTGCTTGCCGGCGATAACTACAGCTATTTCCCATAAAACGGCCTATTCACCTATAAAGGTCAAGGTTGAAGAAAAAATACAACTCTTTAACATAGGCGGGTTTTCCGAGTATCAGCTTGTAACGTCATGAGGTAAACCTGATGCAAGTAGACAATAAGGTTGAGACGTTCTCCCTGGAGGAGAATATCTGGCGCGGCTTGACGATAACCGATTCCGCCGCCCGTCAGATTCTGCACCTGGTAGAAAGCGACCCCTCCATGCTGGGATTGCGGCTTAACGTGAAACAGTCCGGTTGCGCCGGCTTCAACTATGTCGTGGAGAAGGTTACCCAGACCGATGACAGCGATCTCGTCTACGAACATGACGGCGCCAGGCTGTATGTGCCGCTAAAAGCAATGCCTTTCATTGATGGCACGGAACTGGATTACGTACAGGAAGGGTTGAACCACGTATTCAAATTTAACAATCCCAAAGCTCAGCACGCCTGCGGGTGCGGCGAAAGCTTTGGCCTTTGAGCGATGAATCATTATGGCACGAAGCAATACTGACACCCCCGAGGCGATTGACGCAACGCAGCCCTGGGTGAAAAGCGAGCCTTACAAAGAAGGCTTCTTTACCCAATTGGCCACCGAAGAACTGGCGCACGGCATCAGTGAAGACGTGGTGCGCGCTATCTCGGCGAAACGCGATGAGCCGGAGTGGATGCTGGAGCTTCGCCTCAATGCCTATCGCGCCTGGCTGGAAATGGACGAGCCGCATTGGCTGAAAGCCAAGTACAAGCCGCTCGACTATAACGATTACAGTTACTATTCGGCACCGTCGTGCGGCGCCTGCGATGATACGTGCGACTCTCAGCCCGGCGCTACGCAGCAGTCCGGCGCGGAAGGGGCAAAAAACTACCTGACCGATGAAGTGGAACAAGCGTTCAACCAGCTCGGCGTGCCGGTACGCGAAGGCAGTGAGGTCGCGGTCGATGCGATTTTCGATTCGGTGTCGGTTTCCACCACCTATCGCCATAAGCTGGCGGAGCAGGGGATTATCTTCTGCTCCTTCGGTGAGGCTATCCATGAGCACCCCGAACTGGTGCGCCAGTATTTGGGCAGCGTGGTACCCGCTAACGATAACTTCTTTGCCGCGCTCAACTTGGCGGTCGCCTCCGACGGGACATTCGTTTATGTGCCGAAAGGTGTGCGCTGCCCGATGGAGCTGTCGACGTATTTCCGTATCAACGCCGCCAAAACCGGCCAGTTTGAGCGGACTGTCCTGATTGCCGATGAGGGCAGCTATGTCAGCTATATTGAGGGCTGCTCGGCGCCGGTGCGCGACAGCTATCAGCTGCATGCGGCAGTGGTGGAAGTCGTTGTTCTGAAAGATGCTGAAGTGAAGTATTCCACGGTGCAAAACTGGTTCGCCGGCAGCGAGGCCGAGGGCGGTATTCTCAATTTTGTCACCAAGCGTGCGCTGTGCGCGGGTGAAAACGCCAAAATGTCCTGGACGCAGTCCGAAACCGGTTCGGCCATCACCTGGAAGTACCCGAGCGTGATTTTGCGCGGCGACAATTCGGTGGGGGAATTCTTCTCGGTCGCGCTGACCAACGGCCGCCAGCAGGCAGATACCGGCACCAAGATGATCCACATCGGCAAAAATACCCGTTCGACCATTATCTCGAAGGGGATATCGGCCGGCCAGAGTGAAAACACCTATCGCGGGCTGGTGAAAATCATGCCGACTGCCACCAACGCACGTAATTTTACCCAGTGTGACTCCATGCTTATCGGCAGCGAATGCGGCGCACATACGTTTCCTTATGTGGAAGCGCGCAATAATACCGCGCAGCTGGAGCACGAGGCGACGACCTCGCGTATCGGCGAAGATCAGCTGTTCTACTGCCGCCAGCGCGGGATTAGCGAAGACGATGCAATTTCGATGATCGTCAACGGCTTTTGCAAGGATGTGTTCTCCGAGCTGCCGCTGGAGTTTGCCGTGGAAGCCCAAAAATTACTGGCTATCAGCCTTGAACACAGCGTGGGCTAAGGGCCACGCTACCGCGTTTGCTGCCCGGACGGCTCGACAGGTCGGGTTAAAGGAAAAATGAAACATGTTATCGATTAAAGATTTGAACGTCAGCGTGGAAGACAACGTAATCCTCAAGGGACTGAATCTAGAAGTGAAACCCGGCGATGTCCATGCCATCATGGGGCCGAACGGCTCCGGGAAGAGTACCCTATCCGCGACGCTTGCCGGGCGCGAAGATTATGAGGTTACCTCCGGGGACGTCATGTTCAAAGGTCGTGATCTGCTCGCGCTAGAGCCGGAAGAGCGCGCAGGCGAAGGCGTGTTCATGGCGTTCCAATACCCAGTGGAAATCCCGGGCGTCAGCAACCAGTTTTTCCTGCAGACGGCCGTCAATGCTGTGCGCAAATACCGCGAACAGCCGCCGCTGGACCGCTTCGATTTTGCTGATTTTATCGACGCCAAGATTGAACTGTTGAAAATGCCGGCCGATCTGCTGACCCGGTCGGTGAACGTGGGCTTTTCCGGCGGCGAGAAAAAACGTAATGATATCCTGCAAATGGCAGCGCTGGAGCCGGATTTGTGCATTCTGGATGAGACGGACTCCGGTCTGGATATCGATGCGCTGAAGATTGTCGCCCACGGCGTAAATACCCTGCGTGACGGCAAACGTTCCTTCATTATCGTCACCCACTATCAGCGTATTCTGGACTATATCCAACCCGACCACGTTCATGTGCTATATCAGGGCCGCATTGTGAAATCCGGAGATTTTTCCCTGGTGAAACAGCTTGAGGAGCAAGGCTATGGCTGGCTTACCGAACAACAGTAACGCCCGCGCGCTGACTCAATGGCACCAATTGTTTGCCGGTCAGAGCGCGGGGCGCTCCGCCGAGGCTTACGCCCATTGGAGGGACGTGGAACGTCTGGGGCTGCCCACCCGCCAGCACGAGCATTGGAAATACACCCCACTTGACGGACTGTTGGCGCACCGCTTTGCGCCCGCCACCGCCCGCGCGGTGTCCGCTGCCGTGCGCGATGCCCTCAGTCTGACGCTGGATGTCTACCGGTTGGTGTTTGTCGATGGCCGCTTTGCGCCGACGCTGAGCGATAGCGATACTGGCCTGTGGCAAATCGAGGTGGAGGAAGGGGCCGCCCGTCGGGCGCTGCCTGCGCCCATTCAGCCGGAGGTGTTTTTGCATTTGACCGAAAGCCTGAGTCAGGAAACCACCCGCATCCGCCTGCCGGCGGGCAAAGCGGCGCAGCGCCCGCTGTATCTGCTGCATATCAGCCAGGGCAGTGAGGACAAAGAAGCGCTGAGCACGCTGCATTACCGCCATCATATCAATATCGAGTCCGGTGCGCAGGGGCAAATTATCGAACATTTCACCAGCGTCGATGCCCAGGGGCATTTTAGCGGCGCCCGTACCACTTTGGCGGTCGGTGATAATGCGCACCTGAGCCATATTAAACTGGCTTTTGAAAGCCGCGCCAGCTATCACTTTAGCCATAACGATATCAGCGTGGGCCGCGATACGGTAGTGCGCAGCAGCACTTTTATTCTCGGCGCGGGATTGACCCGACATCAGACCAGCGCGCAGCTGAACGGCGAAGGCGCTGATCTGGCGATAAACAGCCTGCTGTTGCCGTCGTGGCAGGATATAAGCGATACCCGCACCTATCTTGAGCACAATAAAAACCATTGCATGAGCCGCCAGCTGCACAAAGTGATCGCCCGCGATCGCGGCAAGGGCGTGTTCAATGGCCTGATTAAAGTGGCCAAGCATGCGCTGAAAACCGACGGTCAGATGACCAATAATAATCTGCTGCTCGATCGCCTGGCGGAGGTGGACACCAAACCGCAGCTGGAAATTTATGCCGATGACGTGAAATGCAGTCATGGTGCCACCGTGGGGCGAATCGACGAGCAGCAGATGTTTTACCTGCGTTCGCGCGGCATCACTTGTGAAGACGCCCAGCAGATGATCATTTATGCTTTCGCGGCGGAAGTGACGGAAGCGATTGGCGACGAAGGGGTGCGCGACACGGTACTGGCGCGTATCGCCGATGCTTTACAGGGGGTGGCGGTATGACCTATCCCATTGCGCGAATCCGGTCTGACTTTCCCATTTTGGCGCGGCAGGTAAACGATAAGCCGCTGACCTATCTCGACAGCGCGGCGAGTGCGCAAAAGCCTAACGCCGTGATCGATTGTGAAAGCGACTATTATCGCCAGGGATACGCCGCGGTGCACCGCGGTATTCATACCTTAAGCAGCGAAGCCACGACCCGCATGGAAAACGTGCGTCAACAGGTGGCGCGTTTTATTAATGCTGCCTCGGCGGATGAAATCGTGTTCGTTAAAGGCGCCACCGAAGGCATCAACCTGGTGGCCAATAGCTGGGGACGGCAGCATCTTCAGCCCGGCGATAATATTCTTATCACCGAGATGGAGCATCACGCCAATATTGTTCCCTGGCAAATGCTGGCTGAAGAAAAGCAGCTGTTGCTGCGCTATATTCCGCTGTTGCCCGACGGCACGCTTGACGTAGCCAAACTGCCGGCGTTGATTGATGATCGCACCCGCCTGTTTGCCGTCACCCAGGTTTCCAATGTGCTCGGCACCCTCAATCCCCTGCCGGAACTTATCGCTAAAGTGCGCGCAGCCTGCGGCGCGGTGGTGCTGGTAGACGGCGCGCAAGGCGTCATGCATCAGCAGGTGGACGTGCAGGCGCTGGATTGCGACTTTTATGTGTTCTCAGGCCATAAGATCTATGGTCCGACGGGTATTGGTATTCTCTACACCAGGAAAGCATTGCTGGACGCCATGCCGCCTTGGGAAGGCGGCGGTTCGATGATTCGCACCGTCGATTTGACCGAAGGCACCACCTTCAACGATGCGCCCTGGCGTTTTGAGGCAGGCTCGCCCCATACCGCCGGCATGATGGGGCTGGGCGCCGCGATCGCCTATATTGAACAGGGGGGGCTGGACAGCATTCAAGCCTATGAGCACGAACTGATGCGCTATACGCTCGAAGCGTTGCAGCAGGTGCCGGACCTGACCCTGTACGGGCCTGACGATCGCACCGGCGTTATCGCGTTCAATTTGGGGAAACACCATGCTTATGATGTGGGCAGCTTCCTCGATCAATACGGTATCGCCATCCGCACCGGCCACCACTGCGCCATGCCGCTGATGGCCTATTTCCAGGTGGCGAGTATGTGCCGTGCGTCGCTTGCTATGTATACCGATCGCGACGATATTGACCGGCTGGTGGCCGGTCTGGTGCGGGTGCAGCGTTTGCTGGGCTGATAGCCGACAGGGGAGCACGTAACGATGGCGAATCTGCCTGATAAAGATAAATTGCTGCGCAATTTTTCCCGCTGCGGCAATTGGGAAGAGAAGTATCTGTATATTATTGAACTGGGCGGGCAACTACCGCCGCTGTCGGCGGAGATGCGCACGCCGGATAATCTGATAGGCGGCTGCCAAAGTCAGGTATGGATTGTCCTGTCGACCCAGGCCGATGGCAGCGTCCAGCTGTACGGCGACAGCGACGCCGCCATTGTGAAAGGGCTTATCGCCATGGTGTTTATCCTCTATCAGGGGCTGACGCCGGCGGAGATTGTTGCCTATGACGTGCGGTCCTTTTTCGACGCGCTGGCGCTTACCCAGCACCTGACGTCGTCCCGATCGCAAGGGTTGGAAGCCATGGTCCGGGGCATTCGTGCCCAGGCTGCCGCGCGCCAGTAACCGCGTTCGCCGTTCTGTAGTGGCACACTGAATTTGGCCACCTGAACAGAGGTGATATGCTCACCTCAGAACAACACGGGTGCACCAATGAAAAGAAGAAATTTTAGTCCTGAATTCAAACGCGAATCCGCTCAACTGGTTGTCGACCAAAATTACACCGCCGCGCAAGCAGCAAAAGCCATGGACGTCGGCTTTTCTACGATGACGAAATGGGTAAAACAACTGCGTGATGAGCGACAGGGGAAAACGCCAAAAGCCTCTCCCATAACCCCGGAACAAATCGAAATACGTGAG
>NZ_JBPESN010000038.1:0-21800 GCF_051710625.1 Sodalis sp. (in: enterobacteria) | reverse complement strand
GCGCCGCCCAACCGCCGGGGCATGTTGGGTGCTGGGGTTTGCGGATCCTGGTCCCCTATACCGCGTGCCGCGCCACAAGCGCTAAAGTGTCTGCTGACCGGGGGGCCTCACGGGGTGTCAGCGTGCCGCTGCAGCCCGAAAGTGCTTCGCGCGGGCATCAACCTTTCGCGGCGCGGGGCATGGCGCTACGCCGACTGCCGACCCCAGCAGGGCAATCAGCGGGCCCACCAGGCCGATATCCCCCATGTTGAAGAACAGGCTGACCTGATTCCCCAGCAGTGCGCCGGCACCGATACCCAGATTGAAAATGACGGAAAATAGAACCATAGCCACATCAGTGGCATCCTGCGCCATGCCGAGCACTTTCACCTGAAGACTCAGGGCGAGAGCGGTCATGGCCATGCCCCAGATAATGCACAACAACGTGATAGCGAGATTATGCGGCGCCAGCGGCAGCAGTAACAGCAGGCAAATCATTAGACAAAAAATTACGCCCACCAATAGCGCGGTAGGGTGACGGTTGCCCAAGAAAGAAAATACCAGGCTGCCGAGGATACCGGCAGCGTCGAACAGCAAAAGCAACATGCTGGTGAAGTTTTCGCCGGCGGAGGCCACGCGCTGCATGAACGGTTCAATATAGCTGTAGGCGGTATAGTGGGCCGTGACCACCACCGTAATACCGTATAATACTCACCAGCGCCGGGCGTCGAAACAGTGCCGGCACGCTGCTCAAGGAGCCCGAATGTTTACCCGGCAAACGCGGCAGCGGACGCCACAGCAGTAGCATAATCGCCAGCACGGTGCCGGTGGTCAAAAGACTGAGTGATTGCGCTGATTTTCCCTTCGGGCCGACGCGAATAGGCAGCGAGGCGGTAATTGACCAAAACACCGCATGGGCCAGCGCTACTCCGATGCGCGAACACATCAACACCCAGAAATTCCAGGCGAAGGCGGTGAGCACATGGCTGGCGATGAACAGCGCGAACGTGCCCATCAGCAGGCTGCGCCGCTCCATCTGGCTTGACAGCAGCATCAGCGGGAGCGACATCAGCGCTACCCCCCTAAGCGTAAACGGTGATGATTAGTCCCACCTGGGTTGGCGTCATGGCAAAACTGTCGGCGATATCGCTAAGAAGCCCGATGGGAACGAATTTGGTGGCATTGAAGATAAAGGCCGCCAGCGCCAGGCATAGCACCCGCAGCCAGGCTCTTGAGCGACTGGTACGAGGCGTAAACGGCGGGCGGGCCCAAGATTGACGGGAAGAACAAGTCGTTTGCATTGCGTTGGCAGCCAACAAAATAGAAATTAGCGGAAATCACCGGGCGGCGCGCGGCGTCGTCGTGGCAGCGGAGCCTGCGACGCCCGGGCTTCATGATAACAGTTTACTCTTATTATGTGATCTGTACCGCGTTTTTTGCGGTTTCAACATGCTGAACTGAGTGCAGTATTTTTTGCCTGGCGTTGAAGGGAAGGCGTCAATGTGTGCTTTGCGACGCCTGCGAAGCCCAAAGCCCAAAGCCCAAAGCCCAAATTTTAAAGTCCAAGGCTCAAGGCAAAAAGCCCTGAGCTGGGTGTTTCGTATTCTGTGCGTGGAGCTGCAGGTGTGAGGATGCGCCGATCGGCGACCCGCAGCGTGGGTATGGGCGGATAAGCGTCGAGGCGGGCGCGTCGCTTATGCCAACACCAGTCGTTTAATCTCCTGCAGCGTAGAGAGATGCTTTCCATCGGCCCCTTGCGCGATGCCGCCAGCGCGCCGCTGACCGGCTATCCGGTCAGCAGCAGGCTGACAAAAGTTGCGCCGAAACAGTCACCGGCGCTCGAGGGGTCTACCAGCGGCGTCTAGTAACCCGTGACATGCTGCACGCCTCCTGCCAGCAGGTCGGCAAGGATTGCCGCCTCCGACTGATTGCGGCCGTGGGCGAAATAAGTCATTTCCCCTTCGCTTGGCAAAAAGATATCGGTGTATTCCAGAATGTAGTCGAACGCCTGGCGCATCTCGGGGATATTCATCATCTCCTTGCGGATGTTGGGATCGAAGGAAACGGTTCCCTGATTGGCCTTGACTATCTGAATCACCTTGCGCATGGCGTCAATGATACGAAACGAAAACAGCGATGACCCTATAATATGAAAGTGCCGGCAGCGCTCAAGCAGGGCGGGCTGAATATGGTCTGGGGAGAGGAAACCGCAGGCGCTACTGGAAATATTGAAGATAAAATCTCGCTCAAGAGGAGTGCGATAGCTGACGAAGGCGGTGCCGATGGGGGCTTTGTCTACCCGGGTGATGCCTTCGGTTACTATGCCCTCCTGGCGCAGCCGCTCGATATTAAGTTCACCGAAATCGTCGTTGCCGACGCAGCCGAATAACGGGGAGCTGAAGCCCAGGTGGGCGACCTGCGCGGCGAAGATGGCGGGCGCGACGCTGGGATAGGGGCCGAGGAACTCCCCGGGCAGGGTAAAGCCCTGGTTATAGTTTTTACAGAGAAATTCCACTAGTAACTCACCCATGGTGCAGATGCTCACAGACATAGAGTCCCCTTAATCCCCAGTAGAATCCCGATTAGTCCAGGTAAAGCACTCGTTATTGCTGTAGCGGATGATGAAATCCGACTCAAACAACTGCTGTTGATAAAATCCGTTTACTGCGCCACAGGTCACCAAATTGTCCAGCTGAGTCAATTGCCCGGCCGGCGCGTGATTTCCTTCGGGCGGCGGATAACCGGTGACCAGCAGAGTTTTCAACTGCGCCTTGTCGAGCACCCGCTGGTAATGCGGCGCCAACTGCGGCAGCTCGCCGCCGAGCGCGCCGGTAGCATCCAGCGATGTGGCCTGCAAAATACAGTGTGATAGCGTGTAATGTTGCACGACACTGCCCAGCGTTTTGCCAACCAGAACATGGCGGTCGCGGATCATCTCACTGCCCGCCAGGATCACTTCGCCATCGATAAACTCATCCGCCAGCAGGGCATGGTGGAGGTCATTAACGATAAGCCGCAACTTTTTACGGCCGCTCAGCAAGGGGATAACCTTGCGGGTAATGGCGCCGTGCCCCAAAAATAGCGTATCCTGATCGGCCACCAGGCGCGCGCAATGCAGCGCTATTTCCAGTTCCGTGGCGCGGGTGGGCACCTCGCCGGCCGGCGGCAGAACCTGCTGGGGAGCGGTCGCGGCGGCGGTGGAAATGGCCCCGCCAAACGAGCGTTTCAAATACCCCTGCTGTTCAAGGTAAGCCAAATCGCCGCGAATAGTCACGCCGGAGACGCACAGCTGCTCACACAGGCTTTCCACCCGTATCTCTCCCTGTTTTCGTACCATCTCAGCGATTTTCAGTCGCCGCTTCAATAAGTTGGATGATTTTCTCGGCACGGTGCCATCCTAGATAAGCGGTAAATAGCCTCACTATAGTCCGCAAACTTTCCAATTGAAAGTTTCAGGCGACCCAGGCCAATGCCCTGAGGGGGCACAGGGCACAATCCAATTCTATTGTGCCGCCGTTGGTGATGGTTTTCCCCTCAGCGCGTTGCGAGGAAGGGGAGATTGTTAGAAAACGAAATTAATAATAAACCTTAATGATTATTATCTTAATCCTTAGTAATTGTACCATCGCCGCTGTCCGGACAACAGCCTTTTTGACCCTATACGCGTCGGCGCGGAACGGGGAGAGAGGCGCGCAAACCGCAATACGAGTAACACTTTTGTTTTACAAAAATTATTATTTATGTTTTGTACCAATAGTGCTTAAATTTGATCTCTGTCACGCTATTATCGCAACATAACCCTTATAAAGTTTTAATTTGAAGGTTATTATGATTTCCCAGCAGCTTATAAAAAACGCATCAGCGCCGCGCGCAGTGACCTCGTGGTGTGGCGTCAGCTGCTGCACCGTTATTCGTTAAGGAGAAAGCGACATGTCTGTTATCTCCAGCAAATACCTGCTGCTGAAGGCACAACGTGAAGGTTACGCGGTGCCGGCATTCAATATCCACAATCTTGAAATCCTACAAGTGATTGTGGAAACCGCGGCGGCGCGGCGTTCGCCGGTCATTCTCTCCGGCACGCCCGGGACGTTCACCTACGGCGACACCGCCAATCTGGTGATGATCGCCCGCGCGCTCGCCGCTGAATATCGCCACCCGCTGGTGATGCACCTTGACCATCCCGGTCACGCTGAAGGTGGCGGACAGCTTCAGGGCCGAGAACAGCGGCGTATAAGTGGCCGGCAGTCTGACATGGCGAAAAACGCCGAGCCGGCTGCTGCCCATGGCGCGTACCAGATTCAGACTATCTTTGTCGACGGAGCCAAGCCCGTCCAGCACATTGCCGACGACCGGAAAAAACACCACCAGCGCGACGATGACCAGCTTGGGCGCCAGGCCGAAGCCCAGCCAGATAGTGAGGGCCGCCGATATGGCGATAATGGGGCACGGCCTGGCGGGCAATCAGCATCGGATATAAAACGCTGCGTACCCAGGGCACGGCGTCCATGACGAGCGCAAAGCTAAAACCAGTGCCGGCGCCCAGCGCGAAGCCTAATAGAAAAGTGAGGAAGGTTTGCCGGAACCCTTCCAGCAACACCGGCAGATCCGCCAGCATGATGGCTTTGTCGATGGCATGGGTGATAAACACCACCGTTCGGCGCTGCTCTGACCACACCTGCAATAACCACTGCTGCAGGGCGAGGCGGATTTGTGCATCCAGCGCGCCGAACGGTTCATTGAGCAGCATGATATCGTGCTCCATCGCTAGAGTACGCATCAACGCCACCCGCTAGCGCATGCCGCCGGACAGCGGGGAGGGGTAGTGGTTGATAAACTCCCCCAGACCATAACGCCTGGCCAGCGCGACACCCTGCGCGCGCTGTGCCCGACTGGCACCGCCGTTGACCGTGGCACCCAGCACAATGCTGTCGATGACCGTCTTCCAGGGGAGCAGCAAATCCTTTTGCAGCATATAGCCTACGTGACCGCTGCTGCCGGTCACGTCACTACCGTCGATCAGGACCTGGCCGCTGTCGGGGGCCAGTACGCCCGAAATAACATTAAACAGGGTACTTTTACCACGCTCGGAGGGACTGACGAGACAAATAAATTCCCCTTGCTGCACTTCGAGGGTCCGTTGGCGCAAGAGCGGTGAGCGCGCCAAAACGGCGGCTGACCTGGCGTAAGGCTAATTTCACGGCGGACATCAACAGCCTCTTTCAGTGAAGCGCCGGCAATAACAGCCCGGCGCTGAATACAGGTTGGCGCGGTGGTCGCCGCCGCGCCTCGGACAACAGGTTACCGGGGCAGTAGCAAACGTGCAGCATAACGTCTTTTTTGTTAACGGCACAGTCTACCGGTCGTTCCCATGCACGGGCGCAGCGGCGGCTCAGGGCAGAATACGCTGCCCGGGGCGGCGATTGCACTTGCGCTATATTGACTTATAATAGCGCTAGGTGTTCCATTTACTGCAGCCGGTCATGGCGGCCGTTGGCGTTAATTTGGCTCCGTATTTGTCACCTAATTGTCAATTTTAATAAAACTTGGCGCGTCGTCGGAGGTTGACCCCGCACGGGCGCCGCACAATGAGGGATGCCGAGCCGGTTATCCGCGCGGTATAATCAGTAATCGTTTCACCCAATTCCAAAGTCACCTTTGGCGTGATTGCCCTGTTTTGTCCTGGCCGAGCCAAATGTCACGCGCATTTCCCCTGTCCGGCCATCTCGCCGCAATCGTAGCCTCCATTACCCGCAGGAGAAAAAATGTCCAGTATTTATCCCGTTTCACGTCCACGCCGTTTGCGCCGTACCCCTGCTTTGCGCGCGCTGTTACAGGAAACCGAGGTACAGCTAAGCGATCTGGTACTGCCGATATTCGTCGAGGAGGAGGTCAGCGACTATGTGCCGGTGTCCGCCATGCCAGGCGTGGTCAGGATACCGGAAGCGCGCCTGGCTTTTGAAATCGAGCGCTATGCCAAAGCTGGCATTCAATCCGTCATGACCTTCGGCATCTCCCATCACCTGGACGATACGGGTAGCGATACCTGGCAGGAAAATGGCCTGGTCGCGCGGATGGCGCGCATTTGTAAAGACACGGCGCCGGATATGATTGTCATGTCTGACACCTGCTTTTGCGAATATACCACCCACGGTCATTGCGGCGTGGTGCACGATAACGGGGTCGACAATGACGCTACACTTGTGAATTTGGGGCGTCAGGCGGTAGCGGCAGCGCGCGCCGGAGCGGATTTTATTGCCCCGTCGGCGGCGATGGACGGGCAGGTGCAGGCGATACGCGCCGCGCTGGACGGCGCCGACTTTATCGACACCGCCGTGATGGCGTATTCCACCAAGTTTGCCTCGGCCTTTTATGGTCCGTTTCGCGAAGCCGGGGGCACCGCCCTGAAGGGTAACCGCAAAACCTATCAAATAGACCCGATGAATCGCCGCGAAGCGATACGCGAGTCGCTGTTGGATGAGCAGGAGGGGGCCGATGCGCTGATGGTAAAGCCGGCCGGCGCCTTTTTGGACACCATCCGCGATATCCGCGAGGCGACCCATTTGCCGCTGGCGGCGTATCAAGTGAGCGGCGAATACGCGATGATCAAATTTGCCGCCGGCGCCGGCGCCATTGAGGAACGCCAAATCGTGCGCGAAACCCTGGGCGCGATTAAGCGCGCCGGGGCGGATATTATTCTCAGCTATTTCGCCCTGGATATTGCCGAACAGGGTTTTTAATCCGTCAGTGTCCGACACGGTAACGTTTTACGGTGCCGCGCCGTCTGGCTTGCCTTCGCCTGCGGTAGGGAGTTCGGCGGTAGCGAAAGAGAAAAAAAGCGTTCCGTGTCTTGCTCAATGGACAAACTCTGCTTAAATAAAGCTGTGTCGACGGCAACGACGCACCGATAATTACGAGTCAAATCCGGTTACGCCCCCCGGCGCGTAACAATCCATTCGGCGTTTTCTTTGTTTTCACCAGGCGAAAAGCATCGTTCACTTCATCATGTTCGAGGATGATTATGAGTAAGACGCTTTTGGCTGTCAGCTGTTTGGCCGGCGTTTTCCGCTGTTATTCGGCGCGTGCCGCCGAAGCCACCGGTACGATAAACGCGATGCTTACCCTGACTAACGGCTGCTTGATTAACGGCGACCCAGCCACCACTAACGCCAATTTCGGCAATCTGGATTTCGGCACTCATGCCGCGACGTTCGACACCCTTAAGGCGACCATGAGCGGCGCCATCGACAATGGTATCCGCGTGCGCTGCTCGGATGGCGCCGCATCCCATATTGTGCAGATAACCGGCAGCAGCAATCCCGCCCCGTCCAATACCCCATATGGTACCGTGACCGCCAACGCGCATTACATGTGTAGCGATGCAAAATATTCTGGACTAATTTGCAGACAATTCTGGACTCTTTTAAACCCTAAAAAATGGCTATTTTGGACAGTCCAGAACTGATTGCAAAATCTATAGCTAAGGCGGGCGGCAAGCTTCTCCAGCTACTCCCCTTAGGAGATACAGATTGTTTGTAGTGGCACACTGAATTTGGCCACCTGAACAGAGGTGATATGCTCACCTCAGAACAACACGGGTGCACCAATGAAAAGAAGAAATTTTAGTCCTGAATTCAAACGCGAATCCGCTCAACTGTTTGTCGACCAAAATTACACCGCCGCGCAAGCAGCAAAAGCCATGGACGTCAGCCTTTCTACGGTGACAAAATGGGTAAAACAACTGCGTGATAAGCGACAGGGGAAAACGCCAAAAGCCTCTCCCATAACCCCAGAACAAATCGAAATACGTGAGCTCAAGAAGAAGGTACAACGCATTGAAATGGAAAACAAAATATTAAAAAAGGCTACAGCGCTCTTGATGTCAGACTCCCTGAACAGTTCTCGTTAATCGGGAAGCTCAGAGCGCATTATCCTGTGGCCATACTCTACCACGTGTTCAGGGTTCATCACAGCAGTTACAAATACTGGAAAAGTCGTCCTGACAGGCCAGACGGCAGGCGAACGGTATTGCGCAGTCGGGTTTATGAACTGCATAATATTAGCCATGGTGCAGCTGGCGCGAGAAGTATCGCCACCACGGCAACCCAGAGAGGCTTCCGGATGGGGCGCTGGCTCGCAGGCAGGTTCATGAAAAAGCTGGGGCTGGTCAGTTGTCAGCAGCCGACGCACAAGTATAAGCGTGACAGTCAGGAGCATGTTGCGATCTCCAATTATCTTGAGCGCCAGTTCGCTATAACGGAGCCAATCCAGGTATGGTGCGGCGATGTGACGTATATCTGGACCGGGAAACGCTGGGATGGGCTATGTCGTTCTCCCCGGACAGCAGACTGATTATCAAAGCACTGGAAATGGCATGGGAAACGCGTGCTACACCAGCCGGAGTGGTGTTCCACAGCAATCAGGGTAGCCACTACACGAGCAGGCAGTTCCGACAGTTCCTGTGGCGTTACCGGATCAAACAAAGCATAAGTCGGCGTGGTAACTGTTAGGATAACAGTCCGACGGAGCGCTCCTTCAGAAGTCTGAAAAACGAGTAGATGCCGGTAGCGGGCGGGCTACACAAGCTTCAGCTAAGCAGCTCACAAAATTACCGACTATATCGTGGGATATTATAGCGCACTCAGGCCGCATGAATATAACGGTGGGTTGCCATCAACCGAATCAGAAAAATAGATACTGGAAAAACGCTAACGCGGTGCCCAGTTTTAGTTGACCACTACCAGAAATGATCCCTGATGGGTAAGCCATTGCCAATTTCGGATATTTACTTTTATCAAACGTCTGTCCCTGCATCAGGGCATAGCCTGCGGAAATATTATCCGACGGCCAGGCGATAGGGGCACCGATAGGCAGGATACTGGCGCTGGTCTCTGCCGCAATACTTGTTGCAATGGTCTTAATCGCTGCCAGTAACTGCGCCGACTAGCTGCTATCGGGCTTCATGTCCACCTCAGCCAAAATATTATTATGCTCCGTCTGGGTATCAATCATTGCGCCCTGCATGGCATTCAGCCATTTGGCGTGCACCACAGCCCCGCCAGCACCGATAGACGGGTCGCCATCATGGAAGACGCCATCGGCAGTATCGATTAGCGAAATAATCTCTTTCATTTAGGGTGTCTCCCCGTTATTATCCATATTCTGAGTCTGTGCCGGTGATTCGGCCACGTCCAGCGCTAAGCGCATTACGGCTTTCAGTGCTTCAATCTCTGCCTGCTGCGCTTTCACTTTCGCGGACAGGTCTTTTATTGCTTCAATCAGCAACGCAGTGATACTGCCGTAGGCGACGGCTTTTACATTCTTGACAACCGTGCCATCACTTTCGTGGTAATCCCCCGAATTACCTACTGCTTCAGGCAGAACCTTTTCCAGCTCATCGGCCATCACACCCGCCTGACGATATTCGGCAAGGACATACGTGTAGCCCGTCAGCGTTTCGACTTTTGCAAGGCCATTTTCTATTTTCGCAATATTGCTTTTTATCCGCCGGTCCGAGTTATTTTGCCAGTGCCCCTGCATGGCACAAGCGCTACCGTCATCCTTAAAAACGAACCACTTAATGTTACCGCCAGCGCGATTAATAATAAGGCGATGTTCATAATGACTGCCCACCACATCGGCACCGTAAAATTCCGTGCTCATGGGATTGCCCAGATAAGGGTAATAGCGGCATTCACCTGAACGTGTCTCGTTGCCGCTTTGCCCCCGGCCATAAAAATGAAGAATATCCGTGGGATGGCCGCCACCGGATAGCGAGACGGCTTTGCCAAAGGTCGCTCCGCCACTGGCGGTCAGTTTTCCACCCACTTCAAGGTCTTGTACCCAATGTAGGCGCTGGGTATTCCATTCGCCGGTTTTGACGTTGTTGGCGTACAGCGCCACGTTGCCTTTGTCATTGGCAATCAGCCCTGAATCGCTGTCGCCGACATTGACCGAATGGGTGATCTGCAGACTGCCGTTAACCGTGCCATTGGTACGTTTGTCCAGTGCGTTTTGTGCCTGTTCAACGATATTTTTTAACCCCAGATTGGCCACGAACACCGCCTTATCCAAGATATCCGTGCCGTTGTTTTTCCTGAGTAGGCTGCGTTTTTCATTCTCCTGCCGGGCTTGCGCAATCAACCCCTTGATGACCTCGGCCAGCGGGTTATGTTGCGCCGGGTTGGGCTGCATTCCGGCGGCCGCCAGAATATTTTTCTGCTCGGTCTGGGTATCGATGACCGCCCCCTGCATGGCGTTTAGCCACTGGGCGTAGACCACGGTCCCCCTGACGTCGCCCGCCGGGTCGCCGTCATGAAACAGCCCGTCCTCGCTGTCAGTCGGCGCGATAATATCCTTCATGGGCGCGTTTTCTCTCTGTAGTTAAACACCACCTGGGTGTGCGCGGGTTTCAGGTCCTTAAACAGCCCTTCAATCAGGTTCTGCCCAAAGGTCAGCAGCTTTCCCCGGCCATCGAGCTACCGGCGCGGAAGCGGTAGACCGGCACCTGTGCGTCATCGATATTGACTATCCACAGCCAGATAATCTCCGGCACCCAGATACGCTCGGCGGCCCGGACAATGCCGGCGCGGAACGGCTCCGGCTCGTCGAGGGTGACGCGGTAACCTAGCGATTTGGCCAAGCTGATAAAGTATTGCCGGCTCAGGCCACCAGCGGCGTTAATCTTGGCCAGTACCTGCTGGCGACGCGCCTGTAGCGTCATGCTGCTGTCGGGGGAAATTCCCAACATCCGCTCCCAGTCGACCAGCAGCCCGACTGCCAGAAAGGGCGTGATACCGTCAGTCACTTCGCCGGCGCGGATTTCTAGCTGTGCTAAGCTCTTCCCCTCGGCCTGCAGTTCGACACCGAGTCGCTTACCGGTCAGCGCATAGCTTTTCGGTGGCAGCAGGGCACTGAGCAGCGGCGCGTAATCGCGGCTGTTCATGGCATTTCCTCCACTATGATGGTGCCAGCGCGCACCCACTGCACGGTCTGCTTGTTCACCACCGGCACCACATTGGTGCTGGGGGCAAGCAACTGGAAGTCCACCACGCCGACCACCTCGGATATCAGCGCCCCAGCTAGGTTCTGACCGCCACTTCACCGGGGGCCAGGCAGTTAACATAGTCACTGAGCGCGGTCGTAATTTGTTTGCGGGCGGCCTCCAGCGTCAGATTGCTCAGGCTGACCTGGGCCGTGATACCGGCTTTCACCTCCTCGGGGGCCAGCACCAGACAGTCTTTCGCGGTGACCGAGCGCATCTTGTCAAGGTGGCGCTGCACCGCCTTAAGCGTCTCCGGCGACGGCAGGTCGTTATGGGTGACTATTACCACATCCACCGTACCGTAGCCCCGGCGCAGCGGGTAGACATGGACTTCGGTGACGCCGGGCAGGGAGACCGCCCAGCGATGGTAATCGTATTGATTGCCTCCCGCCGGCGGACGACGTATCACCTCCAGCAGACGTGCCGGCAGGGCGGCGTCGGATTCGGCCTCGCTGCCGCCGACCATGCGGGTGATAGTGCCGTTGTTGTCAACACCGGCTGGAGCCATCAGCAGCGTTGCTGGCGTATTGTCCGCCAGATTGCCCTGGGTACCGCTTTGCAGGGCGCGGGCGAGAAATGGCGGGCTGTCCGTTGCGTCTGTCGTGCCCGGCGCGGTGGTCTGGTAGCGCTGACGGCTGCCGGTGGGGCGCAATTGCAGTAGGCTGGTAATGTTTGCGGCGGGGTTGCCTGCCGGTCAGGCGTACTTCGCCGCCGGCCGGGGTAGCTGCTTTCGGCGTCAGGTTGCGCGTGCGGTCGTGCACTACCAGATAGTCATGGTCGGCGGTGTTCGAGAACATTTGCCGCACTATCCACAGCTGGTGCTGGTATAGCCTCTGCAGCGCGCTGGCAATGGCGTTCGCGCGCACCGCGTAGTCACTTGTTGGGACCGGTATCGGCGTCCGGCAACTGGTTGCGGATATCGCGCAAGAGCGTGTCAGCAATCTCGGTATGGGTGGGGGTGCTGTGCGACATGGTGATTTCCGTTTAAATAACCTTTACCGGGTGAGTAAAGGTTTGCAAATTGCCGTTGGCGGCCACGACGTCGATATGCAGCCGCAGGTCACCTTGTGCCAGACGGCTGACTCGGACGTCAATGCGGCGGGCGCGGTTATCGGCCAGCAGTGGTTAATGCCTGTTCGGCATATTGCTGGGCCAGTCGCCGGGTGGTGGCCGAGTCTTTGGCCCGCGCCAGTTCGTGCAAACGTGACCCCAGCGCCGGGTCAGCCTAATATTGCCTGCGCGGCGTCATCAGGCGTAGGTAGACCGCGTTATGCAAGTCAGTGGTGCGAGTGTTGGTGTAATCACCGGTCTGGCTGTCAATCAGTGCGTCCATGGCGTCAGGGTAAGGTAGGCGACGGGGCGGGAGGAGTGACGCGGGCGTAGAGGGTAACTGGTACGGTGGTGTGCGTCGGGAGCCGCGACGCTATCTTACCCCGTTAACCGGTCCATCGGACAGCCCAGAAGGTATCGGGTGCCTGTGTCCACTTTGCCGGATGCCGTTTGATTTCCACCTCGGCGCTGCGCAGTGCCGCCCTGGTGCTCAATATCCCCCGCAAAGCGCGCCACCGGATCCGCCGCCGCCGTTAATCGTCATACCGCCGTGGCCGCTGATAGGCCCCTCGGCGCTCAGTGCCTGTGAGGTTGACAGCATCGGCGTCTCGAAGCAGGCGCGCTCTTCGGCCTGAACCTGATAGCGTTTGCATTTAACCTGATACTCGTCGCATTCCACCTCGATAATTTTTTCGCGCCGGATAACGATTTTGGCGCCTTCGTTACTGTAGAGCGCCACCTCGCCGTTTGCCAGCCCTTGCAGCCGGTAAAGTGCCGTGTTCGGTGGCAATCACGATACTATGGCGGGGGTACGGCCGCCACCGGCAACACCACCGCCATGGTGCCGGTGGGGCGCTGAGGTCAGGCCGTAATGCTGGAACAGCTCCACGTCCGGCGTACTCTCCCCCACCAGCGCCGACGCATTCCAGTGCGCCCAGAGGCGATGGCCGCGCCTCGATACCCTGTGGCGCGTTGCCGCCGGTCTGCAGCCCCGACAGCGCGGCAATCGGCTGACGGGTGGCCAGGTGCTCACGCAGCAGCGCTACGTCTTTTCACCCAGCCGCCGCGCCTAGTCCTCATCCGCCCCTTTGAGCACGCGGTCATCACTGAGCGCCGCCGTCAGCAGGGCAGCGACTTCGTTGCCGCTCAGTTGACGACCGAGTGCCGCCACCTGCTCACGCAGCTTATTGACCACGCTGGCCGGGGCATAGGCAGCCGGATCAGGGGGCGTGCTGGTCTGCTGTGACAGCGCGGCAATCTGGTTATCCTTCTCGCCAAGCAGCGACAGCAGATTGATGCCGGCGGCCGCCGTCCCTTGTCCGCCCGACAGGCGATCAATGAGTTTTTTCAGCTCAACCGTCACCTCCTTAGGCGTGGCCGACAGCGGCAGATTCAGCATCCAGCGCAGTTGTTCTAACAGTTCATCCACGTTATTTTCTCCCGTGAGTTGTTGTGACGCCGCCGCCAGCAGCGCCGCCATACCGTCAAGCGCCGGCACGTTGGTCAGCGCGGCATTTACCAGGCAGGTCACATTGCCCCGCCTGTCGTACTGAAACAGCGGGGAGACAAAGCGGTACTCCCCGGCGGCAATCAGGGTACGGGCACGCTCGGTCCATTCGACATCCACTGCAAACAGCTCCAGGCCCTCGACCCATTCCAGCTGCGAATACCAGCCGGCGGCCGGCGCGGGCTGGCCGTTCTCCCGGGCATGGGGATAGCCTGGTGCTCATAGTCAAAGCAGTACGGCGTCTGGCGCGCCTGGGCAGCGTCAATCAGCCTCCGGCGCTGCGGTTCCTCCAGCCGCCAGGGCGCCACGTCTGTGGGGCGTGTATCCTGTGAGCGAAAGGTGCTGGCCGGAAACAGCTGGACACGGGTGCCGGCGCTCTCCAAGTGCCACGGTCAGTGCGGCAAGGCGGACGGTGTTTTTCACGCGGTGGCGGTCCCAGAAAGTGTATTCATGGGAAACAGCCTAATCTGGGCGTCGGGTATCTCGTCGTGACGGGGGTGTAGGGGGTAAGAGTGGGGGAAGGAAGAGGACACAAATGGACTGGCATCAGACTACACCGCTGATGCGGGAGGCGATACCCCCCGTTTGAAACCTGTTTAGATCGCTCCAGAATCGCTTAACGCGGTTTCACCCGCATCATCATCGCCTGCCTGACTATCAAAAAACGCGCCACGGCCTTTACAGAGTGTTACTCGTCCAGCGCGCGCTGCTGAAGGTAATCATTGGCGGTGTGCACCAGGGCCTGATAATCTTGATCGGCCAGACTGAGAAAGGGCCGCACCGGGATGATTAACGCGTTTTACCACCCGACCGTTAAAGGCCAGCGCCTTTTTATAGCGGGGGCGAATGATATGGGGCCGGGTGGTGCCGCCCTGCTGGTGAATGCGCGCATTCACCACATTGGTCCCCGCCACGGCCTGGTCGTTATCGGCAACGCTGTCAATGGAGGCGGCCAGCCGCCCCGATTGCGGCAGGATTTTGCCGGCGCGGGCGGCCTTCCTGCCCGAAATTCTCCATCACCGTGTCATACATGCCTTTACTGAGGGTGCGCATCTAACGGCTGGCGCGGTGGCTCAGGGACTGCGCCAGCCGCTCAAGGGCTTGACGCAGGGTATATGATCGTGGCGTCAATCATGGTGTATACTCATGGCAGGGTGGTTGTTTCCAATGGGTAACGGTTGCTGTCACGCTGCCAGCATGATCCGGTTCGAGTCCGGTGCCACCCGCTCAATCCAGCCTACCCCATAGCAGATCATAAACCTTTTTGTTACGCAGTGCTGATAGGTCTTGCAGGATCTTGCCGGTACGTATCAGGTTTGTGTTAACTTTTTCACGCTTACCATTCAGCTCATTACGTACCTTGAGCGTGCCGTCAATGTACACCACGAGCTTCCCCGTCCCCTCAACCCGATCGAACACATACAGTAACGCCGGCGTCGCCTGCTGTCGGTCGTAGATGATCGCGCGCCGCTGGCGCAGCGATGATACCAAAGTCGCCCAGAAGGTAGTCGGCAGCGCGCCCTGCTTGCTGTCGCGAGTAGCGTGCAGCAGGTTGGCGTCCGTCAGGGCGAACGTCGACGCGTGCCTGCTACCGGGCCATCACCTGACTGACCCAGTCACCGGTATCGCGGTTGAGGGCATGAAGCAACGCCGGGTGGTCCAGCGTTTCCTCTACCGCCTGCGCCGCCAGCCGGGTATCGGCGCGCTTGAGCAGCTGCTCGCCGAGATGGCTGAGGTAGTTTTTGCCGGGGTTCAGGTGAAAGCCTGCATCCGGGGTAAATACGTGGTTGGTTTTGGGGTCTTTCAATCCTATCCCCGGCCGCGTCTTGCCGTTCACGCCCTGCGGCTGGTCAACCGTGACGCGATAGTCGTCGGTGGACTCCAGTCCGATGGGGTGACGTGCAAGCTGGTCGGCCGCCAGCCCCCCCCGTACCCGGCAGCGGCAAGTTGTAGCCGTTAGGGGGAAACAGGGTGTCCCAGCCCGCATCGTCATAACGGAACACCCGGCCATGCCGCGAGGCATGGCTGGAGCGGGTGTGGCTGTTTATCACCGCCACATACTGCCAGTAGGGGCGCTGGTCGACGTTCTCGCGCAGCCGCTGATAGCGCCAGGCCATATAGGCAGATTGGGTATTGGTGCGAAAAATAATCTCCAGTCGGTAAGGCAACAGCTTTTTCCCTCCAGCTCGCCGTCTGCTGAGGCTTTTAGCCCTTTACCCAGCCAGCCCTTGCGCTGAAGTAGCGGTAAGACCTCCTGGAACTGTGTCAGCGTCTTGCCGTGGCGCACGCTGTCCGGCAGCGCGGTTTTCATGTCAGTTAACACATCCAACTTAAGAATACCCGCCACCGTAAAAGGCACGGGCGTGCGCCTCGTCGGCCACGTCCTGCCAGCGAAAATTGAAGGCGTAGCCCTTTGATTCAAAATACGCCACCGCCTTTTCCGGCGTCAGGGTCATGGCATAGCCCAGGTTAATGGTCATTGAGTCGCCCCCAGATGTCCGCGACAAAAATGGCCTGGGCTATCGGCTGCCGCAAGGTCTGGTCGTCAAGCTGGGGCCAGGCTTCCGCCAGCAGGGCGGTGACCAGCGGGGTCAGCAGCGTCTGCATGGTCTGGTTGACCGGCGTTGCCAGTCCGCCGGTGGCGTCTTCCAGCGCCTGCTCCGTGGCGGTAGGCGTGTGCGCAACGCTCAGTGCCGCCATGCCCGGCCAGCACTTCGGCATCAGGCTGGCCCCGGTAAAGGTCGGCAGGTTGCCCGGCGACTGCAGCAGGGGCTCGTCGTCCCGGGCGGCGGGAATGCCGCTTTCCGCCAGCGCCCAGGCCACCGGCACGCCGCCGCTGCGCACCAGGAGATCCAGGGTATCGGCGGTCTCCTTCATATCGCGTGGCTGGCGGGTATCAAACTCAAAGCGACACATGCGGCGCGGGGTGATATCGCTATAGCCGTTAAACTTGAGCAAAGGGTAAAGCAGGTCGCGGGTCAGGGTACCGGCCAGCTGCACCGCATCACTCGCGGTCAGCTCATGGCGCACCTCGTTATGCACGTTGCCCAGGGCATTGGTGCTGCTCTTGCCGTCCGCCTGGGTGGTCAGGGTGCCGCCCAGAATGACCTTGGACTGGGTGCTTTCGCACCACTGCATCATATACTGGAACAGGTCGGCCTGCCCTTGTGCAGCGGACTCAAAGCGGATAGCGGTGCGTTCGTGGGTAATGCCGTTGGCGTTATGCCCCAGGTCGCGCAGCGCCCACAGCAGCATGTTTTTCTCTTCTTCGCTGGCCCCGTCGGAATAGGTGCCCCCGCGTCGGCAGGCCGTAGATTTCCAGAAACTCTTGCCAGGTCACGGGCGGCAATATTCTTGAACAGATAGGTCCATACCAGTACCCGGAACAGGCCGCTTTCCGACAGCCAGCTGCTTTTGGCCTGGTGACGATGCAGCAGCCAGCCGAAGGGGTTAAGCCCAGCGCCGTTGAGGCTGCCGTCAATCAGGCGGATGGCGTTGCGGTTATGGGTCGCGGTCTGGAACCAGCGTTGCGGGCGCTTGTAGAAGGCGCAGGGCAGCCAGATGTTTTCCGCCTGTTTCCAGCCGCTTTCCACGGTGGCAAAGCCGTGACCAATGGCGTCCAACAAGTTGAACAGCAGCGTTTAAACTCCGGCAGGTCTGAAAACCATTCCGTCGCGGCGTCCCCCATGCCCTTTTCCTGTGCGCTGGGATGACGCGGCGGCACAATGCGCCAGGTGAGCGGCATCACCGAACGGCGGCGCTTGCTCATCTCGGCAAACAGGTGGCCGTCGCGCTCCTCCATATCAAAAAAATAGGTCAGCCTGGCGCACCAGATGCCCCTGTTCGGCCTCGCTCAGGATGTCATGCACCCGGCGGATATCGATGCCCAGCGAGGGGTGCTCGGCCAGTTGTTGATAACGCAGGTGGCGGTCATCGGCAGTCTGTGGCTGCGTCAGGGTGCGGCGGCGCAACAACCGGCCGTAAATATCGGCGAACATGCCCATTATTAGCCTCCACGGGAAAAGCCCAGCCGCCCGGGGTGACGGTCACCGGACAATAAGCGGTATTCGGTTTTCGGGCCGTGGGTCACGGCCAGCGGCCAGCGCATGTGCAGCGCATCCGGGTCGTCGTCATGGTCGGCGCGGGGAAAGTGGCGCAGCTGCTGTATCAGGGTAATATGGCTGGCGTGCAGTCGGATAAGCCCGTTTTCCGTATGGGCCTGCAGGGTCTCGATACGCAACAGCTTGTCGGCATGGGGGATAATGGCCCGCGACGGCACCGGGTGACCCAGCTGTGCTGCGCGTTTAATCTCAGCTCGGTGCGCAGGAACTCCTGGAACTGCACCGCCTCAATACCCCAGACCAGGCAGTGGTATTCCTTTTGCAGGGCGATGATGTTGCTGATAATGGCGTCCGGCAGCCGCTTGCGTATCTGCGCTTCCAGCACATCCCGCACGCCGGTGGTGCGGTTAAAACCACCGACCAGCAGCGCTGACGGGTCACGGCTGGCCCCGGCCTTGCCGAGGCTGGGGTCGCAGGCCCCGTAGAAGACCCACTCGTTAAGCCGGTTGCCCCAGAAATGCAGGCCGTGGACAAACAGCGCATCCTCACCGCTGACCGGCTCATTCTGGTACTTGGCGTCAAAGGTGGCGTGACCGTCCCGGGCGCGGATTTGCATCAGGGTCAGCAGCGGGCGGGCGGACCAGGAGACTTCCGCGCCTTCCACCATCTCGGTACGGTGTGACGTATAAAAATCCTGCGTCGCGGCCTCCCCCTGGTTACGCAATACCTGCTCCCAGGTCTCCCACAGCGACAGGTTCACCGGCCACGGGCGCAGGCCCTTAAACCGTGCTTACCGCCACAATAAGTTATTCAGGGTGCGTGATAACACCGAGTCGTAATGCAGGATGGTGCCGATATACACCACATTGAGTTTTGCGCCCGCGCCGCCCAGCGGCAGCACGGTTTTTCTCAGGCAGCTTTCCAGCTTGTCGCGCTGGTCCGGGTTGCGCGCCAGCTCGTCGTTCTCAATATCGTCCAGTATCACCAGGTCAGGGCGGTACGGCCATTGGCGCAAGCTGCGCAGCTTTTTGCCGCTACCGGCCAACCTGCACCTTGATATCATTGCGCGTCAGGATAGTGCCCATCTGCCAGACGCGCCCGACACCGCAGGCTTCAGCGAAGTCCGCCCGCAGCCAGGGGTTAAATTCCAGCTCGGCCTTGATGGCTTCGAGCATCGGGTAGGCCTGGTCGATGGATCCCATCACCACCAGGGCATAGTGCTTGATGCCACGTACCAGACACCACAGCACAAACAGCTGGCTGACCAGCGTTGACTTGGCTTCCCCGCGCGGCTCGGCGATGGCGTCCTGCTCACCTTTCGGGCTGGAGACTATCTGTCACAGCCGCTGAAACAGATAGCCATGCAGTTCACTGGGGTCGGCATGACGGATATAGTGCGGGAAATAGGTCTGCACAAAATAGCGATAGCCGTTCACCGGATCAGCCACCTGTAAACGCCGCGCCGCCATGGCCTCGGACCCGGTATCAAAACCCAGGCATTCGGCCTCGATGGTGCGGCGCAGACTTGAGGCCAGCGCCGCCAGCGAGTGCTGGAATTTACGGATGAAAAATTTCGCCGCCATATCTCGCTTTAAATCCCCTGTAACCGCGGTTTACACGCCATGATGACGCTCAACCAGTACCGCATTGATGCGCGACACCAGGGTCTCTGCCACCGTGTCAACGCTACCGGCAACACTCGCCAGGCACAAAAAATGCGCACCGTCGCCCAGACCGACAGACACATTCTCGCCAGCGACCCTGACCACGCTGATCTCGGCCGGGTCGAGATGCGCGCCCGGCAACAGTTTGACCAACTGCTTCATGCCAGCGCTGCCTCTATCTGGGTTTTGATGCGGGTTGACGCCTGGAACAACGTTTCGCCATAAGCGACATCCACGGTATACACCGCGCCGTCGCGCAGCTTGACAAACACCTCGCCGCCGTTACTGACCCAAACCTTGTTGATGTTTGCCGCGATAACGGCCGTGCCATCCCGGATTTCAACGAATTGATTGGCCATAATGTTTTTCCAAAACCGGCCCGAAAGCCTTAAGAATGTCAACAAACGCCGCCAGATGTCGAGGGTGTTTGTCCTGAATAAACGCCGAGAACAGCTTCAGGGTCTCCATGGCGGTGCCCAGCTGCTGGTCTCGGGCAGGATTTTTTTGCTGGCGGCAATGGACTTGCTCCACGCATCCGTTAAGCGTGCTAGCAGCTCAACCCGCTCTGGGGCACTCAATGTGTCGCCAGATTGGCTTTTTCCAGTGTCTCCTGAAACTACGCCATCAGGCTGGTCAGGATGGCGCGCGCGATATCTTCCGGCGCGCCGTTGGTCAGCAGACGGGCGCTGCGTATCACCTCCCAGTCATCGCCACTGTTCAGCGCCTCTTTTTTTCCAGCAGCGGGCGGGAATACACACTGACGCCGCACTGGATTGCCGCCAGCTCCAGAGACGGGTTGCCGAACACATAAGCCCGGCGCAGCCCCTGGCGGGTGGCCCTGGAATGCGCCATTACACCCCCAGTCGCGCCCGTATGAGCGTCAGCCCGTGCGCCCTTCACCTACAGGCGGTCAAGGCGGCGGTCGATGCCGTCGAGCTGGGTACGAATGGGTGCGCAGCTCTGCCAGCACCGGCGACATCACATCCTGTGGTTTCATGAATCAGGCTCCTCGTTATTTGTCAGCCTTGCGGTCGAGCTTGTTATCAACACGTTAAATACTGTCCTTGATGTCCTGCATCATGCCGGTCATTAGCTGCAGGTCGCACTGTGCATCCTTACGCCGCTGATAGTCCTGCCGTACTTGGGTCAGTTCATACTGCAGGCTGCGAAGTTCTTCACTGACGCTTTTAAGCCACAGGCCGCCGAGCGCCGATAGCAGGCTCAGGGCAATATTGAAGGCCAGATCAAGGCTCATCGCGCGGTCTCTCCTGTGCGCTATAGAAAGCGTTTATCGCCTGCAGCTGGGCCCGCAGGGTCAGACACCAGGCCCCGTAGTCGCTGGCGTGGTGCAGCAACACCTCCGGGCCAAGCCCCTTTACGGGGGGCATGGGCGGCAACACCAGCAGATTGGCCGGCGGGCGCGAACAGGGCGGCATTATCATCGGCGGGGTAGCCGAGGGCGGCGCGGTAGCGCTGCAGCCCATCAGGCCCCAGGCCGGTATAAGCAGCGCCAGCATGGGCCACCGCATAGGCAATACCTCCTGTGTAACTGTTGGGTTTTCAGCGTCAGGACGTGCTGTGTGGCTTTCCAGCTGCGCACTGAGCCGGTCATTGGCCCCCTACAACAGCTATTGCTGCCGGGTCAGGGCGGTCTTTAGCGCCTGTTGTGTGCTCTGCGCCTGCTGGCGTTGTCGAGCTTCACACTCGGCCTGCCGGGTGGCCAGTGTTGCCTGGGCGACCAGCCTGGCCTGCTGTGTGCCGCGCCAGCAGCCCGCGCCGCCGGCAAGCACCACAACCAACAGCGCCATCAGCCATGGATGGCTGACCTGTTTAATCAGTGCGAGTAGCCGTGTCATCAGCGTCTCCCTGTTTACGGGCGCGCCGTCCGGCGCTAAAGCGGGCGACGCCGCCATGGGTGACTCAGGCGCCGAGATAGACCCTGAGCGTCAGGTCGGTCTCCTGACGGCTCCAGGCGCAGCCCAGCACCACCAGGGAGCTGACCAGAAACGCGCCGACGATAATCACATCCGAGGTCGACAGCCGTCCCTCGGGATTGGTGACCAGCGCGGCCAGACGCGCCATCATGGAATACGCTCACACAGATGGCCGCGCAGCGGCGCGAAGTTCCCCGACGCCCAGGCCGGTACTGAAAATCCTGGGCACAGCTTGCTGGAAAATTCATTGTGGCCGTGCAGAGTAACCTCAGGCCAGCGCACACGCAGCGTCAATACTTGGGTGCGCAGCGCGGCCCACTGCGCCGACGTAAACTGGTCGGTGCCCAGCAGGCAGAGACCCAGCGAATCAGCGTTATGGCCGCGCACATGGGCACCCACTTCTTCTACATCGCGCCCGGTCAGCCACTGACCGTCAGCGTCAATCACCCCATGGTAGCCAATGCTGGTCAGGCCGTTATCATTGGCCGGGGCGTCACGGTGAAAACCGCGCGCCGGTGCCAGCGGTCAATCACCTGGGCGGCGTTTTCGCCGTCCCGGCCCAGG
>NZ_JBPESN010000037.1:0-22958 GCF_051710625.1 Sodalis sp. (in: enterobacteria) | reverse complement strand
AATTACCGACTATATCGTGGGATATTACAGCGCACTCAGGCCGCATAAATATAACGGTGGGTTGCCACCAAACGAATCAGAAAATAGATACTGGAAAAACGCTAACGCGGTGGCCAGTTTTAGTTGACCACTACAATGCGTGAGGCAGGATGTTCATTTCCGGCACCGGTGCCGAACGCGTCAGCGCGGCGGTGAAATGCTTACGGCAGACCGACACATAGCGATCATTACCGCCAATGACCACTTGTTGCCCATCGTGAACGGCTTTACCCTGCTCATCGATACGGAGCACACGGTTGGCCTTGCGACCGCAGTAGCAAACGGTTTTCAATTCCACCAGTTTGTCTGCCCAGGCGAGCAGCCACAAACTCCCGGCAAACGGCTCAGCGCGAAAATCGGTGCGCAGGCCATAGCACAGTACCGGAATAGTCAGCTTATCGACCACGGCACATAACCCGGCAACCTGTTCACGGCTTAGAAAGTGACATTCATCCACCAGCACGCAATGTACGGTCTGCTGTTCGTGCGCGGCCGCCACGGCCGCATACATATCGGTTTGGGCAGAAAACACCTCCTCAGGCGAAGACAACCCGATGCGCGAATGAACCTGCCCACGGGCGTAACGATCGTCGATTTCCGCCGTGAACACGAGCGTGCGCATGCCGCGTTCTTGATAATTATAGGAGGACTGCAGCAGCGAGGTTGTCTTGCCGGCATTCATTGCAGAATAATAAAAATAAAGTTGCGCCATCGGCCCGGCACTCCGTCTCAATGATAGGAGCAAATAAATAGGATAAGAGTGTATCATATTTGCCGGCGGGATGAAGCTGGCTCGGCGCCGGCAATCCGCCGGCCAGCAACGGCGGCAAGCGCTCGAGACAATAACTTGCTTCCACAAACAATAAAAAACGCGCATCCTTCGTCAACGGCGTCCGGGTTATAGTTTTTACACGCCAAAGCCGCGCGCGCAATGGGCATTAGCACGCCAGCGGACGACATTTATCGCGATAACGCGCGAGTAAGCCGGGCATCTGTCCCACCGCAGATGATATAAAAATTGCAGGAGATTATGCTAGAAAGCTTTTATTTTTCAGCCTCAGGTAAGGGCTGCAGCGGTTATAAGCCCCTCCGCGGCTGCAGTGATATAAACCTTCCTTATAATGAAATCAGCAGTGCATTATGCACTCATAAGGCGTACTGAAGGAAAAACGGAACCTGATGAATCAATTTTGCCTCGCCTGACGAACACAATATATTTACAGTTGCGGGGTCATGGGCATTTATAAAGAATATTTTTGATTAATCACAATCTGGGTATTGCAGAAAAGAAACTAGCGCTCTACTATTACTGAGATGCCCTATTTATAATATTCGAGATTAAGTCAATGAGCGAAGCACTAAAGATTCTTAACAACATCCGTACTCTGCGCGCACAGGCCAGAGAATGCACTCTGGAAACTCTTGAAGAAATGCTGGAGAAACTAGAGGTCGTTGTCAATGAACGCCGTGAGGAAGATAGTCAAGCCCAGGCTGAAATTGAAGAGCGTACGCGTAAATTACAGCAATACCGTGAAATGTTGATTGCCGATGGCATCGACCCGAACGAATTGCTGCAGTCGATAACTTTCTCCAAATCCGCTGGTAAAATCAAGCGTGCCGCTCGTCCGGCGAAGTATCAGTACACCGACGAGAACGGCGACGTCAAAACCTGGACCGGTCAAGGCCGTACCCCTGCGCTAATCAAAAAAGCGATTGATGAAGAAGGCAAAGCACTGGAAGATTTCCTGCTGTAATCGCCTGCTTGATCCAAGTTACAAAAAACCCGCTGCCCGCAGCGGGTTTTTTTATGTGCCACCGGCGCCGCCCGCGGCGACAAACGCCCTATCCGTTGATCAATTCCCCTTCCTGTTGCACACGCTTTGGCTAAGTGAAAGTCTATTCCACCGCCACGCCGTTTAATAATCAGTAAACAAACCTTGTGATAAGTAAATTATGAATAGAATAATTAACTAGCGAGCGGCGGTGAGCGTGGGGATAACCCCCGGCGTTTCACGCTAGCACCGCCATTGCGCCGTTATAATCCAACATAATCTTCACATTCGCATACTCGCGGGCGGGGTTAGCGCTATTCCATTGTGACAAATTGATGCATTTCTGTCCGCTAATTTACTAATGAGTTAAAAAGCCGGAACCCGGAACCCGGAACCCGGAACCCGGAACCCGGAACCCGGTTTGATTAGAGGACATTTTGATGTTCAAGAAATATTTCACCTACAGTGATTTCTATCCTTGACGGTAAGCGTATGCCCTTTTTTCCTGCAGTATATTGCAAAAGGCAGTAAAGAAGACGGCAAATTTCAAGACTAAAATAGGGCTACACTGCTACCAAAATGTGCGTTATGCTGCATTATTGATAGCTTTTTCATCCAGTGAAAAGGTTCGTTAACCTGCGTGTATATTAGCGAGTGAATCTTCCCCGTCCCGTTATAATCCGGCAATCCGCGCGTTGCGCGAACAAGAGGTGCCTATGTGCGAGCCATATTTCCTTCTTTGCCCGCCACCCCAGCATTTGGTCAATCGCCAAAAGAATAATGAAAAAACGCCGTTTTTGCGCTGTAGAATCCAACGTGTGTGCTGGGACTTTTCTCGACCCGCATTATTCTCGTCGGGAGATGAACCGCCGGAGCGGAATATTTGCGACAAAGACGGGCGTGGACCGCAACCATGGAGAGCCCATGTTCACACCGTTACCGCCGCACCGTCGTGTTCACTGCCGGATAGCGTTTCCTATTCCATCTGCAAGGTGCGGTAAAGGACCGGCTTTTGTATCGACCCGGTGTGGGGTACCCTTGCCGGCGCTCTGCTGCGGCGTCACCGGCTGCTCCGGCGCTTAACGGGCCTCGTTAGGGCCTCCCCGGGGTGGATGCGACAATACAAGGACCGAAGCGCCTTGCATAAACGCCACCCTGGCGGCCCTTTGCGCATAATAAGCCCTCTAGCGCAGCGCAACAGGGTGTGCCAGGGCCTTCTTGCACGGAAGCCCGGGACCCCCTTTACTCCTGGCAAAAAAATGGCCAACGGGCCGCTGTCATCTCTGCTGATAGGGCAATACATTAACGCTGGTAATAATCCCGATACCACTTCACGAAACGTTTCACCCCTTCCGTCACCGGCGTCTGCGGTTTGAAGCCAATAGCGCGACACAACGCCTGCGTATCCGCGCTGGTTTCCAACACATCACCGGGCTGCATCGGCAGCAGGTTTTTCTCGGCTTGAATGCCGAGCGCGTCCTCCAGCGCTTCGATATAGTCCATCAGCTTTACCGGCTGACTGTTACCGATATTATAGACGCGGTAAGGCGCGGAGCTCGCCGCCGGTGAACCGGTTTCTACCGACCAGTCGGCATCCGGCGCCGAAATCACGTCCTGCAGACGCACGATCGCTTCCACGATATCGTCGATATACGTGAAATCGCGCAGCATTTCACCGCCGTTATAGACATCGATACGCTCACCGTTTAGCATCGCCCGGGTGAACTTAAACAAGGCCATATCCGGACGCCCCCACGGGCCGTAGACGGTAAAAAAGCGCAGGCCGGTGGTAGGCAACTGGTACAGGTGCGCATAGGTATGCGCCATCAGCTCGTTGGCTTTTTTGGTGGCCGCATACAGCGACACCGGATGGTCGACAGTATCATCCGTCGAGAAAGGCAACTTGCGGTTAAGACCATAGACCGAACTGGAGGAGGCATACAGCAGGTGCTGTACCTGATTGTGCCGGCATCCCTCAAGAATATTCAGATGACCGATAAGGTTAGCGTCGCCATAGGCCAGCGGGTTCTTCAGCGAATACCGTACCCCGGCTTGTGCGCCGAGGTGAATCACCCGCGTGAAGCGTTCGCTGGCAAACAGGCTGGCGATGCCCTGCCGGTCTGCCAAATCCAGCTTGTGAAAGCGGAAAGTCTTATAGGCCTGCAGGCCGTCAAGGCGCGCTTGCTTCAGCGACACATCATAATAATCGCTCAGGTTGTCGATACCGACAACCTGATGACAGTCAGCGAGCAAACGACCACTGACATGATAGCCGATAAAACCGGCGGCGCCGGTGACCAGAAATTTCATCGCGGTCTCTTCTCAATGAGAGACAAGCGACGCGCCGCGGCCGATGCCATAATAAACAAAGCCGCGATTGGCGAGGCGTTCCGGATCGTACAAGTTACGTCCATCAAAGATAACGGGCTGTTTCAGCGCCGATTTAATGACATCGAAATCTGGCGCGCGGAAGTTCTGCCATTCGGTGCAGATAACCAGGGCATCGGCGCCACGCAAGGCGGCTTCTTTGGTGCCCATCAGTTGCAGATCGTCACGATAGCCATAAATGCGCTGGGTTTCATTCATCGCTTCCGGATCGAAAGCCTGAATGGTCGCCCCCGCTGCCCATAGCGCTTCCATCAACACCCGGCTTGACGCTTCGCGCATATCGTCGGTATTGGGTTTGAACGACAGCCCCCACAACGCAAAGGTTTTGCCGCTCAGATCGTCGCCGAAATGACGGCGGATGAAAGCAGGCAGTTTGTCTTTCTGCTGGTAGTTGACGTCTTCTACCGCCTGCAGCAGCTTAGGCTGGTAACCAATTTGCTCGGCGGTACGGATCAGTGCCTGCACGTCTTTCGGGAGGCAGGAGCCACCATACCCACAGCCCGGATAGATAAAGCTGTAGCCAATACGCGAGTCAGAACCGATACCCTGGCGCACTTTCTCCACGTCCGCGCCCAGCAGCTCCGCTAGGTTAGACATTTCATTCATGAAGCTGATTTTGGTTGCCAGCATACAGTTGGCGGCATATTTCGTCAGCTCGGCGCTGCGGATATCCATCAGAATCATCCGGTGGTGATTGCGGTTGAACGGCTCATACAGCTCATGGAGCAAGTCCACCACATCTTCGTTGTCGGTGCCGACCACAATGCGTTCAGGACGCATGCAGTCGGCCACCGCGGCCCCTTCCTTCAGAAATTCGGGATTGGACACCACATCGAAGGTCAGCGTGCTATTACGGCTTTGCAGCGTTTCCTGCATCACGGCGCGAACTTTATCGGCGGTACCGACCGGTACGGTGGATTTATCCAGCACCACTTTATGATCGTTCATATATTGGGCGATAGTACGCGCCACGGCGGTGACATATTTCAAGTCTGCCGAGCTGTCTTCGTCCGGCGGCGTGCCCACCGCAATAAACTGCATAACCCCATGATTGACGCCGGCCTGCACGTCCGTGGTAAATTTCAGCCGGCCGGCTTCATAATTCTGCTGTACCAGCGGCGTCAGCCCCGGTTCATAAATGGAAATCACGCCTTTTTTCAGATTCTCGACCTTGCGCTCATCCACGTCGACGCACAGCACGTCATGCCCCACTTCGGCTAATACCGCAGCCTGCACCAAGCCGACATAGCCGATACCAAAAATCGTTACTTTCATGTTGGTAGATCCTGGTCTGTGTCAATGTATAACCAAAAACTTCAGCGCTTTATTGTGTAATGGGGTCTTTTAACCACGTTTTGAACTCTTTGCCAAGACTTTCATGACGCAGGCCGTATTCCACGAACGCCTGCATATAACCCAATTTGTTGCCGCAGTCATGGCTTAGCCCCATCAGGTGGTAGGCTTCTACGGTTTCTTTATCCACCAGCATCGCAATGGCATCGGTCAGCTGAATTTCATTACCGGCTCCCGACGGGGTTTTTTCCAACAGTGCCCAGATATCAGTGGAAAGGACATAGCGGCCCACCACGGACAAATTCGACGGCGCCTCTTTCGCAGACGGTTTTTCAACCACGCCGACCATCTCTACGCTTTCGCCCGGGTTAAGGGTTTTACCCTGGCAATCGACCACGCCGTAGCTTGTGACATCTTCCACCGGCTCGACCAGAATCTGGCTACGGCCGGTATCTTCAAAGCGTTTTAGCATCGCCGCCAGATTTTCGCTCTTCAGGTTTGATTCATATTCATCGATAATCACGTCGGGCAAAATCACCGCAACCGGCTCGTCACCCACCAGCGGATGTGCGCACAATACCGCGTGGCCCAGCCCTTTGGCCAGCCCCTGACGAACCTGCATGATGGTGACATGGGGCGGGCAAATCGCCTGAATCTCCGTTAACAGCTGCCGCTTGACGCGTTTTTCCAGCATGGCTTCCAGCTCAAAGTTGGTATCAAAATGGTTTTCAATGGAATTTTTGGAGGAGTGGGTCACCAGGATAATCTCATTGATGCCCGCGGCGATACATTCATTCACCACATACTGAATCAGAGGCTTATCCACCAGGGGAAGCATTTCCTTCGGGATAGCTTTGGTTGCCGGCAACATTCGTGTACCTAGTCCCGCCACCGGGATTACTGCTTTTTTCACTTTGGTCGTAATAGCAGACATGAACCACCTCTCTTTCGTGAAGATAAAATTTTATTTCTATAATATGTTTAACTTTTCGATTATATCAGTTTCGGCATGGGAACCCCGTGGAATAATGGGCGTTCAGTCTAAAATAGAACTATTACTTAATAGTGATGGTTAAAAGGTATTAACTTGATTATTCTCTATACGAAAGTCGACGTGCATTCGCACGTCAATCGGTGTTGAGCATCAGCCGCAGACGGTCGGCGGCGCCCCAGACCTGGCACTACCAGGCGGTGCAGTGTTGGCACCTGATTCAGGTAGGTATTCCCCATTGAGCCCAGCGGTACGCCGCTATTTAGCTAGATTTGCTGATTATTGGTATTGAGCGTTGCGTTGAGGCCGGCTGAAACCAAAATTAAATTATTCATTACGCGATGATAGTAGCCTACTAATAAAAAAATTGTCCGTCGAGATTCGCTTTACGCAAAAGTTGATTCACCTGTTTCAACAAGGGGGATAATTCCGGCAACCGGTGCGTGCAATTAGCCAGATGCTCCTGTAATAAACCGTTGAACAACGCACGCAACAACAACGCTGCCAATACGCCTTTTTCTTCCGCGTGCGTGACATCAAGGCAGTAAAAGGCCAAATCGTGATCGGAGAGTGCGGCGATATATCCAGCACCAAACCCGGCTATTCCGCCATGGTCAATTGGCGATAATTGACCCGGCATTGCGCAATATGCTGCTGTACGGGCGGCTGCAGTTGCTTGAGCAGTTTGGCCGCGGCGCCCGGCTGTTGATTCAGCGCGTCCCAATCCTGGAACGGTTGCTCTTCTTCGTCGACCTTAAAGGTGAACATATGAGGGTAAAGGCAGCCCAGTACCGTTTCACGCAGGCGGGCGAAATCCTCCACCGGTTTAAGCAGTACGTCTTGCACCCCGATGCGGAGAACCCGGGCGATATCGGTCATTTGATCGGTGCCGGAGACAATCAGGATTAGCGTTGCGGTATCGGTCGCGCGAAAACGCTCAACAAAGGTCAGACCGTTCATCTCGGGCATTTCCAGATCGCAGATGATAAGATCCGGACGGATGGCCACCAACCTGTCCAGTGCATGCTGCCCTTGATCGCCCTCGACAACATCAGCCCCTAATGTCAGAAGAAATTGCTTCAGCACGGATCGAAAAACCGCCTCATCCTCAATGATTAGAACTAATTTGTTTGCTAATGGTTTAGCCGTTGAAACCCCTTCCTCCCCTTATCTCTGACAGTGGCTGAAACACACCACTTTTGCTTATAAGTAATGACAGGGGCTGTTTAGTCTGCTGCTGGTTTTTCATCCGCGTACATAGTCAAAAAACCGGGCGCCCGGCTATCCCGACGGCTTCATTGCTACTCCATTTAACGGCCATGATGCTATTGCCAGCGACGTTAAAATCCCGATGCGCCTCTAACGAGCATAGTCGCCCTTAGGGAAATTTGCATCTTTGCAGTGCAAAATGATGGAGCTTTTGCGCCGGCTTGACAAGGGGTTAACCGCCGATTAAGGGGAAAACCTCGGCCTGGCGACCCCTGCCGGACAGTTATTCACCTATATTCGTGCAAAAAAGTCGCGCCCGCGGTCAATGCGGGTAAAATACCTTTTTTGTTTCTATGTGCCAGCCGTATCCCGTCTGGACACCGCCCCGAATCCGGGAGTACCGTGCGCTCACTTTGTCCCTGCAATAGCGGTAAACTTTATGCCGATTGCTGGGCCCCGTTCATTACCAAAGACGCCCTGCCCTCAACGCCTGAACAATTAATGTGGTCGCGCTACAGCGCCTTTGTTATTCAGGATGGGGATTATTTGATTGCCACCTGGCACCCGCAAGCCGGCGCCGAGGCGTGGCGCGATGACATCACGGCCGGCTTCCGTACTACCCGCTGGCGCGGTTTGCCGGTGCAGGAATGCGCCGCCGGCCAGAATAGCGATTCCGGCTATGTGATTTTTCTGGCTCGCGTCTACGACGAGCGGCAGCGGCGCAATGGCTTTATTTATGAACGTTCACGCTTTGTCCGTCGCAACAAACGCTGGTATTATGTCGACGGCCGGCATATCGTACCCGGCAGAAATGCGCTATACCCGTGCGGCTCCGGCCTTAAGTACAAAAAGTGTTGTGGACAATAATCCGGCCGGTGTTTACTCGCGGCCCGCTTCATGGCAAAACTCATAGATAGGACAGGATCCGCAAGTCAATGCAGTCGCAAAACGTACAACGAAAAGTATTACGCACCCTCCCTGTGTCCGGATGCGAAAGGCCTAATTGCGCAAATCACCAGCATTTGCTTCAAGCATCAACTCAATATCGTGCAGAACAATGAGTATGTTGACCATCATACCGGTCGGCGCCGCATTGTCGTGCTAGTGACGAAAGAAGCCCACTGTCTGGGTGATTTGCTGATGAAAGGCGCCTACGGCGGCCTCGATGTAGATATTGCCGCGGTAATAGGCAACCACGAGACGCTGCGGGCGCTGGAGGAGCGCTTTGATATCCCCTGGTCAGCCACGACGGCTTCAGCCGTGAAGAGCGTGAAGCGCGCATGATGGCGTTGATTGACACGTTCGCACCCGACTATGTGGTGCTGGCGAAGTACATGCGCGTGCTAACGCCGGCGTTCATCGGTGCGCGCGCCCCTACCATCAGGCCTATGAACGCGGTGTGAAAATCATCGGCGCCACCGCCCACTACGTTAACGACAATCTGGATGAAGGCCCCATCATTATCCAGGACGTCATTCACGTCGATCATACTTACATTGCGGAAGATATGATGCGTGCGGGCCGGGATGTCGAAAAAAATGTGCTGAGTCGGGCGCTGTAGCGCATGCTTGCCCAGCGGGTGTTCGTTTACGGCACCCGGACCGTGATTTTCTAATTTCGCCTCCGGCCGCGCGCGGCGAGCCTGCTGTCGCCGCGCGGATTTTGTACACGACTGAAGAAAAAAGCGGCAAAAGAATCGGGGTGCGCGCGTTAGCGCTTTACAGCGCCGCTTTATTTGATATGATGCGTCCCGCCTGACGCGTTATCGCATGTTTTCGCTCAGGTGGGGTTCCCGAGCGGCCAAAGGGAGCAGACTGTAAATCTGCCGTCACAGACTTCGAAGGTTCGAATCCTTCCCCCACCACCATCTGAATAAATCTCCCGTTTACACACGGCACTCCCGTTTCCTTGAGCTTCGCGGGGGAAGGTGAGAACCTTCGACCCAGGTTCGCGGCGAGCAGCGCGAGACAACGATGCGCAGCATCGGCCCGCAGGGTGAGGCGCAACGCGCCGAATCATCCTTTCTCACCCCGTTCACTACACCGCCTGATGATAAACCTTTCTTGACCTTCTATCGTCCGGCATGGCCACTGAAGCGCGTTTCCATGTCTGGCGGTTTCTGCTAACATCAGCCAAAATACTCTCACCGGGCATAAACGATGAAGTTTGTTTCTTTCAATGTCAACGGGCTACGCGCCAGGCCGCATCAGCTTGAAGCCATCATCACCACGCTGCAACCGGAGGTTATCGGTCTGCAGGAAACCAAAGTCCACGACGATATGTTTCCTCTCGAAGAGGTGTCGCGCCACGGTTACCATGTTTATTTACCACGGTCAGAAGGGGCACTACGGCGTGGCGCTGCTCACCCGCGAGAAACCTCTGGCCATACGTCGCGGTTTCAGTACCGGCGGCGCAGAGGCACAGCGCCGAATTATCATGGCGGATTTTCTCACCCCGAAAGGGGTGTTAACGGTGGTCAATAGCTACTTTCCCCAAGGGGAGAGCCGTGACCATCCGCTTAAATTTCCGCCCAAAGCGCGTTTTTACCGCGATTTGCAAGACTATGTGGAGCAAAGCCATCACGGCGAGTCTCTGCTGCTGATTATAGGAGATATGAATATCAGCCCCACCGATCTGGACATTGGTATCGGCGAAGAGAGCCGTAAACGCTGGCTGCGCACCGGGAAATGCTCATTCTTGCCGGAGGAACGGGCGTGGATGGAGCGCCTGCTGTCATGGGGACTGGTAGACACTTACCGCCAGGCGAACCTGACCGACGATAGTCTCTACTCCTAGTTTGATTATCGCTCGCGGGGCTTCGATGAAAACCGTGGCCAGCGCATCGATCTGTTGCTGGCCTCGAAGCCGCTGGCGGCTGTTGTCCGGGCGACCGGCATCGATTACGCCATCCGCGCAATGGACAAACCGTCGGACCACGCGCCGGTGTGGGCGGATTTCGCTTTGTGAGTACGGCGCAACCGCTCAATGTGGTAGCAAGGCTTATTCTGCGCGACGGCGCCCTGCTGCTGGCCCCGGTGCGACGATAGCCGTGACCAGACGGGTTTGTGGGAGCTACCCGGCGGAAAAGTCGACCCGGGGGAAACGCAGCTCCAGGCGCTCAAGCGTGAGCTGTTTGAGGAATTATCCCTCAACGCTTATATTGGCGCGTTTGTCGCCAGTCAGTGCCATGTTGTCGGGGAGCGGGAAATTGTGCTGTACGGCTGGCGTGTTACAGCATTTAGCGGTGAGCCGCTGTTACACTGTCACAGTGTAATATGTGACTTGCGCCCACCCACGCGCTTACCATGCCGCTGGCGCTGGCGAATGCCCCGCTCATTAAAGCCTTGATAGCGCAAAACGCGCGCGGCGATTTCGCGCCTGTCGACGCCTCATCAACAGTCTCGCGGATTTAGCCGCGCCCTACCGCTAGCACTTTTCGACTGCGCCGTGCTGCTAAAGCGCACGGCCCTGGCGCGAGGAGATCGGTTGTTGCGGATCGTACTGAACCCTGACGCGCGCGGACTCATCATCGCATCATGCGCGTAGACAGGTCATCACGCGCGTGCACGCGCCTTATCGGTTACTGAGCACCCAAATCGCGGCTCTCTCTTAATAACCCGTGCGCGGCCTCGCCCCGCCGCTTGGAAGGCTAGACCGCACTGTGCCGGCCGGCAGCTTGCGGGCTGGCGGGTGACTGAGGGGGTTTACGCTTACGCCGCGCCTGCTTGAAGGCCGGCTTTTTACTCGCCGGCGGCTGCCGCCGCAGCGACGAGGGCGCGTGCTGCTGACGTGCCTGCTCTATTAGCTGCCGCAACGTATGCGTCAAGGGTTGCATAAAGTCTTGATAGCGGCACTGCTCCTCGCTTATCTGCGTTAACGACGCCTCCCATTGCGCGGTCATATCCGGACCCTCAGCGCTCGGCGGCAGGACGTGGATCAAACCGCGGCCGGTCTCGCTGGCGTGAATGCAGCGCCCTTGTTTGAACAAAAACCGCGCTTGAACAATAACTCGATAATACCGAAGCGCGTCGCTTCAGTGCCCAGGCCGTCGGTGGCGCGCAGAATTTTCTTCAGCGCCTTGTCTTGTACAAAACGGGCAATGCCGGTCATGGCCGACAACAGACTGGCGTCGGTAAATGGCCGCAGCGGCTGCGTTTCACGCGCCACCACCTCGCCGCGCTCGCAGAGCAGCGCATCCCCTTTTGCGACCACCGGCAACGGCGTGCCCTCGTCTTCCTCATCCCGCTCTTTCGCCCCTAGCAGCGCGCGCCACCCGCCGCGGCAAGGAAACGGGCCCGGGCGACAAATTTGCCCCCGACGATATTCAGTTCGATAGTGCAGCGGCGAAACACCGCGTCAGCACAGAATTGCATCAGATACTGACGCGCTACCAGAGCATAAATTTTCTGCTCGCTGTCGTTTAGCGGCGGGTGGCGGGTGGCGGGCGCGGGCGGGGGGGATAATGGCGTGGTGGGCATCCACTTTTTTATCGTTCCAGCAGCGGCTGCGTTGGTCGGTATTGAGTTGCCCTTGCGTCATCAGCGCGGGCTTGATGAGCGGCAATGGCGGCAAGCGCCGCCTGACGCCCGGCAAAATGCTCCTCCGGCAGATAGCGGCAATTAGATCGGGGATAGGTGCTGAGCTTATGGGCTTCATACAGCCGCTGGCAGGTATCAAGCACCTGCTGCGCGCTCAGGCCAAAGCGTTTGGCGGCCTCGATCTGCAACGCCGACAGCGAGAACGGCAGCGGTGCCACTTTCGATTCCCGCTTGTCCTGATACAGCATGACGTACGCCGCCTGGCCAGTAATACGGGCGACAACGTGTTCCACCAGCGGGCGATGTAGAGCAAGCGCCCCTATTCGTCCTGCCAGCTTTCACACGCGTCGCTCGGCACCCACAGGGCGGTAAAACGCTTCTGTGACAGTGTCACAATATGCGCTTTGACTTCAAAATAGGCTTTGGGCACGAAATGTTCAATTTCTTCATCCCGCCTGACCGCCAGCTCCAGCACCGGCGTCTGCACCCTTCCCACCAACAAAACACCATGATAGCCGGCATTGCGGCCGATCAGGGTATAAGCGCGGGTCATGTTAATACCGTACAGCCAGTCGGCACGGGCGCGTGCCAGCGCCGACACGCACAACGGCACAAACTCACTGTTTTCCCGCAGCCGGCTTACCGCTTTGCTCACCGCCTGGGGATTAAGGTCATTGACCAGACAGTGTTTGGCGTCCCGGCGTTTAGCCTCGTCGAACGCCAGATAGTCCAGCACCTCATTTACCAGCAATTGTCCTTCGCGATCCGGGTCGCCGGCATGGATAACGCGTTCCGCCTTAGCCAGCTGCGTTTTAATCACGTTTAACTGTATTTGCACCGAGGGTCGTGGCTGCAGCCGCCACTTTTCAGGGATGATAGGCGAGTCCGCCAGCGACCAGCGACCAGCGGGCATAGCAACCGTCATAGACATCAGGCGGCGCCTGCTCTAGCAAATGCCCTATAACACCAGGTCACCACGTGATCCGGGCAGCAGGCAATGTAGCCATCGCCCCACCGGCGGGGCTTTGGTAAAACATCGGCGATGGCGCGGGCCAAGCTGGGTTTTTCGGCAATAAACGACTGCATGTGTGAGGTGTACACCCATCGTTAGCGTCCGTATTGAACGCAACAGCATAGCATTTTAAGCCTGCCGACGCTGCGCCTTCATTGCCTGCGGCGAGACGCATCGCAACGTGATACCCATGCACCAAGGCCGGGTGCATGGTGAGGCTAGGGTGTGCGTCGGCCAATCAGAAACGGCGCACAAAGGCGTCGGTATCGGGGGGCAAAAGCGTGGTACTGGCCTTCAACTGGGGCGTGCCGAGATAGAGGAACCCGACTATCTCATCTTGCTCACGACAACCGAACGCGGCGCGCACATCCGGCTGCGAGGTCCATACGCCGGTACGCCAAATACCGTTGAATCCCTGCGCCAGCGCCGCCATTTGCATGGCGTGTACCGCGCAGCCGGCGGAAACCACCTGCTCCCAGCGCGGCACATTACTTTGGGTGTCGCAATAGGCCACGACCGCGATTATCAGCGGCGCGCGAAATGGCGCCTGCTGCGCTTTGTCGATGCCCTTCTGATCCATGCCGGCGTTTATCGCCGACTGAGCAAGCAGCTCGCCCAAACGGGTGCAGCCTTCCCCTTCGATAATAATAAACCGCCACGGCTGCAAAGCGCCATGGTCCGGGGCGCGCATGCCTGCGCGCAGCAGCAGATCCAGTGTCTCACCGGCCGGCGCGGGCTCGGTCAAACGGGAAGCCGAGCGGCGATTCAGTAACAGTTCCAATGCATTCATGAGTTCAATCCTGATGTAAGGTATGGCGCTAACGGTATCATAGCGCCCTGGCCGGTAACAGCCAGCCATTGATTGGGGCGGCCATGGGCGATTCCGGCATTTTCCGCCCCCCGGCCGGCGCTATCGGCGCGCGCTGGTAAGCTTTACCTGAAGCGTTTTTTAAAGCGCGGCCGAACAAATTTTATATTATGATTTTGAACTTCGCTGTTTTATTGGAGATCCCATGCGCACATTTTGGCGAATTATTTCCGGCCCGTTCAGATGGTGCTGGCGTTTACTGAATTTCATCCGTGAATTTATCCTTAATGTATTTTTGGTGGTTCTCATCATCGTCGTCGTCGGGATCTATTTACAAATGCGTCACACGCCGCCGACGCTGGCAAAAGGCGCGCTGGTGATGGATCTGACCGGTACGGTGGTGGACAAACCGGCCATGAATAATAAATTCCGTCAGCTTGGCCGCGGATTGCTGGGCGCTTCCAGTAACCGGCTGCAGGAAAATTCGCTGTTTAACGTGGTGGATACGCTACGCCAGGCGAAAGGCGACGCCAATATCACCGGGCTGGTTTTGTCGTTGAAAGATTTTGCCGGTGCGGACCAGGTTTCGCTGGAGTACATCGGCAAGGCGCTGCGCGAATTCCGCGACAGCGGTAAACCTATCTATGCCGTCGGCGACAGCTATAGCCAGGCGCAATATTATCTTGCCAGCTATGCCAATAAAATCTATCTCACGCCCCAGGGCGCGGTGGATTTACACGGCATAGCAACGAATAACCTTTACTATAAAACCTTACTCGACAAGCTAAAGGTCAATAGCCATATCTTTCGCGTCGGCACCTATAAATCCGCGGTCGAACCTTTCCTGCGCGACAATATGTCCGACGACGCCCGCGAAGCCGATAGCCGCTGGGTGGGTCAACTGTGGCAGCATTATTTGACGACAGTGGCGACCAATCGGCAAACCACGCCGGCACAATTGTTCCCGGGTGCCCAGGCAATGCTGGATGGTCTGCGCGCGGTCGAGGGCAATACTGCACAATTCGCGCTCAATAACAAATGGGTGGATGAAGTCGCGTCCCGCTCGGCGATTGACGCGGCCCTAACCAAAGCGTTTGGCTGGAACAAGCGCGACAAGGCGTTTAACGGCATCAGTATTTATGATTATCAGCCGGTGACGCCAACGCAACAGGGCGGTCAGATCGCCGTTATTTTCGCCAATGGCGCCATCATCGACGGTACGGAAACGCCGGGATCGGTCGGGGGCGACACCACCGCCGACCAGATCCGCGATGCGCGCATGGATCCCGACATCAAAGCCATTGTGTTCCGGGTGAACAGCCCCGGCGGCAGCGTTACTGCCACCGAGGTCATTCGTTCCGAGCTGGCCGCCGCGCGCGCCGCAGGCAAACCGGTGGTAATTTCTATGGGCGGGATGGCGGCGTCGGGCGGTTATTGGGTGTCCACTCCCGCCAATTACATCATCGCCAGCGCCAGCACCTTGACCGGGTCAATCGGCATCTTCGGGGTGGTTAACACCGTGGAAAACTCCCTCGACAGCATCGGCGTACACACCGATGGCGTCGCCACTTCGCCGCTGGCAGATGTGTCGCTGACCAAAACGCTGCCGGCGGAATTCTCGCAGATGATGCAACTTAGCGTAGAAAACGGTTATCGCAACTTTATCACCTTGGTCGCACAATCCCGCCACAAGACCCCCGAGGAGATAGACAAAATCGGCCAGGGCCATGTCTGGATTGGCAGCGATGCTGTGCAAAACGGGCTGGTCGATCGGGTGGGTGATTTCGACGACGCCGTTAGTAAAGCCACTGAACTGGCGCAGTTGAAGCAATACCAATTAAACTGGTATCTGGATGATCCGGGCCTGTGGGATTTACTGTTCACGCAGACCAGCGCCTCGGTGTATGCTTTACTGCTGCAGCGTATCCAGTCCTGGCTGCCGGCGCCGGTCACCCAGGTGGTGGACAGGCTGAAGATAGATGCCGGCCTGGGCTTTAACTGGAACGATCCGCAAAATCGTTACGCCTTTTGCCTTTCCTGCGAGCAAATCTTGCACTAGGGCGTTACCCGTAACCGTCCTGGCGCCCCGTCGCCGGGCAACCTGAAACAACGCCCCGAGGCGGGGCGTTGTTACTTCTCCCGCCGTGTGGATAGTGTTATTTATTATGCGCTTTATAATTGGTGCTATTGTCCATTACGCCTCTCTCGCCATGCAAAAAAAATCCATCTACGTCTCCTATAGCGGCGGCACCATCGGCATGCAGCGCTCGGACAAGGGCTACGTGCCGATTTCCGGGCATTTGCAGCGCCAGCTGGCGCGAATGCCGGAATTTTACCGCCCTGAAATGCCAGACTTTACCGTGCATGAATATGCCCCTCTTATCGATTCGTCGGATATGACGCCCGACGATTGGCAAACCATCGCCCGCGATATCGCCGCCAACTATGACTGCTATGATGGTTTTGTTATCCTGCACGGGACGGATACGATGGCGTTTACCGCCTCAGCGCGGTCATTCATGCTGGAAAATCTGGACAAGCCGGTCATCATCACCGGATCGCAGATCCCGCTGGAAGCACTGCGCTCCGATGGGCAGACCAACCTGCTCAATGCCTTGTATCTGGCCGCCCATTATCCGGTGAGTGAGGTCGGCTTATTTTTCAATAACACCCTGTTTCGCGGCAAACGCGCGACTGAGGCCCACGCCGATGGCTTCGATGCATTCGCCTCGCCTAATTTGCCGCCGCTGCTGGAGGCGGGCATCCATATCCGCCGCCTGACCCCCTCGCGGGGGAGCACAGGCGTGGGTCCGCTTATTGTGCATCCCATTACACCGCAGCCGGTGGGCGTCGTCACCCCCTCTACCCCGGCATTTCGGCGGACGTGGTCGGCAACTTCCTGCGCCAGCCGGTGCGGGCGCTTATCCTGCGGTCATATGGCGTGGGCAATGCACCGCGCAGCATCTGGCGCTGCTCAACGAGCTCAAATAGGCGGGCTGTCGGGGGATTGTGGTGGTGAATCTCACGCAATGCCTCTCCGGCCGGGTAGATATGGGCGGTTATGCTACCGGCAATGCCCTGGCCCGCGCCGGGGTCCTCAGCGGGTTTGATATGACTGTCGAGGTCGCCCTGACCAAGCTGCATTTTTTACTTAGCCAGGCGTTGCCGGATCTGGCTATTCGCCGTCTTATGCAACAGGGTCTGCGCGGTGAATTAAGTCACTTCGATGAATCGGGAGAAAGCCATGGCCAGCGCATTATTGTTAGTTGAGTTACAACAGGATTTCTGCACCGGGGCGCGGTGCCGGAGGAGGAGACGGTGATCGCCGTGGCCAATGCGGCGCTGGCGCTGTGCGTCCGGTGCGGGATACCCGTCGTTGCCAGCCAAGACTAGCACCCGCAGGATCATGGCAGCTTTGCCGTTAACGCCGGACAACCGGTCAATACCCTCGGCACGCTGGACGGTCTGGCGCAAATCTGGTGGCCGGTTCACCGCGTGCAGAATACCGCTGGCGCGGATTTTCACCCCGGACTGAATCGCGAGGGACTGACGGCAATTTTTCGCAAAGGCGAACAGCGCCATATCGACAGTTATAGCACCTTTTTCGACAACCGGCGCCGGGCGCAAACCTCCCTCGACGGCTGGCTGCGCGCGCGGCAGATTGACCGGCTGACCGTGATGGGGTGGACTGGCCACAGATTATTGCATTAAATATAGCGTACTGGATGCGCTGCACTTAGTGCTATGGCACCGAAGTGCTGACCGATGGCTACCGCGGGGTCAACCTGCAACCGCAGGACAGCGAAGAAGCGCTGATGGAGATGACGCGCCGCGGCGCCAAATTACTGACGCTGGATGTCTTCACGGTGCGTCTCACCGATGAGCTGTATGCCTGAGCCGTGGGCCGCACGCTTCGTTTGTTCCGCGCTTCATGCGCGCTCACGATAGCCAGCAGCGCAAACAATTCCAGACGCCACCGGCAGAGTTTACCCCGCGCTAAGCCGCCTATGGCCGACGGCGGCGCCCTACACCGACCGGTTAAGCGATTTGCAAGGCGCCGCAGCGCGTGGCAAGGCTTAGACGGCGGCTGAGCCTCCAGCGCGGGGAAACATCACCGGGGTTTGAGCACCTCGACGGTAGCGCCCTTCAATTCTTCCAGCAAGGCGTACTTGCTCTTCATGGTGATCTAGCCGTCGGTACCAATGCTCATGTGTTCAGGGTAACTGTTATGGCGCGATTGCCACAGCATTACCATCTGCAAACAGTTGGCTTGCTGTTCCGGCGTCAACGCTACCCCATCGGGCCATTTGCCCAATTCCACGGCGGTCATCAACCGCTGATAAATCTCCGGCGTCATTGTCGCCAGTAGTACTTCAACATCCATTACCGCACCCTTACTGTGGAATAATTAGCTGAATTGATAAATCTTAAGATTCAGCCGGCGATTTCTTCACCGTTTTCCCCGTCCCGAAAACGCAGTGAGGCACTGTTGGCGCAAAAGCGCGCCCCGGGCAGCTGCGGCCCGTCGGGAAATACATGCCCCAGGTGGGCATCGCAGTTGCCGCAGCGGATTTCCATCCGCTGCATGCCGTGGCTATCATCATCAAGGTAGCGGATCGCCTCGTCGCTTACCGGCTCATAAAAACTTGGCCAGCCGCAGCCGGAATCATATTTCGTTTCGAAATAGAAAAGCAGCGCATGACATACCAGGCAATAGTACTGCCCGGTTCGCTTATTTTCCAACAGCTTACCGCTGTAGGGCGGCTCGGTGCCCCGTTGTTGAGTGACATAACGCTGCATCTCGGTCATTACTTTTTCGAGTAATCTGGGGGGAGTGTTATTGGCCATTGTTACGCTTCTCGGGCGATGGGTCGGTATGTTTTCCAGCATTACTATTATAACAAATGGTTAACAACGTGGCAGGCAATTTTGGCGTAAACTCTACAAAGACACATTGTCGCCGCAAAAGTGTGACATAAATCACATATTGCAACCTGTCGCCGTTTATATTAAACCCTGCCATCCCCATGATAGACGACAGCTGTGTTGACGTCAGTTGCGCACATATCGTGCGCTGAGCGGGGTCCGGATTGATTTGTCGCAATTATTGACACGATTCCGCTTGACGCCGCGCGAGGTTTTTGTAAATTTACAAGTAACCTTTTATTCATTATTAAATAGCTGGTGGAATATATGACTATCAAAGTAAGCATCAACGGTTTTGGCCGTATCGGCCGTATTGTTTTCCGTGCTGCGCAGGAACGTAACGACATCGAAATCGTTGCCATCAACGACCTGCTGGATGCTGATTATATGGCCTACATGCTGAAGTACGACTCGACCCACGGTCGTTTCAACGGTGCCGTCGCCGTAGAGAACGCTCATCTGGTGGTCAACGGTAAAACCATCCGTTGTACCGCTGAGAAGGATCCAGCTAACCTGAAGTGGGGCGACGTCGGCGTAGACGTTGTCGCTGAAGCCACCGGCATCTTCCTGACCGACGAAACAGCGCGTAAGCACATCACCGCCGGCGCCAAGAAAGTGGTACTGACCGGCCCGTCGAAAGATAACACGCCGATGTTTGTTATGGGCGTTAACCATAAAACCTATGATGGCCAGGATATCGCTTCCAACGCCTCCTGTACCACCAACTGCCTGGCGCCGCTGGCCAAGGTCATCAATGACAACTTCGGTATCGTTGAAGCCCTGATGACCACCGTTCACGCCACCACGGCCACACAGAAAACCGTTGACGGCCCGTCTCACAAAGACTGGCGCGGCGGCCGCGGCGCATCCCAGAACATTATCCCCTCCTCTACCGGCGCGGCTAAAGCCGTGGGTAAAGTGATCCCCGAGCTGAACGGTAAACTGGCCGGTATGTCCTTCCGCGTACCGACGCCGAACGTTTCAGTGGTCGACCTGACCGCGCGTCTGGAAAAACCGGCTTCTTATGAAGACATCTGCGCCGCGATCAAAAAAGCCGCCGAAGGCGAGCTGAAAGGCGTGATGGGCTACACCGATGAAGACGTGGTGTCCACCGATTTCAACGGTGAAAAGCTGACCTCCGTGTTCGATGCCAAAGCAGGTATCGCGCTGAACGACAAACTTGTTAAACTGGTAGCCTGGTACGATAACGAAACGGGCTATTCCAATAAAGTGTTGGATCTGATCTCCCATATCGCCAACAAATAAGCGTGGTGACCGGATGACGAAAGGGCGGCAGCGATGTCGCCCTTTTTCTTTTACTCAGGAGGTATATCATGTCCGACTCTCTTTTTGCCTTGCCCGTCAAGCAAACGCTCTCGCCGTCATTAACGCTGCGCCAGCAGGATCAGTTGCCGCTGGTGGTAGTAGACTATCCGCAGGTGCGGGCGGCGGTCACGTTGCAGGGCGCACATCTTGTCGCCTGGCAGCCCACCGGCGAGCAACCGGTGCTGTGGTTAAGCGAGAAAAGCGCTTTTCAGGAAAGCGTGGCTATCCGCGGTGGCGTGCCCATTTGCTGGCCCTGGTTTGGCAAGGTCGCGACCCCGAATCATGGCTTCGCCCGTATTCTTCCGTGGGAACTGAGCGAGCACAGCGAGGACGACCAACAGGTTCAACTGACCTTTACCTTGCGCGATAGCACCCAGACCGAACCCTTTTTCCCCCACACGTTCACGCTTAAAGCCCACTTTACGCTCGGGCAGACCTGCAGTATCGAACTGGTAGCCGAGGTTGACTATCAGGCAACGGCCGCGCTGCACAGCTATTTCACAGTGGGAGCCATCGACGATATTCACGTCAGCGGCCTTGGCACCAACTTTATCGATAAGGTCAACGGTGCCCAGCCTGCCCAACAACAGGGAGATTTAACCTTTTCCGGCGAAGTGGACCGCGTTTACACCGCGCCGGCGGAAACCAGCATGATTCATGATCCGGTGCTGGGGCGCGTGATTGAAGTCCACCACCAGCACCATAGCGACGTCGTGGCCTGGAACTGTGGGCAATCGCTGTCGCAATCGATCGGCGATTTGGCTGATGACAGTTATCTGAGCTATGTGTGTGTGGAGACGGTGCGGGTCAATGCACCGCTTATCAGCACTCCCGCTACGCCGGCGCGCTTACGGCAAACGCTGCGTGTGCGCAAGTCCTGAGGCGGCACAACGGGGGGCGCGGCGTCTGAGCAAGGCCTAAAGCGGCGCAAGCGGTCGCCCGCAACAGCGCGAGCACGGCGCCCACGCCGTCCAATGCCGGCCGGAAGCTTAACCGCTAGCGCGGCACCGCGCTGCCCACGCATTTTGCGGCGTGGGCAGACGCGTCGGGCAACACGTCAGGCGCTATCCAGGAAGGTCTTGCGCCGCGGTGGCGGAAAAGCCCGGTCCAGCGCCTCACGATGTTCGCTGGACAGCGTTATCGCTAATGCGCCTGCATTCTCTTTCACATGGGCCACGCTTACCGCCTTGGGGATGGTGATAACACCCGGCTCGCGGATGACCCATGTTAACAACACCTGCGCCGCGATCGCGCCTAATTCCGCGGCAATGCTCTGCACGGCATCGTGGTGCAGTTAACCCCTTGCGTAAGTTGCCGGCCTGCGCCAGGGGGATCCCGCTGCGCTAATGGAGTAGATACAAATCCAGATGATCGGTTTGCAGCCGGCGAAGACTGTTTTCACAGGCGGTGACGGCTTTTTGCCCGCCGGCGTTTTGCGGATACACCTTCGACACCAAAAACACCTCGTCGCGACTACCGGCGGTTGCCTGCCCCACTACCCGCTCCGAGCCGCTGTCGCCGTACATTTCAGCGGTATTGATAAGCGTTAAACTTCATCCAGGCCACAGCGCAGCGCGCGCACCTCCTGTGCAATGGCGCTGTTACGCTCGCCCATATACCATGTTCCCTGACCGATGGCGGGCAGGTTGTGCCCGTCGGGAAACCGAATGTCGCTGGCGCTCAAAGTTTCTCCTTAAGAAAATAGCGTTGAGCATTTGCACAGCCTATGTGTAAACGGGGCGCATGCGCCCCGTTTTAGTGCATACCCTGCACCATCAGAAGCTGTAGGTGGTACCCACCCCGATAAGACCGATAGATTGTCTGTCGCTCATCGGGCTATCTTTCGCTTCATCGCTCAAACGCAAATATCGCGCCATCACGTAAGTATGCCAACTCTGGGTAATGGCGTAATTCACGGTCAGCTCCACATAAGAGGGTGACCAGCCGTCGTCGGCATGATACTCACGAAGACCACTGCGGCGCGATTCATTGCGGCTCACGCCATAAATAGTTGTTCTGGTTTTCACTCGCCCACATGGCGCCCACGCCCGGCACCAGGGTAAACTGGCCCTGCTGGATCGGGTACAGATAGGATAAATGAGCGGTGAAGCCATCGCTATTATCCAGGACATCGCCCAAATATTCCGCGCGCACTACCCCCCCCCCAATCCGCGGTATGGTTATAGTGCAGACCGGCTATGACCGTGGAGCGCCGTCTGTCCAGCGCTTTCATGTCGTCATAATCATTTTTACTGGACCGGAAATGCCAGGGCGCATAGACCGCCGGCCCCGATAACTGGTTCTGCGCGTCTTTCCACAGAATAGTAGCCGGCGCTTAATCCTTTAACGTAGACGTGCTGGCTATCATAATTAATCTGCGGAAACGGCAAAACTTTATCATCGTCACCCCGGTAAGGGCTGGGGGCATAAACAGCCGAAACGCCGAGAGAGAAATCGTCGGCCACGGCTGCAACCGGCGACAACAACCCTGCGGCTAAAACGAGGTTAAGCGGTTTAAGAGAATGCGTTTTCACGAATGTATGTTTCCCGTTAAGTAAAAATATGCGCATACTGTAGATAATAAGATAAATGGTCGCGCGCGTAACGTACATTGGTTCATTTGCAGACATATATAATAACAAACATATTATATCTT
>NZ_JBPESN010000036.1:0-23167 GCF_051710625.1 Sodalis sp. (in: enterobacteria) | reverse complement strand
CAGCTGTTCGATATGAAAGCCCAAGGTTTCCTTCAACGATTTTCATGAAATCCCCATGCGGCTCATTCTCTTTTAGAATAATGAGCCGCTTACCCACCTCCAGCATGGCTTCGGCACTTTGCGCCATATAGAAGCGTGCTTCATGCACAATGCGCTCGCGTTCATAGGGCAGTCCCTCGCCGTACTTGTCCATAATGGTTTGCTGATGTTCAGCCAGGGCGTTAAGGTTATTCATTAAATTTGGTGCCAACGGTTGTTCGGGAGCAATTTCAGCCGTGATCGGTAACGCTTTTTTACTTATTATTTTTTCCTCTTACAGTTTTGACGGTGAGGCTAGGCAGCGCCCGCGTTTTTCTGCCATCTTGATTTGTGCCCGGTTGACTTCATCGAAATAGGCAAGGGCAATCTGTAGCAATTGTTTGCCGAGCTTGTAATACCCATTGGAGCATTGCTCAACCATGCCCTTTTCCATTAAAAACGGCGGGGTACGGCTGATATTAGCCGGAGAATCATTGACCAGATCCGCCAGCGCCTTATTAAACAGGCCATTGTTGTTGTGATGTCCCTTCATGGCTTTCAGGATCCGCAGCGTTCGGCGTGCTCGTGAAGACGCGTACAGTGATAAGGTGTTCTTCATCGGATGCTTCTTTTTCATTAATGGAAATTGTGTTACCGTCAGTGAAACAGGCGAATGTTATTTTTTGTGGCGCTTTTTGCCCGATGGCATAGGGGAATCTATGATCTGTTCAATCGCCTGTTTGATTTTGCGGGCTTCCCCGCGCCCGCTCTGGCAGGGGCTATCAAGTAACATGTAAACCTGATAGGATTTGAAGCCGGATTGGCGTGCCCATGCCGCCATCGTCGGGTAGTCCTGATAGACTCGGTCATAAAAATTGCGCTTAAAGTTGGCGGAATGTTGTGGTGACATTGTTTTATCTCCGTCATAAAAAGTTGAAAATAAATATACATCGACGTACAAAATAATGTAAAATATTTTTTGTTTGTTTTTGTATATCTCTTATCACCGTTAAGAGCTACTGGCTGTTAACGGCCTAAAGGAGACCTGTATGGCAAAGAAAAAAGCGGCAACCAGCCTGTCTGTAAGTAGGGTGGACAATATCACGATTGCGAGGGGGCAATTGCATACTCTGAAAAAAATGCAGAAAAAAGTACTCAACAGGAGGTGATGACACGTTTTGAGGGTGGGCTGCCCTATGAAAGGGAGAGAATTGTTCATGAGGCGCGCTTCATGGCGCAAAGTGCCGAAGCCATGCTGGAGGTGGGTAAGCGGCTCATTATTCTAAAAGAGAATGAGCCGCATGGGGATTTCATGAAAATCGTTGAAGGAAACCTTGGGCTTTCATATCGAACAGCTGCAAGAATAATGCAGATCTCAATTAAATATCTATCTGCAACTTTGCAATCAAAACTGCCAGTGCTGGCAACTTTAAGCAAAACAAAACTCTTTGAGTTGATGACTGAAGATAATGAAGATCTTGCGGCATTAGCCGAAGGCGGCACTATCGCATGTCAGTCAGGGAGTTGAAGGCGGCATTACGTAAAGATGAAGCTGCGCCTAAGCGCAGCCGACAACTGGTGGCTGAAAAAAACAATTACAGCAATTAAAGTCAGCAACTGTCTGGAAAGACCTTTACAACGGCTACGAGCAATGAACAGGCTCCGCTCGATACCCAGTAGTAGGTCACGCTGACGCCGGAAGGCGTGGGAGATCGCTTAAAGTCGGAACGCCTGCGGTTAGGACTTAGCCAGGAAATCTTTGCCGAACGCTGTGGGGATAAAAAACTTATCCAGTATAATTATGAAAAAAGTGAGCGGCATCCGGATGCGGGATACTTAATCGCGGCGAAAGCGTGAGGGGTCGATCTTCTTTATGTGATGACCGTGGAGCGCAGCGATGAAGCCAGTGCGCTCGATGTGGTGAGCGATGAAGAAAAAGCGGAAGTGTTAACTGCCTTTCGACATATTTTAGGCGAAACCTGCGAAGTGGCTAAACGCACCTTGACAGCAACGACAGAGAAAAAAGCCACCCGTCACCGCGCTTAACCTTCCCTACCCGTGGCCGCGGAAGGGATTATTTAACGGTAATAATCAGCTCACGCCGTTGAGTAAGCTGATTGCTATTGAGACTATAGCGAATCGGGACGCTTTCCATCGAAAAGTCTCGAAACACGTCGTGCATCTGCGGAATATCATTGACGGGAATAATCATCATTCCCGCCAGGTCTTGTCCCATAGCTGCCAGTTTTTCGTATTGCTCCAGGCCAAAATCCACCCCATAGCTTTCCGTCCCCCAATACGGCGGATCGCAGTAAAAGAGCGTGTGCAGACGGTCATAATAGGCAATACAGCTGGCCCAGTCCAGGTGTTCAATGGTGGTGCGTGATAATCGCAGATAAGCCAGCGACAGCTCTTCTTCCATGCGTAGCATGGTCCAGGCGTGACCCACTGGTAGTGGTCACGCCAAAGGCGTGTTCCGCCACCTTGCCGCCGAACGCCTATTTTTGCAGGTAATAGAAACGGGCGGCCCGCTGGATATCGGTTAAGGTCTCGGTCGGCGTGATGTTTAACCATTAATACATCGCCCAGCTGACCAGCGCCCATTTAAACTGGCGCATAAACTCTTCCAGATGATGTTTCAGTACTCGATAGAGATTGACCAGCTCGCCGTTGATATCGTTAATCACTTCCACCTTGCTGGGTGACTTCATAAAGAAAAGCGCCGCTGCGCCATAAAATGGCTCCACGTAGCAGGTACAGGTATGCGCCGGGCAGCGTGGTAAAATCTGTTTTGCCAGCCGCCGTTTACCGTTTATCCAGAGCAGTATCGGTAAAAATTTTTGCTGCATTGTCTGTAAGCCTTTTTCACTAATGGAAATTGGTGTAGACTCTTCCCTGTTGTCGAGAATGAAAGGGCCACAATTGACTCACAGGTGCTGTCTGTGTGTTGACGACCTGTCCGGTGCGACTACTCTGAGGAGGTCGCGCTTTTTCCCTTGCCCGTTAGGGGCTAATGACTGTGCCTGACCTAACCACTCACGCTCATTCCCACTAGTAAACCGCTTTTAAAGCGGTTGGCGCCTTGCCTTGTCATGCTGTTTGCCTGATTCTCAGGGAGATGGTGATGAAAACGCGAAAAAAATTAACCTTACCGTTATTAACAACCCCGCGATTGAGCGGTTAGTTACTGACCGCCACCGGTTTATTGCTGATGATCGGCCTGGTCTCACCGCAGCAGTTGCCGGTGGTGCTCTACAGGCTGGCCTTGATTACCCTGGCGGCGATGACCGGTTACTGGCTTGACCGTTCGCTATTCCCCAAAGCCCGTCCCCCGGTCAATACCTGCACCATGACCACCCTGAGGTGGCGCAAGGCCGACATCCGGTACGCGGCGCGGCTACCATTAGGTGTTTGCGGCCGCGCAGCTGCGCCGGGCGGTGATTGTGGCGCCGGTGAATCGCTGTGAGCGCATGGCGATGACCTTGTCGGCCTACAACGGCGGCCTGGGCTGGGTTACAGGTGACCACCGTCTTGCGAAACAGCAAGGGTACGATGGCGGTCGCTGGTTTGACAACATTGAGCGGGTGAATGCCGGACGTAGCGTGAGCGTCTGGCGCGAGAATCGTCATTATCCCCGGCGCATATTAAAAGTTCTGGCACCGCGTTACCTGACCTGGGAGGGGCAAGCTGCGTTTAACGTCAGCGGGATAAAAACTTTCAATGTGCAGCTCGTTGTGGCGCGCTGTTGTCCCTCGCCTGGTGGCACGGCTACACGCAAGGCAGCACTCGGGCAACGCAGCGGAGCGAGGCAACCCTCCATCAGCTGCGTGAGACATTTGCAGTGCAAGAAAAGCAACGCGCCGAACAGGCAGCGCAAAGCCTGCACGCCCTGCAACAGCGTTTTGAGCGTCAGGTTGCAGTTGCCCATACGAGCGAGCGGAATTACCTGGTGGGCGGGTGCACGAATAAACGCCGAAAACCGTCAACTTAAGGGGCAGATAGCTGATGTTACCTACGGCTTTCTGGATGAAAGAGGCCAGCCTCATGCTGTGTCCTGCGTATTTACTCGTGGCTTCGTGCAGCACTACAACACCGCCCTCGGTGTGCCTGACGCCAACGATCCAGGCGCTACCGCCACTCCCGGCGTCGCTGGAAAAACGCCCCGGCCCCCTGCGTCCGCTGGTGAACCGCTCCGCCCCAGTCCGGTCACCCAGCGCGATATCCTCGCCAATATCACCGACAACAGGCAGCAATGCCGTGTCTGGCGAACGCAGGTAAATGGCTTACTGGATTACATCGAAGGATTACAACCATGACATTGCAAGTCGATTTTTGGGTGCTGGTCAGCTATTTGTTTGGGCTGGTTGGTTTTCTTGCTGGCCTCGCCCGCTGGTCTATCCGTGAGACCGAAAAGCGTCAGGCGAAGCGGTTTGCGTCACTGGAGCGATTAATGTGCAATTCCGCTGATAAGGGGTCGCGCCTTGAGCGCGAGGTACTGGAATTCAAGGTCGAGGTGCCGGAGCGTTACGTCCGGCGCGACAAATTTATTCATTATCAGCAGGTGTTGGAGTCCCGGCTTGACGCGATTTACCAGAAGCTGGAAAACATTCAATTGCGTCAGGCGACAGGAGGAAACGTATGATAGATACCGAGCAGGCGCGCCGGGAAGGGCTAAGGCAAGGCCCTATCCGGCCAATGACCGGCTGCTGTTTGATGTCGGGCATTTACTCTACCCCGATTTAACCTTAATGGAGCTGAAAAAAGAGTTGCTGTTTTTAGAGGGCCTGCGGCTGGTCCGTCTGACCCGCCCGCCCGCTCGTGCGGACCGCCACGCTGACGCCGGAAGGAGTGAACCAGGTGGAATACGTCACTGACGATATCCCCGGCCTTTCCCGTCCAGCGAAGTACTGGAGGGAGTGACGATGGCACCGTGTAGTCATATCGAGGTATTGCCGCCATCGGTACGTGAATGGCTCGACCGGGCGCTGACGAAGCGCAATTTCAGTGGCTCCTGGTAGCTGGAGACGCTGCTGTGTGATAAAGGGTATAGCATCGGTCGGGCGCAGATTTCCCGCTACAGCCAGAAGGTGCAACGCCGCTTTGCCGCTATCTGTGAAGCCAGTGATGAAGAGATGGAGCCCGCAGAGCGCGCGTCGCTGTTAGCCAAAGTGGATAAAAGCATTGCCATCCTGACCCCCTCGTCGGTCAGTCTCAAACGCTATCAGGCGGAGGTGCGCGAGAAAATTGCCGCCCAGCTGGATGCGCTGAAGCAGGGAGTCAAAAATAACGACGGCCACGTCAGCCTAGAAACCGTGCAGCGTGTCCGTCACCAGATTTACGGGATCATCAAATAAGCGCGGCCCTACCGCTTTACCTTTACCAACAGCGCTGGCTCCTCGACTGGTCGCGCTTTAAGATCGGCCAGTTTGCCCGTCAGACCGGCAAAACCTTTACCACCACGCTGGAGCTGGTTGATGACTGCTTTGAGACCGAGGCCCGGGGCGGCCGCACCCGCTGGGTTATTCTCTCGCGCGGTGAACGCCAGGCCAAAGAGGCGATGGAAAAAGGGGGCAAAAAGCATTGTCAGGCGTACGGTCTGGCCATCCGTGAAATCGAAGGCAGCGTGAAAGGGTCGGGCAGCAAGCGTTACACGATGTTAGAGGCGGTGCTGCCCGGCGGCTCGCGCATTACCGCACTTCCCTGCGAACCCGGATACGGCGCGTGGCTTTGCCGCCAATGTGTTTCTCGATGAGTTTGTCTTTCATGCCGACAGCCGCAAAATCTGGACGGCGCTATTTTCGGTGATATCGAACGGCTATACGCTGCGCGTTACCTCCACCCCGAACGGCAAAGGCAACAAATTCTATGAACTGATGACCGATGCGTCCTTAGATACCGTCTGGTCACGTCATGTGGTGGATATCTATCAGGCGGTGCGTGAAGGGCTGCCGCGCGATGTTGCCGAAATGCGTGCCGCCCTGAACGATGATGTAGTGGCACACTGAATTTGGCCACCTGAACAGAGGTGATATGCTTACCTCAGAACAACACGGGTGCACCAATGAAAAGAAAAAATTTTAGTCCTGAATTCAAACGCGAATCCGCTCAACTGGTTGTCGACCAAAATTACACCGCCGCGCAAGCAGCAAAAGCCATGGACGTCGGCCTTTCTACGATGACGAAATGGGTAAAACAACTGCGTGATGAGCGACAGAGGAAAACGCCAAAAGCCTCTCCCATAATCCCGGAACAAATCGAAATACGTGAGCTTAAGAAGAAGGTACAACGCATCGAAATGGAAAACGAAATATTAAAAAAGGCTACAGCGCTCTTGATGTCAGACTCCCTGAACAGTTCTTGTTAATCGGGAAACTCAGAGCGCATTATCCTGTCGCCACACTCTGCCACGTGTTCAGGGTTCATCGCAGCAGTTACAAATACTGGAAAAGTCGTCCTGACAGGCCAGACGGCAGGCGAACGGTATTGCGCAGTCAGGTTCATGAACTGCACAGTATCAGCCATGGTGCAGCTGGCGCGAGAAGTATCGCCACCATGGCAACCCAGAGAGGCTTCCGGATGGGGCGCTGGCTCGCAGGCAGGCTCATGAAAGAGCTGGGGCTGGTCAGTTGTCAGCAGCAGACGCACAGGTATAAGCGTGGCGGTCAGGAGCATGTTGCGATCCCGAATTATCTTGAGCGCCAGTTCACTGTAACGGAGCCAAACCAGGTATGGTGCGGCGATGTGACGTATATCTGGACCGAGAAACGCTGGGCATACCTTGCGGTTGTTCTTGATCTGTTCGCGAGGAAACCGGTGGGCTGGGCTATGTCGTTCTCCCCAAGCACTGGAAATGGCATGGGAAACGCGTGGTAAACCAGCCGGAGTAATGTTCCACAGCGATCAGGGTAGCCACTCTATACGAGCAAGCAGTTCCGACAGTTGCTGTGGCGTTAGCGGATCAAACAAAGCATGAGTCGGCGGGGGAACTGTTGGGATAACAGTCCGATGGAGCGCTTCTTCAGAAGTCTGAAAAACGAGTGGATACCGGTAACGGGCTACAACAGCTTCAGCGAAGCAGCTCATGAAATTACCGACTATATCGTGGGATATTACAGCGCACTCAGGCCGCATGAATATAACGGTGGGTTGCCACCAAACGAATCAGAAAATAGATACTGGAAAAACGCTAACGTGGTGGCCAGTTTTAGTTGGCCACTACAATCCATCGCCCGTAACCAGCGCGGGTCGGCCATATCATGGCAACGCAGCTGCAGAATACGGGCCGGATTAATATCACCGTTCTTATCGGTGGAAAAGGCTTAATCAATAATAGCCAGCAGCTCCGGTCGCGCATCCTGCGTCCATTCTGCCATGCAATCATCAATTAACGCCTTGGCGGCCTGGATACGCTCATCAAAGGTAATGCGGTCTTGCAGCGCGCGAATAACCTTGTGGCAGCCATCAAAGGAATACAGCGTCACATTGCTTTTTCTGCCGTCACGCTTCACCCCGTATTGTTCAACCGACAGGTCAATCAATGCCTAGATATCGACAAACGCGCGGTGTTTAAGATCTCTCAATGCCTCATGCAAGCGGCCGGGCGCGTGCCACAATAGCTTTGACCAGCGCGTCACGCTCCTTATCAATGGGCGTTACCATGGCGTCGGGTATCAATGCGCCCTTGGCATCCTGCCAGTAACCGGCGGACACCGTATTGTCATGTAAGTTAGTGGACATGATGACCTCTCCTGTTAAATATATTGGCAATAGAGTTTTTATTGATAGCCTCGAAATCAGCCCGGCATGATAATACGGTGGCAAGTACATCGTGAATAAACTGGGCTTCCTTCTTTTCAACTTCACTGTCCGTGCCGCTGGCATTGATATTTACATCAATGCCGATGGAAGTTTGCTGAGCAATAATGCTAATTTCAATTGTCATGGTGAGCTCAATATAATGATGCTGACCAAATAACCTTACATCCACCTTTCATGAATGCCCCTTGCTTAAAACCACCCCGTGCGTTTTTGCCAACGGGGATATAATTCGCCTGAGCCTTTTTAATAATTGCTCACAGAGCGTATGGTGTTCAATAGGGATAACCGGCTTGCAGTCATGCAATATCACGCCTTTTACACTCACGCCTTTTATCGTTAAATACTGTATAACGGCTTCTGCCTGCGTCATCGCAGCGATAAGATGATTGTTGGTCGATACATCTTCATGATGGACTGACATACTTTTTTCATTCAATGAATTAGCATTTCTGCATAGCGGTCGATTAACGTCACGGACATCCCCTGATTGCCGATAGCGCTTGTCCGGGCCACCCCGCGCGCCTGTTTAAACAGGCGGCGATAATTGCCCCGTGAATGCTTGCGAAAGGCGGCGGCAATCTCGGGCGTAAGCGGCTCGCCCGATGCTTCACCGTTCGATAACAGACTTCCGAGAATAGCGCTGAAATCCTCGGTTTCGCTCTCTTTCCTGCGGAACGCCAGGTCTAACGCCATGCCCACCCGGCTATAGAGCTGGGCGTATTCCCCGCGTGAGCCTTTCAGATTGAGCAGCAGACGCGGCACCCCCGCCACCAATACAATGACCACCCCGGAACGGTCGTAAATGCGTCGCAAGACCTCAAGCGCCCTGTAAGGCAGCAGCTTAGCCTCATCAACCAGGACCAGCCAGTACTTATCGCGCAGCCCCCCCCTGTACGCACTCCTCGACCAGATCATGGATATTGCCAGTTTTCCGCAGACCCAGCCGGGCGCACAGCGCCTGCAATAACACCTTGGCGGTATAGTCGGGGTCGGCTTCAATCAGGATGACGCCTTTATTGGCGCTGTTGGCGCTGTTGGCGCGCACATACTCCTTCAGCACCATGCTTTTCCCCATGCCGGCCGGGCCGTATATCACACCGATATCGCCGACGTCGTGCGTGGCACTAATCAGGTCAAGCGCCACCCTGGCCAGATGGGTCGGCGCAAAATTCACCTTGATGTCCCGCCGGTAGGCGCACTCTGTCTTACGGTCAAAAAAATCTCGCAGTGTGCCCTCGACGTTATCAATATTGCCGTTGTAAACCCCCTTTAAATATTGTGAAATGGTCGCGCCGCTTAATCCGGTTTTATCAGCCACCTTGCGCTGGGTATAGCCTGACCGCGCCATCAGCTGGAAAATACGTTCTCGCGTTGTCATACAATATATCCTTACCGGTTATTACCGACCTGCTTGATATCGTGCTTATATTTGGATTCAAATAAATGCACCTTGTCTTTTTCGGGTGCCGATACCTGGGGTATCAGCAGGCTGTAATCGCTCTCCCTGGGAGCATCAATCACCGGGCGTAATTCGTCTTTTGCATCCTGAATTTTGCTTTCGGCGAGTTTAATGCGACGCTTAGCGCGCGCTTCCAGCGCTTTTTCCACTCTGGAAACCGGCACCGGCGAGGCAGTATTGCCATTCCACAGCACAGTACAGAGATAGACCCCGTCCATCTGGCGAATAATCACTTCATTAGGATTATGGATATCGTAAGCCACCCGCACCGTCTGGCGGTCTACCTCAATCAGCTCCCTGGCAAAATACTGGTTATTCAGCAGTTCAACCCAACCACGCTGGGCCACGCGTTTTTCTTCCGGCATAAACATCTCGCGCAACTCGCCTGGCGTCAGGTATTCAACGTTGTCCCCTTCCTCAGCCAGCAGGGCCTTGCAGTAAGCGACCGGCGTCATCGATTTACCGTTGACCTTCGGTAACGCGCTGTGCTCGTGGCTGTGGTTATAGCGCTGCACCTCCTCCTCAATGGCGTCTATCAGCTGCCGCCAGCTGGGCAATATCGCCAGCGTCTTTTGCTGCGTGGTGTTCAGCTCCTTCCCCTGACGCAGGGCATTCGACAGACTCAGCAATTTTTGCCCCTGCACCCGCGCCCCGTTGGGGTCGGCGCTCAATCCGTTATAGGTCTGAAAGCACAGGGCCAGCCTGCGTGGCAGCACGCCGTTCAGCCGCTCAATAATGCCCCGCGCCTGCGGGTTACCGGGGATACCGGTAATATGCTCAATACTCAGCCGGGGAAAAATCCCGGTAATATCCACATCCAGCATCTTGTTGGTCTCGCCGCGGCCGTTATCGAAGTAGGTAAACAACGGCTTGCCGTGGTGCTGGATGGCATAACACCACGCATCCGCTACCGCGATGGCGTTTTCTGCCAGTGACAGGCTCCAGCCCACCAGATAGCGGGTACGCCCGTCGAGCACCAAAGTCAGCTCCGGGGAAAGGGCCGCCCGTGTATCGGATGCGCCACTTTCATGTTCAGCGACTTGCCGTCGGCTATCCAGCAGCCATTTACCGGCATCTGCGCCCAATCCCGCTGCTGGTACACCTGATACGCCTTGAGCGCCGAGCCGGTGACCCGGCCCTTAACCCTTCGGTTGGACGCAACCCGCTTGACCATGCGATTGACCTTGTCGTAGGTCGGCAGGGCCGCCAGCATGGCAGGCTAATCATGGTATTTACTCTGCCAGTCCGCCTGAAATGCGCGGTAGGCTTCCAGCACCGTCGCGGGCCACAGGGTCGGGCATAATGCGGCCAGAACAGGGCGTAGAACCACGTCATCTCCTCGGGGCGCTGCTTCTTCAGCTTCCCGGGAGCCAGTATCGCCAGACGCTCCTGGGGCCGCTCAGCGCTGAGATAGAAACTCACCCATTCCTGTAGGCTGCTTTTGCCCACCCCTTGCCCAGTGCGGCCCTTTTTGGCATTAGCCAGCGTGGCGGCGCGCTGCAGGGCCTCGGGCAATGTGCTGGCCTTTGACTCATCGACGATAAAGGTCGCCGACGCAATGCGGGTCATGCCGGCCTGCTGTAACCGGACCACTTCCTGTGCCAGCATCATGCGCGCATCGGCAATCTGCTTCTGCTGATCGTTCAGAGCCTGCACCTTGCGTTCGATCAGGGTCGGACATTGACGCATGATCGCCAGCTCATCGCGCGACTTGATGGCGCTACTGCGCTTGACCGACTCATTAACCGGCTGGGCCGGGGATTGCGCAATCAGGGATTTATAGTGCCGTTGTTTGATGATCTTGCGTGTTTGTTCCGGCAAACAATCGATGTGGTACTCGAAAGCCTTGGTGCCTGAACGCTTACAGACTAAATCGGGTGAATTTGCAGTCCGCTTATTCAATGACCAGCGAAGTTCCTGCAAGGTGTGCCAGGCAATCCGGGTAAACCGACTCACTCACCGTAACAAACATAATTACAACACTTTGCTCATATAACGACTCGGCCAAATGCTGGCCGGATCCACATTGAGTGCATTAGCGATAATGCGTTCACCTTTGGGATAGGGACGATACAGCACGTTTTTTAACGTGCTGGACGCCAGCCCCGAGCCACGGGAGAGATCTTGCATGGTGATCCCTTTCTTGTGCAGGAAGGCCACGATATCAATCCGCTGCCAGTCACGATGATTTACTTCATTTCTATCTAACATTCGATTACCCTAAAAAGTTAACCATGTGGGTAAGTCATGGGGCTTGCCCATACAGCAATGAGATCTCAAATTTAAGAAAAGTAAAGCAAATAATGAATTTTCTTTTCTGATCGCTCTATATGAGAGATATTTTTGTATTTTATTAACTATAATCAATAAGCTATAGAGAAAAGAAAATGAGGAAGAAGAAAACAAGTAATTTTGCTTTTGATATGGATAGAAAAGAAAATTTTGTCGCACGCCTTAAACAACTTATAGGCAATAAAAGCGCTAGAGCTGCTGCAACTGAATGGGGGTTATCCTTCTCAACATTGCACGACTATTTAACTAGAGGTACAGAACCATCTTTTACAGTGGTGCAGAGCATTGCATATAAGGAACACGTCAGCCTGGACTGGCTTGCATTTGGTTCATTATACACTCAAAAAGAAGTGGCCTCAACTAGCGAGATTCAGTCGATTAACGAGGAAAGCCTAGTGGAAGATCCTTTAGAAGCTACTTGGCATATGATTTATAAGTCGCTGAATAAAAAAGATTTAGAGGCATTAATAAGCCTGCTTTTGCAAGAAGGGGCAAAAAGCGTATTGGCGTTATCAGGACGTAAAGATGACTTAGATAGCCTGTTACTCCAACTTCCAAAAGAAGAAAAAGAACGTCTGATAGCCCTACACGAAGCTAAAAAGGGGGCGGTATCTGAAAAGTGTGCAGTAGAAGATGTGGCAAGCTTAAACTGTAAGAAAAGTGGAGCGGCCTAAATAAAGATTAGGCCATTATCTATCTCATTTCATTATTTTTATGATTTACTAATAGTTTTTAACCTAATTTACATATATCTAATGGATGCCCAAAAGGCGTTTAAACTGGCTTTAAGTCTGCTCAAACCACAGTCATTCGAGTCCAGAATCTGTAAAATCTCTGTAAGCCGCGCCATTAAAGGGCTTCCGGCTAACCCATCGTTTAACTTAAGAGTCTAGAAATGATTGCCACCCCACAAAGCGAAGCTGTGCGAACATCATGTGATGGGCGACTACATCGTCATCCAGCCCACATCGCGCTAGTTGTATAAATGCTAGGACGACGCCAAAATGATGCAGTTGATTGATGGTTTGGCAACGTGCGGGTTGCCGGTGGTGCTGACCGCCGGACCGGATAAGCATGAACAAGAGATGGTGGCGCATATTATTTCGCTTTGCCGCGGGGTTAAAGCCCGTCAATCTGGCGGGGCGGTTATCGCTTCCTCAGTTGGCGGCGGTTATTGATGGCGCGCGTCTGTTCATCGGCGTCAATTCAGCGCCAATGCATATGGCGGCGGCGCTGAATACCCCCTGTGTGGTGCTGTTCGGCCCCACCAAACTGCAGCGTTGGCGGCCATGGAGCGAAAAAGTATCGTGCTGTGGGCAGGGGATTATGCTGAACTACCGGATCCCGATACCATTGATACTCAGACCCGGCAGCGCTACCTGAGCGTCATACCGTTTGAGCCGGTGCTGGAGGCGGCAATGACCTCTCTTGCGACAGAAAAGCCGACGGTGGTAAGAAAGTCTGCGCCATAAAACAGCACAGCGCGGGCAGAAACATTACTGCCTGCACAGGGTGCGGTGCCAACAGGAGCATTTACGCCATCCTAGACAGGCGCCCGCGGTCCGCGGCGGCAAGGGAAAATTCTATATGACAACTATCCGCCTGGCGATAGTACGGCAAAAATACCGTCCCGACGGCGGCGCGGAACGCTTTATCTCCCGCGCCCTGGAGGCGCTTGATAACAGCGGACTGGAGCTAAACATCATTACCCGCCAGTGGTCAGGGGAGCCCAAATCTGACTGGCATGTGCATATCTGTAATCCAGGCGGCCGCGGCCGCATCGCTCGCGAGCGCGGTTTTGCCGCGGCCGCCCGGCAGTACTGGCAACAGCACCAGTTCAGTCTGGTGCAAAGCCACGAGCGCATCGCCGGCTGCGATGTCTTTCGCGCCGGCGATGGCGTCCACCAGGCGTGGCTGGAGCAGCGCGCGCGTATCATCCCTGCCCACCAGCGCTGGCTGACGTATATCAGCCGCTATCACCGTTATATCCTGTCGGCGGAGCGAGAAATGTTTCATTTGCCTAAGCTTAAGAAAATCATCTGCAATTCGGCGATGGTGCAAAACGATATCATGCGTTACTACGGCGTGGCGGAGGATAAGTTCGCCCTGATATACAACGCCATTGATCCCCAGCGATTTGCGCCCGCCGACGGGGCGCAACGCCGGGCGGCCCGGGAAGCGCTGGCGATTCCGGAGCAGGCCTGCGCGCTGATTTTCGTCGGTTCCGGTTTTGCGCGCAAAGGGCTGCGGCAGGCCCTTGAGGCAGTGGCGGCCACCGATCGCTACCTGATCGTCGTCGGACAAGACAAACATCAGCGCCGCTATCAGGCGCTGGCGCGAAGCCTGGATTGCCTGTCGCGCATGCGTTTCGCCGGGGTCCTCCAGGAAGTATTGCCCTGTTACCACGCCGCCGACGCGCTGATCCTGCCGACGCTGTACGATCCGTTTCCCAATGTGATTCTCGAGGCCATGTCCTGCGGCCTGCCGGTTATCACCAGCCAGCGCTGCGGCGGTGCGGAGCTCATCAAGCAGGGACGCGAGGGCTTTGTCTGCGACGCGCTGGATACCGCCAGTCTGCGGACGTTTGCCGCCGAGGTGCCCTCCCGGGAGCAGGACCCCACGATGGGGGAGGCCGCGCGTCAACGGGTGAGTCACTGTACGCCCGCGCATCTATCGCATTAGCTTACGACGCTGTACCGGCAACTGTTATTATAGACCTGACGCCGGTTTTGCTGGCTCGCGGCACAGCCGGCTTTCAGCACTAATCAGGTAAATGCCTCACCGCTAATGAGGGATAATGACTTATCTGCTAACATGTCCCCGGTTTGGGGACATTCACATTATCTGGTTAAAAACTCACTCAGCACATGAGTCGCTGTGCCTTACAATAGTTAATTATAATGATCTACAACATAATCATAGTCTTAATCCAGCCGCTGGTATGGATACGATTATTATGGCGCAGCAGAAAAGCGCCTGTTTACCGCCTGCGCTGGGCCGAACGTTACGGCTTTTGCCGGGGCAAAGTAAAACCCGGGGGCATCATGCTGCATTCCGTGTCGGTCGGCGAGACGCTCGCGGCCATCCCTTTGGTGCGTGCACTTCGCCACCGCTATCCGCTGCTACCCATTACCGTCACTACGATGACGCCCACCGGCTCGGAGCGGGTACAGTCGGCGTTCGGTAAAAATGTCCATCATGTCTACCTACCCTATGATCTGCCTGGGGCGATGAGCCGTTTTCTCGATCAGGTGAACCCCAAGCTGGTTATCATCATGGAAACGGAGCTGTGGCCTAACCTTATCAAGGCGCTGCACCACCGCGGCATCCCGCTGGTGGTCGCCAATGCGCGTCTGTCTGCCCGCGCCGCCGCCGGCTATAAAAGGTTTATCGGTTTCGTCGCCGGCATCATGCGCCGTATTACTCTCATCGCGGCGCAAAATGAAGAGGACGGCGCCCGCTTCCTGGAGCTCGGGCTGAAAAAGAACCAGTTAGCGGTCACGGGCAGCCTGAAATTTGATATTTCCGTCACTCCTGAGCTGGCGGCGCGGGCGCTTACGCTGCGTCGCCAGTGGGCGCCCCGGCGCCCGGTATGGATAGCCACCAGCACCCATGAGGGCGAAGAGACGCTGTTATTACAGGCCCATCGCCAGCTACTGGCCAACTTTCCCGATCTGCTGCTGATCCTGGTTCCGCGCCACCTGGAACGGTTTCCGGCGGCGCGGGAAATGACCATGAAGGCCGGCTTCAATTACATCATGCGCAGCAGCGGCGAAATTCCGTCCGGCAGCACGCAGGTGGTGGTAGGGGATACCATGGGCGAGCTGATGCTGCTGTACGGTATCGCCGATCTGGCCTTTGTCGGCGGCAGCCTGGTGGAGCGCGGCGGCCATAACCCTCTGGAGGCGGCAGCGCACGCCATCCCTGTGCTGATGGGGCCGCATACTTTTAATTTCCGCGATATTTGCAACAAACTGGCCGAAGCCGGCGGTTTGATTACCGTGACCGACGTAGTGTCGTTGGTCACGTCGGTCTCCACCCTGCTGACCGACGAGGATTACCGTCTGTACTACGGCCGTCACGCCGTCAAGGTGCTGCACCAGAATCAGGGTGCGCTTCAGCGCCTGTTGAATTTGCTGGAGCCCTATCTGCCGCAACGGAGTCAGTAAATGTCGCATAGAAAGCATCTGTCGGTGGTGCTCATTACCCGCAATGAGGCTGAACTGCTGCCGGATTGTCTGGCGTCGGTGAGCTGGGCGGATGAAATCGTGGTGCTGGATGCCGGCAGCGTTGACGAAACGCGCCATATCGCCGCACAGGCGCGAGCGCGCGTCTTCCAGTCTACGGACTGGGCGGGTTTCGGCATTCAGCGTCAGCGGGCGCAGGCGTATGCCAGCGGCGATTATATCCTGATGCTTGACGCTGATGAGCGCGTCACGCCGCCGTTACGCCAGGCGATTCAAGACGTGCTACAACACCCCGATCCCAATGCGGTTTACAGCTGCGCGCGGCGTAATCTGTTTCTCGGCCGCTTCATGCGCCACAGCGGCTGGTATCCGGATCCGGTGGTGCGGCTGTACGCGCGCGAGCGCTATCGCTATAACGCACTGCCGGTCCATGAATCCCTGGCGACGGGCGACGCCGATGTCGTTGCTTTGACGGGGGATTTACAGCATCTGACCTGCCGCGATTTGCCGGCTTTTCAGCGTAAACAGCTACAGTACGCGGAAGCCTGGGCGCGAGAGCGCCATCGCCAGGGGCGCACATGCGGCCTGTTCGCCATTATCAGCCACACCAGCGGCGCTTTTTTCAAGACCTGGCTGCTGCGCGCCGGTTTTCTGGACGGTAAACAGGGTTGGTTGCTCGCGGTGGTGAACGCGCAATGTACTTTCAATAAATACGCCACCCTGTGGGCCTTAAGCCACTCCGTGAAGGGAAATGACCAATGACCAACAAAGCCATCTATCCCGGCACCTTCGACCCGCTGACCAATGGCCATCTGGATTTGGTGACACGCGCCGCAAAAATGTTTGATGTTGTCGTGCTGGCGATTGCCGCCAGCCCCAGCAAATGTCCGCTGTTTGATTTGGATGAACGTGTCGCGCTGGCAACCCAGGTTACCACACACCTGCCCAATGTGAACGTCACAGGATTTAGCGATCTGATGGCTGATTTCGCCCGCCAGCAGCAGGCGAATATCCTCATCCGCGGCGTGCGCGCAATGACGGATGTCGATTATGAGATGCAGCTGGCGAAAATGAATCGTCATCTGATGCCGGCGCTGGAAACGGTGTTTATGCTACCCGCCGAGGCCTGGTCCTATATCTCCTCCACCCTGGTGAAAGAGGTGGCGCTGCACGGCGGCAATGTGGACCACTTTCTGCCCGCGCCCATCGCCAAAGAAGTCTGGGCGCGGCTGCACCCCTGACGGCGGCCCCGTTAGCGCCGCCCTTCTAGTGTTGGCATGCAGGACAGAAAAAGGTGCTGCGCTGGCCGTGCTTGGCCAGCTGTATTGGCGTCCCACATACCCGGCAGGGTATGCCCCCCTGGCCGTAAACCTGAAGCTCCTGCACAAAATAGCCCGGCTTGCCGTCGGACTGCAGAAAATTCCGCAGCGTGGTGCCGCCCTGCTCAATGGAGCGCAGCAGCACCGCCTTGATACTCTCAGCCAACAATCCCGCTTCTTCTTCGCCCAATGAACAGGCGGCGCGGCCGGGCAGAATACCGGCGACAAACAGGGATTCGCTGGCGTAAATATTACCGACGCCGACCACCAGCGTGTTATCCATCAGCCAAGGTTTGATTGAGGTGTGTTTATTGCGCGACTTTTGATACAGCCAGCGGCCATCGAACTTATCACTCAGCGGCTCAGGTCCCAGGTGGGCCAGAACCCGACTAGTGCGCCGATCATCGCTCCACAGCCAAGCGCTGAAGCGCCGGGGATCGGTGTAGCGGATGATGCAGCCGTTGCTGATAACCAAATCAATATGGTCGTGCTTTCCCGGCGGCGGCGGCTGCGGCAGCACGCGCAAACGTCCCGACATGCCGAGATGGATAATGATCCAGCCCTTCTCCAGCTCCAACAGCAGATATTTCGCCCGGCGCTGTACGCTCAGCACCCGCTGGTCCCGCAGCGCGATGATTTCTTCATCCACCGGCCAGCGCAGCCGCGCATTGCGCACCTCCGCCCGCAGAATGGTCTGCCCCGCTACCCAAGGTCCAATCCCCCGGCGGCTGGTTTCCACTTCCGGTAATTCCGGCATCTGATACTTCCTGTCAGCGGGATGTCCGCCGGCCGAGAATAGCACGCCCGGCGGCCCATAAAAAAACCGGCCGAAGCCGGGGTTTTAACCAGTCGCCAAAATTATTTGATTTTGGCTTCTTTGTAAATCACATGCTGGCGTACTACCGGATCGAATTTTTTCAATCCCATCTTTTCAGGTTTGGTACGCTTGTTTTTCGTAGTGGTATAGAAGTGACCAGTACCAGCAGAAGAAACCAGCTTGATCTTCTCGCGAACATCCTTAGCCATGATTTAGTTCCTTACCTTAATACTTCTCACCGCGGACACGGAGATCGGCCAAAACCGTTTCGATGCCCTTCTTATCGATTACACGCATACCTTTAGCAGATACGCGCAGCGTGACAAAGCGTTTTTCGCTCTCAACCCAAAAACGGTGAGAGTGCAGGTTAGGCAGAAAACGGCGTTTGGTCGCATTCATTGCGTGGGAGCGGTTATTGCCGCTCACCGGGCGCTTGCCAGTAACTTGGCAGACTCGGGACATCTCTTTTCTCCAAAAACCAAATCAGCTTGAGCTCTGAAAGGTGATAGCCGCCTCGTTAGGCTTTAGAGCCCATCTCAGCATCTTCTTCACTGAGGAGAGACGTTCAACAGAGAGATTCTGCTGAGATAGGCGCTCAACGCTACACCCAAGATTCTCAAAGGTGGGGTAGTATACGCTTTGACGCGCAACTGCTCAAGTCCCGCACGACTAAAGATCCCGCAGGATAGCGGGAAAAACGCTTGCAGCCAGCCTTTTTCGGCAAAAGAAACCATTTCACCCGCGCCGATAACCAGCTGGTCCAGCACCCGGATGTCAAGAAACAGGCAGGCTTTGCCCACCCTCACCGTTACTTTGCGATCGGTGCGACTCGGCTCGGCGTTACCTGAGGGATGATTGTGCGCCAAAATAATCGCCGCCGCATTGATCTTGAGCGCCGCACGGAGGATTTCCCGCGGATGGACCTCTACGCTATTGACCGTTCCTTGAAATAATTCCTGATGGTTGATAAGACGATTGCGGTTATCAAGAAACATGACCACAAACACTTCTCTTTCCCGGCATACCAGAATCTGCTGCAGGTAACGCCGGGCCATATCCGGACTGGTCATCGCATCCTCGCGCATCAGGTGCGAACGAAAGATGCGCTGGGCCATTTCGCCAATCGCCCGCAGTTGCGTACATTTCGAGATCCCCAGTCCATGCGTGGCGCTGAGGGTCCGGTGGTCGGCGGTCATCAGTTTGTCGAACGATCCAAACTCCGCCAGCAGTTCCTCTGCGAATTGCAGAACATGCTTGCCGCGGGTGCCGGTGCGTAAGAATAGCGCCAGCAATTCGATGTCCGTCAGCGCGTCGGGACCGAGCGCAATCAGCTTTTCACGCGGCGCCCGCGTTGAGGGCCAGATTTTCTTATTCGTTTTCTCCACCGCCTGCTCCTCCCCGGGCACCGTTCATCGCTGGTTGTATAATGCCAGCGGCGATAAAGTCGTTCGACGTGGCGCGATAAAAAGGCGAATCACGATTCCAAAATGGCCGTAAACAGACAAATGACCGTGGCACGGAGGGTTATGATAAAATGGCTATAACCATATTCTCACCGGGACATGCAAGATGACGGGACTGGCCGGTAAACACATTGTACTGGGCGTTAGCGGCGGTATCGCCGCTTACAAGACCCCAGAACTGGTGCGCCGTTTGCGCGAACGGGGCGCCGAGGTGCGCGTGGTCATGACGGCAGCGGCGAAGGCGTTTATCACCCCGCTAAGCTTGCAGGCGGTATCGGGCTACCCGGTGGCGGACGATCTGTTGGATCCTGCCGCCGAGGCGGCGATGGGCCATATCGAGCTGGCAAAATGGGCCAATCTGGTGCTGCTGGCGCCTGCGACCGCCGATCTGCTGGCGCGCCTGGCGGCGGGATTGGCCAACGATCTGCTCAGCACCCTGTGCCTGGCGACGGCGGCCCCTGTCGCAGCAGCGCCGGCCATGAACCAACAAATGTACCGGGCGCCGGCCACGCAGGCGAACCTGGCCACGCTTGAAGGCCGGGGTGTGCTGTTGTGGGGGACGGACAGCGGCAGCCAGGCCTGCGGCGATATCGGCCCGGGTCGAATGCCCGACCCGCTGGTGCTAGTGGACTTTGTGGTGCAGCACTTCACCCCCTATCGCTCGCTGAGCCACCTCAATATCATGCTAACCGCCGGGCCGACACGGGAAGCGCTGGATCCGGTACGTTTTCTCAGCAATCACAGCTCGGGCAAGATGGGCTTCGTTATCGCCCGCGCCGCCGCGGCCAAGGGCGCGCAGGTAACCTTGATAGCAGGCCCGGTCTCTCTGCCAACGCCTGCCGGCGTGGCGCGTATAGACGTAACCAGCGCGCTTGAAATGCAGGATGCGGTGATGCGTACCATCGCGCAGCAGCACATCTTTATCGGCTGTGCAGCGGTGGCGGATTATCGCGCCAGCCGCTTTTCACCGGAAAAAATCAAAAAACAGGGCGATGACCTGATGATCACCCTGATTAAAAATCCTGATATTGTGGCGGCCGTGGGTGCGTTAACCGAACACCGGCCTTACGTCGTCGGATTTGCCGCCGAAACCCACAATATGGAAGAATACGCCCGGCAAAAGCGTATCAATAAACGGATGGATTTGGTTTGCGCCAATGACGTTTCCCGGACCAGTCAAGGGTTTAACAGTGACAACAATGCATTGCATCTGTTCTGGCGGGACGGGGAACTCCAATTACCTCTGAGCGATAAATCACTGCTCGCTCAACAACTAATTAACGAGATTGTCAGCCGTTATGATGAAAAAAATCGACGTTAAGATCCTGGGCCGCCGCATTGGCGATCGTTTCCCACTGCCGGCTTACGCCACTACGGGGTCCGCCGGTCTGGATTTACGCGCCTGCATTGATGAGCCGGTGGTGCTGGCGCCGGGGGAAACCACCCTAATCCCGACCGGGCTGGCCATTCACATTGCCGATGTTAATCTGGCGGCGGTAATCCTGCCGCGCTCCGGACTGGGCCATAAGCACGGCATTGTTTTGGGCAATTTGGTGGGACTGATTGACTCCGACTACCAAGGGCCGCTAATGGTTTCGGTATGGAACCGCGGCAAGGACATTTTCACGATTGAACCCGGGGAGCGCATGGCGCAGATGGTCTTTGTGCCGGTTGTGCAGGCGGAATTCAATCTGGTGGTATCCTTTGATACCAGCGAACGGGGCGAGGGGGGCTTCGGCCACTCCGGGCGACAATAGCCCCTGACGATTCGGCCCACTACCCGGCATCGAAAAAAAATCCATTAACGCCGCGCGTTATGGCCGATGCCGGGTGCTTAACCATTATTGACAGTGATGACTCAGGGACCCATTTAGCATGGCAGAAAAAGAGAATACGAAACGCAACCGCCGCGAGGAGATTCTGCAGGCATTGGCGCAGATGCTTGAATCCAGCGACGGTAGCCAACGTATTACTACCGCGAAACTGGCAGCCAATGTTGGCGTTTTGGAAGCCGCGCTTTACCGCCATTTTCCCAGCAAAACCCGGATGTTCGACAGCCTGATCGAATTTATTGAGGACAGCCTGATTAGCCGGATAAATTTGATCCTACAGGATGAGAAAGAGACCCTAAATCGGCTTCGTCTGATATTGTTATTGCTTCTCTGCTTCGCAGAACGTAATCCGGGTCTTACACGTATCATGAGCGGTCACGCGCTGATGTTTGAACAAGACAGGCTTCAGGGCCGCATTAACCAGCTTTATGAACGTATCGAGGTTCAGCTGCGCCAGGTATTACGCGAGCGCAATACTGCGCGAGGGTGAAGCGTTTGAGCTGGATGAATCGCTGCTTGCCAGCCAGCAGCTGGCCTTTTGCGAAGGGATGTTGTCACGCTTTGTGCGCACCGAGTTCAAATACCGGCCCACGCAGGAGTTTGAGCTACGTTGACCGCTTTTGGTAGCGCAGCTGCACTGAGCGACGCGACGTGGTGCATAGTGTCGCGTCACGGCCTGTCAACGACGCCTTTACAACGATCGGCACCGACGTGGATCGCCCGTCTCGCCCCGCCCGTTCAAATGCCGTATTGCTGCTGATAGGCACGGACCGCGGCGAGATAGCCAACCATTTCGCCTTTTTCTTCCAGATAGGCAATTAAATCCGCCAGCGTGATGATGGCAAGCACTTAACAGGGATAATCCAGCTCCACCTCCTGAATAGCGGAGGTCTCACCGCGCCCTTTTTCCTGCCTGTCCAGGGAAATCATTACACCGGCAAGCGTTGCCTGGTGCGCGGCGATAATCGCCATCGACTCGCGAATAGCGCTACCTGCGGTGATAACGTCATCCACCAGCATCACTTTACCTTGTAGCGTGCTGCCGACCAGCGTACCGCCTTCGCCGTGGTCCTTGTCTTCCTTCCGGTTAAAACAATAGGGCACGTCCCGTTGATGTTGCTCCGCCAGCGCCACCGCGATGCTCGTCGCAATGGGAATCCCCTTGTAGGCCGGCCCGAATAACACATCGAAACTCACACCGGAATCTATCAGCGCCGCGGCGTAAACCCGCCCCACGAAAGCCAGATCGCGACCGGTGTTAAACAAACCGGCATTAAAAAAATAGGGACTGATACGGCCGAATTTAAGCGTAAATTCGCCGAATTTTAATACCTGTTTGTTTAATGCATACTCGATAAATTTACGCTGGTACCTTTTCACGGACTGTTACTCCTCACCGGTGGGTTGGACAAGCTATGGTGCAGAGTATCTGAAAGGTATCGGCGCCGGGGGGATGATAAAATGGCCGTTACCAAAATGCCAGCCATAAATTGGCTAGCGGCATGCTTCTGTACAAACGCCGGTGTAGTGGTCAACTAAAACTGGCCACCGCGTTAGCGTTTTTCCAGTATCTATTTTCTGATTCGTTTGGTGGCAACCCACCGTTATATTCATGCGGCTTAAGTGCGCTGTAATATCCCACGATATAGTCGGTAATTTCATAAGCTGCTTCGCTGAAGCTTATGTAGCCCGTTACCGGTATCCACTCGTTTTTCAGACTTCTGAAAAAGCGCTCCATCGGACTGTTATCCCAACAGTTACCACGCCAACTCATGCTTTGTTTGATCCGGCAACGCCACAGCAACTGTCGGAACTGCCTGCCCGTATAGTGGCTACCCTGATCGCTGTGGAACATCACTCCGGCTGGTTTACCACGCGTTTCCCATGCCATTTCCAGTGCTTTGATGGTCAGTCTGCTGTCCGGGGAGAACGATATAGCCCAGCCCACCGGTTTCCTCGCGA
>NZ_JBPESN010000035.1:0-24397 GCF_051710625.1 Sodalis sp. (in: enterobacteria) | reverse complement strand
TCAATGCGTTGTACCTTCTTCTTGAGCTCACGTATTTCAATTTGTTCCGGGGTTATGGGAGAGGCTTTTGGCGTTTTCCCCTGTCGCTCATCACGCAGTTGTTTTACCCATTTCGTCATCGTAGAAAAACCGACGTTTATGGCTTTTGCTGCTTGCGCGGTGGTGTAATTTTGGTCGACAACCAGTTGAGCGGATTTGTATTTGAATTCAGGACTAAAATTTCTTCTTTTCATTGGTGCACCCGTGTTGTTCTGAGGTGAGCATATCACCTCTGTTCAGGTGACCAAATTCAGTGTGCCACTACAACTTCTAAAAGAAGAAAAAGAACGTCTGATAGCTTTACACGAAGCTAAAAAGGGGGCGGTATCTGAAGAGTGTGCAGTAGCAGATGTGGCAAGCTTAAACTGTAAGAAAAGTGGAGCAGCCTAAATAAAGATTAGGCCATTATCTATCTCATTTCATTATTTTTATGATTTACTAATATTTTTCAACCTAATCCACATATATCTAATGGATGCCCAAAAGGCGTTTAAACTACCTTTAAATCTGCTCAAACCACAGTCATTCAAGTCCAGAAATGATTGCCACCCCACAAACTGGCGTTCTGCAGCAATTTTTTATCCGGCGGCGTAGCGTACCAAATGATGCCGGCCTTTTCTCAGGCATTGCTGCCCAGAGCAATAGCCGTCAGGTAGAACGCACGATTGGGGATGCCCGAATTAATATGGACGCCGCCATTATCTTCGCGGGTGTTGACGAAGCCGTCCATGTCTGCCGGCTCCGGATCTTTGCCCAGCACCGGATCGTCAAGGCGGTGCCGGGAGCCGACATCGAGCGCAGCCCGCCGCCGTGAATGTCGTCTGCCAACAAACCCGCACCGATAAGCCAGTCCGCCTACTGCGCGGTTTGTTGCAAATGGCATTGTTTCAATAGTGAACTAATGACATCGGATAGCGATTCATTCAGCGATCCCGCCTGCTCAAAGTAAATCAGATTGGCTTCACGTTCCGTTACGCCATGGGCCAACTTGTGCGCCACGACATCAAGCGCAATAGTGAAACGGTTAAAGATCTCACCATCGCCATCGCCGAACACCACTCGTTCCCCATCCCAGAAGACGTTTTGGTAAGCACTGCCGTAATGGACGGTACCGGTCAGCGGCAATCCCTTAGCATCCAGCGAGTTACGCTGAAATACCCGCCAATAAAAATTGCGAGTGAGGCCTAAATAATCATAGGCTTCATTCACCGCCACATCTTTTCCCGGTGGCTGTCCTTCCTGCCGCACTTTGATACCGGGCAGATCCATACTGTTGTGGGCATCGTAAATCGTACGTTTGATCTTTTCCGGCGGTTGCGCATACGAGTAATGCGCTAACCGCCGGCGTACGGCCCATCAGGTTATGCGCGTGGGTAAAGGGTATGGCGCGCAAACAGGCGCTGATGCTCATTCCCTTTTTTCATAATGCGTTTTAAAAGGTAAAGGGAATTACGCTGGCAAAACGCGGCGGGTTGCTGATGTCCGTCATAACAAACCTCCTGCGTCCGGAGAAAGGATCCCGCCGCCTTAAGCGCCAGCCGGGCGTCCTTCAGTCCCCAGACCAGCGCCATTTGCGGATCATAGTTATCTTGTTTAATCATCGCCAGCTTGCTTTTGATATAAAGCGCCGTCAGCGGCCCATCTTCCAGCACGTTTCACAAATCGTCGGAGCTGAAACCCAGCGCCGGCGTCGGCTAAATCTTCGCCACGCGACCGAGTCCGGTTCCATACGCGCGTCGCCAGATCCGTTTTGCGCAAATTGGCGGCAAAAGCATGGCTCATGGCGCCCAGTTCCAGCACCGCGACCGGTGGTTGCTTATTCATAACGAACCCACTCCTTTCATTAACGCTGATATTTTATGAAATCAGTTTTGCGGGCGATCTTATCGTATAGCCTCATCGCCTGATGATTATCGCTCTGCGTCATCCAGTATACGCCAGCCAGCGCTTCACGATTGGCATAGTGGTAAACCTCTTCAATCAGGCGCCGGCCGATGCCTCGTCCACGGACAAGATCGTCCACGTAAAGATCCTGCAAATAGAGCATTGGCTGCTGATACCAGCCGTGATCGTGCACAATGCAGTTGGCAATCCCCACCAGACGGCTGTTGCGCTCGGCGACGAAACCGCACATGGCAGGGTAGGCGCTATCCGTCAAACGCGCAAAAGTGTGTTCGTACAGTGCATCATCGCGGATAGTCGAATAAAAACTCAGATAGCGACGCCACAGGAGTTTCCAGTCATCCCTATCGTCAGGGACGAGGGTGCGGAGGGTAACAGCGCGGTTATCCATGATAGAAGCCTCCCGAAGATAAAGCGTAAGCCATGACGTTATCGGCAAAACCTTTGCCCTGTCAATGGCGGACCGAGGTGGCAGTCAAGCCCTTATGAAGGCATTGCCATCAGGTTTATTTCCTGGCGCTGATGCGCCGGGCAACGCACGTGGGGAGGATAAGAGCAATGGGTCAGGCGTAGGAACAGCCGACAAGGCAAATGCGAAAGTCTAAGGGGGGAGGGCGCAACAAAGGCGCGGAATGAGAGGCAGGACACAGGGCGTTTGAGCGGACGGCGCTGCAGCCAAACCGCCCCACAGGGCGGCCTGGTGTGGGAGAACCGGTTCCATGCCAAGGACGGATGATGACGGCCTCCTGTGACGCCGCGACCGTCATCATTATTTGTACGATTTGTACGGCCATTTCCGCCAATAGAGGGCGGGGTGCCTGCCCGGCTGACGACGTGTTGCGGTATTGTCTGAGGTAAGGCGTTGCCTCTCGTACCGGCGCTTATTACGGCAAGGGTTTTATGTCGGCATCAATCACTTGATAGAAAGCCTTGGCAGTGTCGGCAATATCCCAGACGCCAAGTATGACATGATAGCCTGAGCGGGAAGGTACGTCACACTCCAGCATGACCACATCTCCCGGTAATGCGCCTTTAAACTCTTTTTGGCAAAAAGGCGTTAACGCAAAGTCGGCCCGCGCCAGCGGGGAGTTGGGATCCCAATTTTCTTGAGTAATAAAGAATCTCATGACGATGGTGGCATGCTGCTTAGTGATAGTCCACGTAAACTTGTTTTTACCCGAATTTAATTTGACATGGTGCCAGTGATCGCTGCTTTGTTGGTTCAACACGTCAAAAAAGGCATTACCCCGCTGGCAATTTCACCGTCCTTCGGCCTGGCTGCGGGAAATTCTTTCGAACCTTCAATGAATTGATAATCTTTCGGGACATTATTGGCGCAATCTTTATTTTTCATCGTATAACATAAGTAAGCACGGCTCTGCGGATTTTGGATATAGCCATGTCTCAGCGTTATTTCATAAGATGCTGCGAAAGTCGATGCGCTAAACAGTAAAGCTAAAACAGGAATAATTACTTTTTTCATGTCAATGCTTTATATCTGGACTGATTTTGTGCCGATATTGGCTAAGGCGGTGCCAGAAATTTCAGCTGGGAATAAGTCTAAGACTGGACCAGACAATGATTTAATCGTCATTGTCTGGCCAGTGTTGTTAATAAACCTCATTATTTAGCGTGAAGCTTTTTTGTTTACTGACGGGTAAGAATGAAATCAAACATTTGCTCGCCCACGGGTTTAATTTTGATAGCAAGATTTTCTAAAAGTGTCATATCAATATCAGTAAATTTACTGGTGTCAGACGCGCTATGGTAATGAAGCATTAGTCCCCCATTAAAAGGCCAAGCGCCGGTATTCTTGTCACGGATCGCTACATGCACTTTGCAGCTCATAGAGTCGATTTCACTATTCAAGATAGTATATTCTTTATCATCCTCAGGCACCGAGTTAACATCGATATTGTCTATGCCTTCACGATTAGTTTTGAAATGGAGGAGGTATTTCCCGTCTTTATTTTGAACATTATCAATCAGGCGCAAGCCTAAATTAAAACTCATAATTTGCGTCCTTATATCATTAATGAGAAAGTGCTGTCGTAATCGCGAAGGGATCATCCTAATCCTGTCTGCAATAAGAGAATATTTTTTATAAGAATGTTGTTTCAAGCGAGCGACGTTGTCGTTCTGCAAGGTTAAGCCGGGGGGGATTTATTTTTGGTGGGTAAAAATTATATTATCTCACGTTATTGCGCAAATATTAGTATTTAAAATTGATGTGTTTTGTTTGCCAAACAATACAGTTAACAGATTGCGTTGTTCGCTTAATATATCACGTTCCGCCCGCTACCGTTTGTTGCACACCGCATTTCCCCGTTGCAGTCGGGGAAACGACTGGCCGCGGATGAGGGCAACGGTGAGGCCGGCAAATGAAACGTCTGCCGACTTCCGTTCGCCTCTGCAAGCCGTCGGTCATCCGCACGTTTAATTGGCGGTGATGGACGGCTCTCAGCGCATATGTCACGCGTAATCATCGCCGGTGATGATAGTAAAGCCCAGCCGCAGATAAAGGTTTTTAGCGGAATTGCTTTTTAGCACCTTGAGTTCTACCGCTAAATTTTCCTGCTGCGCCTGCTGCATAACGCCCGCCAGCAATTGCTGGCCGATACCCCGACGCTGAAATTCCGGTGCCCCCCTGGATTTGGCCGATAAACCAGGCATCATCGGTCAGATAATATTTAAACAGGTCGGCCAGTTGATCCTCCACCAGAATAATATGGGCATCGTTCCAGTGGTTGATAATCCTGCTCAAATGCGTCTGTTCATCCGCATCGATGCCGCCATTGATGAGATAACCCTCCATGGTGGCGAGTCTTAACTTATATAGGGCGGGAATATCGCTGACGTCCGCCCGGCGCAGGCTGAGAGAGGTTGAGCTCATAGTTACTCCAGAAAACAAAGGGGAAATTATGCGTGCTGGCGAGATAATGAGCAATAGGGAGAGCATTAACGGCTGCGTGGGTGTTGGGCTTCGAGGCCATTAGCGTGGCCAGGCCCGCTGGACGCGCTTGGCGACACACGGTTATATCGCTCGGGCCAGGCGTGGCAAAGAGGCTCGGTTGTCGCCGACAGTGATGCCGCGCTATGTCTTTATCGGTGCACCTGTGCTTAAGACGGATTTGACGCCAGCGTGTGCGTCCTCGCTGGCGCTCACCCTTAAGCCTGATTCAAACGATTTTGCCGGACTGCGTCGCCGGCACCGTCAACGCTTTATGACGCCCCGTCAACAAAAACGCAGAAATGAAGGTAAATGACAAAGTGATCAGACCCAGCACCAAATAGGCTTGATGGAAACCGACCTGATCATACATTCTCCCCACCCACGTGGAGAGTACGACGCCGGATAATTGCTTTGATAAATTAAACCCGATAAGAAACAGTGTTGCGGACAGACGCGGATCAAACACCGAAGAAATATATTCAAACGCTCCGACCAACAAAAACGGAAGTTCAAACATATGCAGCGTTTTAATATGATCACCTCAATACCGCTGGTGGCAAAGGACGATCCAAGAATGCGCACCGAACGGTTAATAATCGCCGGAGTAAAAAACATAATAAAACCGTTTACCAATTCCCCGCCGGTGGTAAGAAAGCCAAAGATTTCAGTACTGTGTTGCGGGCTGGCAAAAAAACCTTTGAAGAAATTGGCGAATTGCTGATCAAAAACATCGTAAATACTGGCTACCCCAATCACATAAACGATGAATGCCCAGAAACGCGGCATGACCGACAGCTCAGGCGCCATTTTTAACGAAAAGGCGCGCCGGTTGGCGCCCAGTTTATCCATGACCTGCGCATTCATATTGCCTTCCGGGCGCGACAGGAACAGCAATATCGCCAGAACGACCGCGAAGCCAGAGGCAATCCAGAAGGTAATATTGGGATCGATGCTAAACAAAATACTGGTCAGCGAGGCGCAGATAGCCCACAGCCCACACAGCCTGAAACGCGCACTCTGCCGTATTCAAAATGGTTAGCGCGGCTAACATGCTCGATAAACGCTTCCACCGCTCCGGAACCGCTGGAGAACACGAAGCCGAGATACAGTCCACCTGCCATCCCGCCGGCGTAAATATTAAACTGGAGCAGCGGCGACAGCACAAAGATGAAAAAAAATCGCAAACAAAATCAGAAGGATGGTAATACTCCACAGCAGATGTTTACGTAGCCCCAACTTGTCGGAGATCAGGCCAAATAGCGGCTGAAAGACAATAGCGAAAAACGAGATTGAGGAGAACACCATGCCGGTCTCGGTTTTGCTGAGGTGATTGACGTCCACCAGGCAGATGGGAAAAAACGGAAAATAGGCGGACATAATGAAATAATAGAAAAAGAAGAACAGCATAAAATAGATAAAATTATGCTTCTCCCGGATCGTCAGCATCCCAGTCTTCATCGTCGTCACCATGCCAGGTCGGTATCAGAAGGGGGATAAAGGGGGGCGAACCCCCTCAGTTTAACTGCCAGGGCAAGGAATAGCGGTAGCGCTCTGCATCCAGCAGGTAGGCCTGATGAACGCTTGGACTCCACAAACCGTCCCCGCCGACGCTCATATGCGCGGTATCCAGGTTGAGACAGAGGGCCGGCTTCGGGACGCAGTTGGTGCCAGTGACGGGCCGCGGTCAACTGTTGCGTACCGTAAGGGCTGACCGAAAAATGGAACGCGCCGGTGACACGCAGTGGGCCGACGTCGAGTTCGCGGCTATAGCAGCGCATGCCGTTTTCGCTGGGAAAGAATATACGGGGTGCTCATTTCAGCCAGCGGTCGCCGCCAGCGGAAGAAACGCGCGGCGGTGCGGTGGTCGGGATAGTTTTCATGCGCGCCGTCACCCAGCCAGCCGATCTCCAGCGCCTCGCTATTGATATGCCAGGTGACGCTGACTCTGGGCAACAGCGGCAGTTGCGACGAACACACTACCTCGATATCAGTCACCAGGGCACCGTCGGCGGTAAAGCTTAATTGCCAGCGGCTGAGCACTAGCAGTGTCTGGTGATGGAAATAACCCATTTCGCTCTGAACGATGACCCGGTCGCTTAACTGCTCGTGAAACAGCGCTGCTCAAGGCTGAACAGACCGGCGGTCCGCCAGCGTTCTACCCAGGCATTGGGATCGATTCTGTCCACCTCGCTAATGCCGATATCGTTATCCAACGGTGCGCGGATAAACTGGTCGGTCAAGGGCGTTTGCAGCAGAGAAAGCTCCCCTTGCTGCCACTCTTGCAGATAGCCGCTGCGTTTGTCGACTCGCCAGCGCTGCGTCTGATGTGTGATGATAAACTCACTGGCGGTCTCAAGGAACTTCGGTACATCGCCGGAGGGTGCCTGCTGCGGCGCGGGCGCGGCCAGTGTTCCCAGGCGCTGATATGCCCGGCCGGCGACCAGGGCGTCGCCGCGGGTTGTTGTACGTAACCCTGCAGGGTCAGCGTGCCGGCTCGGGCAGGGGATGACCATTGTGGGTCAAGAGTAAGAATACGGCGTTCCCCCAGCGTCAGCCGCAACGGTAGCTCGCCGCCGTGTAGTAACTTACCTTCCAGTTCTAGCCACCAGATCAGGTTTTCATTGTCACTGGTGCGAAACAGATACTCGCTTTCAACGCTTATTTGCAGTCCGGCGGCGCCCACCAGGGCGAATTGGAAGAATTGCTGCTGTTTTTTCACCTCATACATGCCGGGATGGAGGGTGCAATCGGGGAATACCAGCCCGTTAAGGCAAAATTGCCGATCGTTGGGGGTGTCGCCGAAATCACCGCCGTAGGCCCAATGGAAAGTGCCCTGCTCATCGCGCTGCTCCAGCGCCTGGTCGGCCCAATCCCAAATGAACCCACCCTGCAAGCGGGGATATTGGCGGAACGCCCGCCAATAATTGGCAAAGCCGCCGAGGCTGTTACCCATGGCGTGGGCGTATTCGCACAGGATAAGCGGCCGCTGCTCGCCGGGCAGCCCTATCCATTTTTTGATAGCCCATTTCGGCACCGCCAGGATGGGCAAATCCTTCTCGACCCGCGCATACATCAGGCAAAGAATATCGGTGGCGGCGGTATCGGCGCCGCCGCCCTCATATTGTACCGGTCACGACGGGTCCTGGGTTTTGACCCGGCGATATAACGCATCGTGAGTGGCACCATGGCCCGCTTCGTTGCCGAGCGACCAGATAATGATACTGGCGTGATGACGGTTGCACTGCACCATGCGGCTAACCTGCTCGCTGAAGACGGCAAGCCAAACCGGGTCGTCCGCCAAGCACGGCTTATGGGCTCCATGCCGTGCATCTCGATATTGGCTTCGTCCACCACGTAAAGACCGAAGCGGTCGCACAGACGATAACCAAAGGGGGGTGTTGGGATAATGAGAACAGCGCCCGGCATTAAAATTATTCTGCTTCATCAGAAGAATGTCCTGCACCATGGTCTGCTCGTCCATAATCTGGCCGTTGGCCGGGTGGTGTTCATGGCGATTGACGCCGCGTATCAGCAGGGGTTTGCCGTTTAGCTGTAGCAGCCCGTCACGCACGCTAAACCTGGCGGAAACCCACATCATAGGCTTCCGCTTCAATCAGCGTGCCTTCATCGTCCAAAAGCGCTACGACTACGCGATACAGGGCGGGATCTTCCGCGCTCCATAGCCGCGGCGCCGCGACCGGCGCGCGAAGCCATGCCCGTTCGGGATAGCCGCCGCGCTTGTCGACCGCCACCGTACCCAGCGGTTGGCCGTGTTCAGCGACAAGTTGATCCTGCCACCACAGCGCGACCTGTACCCGATATTCCCCCAGCGTGTCTGGGGCGGAGCTGATAGATGCGCTCACCTGCAATTCGCCATGGCTGAACAGCGCATCCAGCGCGGTATCAAGGCGGATATCGCTGAAGGTCGCATCAGGTTTGTGCCGTAACGCCACCGAGCGGAAGATACCGCTTATCCGCCACATATCCTGATCTTCTAGATAGCTACCGTCGCTCCAACGGAGTACCAGCACACGTAAGTGATTAGCGCCGGGACGCAGGGCGTCAGTGAGATCGAATTCAGCCGGCAGGCGGCTGGCCTGGGAGTACCCGAGCCATTGGCCATTGCGCCAGACATAAAAGACGGAGCTGACGCTGTGAAAGATAATGCGCGTGCGGCCCGCGCGCCTGCCCGCCTACTAGTTGGCCGGTAACTGCACGTTGCCCCCGTATAACAGTCGGTGGGATTGGGCGCCGGCACGCGCGGGGGGGGGGTCAACCGGAAAAGGGTATTTAACGTTAGTATAGATAAAGCAATCGTAGCCGGCCATCTGCCAATTACCGGGGACGTTGATGGTGCGGGCGTCGTCCTCATCCTGCACCAGCCTGCTTTCCAGCACCGCTTCCGGCTGGGTGAAATAACTGAACTGCCATTCGCCATCCAGCAACTGGGGCTGGGGGAAGTCACTGCCGGCGCGTGCCACGTCGCTATCCCGGTGGTTCATAAATGGCGCATGGGACGGCAACTTGCCGTAATGGGTTACCGCCGTGTTTTCCCAATCCTGCTGCGCCAGGACGTCAGACAGGGCGGCAGGCGCCGCCGGCCGCGGATGATAAACAGCGTGGATCATAATTTGCCTTACAGTTAGCAAAAAAATCAGCGAGAGTGAGGGATGTTATGCGATCATATTTTATCAGCAGTTAACGGCTTGTCAGTGGCTTTACGCAAGTATTAATCGAGGTAAAGGTGATCATTTTCAAAGAAAATCGGTGAAATATGTTCCAATAAGCGAAATGCATCACAATTATGGAGTATGTGAGCGTACCACTTTTTTACTCCGCTTAGCGTTTGCCGTGGTTTGATTTATAATGTAAAGAGAATACGATTTAGCCCTATATAAGTTTGCTGCAGGAACAACATTGTGAAGCACAAGAACGCCACCCTTGACGATGTCGCCCGCCATGCCGGCGTTTCTTATCAGACGGTTTCCCGGGTCTTGAATGAATCGGCGCACGTGGTGGACGCGACGCACGCACGGGTTCAACGAGGCCATTAGAACGCTGAATTATGTGCCCAACCGGATGGCCCAGCAGCTGGCCGGTAAGCGGGGCTGTACCCTGGGGCTCATCACTGCCTCGCTCGGGTTCCATGCGCCGTCGCAAATCGCTTCCGCCATCAAGGGCGTCGCCGGTCAGCGCAGGTTTTCTGTGCTGATTGCCATGGCTGACTCACAGCACGAAATTGGACTGCAGGACGCGCTAAATGAGCTGAAGGCGCAGCGGGTGGAGGAGGTTATCATCAATTTGCCGCTGGCGGCGGAGAGCGTTGCGGCAATCGTTTCCGATAATCCCAAACTCGTGTGCTTGTTCCTAGATGTTCCGCCGGATGCCGGCGTGTTTCACGTCATGTTTAATCCTGGCGACGGCACGCCCGCAAGCGTTGATCATCTTTATCGCCTGGGCCATCAACATTTTGCGCTGCTGGCAGGTCCGCAAGATTCTGTCTCTACCCGCCTGCGCCTCGACAGCTGGCAACGGGCGCTTGCCGGGTATCATCTGCAGCCGATGGCGTCAGTTCAGGGCGACTGGAGCGCCGCCAGCGGTTTTCACCGTATGGTCACAATGCTCAAGGCGCAAGCGTCATTCAGCGCCGTATTGGTCGCCAACGATCAGATGGCCCTCAGTGCGATTAGCGCGTTGCATCAGCAGCTGTTGGCGGTGCCGGAGCACGCTTCGGTGATAGGCTATGATGATACCGAGGACAGCGCCTACTTCCTGCCGGTGTTGACCACCGTTTCACAGAATTTCAACCGGCTGAGGCAGGCAGGGGGTGAACCGGCTGCTGGCTCAGTTAGGCCAGGGTGGCGGCGCGGAAGGGCAGTTAATTATGCTCCCCACACACCTGGTGACCCGCCATTCCACCGCCGCGCCGCCGGACGGTAAGCCGAGCCCGGGTCTGCTGGCCGACGAGCTGCAGCGAATAGCGGCGTTGTTAACGCGTTGAGGCAGATCCCCTCGTATGCCCGCTGTTGAGTGGACGACACTAGGCTAACCACAGCAGCAGTTTGACGGCTCGTCCAGATTGGTAAAAAGCGCCAGCGGCGACAGCTGCGCAGGGCGCAGCAAGGGCCAGAGCGTCGCAAATGCTTCTTGCCAGTCAGCAGCCGGCATCCCGGCCTGCGCGTCGCGCAGATGAAATCGCTGCGGCATCGCCACGCCGGGCGTCACGGAAAGCGGGTGTCCCGAAAGTAAACTATAGCTTATCAGCGTTGCGGAAGGGCGCAGTGCCGTAAGCAATGCGCCGCCAAGACGCCCCCACGGCGTCGAACACCAGACTGCTCTGGGCCGCCAGCCGCAGGATCTCGCTTTCACGGTGCATTGCCAGCGGGGCTGTATGCCCAACCAGCTCAGGCGTGGCGCGTGCTGTGGGGCGCAGGTGTAGGCCTATCACCTGCCGCGCCCCACCTTGCCAGTGCCCATTGCCCTAAAAGCCGTGCGCAATCTGCGCCTGCCGCGGTCAGTATTATCTGTTGGTTCCGTACCGGCTAGCGCCGCAGCATCAGCCGTGTGGCCAACAGATTGATATGGCCGCGTAGCGCAATGTCGTCCGCAATATCTTCCGGCACCGGCACCAGCCATTGTCCGGTGCAATTCAGCCACTGTTGCCAGGTGCCGTCGCCTCGCAGCGGCAGAACGCGCTGACCCAGGCTGAAAAGCAGGGCGTCAGAGGTAATGACCACTCGGCCAAGCCCCTCATAGCCCGCGACCCGAGGCGGGCTGACCCGATGCGCATAGGCGCCGGTAATTGGGATAACATCAGAGGGATTGATCGGTGCAGCTATCATCTTTACCTGCACCTGGCCCGCGGTGGGAGGGACGAGCGGGGTGCTCTCCAGCGACAATACCGCTTCGGCCAGCCCGAAGCGCTGATACCACAGCGCGAAATTCATCGGCTTACATTGCTTGTTGCAGCCCTTCCCAGTTGCCGTCTGCCGGCTCGCCGGGCCTGGGTTTAGCCTCGATATAGGTCAGCCTCAGGACCTCGGAGGTCGAGCGACGAATCTCATTGGTCAGCGCGAGGTTACCGTTAATCGTCTGGCCGTAGGAGGGAACCATCTCTTTCAGTTTTCGCTGCCAGGTATCGGTGATCACCTGCTCTTTAAACATCGAGGCCAAAAGCTCCAGCATGATGGGGGCCGCGGTAGAGGCCCCGGGCGAAGCGCCAAGCAGCGCCGACAGCGAGCCGTCGGCCGAGCTGACCACTTCGGTGCCGAACTGCAAAATACCGCCTTTGCCGGCATCTTTTTTGATCACCTGCACCCGCTGGCCAGACTCAATCAGCGACCAATCCGCCATCGTAGCCTGGGGATAATATTCGCGCAGGGCACTCAGGCGATCTTTATCCGACATCAGCAACTGGCCGATGAGGTAGCGTATCAGTCCGAAGTTATCCAGCCCGACGCGCAGCATGGGCAATAGGTTTTGCAGCGTGAGCGAATGGAACAAATCCAGCCAGGACCCACGCTTGAGGAATTTGCTGCTAAAGGTGGCAAACGGACCGAACAGTAGCGCCTGCTTGCCTTCAAGAATACGGGTATCGATATGCGGGACCGACATCGGTGGCGCGCCTACCGACGCTTTACCGTACACTTTGGCGTGATGATGGCCAACCACCTCGGGATTGGTTGCGACCAGAAATTGCCCGCCAACCGGGAAGCCGGCATAGCCGTTTACCTCAGGAATGCCGGATTTTTGCAGCAGGGTAAGTGACGCACCGCCGCCGCCGATAAAGGCATGGCGGGCGCACACCGTGGACTGTCGGCCGCCGTTACTGTGATCGGCAACACGCACGCTCCAGGTTTGATCGGCGTTGCGCTTGATATCCACTACGTCATGCTGAAGATGCAAATAAAACTGGGGGTGCTGCTGTAACGCCGCCAGCAGTTGCTGCGTCATCTCACCGAAATTCACGTCGGTGCCCATAGCCATACGGGTGGCGGCCACTTTTTGGAATGTGTCACGTCCATCCATGACCAGCGGCGCCCATTCGCGGATCTGCTGCGGGTTTTCAGAGTACTCCATGCCGCGGAACAGCGTGCTGGTTTGCAGCGCATCGAAGCGTTGGCGCAGAAAGCGGATATTGTCTTCTCCCCACACGAAGCTCATATGCGGGACATTATTGATAAAGCTTTGCGGATTGGTGAGAATTTTTTGCTTTACCAGATAGGCCCAGAACTGGCGTGATATCTCAAAAGATTCGTTCACCGTGACCGCTTTAGAGATATCCACCGAACCCGCCGGGCTGAGCGTGGTGTAGTTCAGCTCGCAGAATGCGGCATGGCCGGTGCCGGCATTGTTCCAGCCGTTGGAGCTTTCCTCTGCCGTTTTTTCCAGACGCTCATACATATGAATGCTCCAGCCCGGCTCAAGCGCTTTCAGATAAGTTCCCAGCGTGGCGCTCATGACTCCGCCGCCAATCAGTATGATGTCCACCGGAGGTTTATCCGCAATCTGATGCTGTTTGGCTGACTCAGAGATTGCCATGCCAAGGGCTGCGATAAAATGCTCTTTCATGCGCAGTATCTCGTTTAAGAAAACGAAGCCGACGCCCGGGCCGTTTTCGTTCGGGTTGGCGCCAAAGGGCGTCTGCTAATACTCTTCGATTCTATTAGTCACTATCGGTTAAGTAAACTACAAAATTACTGCAACTACGACTAACAGTAACGAATGCTAATGATTGATAAAGTATTGAAATTAATCATGTGATAAATTCATGGTTACCATATGATTAACCAAAATTTACCATCCTTATTTTAAAGCTATAACAAGGATTTTAAGTGTGATCCACTGCATAAAAATAAAGTTACGGGTTTAAATACTGCCAAAAAAAATTTAGAATCTCATAATGATGAGCAACAATGAAACCTGCGCAGTAAAGTTGTTTTCATCGGCAGGCCGCTGATATGATCTTTACTACTACAGGAAAGATAATGTTGCCCCGCCAGGTCTTCACACTCCGGCGCCGCTGCCGACAGGAGCGGACGATGTCGGTTGACGACCTATAAATGCCAGGAAATGACGCATGATTGACATTAGATTTTACCGTGAACGGGATAGGCAGGTGGTAGCGGCCATCGTTTTGCCTATCCAGCAGCAGGAGTTTGGTATCACCATCAATGCCGCCGTCCAGCCTGACTTGCAGGACATCCGCGGTTTTTACCAAACCAGTAGCGGCGGTTTTTGAGTAGCCTGCCACCGGGGGGAAGTGGTTGGCACCGTTGGTCTGAAAGATATCGGCGGCGGCCAGAGGACGCATTACGCAAAATGTTCGTAAAACAGGGCTACCGTGGCGCGCCGTTGCTGGTGGCGGCGGGGCATATTGGTATATGCACGCGCCCATGCCCAGACACATCGCATCAGCGATATTTATCTTGGCACCACCGCCCAGTTTATTTCTGCCCAACATTTTTACCGCAAGCAGGGCTTCAGCGCCGTAACGCGCGACGCCCTGGCCGCCGCTTTTCCCTTGATGGCGGTCGACACTCTCTTTTCCCATCTGTCGCTAGCCTAGCCCAGCGATAAATCCTTATCTGCACGGCCGGCTCCACTGACGCATGAGTACACAAATGCTTTTCATTTCTAACCCGCGATGAAGGATTGGTCTGATGCAAAACGGTAGTTTTGCGCCTGATGATAATAATTATTGGCGGCACAATTTAGTCGTATGTGTGTTTGGCTTTTTTACCACTATCGTGGCGATGGCGCTACTACTGCCGTTTTTGCCCCTTTACGTTGAGCAACTGGGCGTTACCGGACATGCAGCGATAAGCGAGTGGTCGGGGATTGCCTATGGCGCCGCCTTCTTCACCGCCGCTCTGACCGCGCCGCTTTGGGGACGTTTGGGCGACCGTTACGGCCGCAAGCTGATGTTTATCCGGGCCAGTCTCGGCATGGCGGGTGGCAATGACACTGCTCGGCATGGCGCAAAGCGTCTGGTAACTGGTGGCGCTGCGCTTGTTGGCCGGGCTGCTAGGCGGATATATGCCTCCGGATCTATTATCCTGGTTGCCACCCAGACGCCAAAGGGGCGCACAAGATAGGCATTGGGCACGCTATCCTCCGGCATTATGGCGGGCAATCTGGTGGGGCCGCTGATCGGCGGTATCCGCGGCACATTCATCTTAGCCGGCGGCACCATATTTATCGCTTTTCTGGCTACGGTGGTACTGCTCAAAGAGGTACCCGGCACTGGCCCCTGGAAGACTGCTGCGGTGACATCGCCCGTCGTCAGTCCCTGGCGCAATCTGCCGGTGATAGCGATGCTTATCACCGGTACCTTGCTGATGCTGGCGAATATGTTTATTGAGGCAATTATCACGCTTTATGTCGCGCAACTGGTATTTGGTCAGCAGGTGACATTTGTCGCCGGGCTGGTGATGACGGCCGCGGCGCCGGCCAGCATCTTATCGGTCTCGCGGCTCGGCCGGCTGGCGGACAAGGTCGGCCATTGGCGAGTCATTATCGGCTGTTTGCTGGTGGCGGCAGTAGTGCTGGTTCCTCAGGCGTTCGCCACCGCCGGCTGGCAATTGGTGGCGCTGCGTTTTTGTATGGGGCTGGCATTGGGCGGGCTGTTGCCCTGTATCGCCAGCGTGGCTCGCCATACCGTACCGCCCGAGCGGGCACGGCAGCGTGCTGGGCCTGTCGACATCCGCGCAGTACGTCGGCCAGGTTACGGGACCGTTATTGGGCGGCGTGATAGGCGGCCATTTAGGTATGCGTCCGGTTTTTCCCACCTCTCTATGTCTATTGCTGGCAGTCGGCGCGGGCTTTATAACCAACTGTGCCGCAAGGCCGCATCCCGCCCAGCGCAGGACTCTTGACGGACACAGCGCCGGGTACGCCCCTGTTGGCGTACGGTGCCGTGTGTCGTGGCGCGACGGCGCATGCGGGCGTGAAAGTCGCGTGGGGTGATCTGACGGCGAGGATGCGAACGGCCATGCGACGTGCGGATGGCGCGTCGTTCGTGCGGTCATCCACCGCCGTTAGCCGAGGCAAGGCGGCATGAGCGGTCATGAGCAGGCGTCTGCCATAACATTAGTTTTTTGAGCGTCACGGGCGCCTCGCCGGCCGACATGTTATCTCGGTAACCTGACTCTCTACCCAGCCATCACTCAGCCGGGTCGTCAAACGATCACCGGCGCTTAGCTGACGGGTTTGCTTCACTACCGCGCCGTGGCTATCTGTCGTGACGCTAAACCCCCGTGCCAGCGTTTTCAGCGGACTCACGCCCTCCAGTCGGGAGCAGAGCGCGACAAAGGCATTATTTTGCCGGTTTACCCGCAGGCTTATCCCCTGGCTCAATTGGTAGCGCAACCCCTGCAAACGCTGCTGCGCCCGGTTGATGCGCGCCGCGGGCGCCTGCTGTACCAGACGCTGTCGCACAGAGTTGCGACGGCGCTGGGCCTGGCGCAACTGCCCCTGTACGCCATCGTCAAGGCGGCGGCGCAGGGTCATCAGCGCGGTGTGCTGGCGGGCGAGCCGCAGTTGGGGATGCTGCTGCTGCAGGCGGTGCTGCAAACGGCTGTATCGCTGCTGGCGCTGCGCGAGCAAATAATCCATCGCCATTTCCAGCCGCTGCTGTTGCGACTGAAGTTGCCGCAATAGCTCCAGCTGATTGCGGCTCACCAGCTCGGCGGCCGCCGAAGGTGTTGGCGCGCGCAAATCGGCGACAAAATCGGTGATAGTCACATCGGTTTCATGCCCGACGGCGCTGACCACCGGCAGGCGGCTGGCGAAAATCGCCCGTGCTACCCGTTTATCGTTGAAGCTGGCGAGATCCTCCAGCGAACCGCCCCCGCGACCGACGATTAACACATCGCACTCAGCGCGCCGGTTGGCGGCTTTGATAGCGCGCACAATCTGGGCCGGCGCTTCCTGTCCTTGCACCGTGGTGGAATAAATCACCACCGGCAGCGACGGGTCACGGCGTTGCAACACCTGCAAAATATCATGCAACGCCGCACCGCTGGCAGAGGTAATCACCCCCACGCGGCGGGCCGGACTAGGCAGCGGCTGCTTGAATTGCTGACTGAACAGCCCCTCGTCGCTTAATTGCTGCTTGAGCTGCTCGAACTGCTGTTGCAGCAAGCCGTCGCCGGCCGGCTGCATGCTTTCGGCGATGAGCTGATAATCGCCGCGCGGCTCATAAAGTGTAAGGGAAGCGCGCACCAGCACCTGCTGACCGTTACGCGGCGCAAAGGTTGTACGGCGATTGGTATTGCGAAACATCGCGCAGCGCACCTGGGCGCGATCATCCTTCAGGGTGAAATACCAATGGCCCGATGCGGGCTGGGAAAAATTGGAGATCTCGCCCGTCAGCCAAATCTGCCCCATCTCGCCTTCCAGCAGTTCGCGAACCGTTTTATTCAGGCGGCTGACGGTAAAAATCAGAGAGGAGGGGGGGGTAGACATGTGAGCGGGATCAAACTCCATTGCAAAGCCTTACCTTAGTTGATTGATATTACTTATTGTGAAACGGTAAGCAAGAGATTTTTGAAAAAAACACTGAAGGTAACCGATTACGTTCTGTATAATGCCACGGCAATATTTTATCTGTTTCAGATCCACTTTGGTGAGATATTGCTACGTTACGTTTTGCTAAAGAAGCTCTGACATTCGACAACGTTCTGCTCCTTCCCGCCCACTCCACGGCTCTCCCCAACACCGCTGATCTCGGCACCCGATTGACTCAGAAAATTCGCCTGAATATTCCCATGCTGTCCGCGGCAATAAATACGGTAACCGAATCCAGCCTGGCCATCGCGCTGGCGCAGGAAAGCGGTATCGGCTTCATTCACAAAAACATGTCTATCGAACGCCAGGCCGAGGAAGTAGGTCGCGTAAAACGCCATGAAAGCGGCGTCGTGACCAATCCCCAGTGCGTTACTCCCAATACTACCCTGTCCGAGGTGAAAGAACTGACCGCGCGCAACGGTTTCGCCGGCCACCCGGTGGTGACGGATGAAAATGAACTGGTAGGGATTATCACCGGCCTGGACGTTTGCTTTGTCACCGACTTGAGCCAGCTGGTTCCTGCCGTGATGACGCCGAAAGAACGCCTGGTGACGGTAAAAGAAGGTGAAGCCCGGGAAGTGGTGTTGGCAAAAATGCACGAGAAGCGCGTTGAAAAAGCGCTGATAGTGGACGAACAGTTCCATCTGCTCGACATGATTACGGTAAAAGACTTCCAAAAGGCCGAGCGCAAACCCAACGCCTGCAAGGATGAACACGGCCGCTTGCGCGTCGGTGCCGCGGTGGGCGCCGGCGCCGGCAATGAAGAATGCATCGATGCCCTGGTGAACGCCGGCGTTGACGTTTTACTTATCGACTCCTCTCACGGCCATTCTGAAGGCGTGCTGCAACGTATCCGCGAAACGCGTGCCAACAAATCATCGGCGACAACGTCGTCACCAGCGTGGGCGTGCCGCAGATTACCGCTATCTCTAATGCGGTGGAAGCCCTGGAAGGGACGGGGATCCCGGTCATCGCCGACGGCGGCATCCGTTTTTCCGGCGATATTGCCAAAGCCATCGCCGCCGCGGCGCCGCCTGTGTCATGGTGGGATCGCTTTTAGCAGTCCCCGGGGGAAATTGAACTGTTCCAGGGCCGATCCTTCAAATCTTACCGCGGCATGGGATCGCTGGGGGCAATCCCCAAGGGCTCGTCCGACCGGTATTTCCAGACCGATAACGCCGCCGACAAACTGGTGCCGGAAGGGATCGAGGACCACGTGGCGTATAAAGGGCGCCTGAAGGAAATCATCTATCAACAAATGGGCGGGCTGCGTTCCTGTATGAGGCTGACCGGTTGTGCTACCATCGACGACCTTCGTACCAAAGCGGAATTTGTCCGTATCAGCGGTGCCAGCATCCAGGAAAGCACGTTCATGCCGTCGCCATCACCAAAGAATCCCCGAACTACCGCCTGGGTTATCGAATTTTCCTCGGCGTGCGGGCCTCGCCGGTCCGCCGCCGTTCCGTCCGGTCTCTGACGACCGGGCATTGATACTTCTTGCTACACGCTCTCGGAATACGCCATCAATGACAGAAAATATCCATAAACACCGCACTCTGATTCTGGACTTCGGCTCGCAATACACCCAACTGGCTGCTCGCCGGGTGCGCGAACCGGGCGTCTATTGCGAACTTTGGGCATGGGATGTAACCGAAGCGCAAATACGCGAATTCAAGCCCAGCGGCATCATCCTTTCCGGCGGTCCGGAAAGCACCACCGAGCAGGACAAGCCCGCGCGCGCCGGACTATGTGTTTCAGGCAGGCGTGCCGGTGCATGGGTGTTTGCTACGGCATGCAAACCATGGCGATGCAGCTCGGCGGCAAAGTCCAGGGCTCGACGCAGCACGAGTTTGGTTATCCCCAGGTAGAGGTGACCGACAGTTTACTGGTGCGCGACATTCAGGACGACATCGGCACTGGCAGAGCGCCACTGCTGGATGTCTGGATGAGGCATGGCGATAAAGTCACCGTAGCCAGCACCGAAACCTGCCCTTTCGCCATTATGGCCAATGAAGAAAAACGGTTCTACAGCGTGCAATTTCACCCCGAAGTTACCCATACTCGTCAGGGTCAGCGCATGCTGGAACGCTTCGTACTTGATATTTGCCGGTGCGCGCCGCTGTGGACGCCGGTCAAAATCATCGAAGATGCCGTCGCCCGTATCCGCGTACAGGTTGGCAATAATCGGGTCATTCTCGGTTTATCCGGCGGCGTAGATTCGTCGGTTACCGCCATGCTGTTGCACCGGGCCATCGGCGAACGGCTGACCTGCGTGTTCGTCGATAACGGTCTGCTGCGCCTTAACGAAGCCAGTCAGGTGATGGAAATGTTTGGCGATCGCTACGGCTTAAACATTATCGCTATACCGGCGGAAGATAGGTTCCTTTCCGCGCTGGGCGGCATTGACGATCCGGAAACAAAACGGAAAACCATCGGCCGAATATTTGTCGAGGTGTTTGACGAACAGGCGCTGAGCCTCACCGACATGAAATGGCTGGCGCCGGGCACCATTTACCCGGACGTCATCGAATCCGCCGCCACCACCGGCAAAGTCCATGTCATCAAGTCGCACCATAACGTTGGCGGCCTGCCTTACAATATGCTTTATCGCCATCCGTTCCCCGGACCGGGTTTGGGCGTGCGGGTGCTGGGTGAGGTGAAGAAAGAGTATTGCGATTTGCGGCGGCGGGCCGATGCTATCTTTATCGAAGAACTACACAAGGCGGATCTGTACAATAAAGTCAGCTAGGCCTTTACCGTCTTCTTGCCCGTGCGCTCCGTCGGTGTCATGGGCGATGGCCGCAAATACGACTGGGTGGTTTTGCTGCGCGCAGTAGAAACCATTGACTTTATGACCGCCCATTGGGCGCACTTGCCTTATGACTTTCTGGGCCGCGTTTCCAATCGTATTATCAATAAGATCGACGGCATTTCTCGGGTCGTGTATGACATTTCCGGCAAGCCGCCGGCGACGATTGAGTGGGAATAACCAGACTTTAGTTGCGTAACCCCCAGCGCATACATATACCTAATCAAGCCAGACATAAAGCCATTTTGAGCAACGTCAGACAATACCTTTATATGCCTGAGTGATGAGTATCATCATAGGGTAACAAGCTAATTTATCTATTAGTGCTCGCATTAGGGTGTTCCGTATTAACTTTTATCTATTTGTAGTGGTCAACTAAAACTGGCCACTACACTTTAGCGAAGCAGCTCAGACTTTCGACAGCAGTTGGGTCGGTCCGACCTGCCAGCGTAACTTACCGCTACCGCTAACGGCGTCCAGATCAACACCCGCCACGGCGGAAGTGGCGAACATCGGCGGCTGCTTTTCTGGGCATATATCCGCCACCAGATAGCCCACCAACGGCAGATGGGAGATGGGAGATGACCAATACCCGGTTTAAGCCCTTATTCACCAGCGCCTGCAGGGTATCAAGCGTCTGCCGGGCGCCCAGATAGGGACTGACCAACACCCGATCGATGTCCGCCACCTGGCCGCTAAGCCAGCGCGCTATCAGGCCGGATTAATCACGACCCCGATCGGTCAGGGGTCTTTCCGCATCGCTTGCGGCCTCGGAAACAGCATCGCCGTGCCGCATAATTAAAACTTGCATAATGCACCGTTGTCGTTGGGGAACATTGCGTCAGGTTGACCGGGGAGCTCCCCCCCCCAGCCGTAATGACGCACGGGTCGGGTCAGACGAGGGGCCTCATCCGACCAAAACGCTGTTTTTTTACATCAACTCCACCCCAGGAGTCAATATAATGCGCAGGGCTATCCGCGCGGCGCGCGCGCGACGTTTTCAGGTCAGAAAACGTACCGCGAATAGCGATGATTATCAGGCTATGACAACACTTTAGCCGAATGCTGCTTAAACACCGTGGGAATAGTCTTAATCGCGGAACAAAAACGGTACCCCCCGCGCCGCATAAGCTCGCGGCGGGCGGGTAAAAGATTTAACGCAGACCAAGTTGGAAAATCAGCGTTCCCGCCTGGCAGCAAAAGGTGAAGTCCGCGTCCAGCACGAAACCGTTATCCTGAGGGTCAATCCTGGCATCGATTTAACAAGGATTGGATTCCACCGCGAGTGCTTTTTCCGTAAGCCAGGCCAGCATCGATTCTGCCTGTTGGCGCTCCGCGAAGGCGCGGCTGAAGCTCGCCTTGCAATCATCATTATTGATGATGGTGCCGACATCAACGCAACAGCAAGCTGCCGTTTCATTCGCGCTGTATTTGTTCAGTGAATTAGCCATGATCTTCTCCTTACCGGGCGACCCGGGGTGGCACTAGTCGTAAATTAAACCTTCATAATTGGAAATAATTATACGCCCCTTGCGCCGGGGTTAACAGCTAATCGGCCGGACAAAAGGCCGCTAAAGACGCGTTTTTATCGCTTAATCTAACGGGAAATCAGCGAGCATTTCCTGGGAGTTACCGATGTAGCGGAACGGTAAACAGAACATCGGTCGACGTGAGCGGCGCTGACCCTATCTCGCTAACGGCAACACACCCCATTTCCAACTGCGCGGCCACGGTGAGACGGCGCGATGTCATGCCGGCTGTGCGGCCATGCCCCCCCGACGCACCGGGCCGGCCGGACGGCGACCCATGGACCGCACGCGGCAGGCGCGGCCCGTCGCTTACTGCGCATCTATCGAATTGAGATCGCCTTGAACCGCTTCGGCGTTCGGATTCTCCTGCGGCGTCAACACGCCATCGCTGGCCAGGAAATCATGTTGCTGGAAATAGGCGGCGCGCACCATGGCGTAAGGATCTTGCGAGTTCTGCAGCAGGCCGTCGAAGTCCAGCAGTTGTGCGCGGCTTTCCAGTCCTTCCAACGCCCATTTGCCCGCGGACATCCACCAGGTGAGATAGCTCAAGAGCGGATAAAGATCATCCACCAATCCGCCGATCTTCTCACGAGGCGTGAAACTCCCGTAGCCGGGGAGCTGCACATAGGGACCATAACCGACGCCATAATTACCCAGAGTACTGCCGAAACGCCGCGGCTCCTCTTTGGCCAGTTTCGGGTTCGCCATCGACGCCACGTCGATCAAGCCCCCCATCCCCAGCAAGGTATTCAGGAAAAAGCGGTTGAAATGCACCATTGCCTTGTAGGGTTTCCCTTCTACAAAATAGTTGACCATGGTGGCGGGCTCTTCCAGGTTAGTGAAGAAATTGCTCAAACCGTTACGTGCCGGCTTCGGCACATAATCTCGCCAGGCCACCGCCGCCAGGCGAACCACATAGGGATCCAGCACGTTGTAGTTAAAATTGAACATGCTGCGGTTAAAGCCTTCCAGAGGATCTAACCGGCCCTGGTCGTCCTGATTTTGATGAGTAGCGCACCCCAAAAGCAGGACGCTGGCAAACACCACACCTGACAGGCGGAAATTCATTATAAAACTCCACATTGTATATTCTTATGCCATCGCTAGGGGAGCTGCTGGTTAATCTCAACCGCTACCCTACCGTTGCCGCCAAATGGCTGCGTCGCACTCTCGCTGAACCAGTCACCGCGCTGCGGTTGCGCGGTGCCGGCACGCGCCACTCGGACCCGTACTTTTACCCGCTGCTGGGCAGAAAGCAAACGTTTGAGGATCATGGCATTACTATCGTCGAGCGATAACGATAACGGAAAGCGGCTCAACGGCAAAGGTTTTACCGCTACAGGTATTGGACTTTTTCCACCGCTGACGGAAATAAACAGGGTTCCCTGAGTCGGCAAACCGGCGGCAGCAGCCTGCGACAGGGTGGTAACGACCACGGTCAGGGCCGCCTGCTCCAGCCCGCCCTGCGCTTTTCCCTGCTCGATATGCTGGCGGATGGCATCGGCGCGGGCATCCGCGGCGGGTAAACGCGCCAGCACCTCGCGCCACAAAGCAATAGCCCGGGCATTATTGTTTTGCTGATATTCATTGAGCGCCAGCAAATCCAGCGCCTGCAGGCCATGGGGTCGTTTGGCGAGAATAGCCTGCAGAAGACTGTTACCTGCGCCGTTGTCCCCCGGATCGGCAAAACGTGTCAGCACCGACGCGCAATCCAGCGCGATGGTGTCATCTTTCGTCGCCAGTTGCCGGGCCTTGGCGAACGCCTGTGTCGCCAGCTCAACGTTATTGGGCACCACCCCCAAACGGCCCCGGATCAGCCAATTTTGCAGGTTCTCCGGGTGATGTTGCAGCTTGGCGCGCAGGCCGACCGCGAAGCGAGACAGCTCTTCGGCGCTTAGGGGGTGCCCGTGGGTATCCATTACGCGCGCCCGCAGCGCAGGAAACGCCTCCACCGTCTGCCGCCAATGCACTACCTGACCCGCTTCGCCGGTCAGCGCATACAGCCCCAGCGCGACCGCCACCACCACCCCCGGCGCCAGCGCCCAGCGCGGTAGCGGGCACCGCGCCGGATCCGCCGCCGCCGGGATTGTAGTGGCACACTGAATTTGGCCACCTGAACAGAGGTGATATGCTTACCTCAGAATAACGCGGGTGCATCAATGCAAAGAAAAAATTTTAGCCCTGAATTCAAACGCGAATCTGCTCAACTGGTTGTCGACCAAAATTATACCGCCGCGCAAGCAGCAAAAGTCATGGACGTCGGCCATTTCTACGATGACGAAATGGGTAAAACAACTGCGTGATGAGCGACAGGGGAAAACGCCAAAAGCCTCTCCCATAACCCCGGAACAAATCGAAATACGTGAGCTCAAGAAGAAGGTACAACGCATTGAAATGGAAAACAAAATATTAAAAAAGGCTAGAGCGCTCTTGATGTCAGACTCCCTGAACAGTTCTCGTTAATCGGAAAACTCAGAGCGCGTTATCCTGTGGCCACACTCTGCCACGTGTTCAGGGTTCATCGCAGCAGTTACAAATACTGGAAAAGTCGTCCTGACAGGCCAGACGGCAGGCGAACGGTATTGCGCAGTCAGG
>NZ_JBPESN010000034.1:0-26022 GCF_051710625.1 Sodalis sp. (in: enterobacteria) | reverse complement strand
CGACAACCAGTTGAGCGGATTCGCGTTTGAATTCAGGACTAAAATTTCTTCTTTTCATTGGTGCACCCGTGTTGTTCTGAGGTGAGCATATCACCTCTGTTCAGGTGGCCAAATTCAGTGTGCCACTGCACACTACAAGCGGCGCCGGTAAATCGACGCTTATCAAACTGCTGGCCGGAACCCTGGCGCCGCAGTCGGGGACTCTGTCGCTGGCAAAAGGCATTAAGCTTGGCCACTTTGCCCAACAACCAACTCGAATTCTTGCGCGCCGATGAGACGCCGCTACAGCACCTCAGCCGGCTGCCGCCAAAGGCGTATGAGCAGTCGCTGAGCGATTTTCTGGGCGGCTTCGGCTTCTAAGGCGACCAAATGACGGAGCAGACGGCGCGTTTTCCCGGCGGCGAGAAAGCGCGGCTGGTGTTGGCGTTAATCGTCTGGCAGCGTCCTAATCTGCTGCTGCTTGATGAACCCATTAACCATTTGGATCTGGACATGCGTCAGGCGCTGACCGAAGCGTTGATCGACTTCGATGGCGCGTTGATTGTGGTGTTCCACGATCGTCATCTGCTGCGTTTCCACCACTGACGAATTTTATCTGGTGCATGATAGTCAGGTCGCGCCCTTTGATGGCGATCTGGAGGATTATCAGCAGTGGCTGGCGGAACAACAGCGGCCGCGCGGGCCAAATACCGATACGGACGCCCCGCCTGCCGCCGTGAACACGGCACAGACGCGCAAAGATCAGAAACGGCGCGAGGCGGAATTCCGCAAAGAGACCCAACCGCTGCGCCAGGCCATCGGTCGCTATGAGCAACAACTGGCTTCGCTGTGGGCGGAACTAACCGAGGTTGAAGGGCAGCTTGGCGACAGCGCGCGCAAAAGCGAGCTAAACGACTGCCTGCAGCAACAAGGTAAACTCAAATCGGCGCTGGAAGAGGCAGAGCTGGGCTGGCTGGGAGCGCAGGAACAATTGGAGGCGCTGACAAAGGCGTTCGACGCAGAATAGCCGCGCTCAGCGCCAAATCAGCACGACACAGGCGGCGGTCAGCTGCCCCATGGGCAGATTGAATACCGTCCAGGCACGCCGCCTTTTCAGCAGCCGGCCAATCACCGTGCCAAAAGCCAGCCAGATGGCGCCCGAGTCAATATTGACGGCGGCGATACCGATGCTTATCGCCATCACCGAACCCGCGTACGCTTCCCCGGCCAAGCTGAAGCTGGCCACTGCGCCCAGGGCCATCAGCTACGCTTTCGGATTGAGAAACTGTAAAAGGCCGCCTCGATAAAATGGCACCGGCTGCGGCGGCGCCGTATCGGTGTCCAGCTTTTCATAAACGGCGGTCGCGATTTTCCAAGAAAACCACAGCAAGTTGAGGCTGCCGGTCACTTTTAGCGTAAAATGCAGGGCGGGATAGAGCGTGATGAGGCCGCCGACGCCGCAGGCCACCAGCAGCGGCATGGAACGCCAAAAGCCGAAATGGGCAGCCGAGGCGGTAAGCAGCATATTATTTGGACCGGGAGTGATAGCGACAACCCAGAGAAAACCCAGCATCGATAAAAACAGACCCAGCTCCATACATCCCGCACTATCGCTCCCGACAATGACGCTTATGAAATTAACAGCGCGGTGCCGATTCGACAAGCGAATTGTCGGTGAAATTTCGTCACGCCGCCGACCCGCCAACCACTGGAGAAATACCGATCATGATCATTCCCTGGCAACAGATTGATCCCACCACGCTGTATAATTTGATCGAATCGTTTGTGCTGCGCGAAGGCACGGATTATGGCTTACAGGAAAAAAGCCTGCAGCAAAAGGTCGCGGATGTGTTACGCCAGGTGCAATCCGGCGAAGCGGTGCTGGTGTGGTCGGAACTGCATGAAAGCATTAACATTATGCCGCGCGCCCAATATCGTCCCGATTAGCAGCGCCGCCGGTGCGGTCAACCCCGCAACCAGGGCCGTTCGGCCGTGACGGCCGCCCTGCTCCCGGCTAACGCACAGCGGAAACGAGCAAGCTTCGCGGTGGCCCTGCGGTGTTAGACGTGATAACAATAACCTGCGCCCGACCGCACGTCATTTGACAGAGGTTATTAACATTATTAGGGTCACAGCATGTCAGCACAACATCCGATTATTGCGGTTACCGGCTCCAACGGCGCCGGTACCACCACCAGCCTGGCTTTTCGCAAAATCTTTCAGCAATTGAATATCCGCGCCGCGGAGCTGGAGGGCGGCAGCTTTCACCACTTCACCCGGCCGGAAATGGCTCTGGCTATTCGTAAAGCGCGTGATTTAGGCCGGCACGTGAGTTATTTCGGCCCGGATGAGAATAACTTCGATCTGCTGGAAAGCACGTTTTACCACTATGGGGAAAGCGGGCGCGGACAAGCGCGTAAATACTTGCATACCTATGACGAAGCGGTTCCCTATAATCAGGTTCCCGGTACCTTTACCCCTTGGCAGCCACTGCCAGAGCCGACCGATGTCCTCTTCTACGAAGGGCTGCACGGCGGCGTCGTGACCGAACAAAACGATGTTGCGCGGCATGTGGATTTGCTGGTGGGCGTGGTGCCGATAGTTAACCTGGAGTGGATCCAAAAATTGGTGCGCGATACTAATGAACGCGGTCATTCGCGCGAAGCCGTTATGGATTCCGTAGTGCGCTCCATGGAAGATTACATCAATTTTATTACGCCGCAATTTTCCCGTACCCATATCAACTTTCAGCGGGTGCCGACGGTGGACACATCTAATCCCTTTGCAGCTAAAGCGATTTCGTCATTGGACGAAAGCTTTGTCGTCATTCACTTCCGCGACCTGGAGGACATTGACTTTCCCTATTTATTGGCTATGCTGCAGGGATCGTTTATTTCTAACATCAACACGCTGGTGGTGCCGGGTGGCAAAATGGGTCTGGCAATGGAATTGATTATGGCGCCGCTGGTCAAACAATTGCTGGAAGGAAAACGAATTCGCTAAACCGGCAGCGATGGCGTCCTGTTGCAAGCGACGCCAATCCGCGGTTATTCGCGCATCGCCGCCGCTCTGCCGCCAGTCCCTGTTCTCAGTCGAGGTTACGCACCTCGAAGCTGTGCGTGATACTGGCGGCTTTGCCCAACATCAGCGATACCGAACAGTACTTTTCCGCCGAAAGCACGACCGCCCGCTCCACGATCTTATCCGTCAGGTCGCGGCCGGTGACAATGAAATGCAGATTGATATGGGTAAACAGACGCGGCGCTTCTTCACGGCGGGTCGGCGTTAGTTTGACCTCGCAGTCGCGCACGTCGGCGCGACCCTTTTGCAGAATCAATACCACGTCAATAGCGCTACAGCCGCCGGCGGGCATCAACAGCATTTCCATCGGGCTGGGGGCCTTTTCGCCGCTGTTGCCATCCATGATAATCTGATGGCCCGAGGCGGATTTGCCGATAAATGATAGCCCTTCCACCCACTTCACTCGCGTTTGTATAACGTTAACTCCTGATAAAATTCTTTATATAAAGACTACCTTTTCGCCGGCAAACTGGCAATGTAACCGCAGATGCATCATGCTGAATCAAGACAACACAAGACAGTCTCTCAAAGCTATGCTAAAAACAAGGCAGGATCGAACTCACTGACAGTGAAAGAGCAAGAGAGCGATCAAAACGTCACCAACATTAGACCCTGATAAGTTCCCTTGCTGGGTTTCGTTTATGAACAAAATGACATCATGATAACACATTACCTTACAGGGAATACGCTGCTCCTTACACAGGACAGCGATGACAAAAGAGGATAACAGCGAATGGTTCTCGGCAAACCGCAAACAGACCCGACTCTTGAATGGTTCCTGTCTCATAGCCATATTCACAAATATCCATCGAAGAGTACGTTGATTCACCAGGGTGAAAAGGCAGAAACGCTCTACTACATTGTCAAAGGCTCCGTCGCGGTGCTTATCAAGGATGAAGAGGGCAAGGAGATGATCCTTTCCTATCTTAATCAAGGCGATTTTATCGGCGAGCTGGGGTTGTTTGAAGAAGGGCAGGAGCGCAGCGCCTGGGTGCGGGCGAAAGCGGCCTGTGAAGTGGCGGAAATCTCCTATAAGAAATTTCGCCAATTGATTCAGGTGAATCCCGACATCTTGATGCGTCTGTCTTCACAAATGGCCAGCCGCCTGCAGGTAACCTCAGAGAAAGTCGGCAACCTGGCCTTCCTGGATGTGACCGGGCGAATCGCGCAAACATTGCTGAACCTGGCCAAGCAGCCGGACGCCATGACCCATCCGGACGGTATGCAAATCAAAATTACCCGGCAGGAAATCGGCCAGATTGTCGGCTGTTCACGGGAAACGGTCGGCCGTATCTTGAAAATGCTTGAGGATCAGAATCTTATCTCTGCCCACGGAAAAACCATTGTCGTTTACGGTACCCGCTAATTTCTCTCACCACGGGCATGGTCAGGACGGCCACGCCCCTTTAGTTGACTTATGTGGCGCAGACTCATTTATCACCCCGAAGTAAATTATGCCCTGAGGCAAACGATAGTCCTGTGCCTGCCGGTCGCCATCGCCCTAATGTTCAACAGTCTGCAACAGGGGCTGCTGTTCTCTCTGGTGCCAGCCTGCTGTAACATCGCCGGGCTCGATCAGCTCCATAAGCGTTTCTTTAAACGGCTGGTCGTCGGCGGCTCGCTGTTTGCCCTGAGCAGTATATTTATCCAGTTGCTGTTGGCGCACGGCGCCCCGCTGCCGTTTGTCATGTTGGGCCTGGCGCTTCTGTTTGGCATCAGCGGCGAAATCAGTCCGCTGCATGGCCGTCTGCTGCCGGCATCGCTTATCGCCGCGGTATTTACCCTGGGACTGACCGGTAATGTGCCGCTCTGGCTGCCGCCGCTGCTCTATGTGGCGGGGACCGCCTGGTATGGGCTGTTCAACGCGCTGTGGTTCCGGCTGTGGCAAGAGCAGCCGATGCGCGAAGCGCTCAGTTTGCTGTACCGCGAGCTGGCGGATTATATTGAAGCAAAATACAGCCTGCTGACTCAGCATACCGATCCCGACAGCGCGCTGCCGCCGCTGTTTGCCCGCCAGCAGAAAGTCATCGACCAAATAGCGCAGGTGTATCAGCAGTTGCATATGCTCTCCACTAACCATCTCACCCAGTACAAGAGACTGCTGCGCGCTTTCCAGGTTGCGCTGGATTTACAAGAGAATATCGCGGTGAGCCTGCACCAGCCGGACGAAGTGCAAAAGCTGGTGCCGCAAAGCCACGCCGAGGCGGTATTGCGCTATAACGCGCGTGTCGCCGCCGCCCGGCTGCGCGTTCTGGCTGACGATATTCTTTATCATCGCCCGCCCGATCGTTTTTCTGCCGATGCCGGCCTGTCGGCGCTGGAAAAGATCGCTCGCCACCATCCGGATAATCCGGTAGGCCAGTTCTGCTATTTCCATTTCAGCCGCATCTACCGCCTGTTGTGCTCCCAACGTCCGCTTTATCGTCGTGATGTAATGGCGGATAACCGGCAACGTTTGCCGTTCTGGCCGGCGCTTAAAAGTTATTGTTCCCTTAAATCCATGGCGCTGCGTAATGCCGCCCGCCTGGGCCTTATGCTGGCTGTTGGTAGTAGTCTGGGCCTGGTATTCAACCTGCCGAAACCCTATTGGATCCTGATGACTATCATGTTTGTCAGCCAGAATGGCTATAACGCTACCCGGGTGCGCATTCAGCATCGGGCGCTGGGCACCCTGGCGGGTCTGGTCATCGCCGCGGGGTCGCTCCAGTTGCAGATGGGCGACGGCGTTATCCTGACCGGCATGCTGCTGGTGACGCTTGCCGGCTATTTGGTGCTGCGTAAAAATTACGGTCTGGCGATGAGCGGCATGACGGTGGTGACCGTGTATACCCTGCAACTGCTGTCGTTAAACGGCGCACATTTCCTACTGCCGCGGCTGGTCGATACCTTAATTGGCTGTATGCTGGCGTTTGGCGGCACGCTTTGGCTGTGGCCGCAATGGCAGAGCGGGCTGCTGCGCAAAAATGCCCACCAGGCGCTGGAGCGCGACCAGGAAGCGCTACGGTTGCTGCTGCAACCTGACCTCACTGCGCCGGCGTTGGCCTATGCCCGCATGCGGGTCAATCAGGCGCATAATGCCCTGTTCACTTCCCTAAGCCAGGCGATGCAGGAGCCAGGGTTTAACTCCCGTTACCTGAGCGATATGCGCCTGTGGGTGTTCCACAGTCAGTTTATTGTGGAACACATCAACGCCATGACCACGCTGGCGCGCGATCACTATATGCTGACTGCTACGCTTGCGGCCGATTATCTGGCCTCCTGCGAGGTGGCGCTGCAAAGTTGTCAGCAGCGGCTGGAATATGACGGCCCGAGCACCGAGAACCCGGGAATTTTCAATACCAACGGACCACAGGATCAGGCGGTAACACTGATGGAGCGCCATCTACGGCGCATTTTGTTCCATCTTGGCGTGATGCACACCATCTCGTCGGTGGCCTGGCCACAGCGGCCACAGCACGGGTTTTGGCTTGCGCGCCGCTTGCGCGATACGCCGCCGGACTAGCGCCGCAGGCGGGGAAACCTTCGACGGCAGTATTGCTGGTAACTCGCCGACAAGCCTGCCGTTCGCCCGCTAAGCCGCGCGGGGGGGGGGGGGACGTGCGCCACGGCTTTCTCAAAGCGCGCCAACCCCTCGGCAATATCGTCAAACGCCGACACCAGCGAGGGGGCGAAGCGAATCACATCGGGGCCGGCATTGAGGATCATGACTCCTTCCAGCGCGGCGGCATGCAGGAAATCCCGTGCCCATCCCTGGAAGCCCGGCGCCAGCTCCGCACCCAACAGTAGCCCCATACCGCGACCGCGCACCTGGGTGAAAACATGATGCTTTGCGCTAATGTCATGCAAAGCCTGAATGAAACGCTCATGACGCTCATTGATACCGGCCAGCACCTCAGGGGAGTTGATGACGCCCAGCGCAGCTTCCGCCACCGCACAGGCCAGCGGGTTACCGCCGTAAGTCGTGCCGTGGGTGCCGATCGCCATGACTGAAGCAATGTCTTCGGTGGTCAACATCGCGCTAATGGGGAATCCGCCGCCCAACGCCTTGGCAGTGGCCAGAATATCCGGCTGCACGCCATAATGCATATAGGTGAACAATTTGCCACTGCGGCCCATGTCGCATTGCACTTCATCCATCACCAGCAGCGCCTGATGCTTATCGCATAATTCCCGCACGCCCTGCAAAAATGCCGGCGTCGCCGGGGTAATGCCCTTTTCCCCCTGTATCGGTTCAAGAACGATAGCGCAAGTGTGATCATCAATGACGGCTTTCACCGCGTCGAGATCGTTGAACGACACATGGACGATATCCGCCGGTTTCGGCCCAAACCCGTCGGAATACTTGGGCTGTCCTCCCACCGACACGGTAAACAGCGTGCGGCCATAGAAGGCATTATGAAACGCAATGATTTTGGTCTTGTATGGACTGTGGCGGGGGACGGCGTAGTGGCGCGCCAGTTTAAACGCCGCCTCGTTCGCCTCGCCGCCGGAATTGGCAAAGAATACGCGATTGGCAAAGGTCGCATGAATAAGCTTACGCGCCAGGCGCACAGCGCCGGTTAGTTCGTAAAAACGTTCCTGGTATGCCACAACGTTTCCCCCTGCGATCTCAACGCCGCCACCAGCGCCGGATGACAGTGCCCCAGCACGGTAACCGCGATGCCGCCGGAAAAATCGACATATTCTCTGCCCTGCTGATCCCAAACTCGGCTGCCGACGCCTTTCACTGGAATGAACTGCGCTGGTGCATAAACTGGCAAAATAACCTGATTGAACGTTTCCCGGGTGACTGCGTATCGTCTGTTTTTATAAGGGATTTACTCTGTTTAAGGTGTGATAAGAAATGAAAATATAGTCATATAATATGACTAAAAAGTCACGCCAAAGTCAAGCGCTATTGCCGTCTAAAAAAAATAGACCGGCGTCAACGGTTGAGGAAATTCGCCAGCAAAGAATGACCTTGTTCACTCCTGATGCTTTCAGGATGAAACTGTACACCTTCCAGCGGCAAGGAACGATGGCGGATGGCCATAATTTCATCCGGCTCCCCTTCGCGCTGGCTCCAGGCGGTCACCGCCAGACAGGAGGGCACGCTGGCGGCATCAATGATAAGCGAGTGGTAGCGTGTTACCGTCAACGGCTGCGCCAGACCGGCAAATACCCCTTGTCCATCGTGCCAGATAACAGAGGTTTTTCCGTGCATGACCCGACGTGCACGAACGATACGCGCGCCGAACGCCTGACCGATAGCCTGATGCCCCAGACAGACCCCCAGGATCGGCAGTTTGCCGGCAAAATGGCGAATAGCAGCAAGGGAGATCCCCGCCTCGTCCGGGTTACCCGGACCGGGGGAGATGACCAATCGCGCCGGCGCCAGCCGCTCGATATCCGCAAGATCCAGACTGTCATGACGACGCACCATCACCTGCGCCCCCAGTTCACAGAAATACTGATAAAGATTCCAGGTGGATGAGTCGTAATTATCGATTATCAGCAATCCGTTCATAATCTTCCTTAAACTATAGTTCATGCGCCTCTGCCGCCACGCCTTTGCATGCCGTTCGACGCCGAATTTCGATTCGAAGCGAGTGTACGACAACGGCGGCAACGTGACTACGGACGTTACCGCAAAAGTCCGGTATGAAAAGACGTTAGGCCGGGGTCTCGCGCACCGGGAGAACCGGCATTCGGCGGCTGTATAGCCGCGCTTTTTTGTTACCCGCAGGCAGTATGCCGGCACAGGCTGAGGTGCAACCCGGTCTCAAACGCCGTTCATCAGCGAGTAATACCGAGTTCAGGGGGTCAGGGGGTAGCTGCGGTGGGGATACCCCGCCAGCAGGCGGTGTTAACGCCGCGCGGACAGGAAAGTCGTCGGCAAGCCTGCCGCCTGGCGGTCAAGGTGTCACATTGAGGTGCGCCTACCTTGCGAGCGCTGATGTTGTGAAAGAGCAGGTCGCCGCGCGGAGGGAGTTAACGATGCTCCTCCGGCTCGCTCACCGCCAGCCGAAATAATGCGCCTAGCGGCGCCGGATCGCCAAACGCCCCGGCCTCGTTGGCATTCAGCCAGTCCTGCCGGTTGATGGGATGCCAGTGAATATCATAGCCGGCATGGATAATCAGCTGTTCAAAGAAAATCCGCGGCGCCCGCCCATTCCCCTCCCGAAAAGGGTGCAACATATTGATATCGGCGTAATAAATCGCCACTTTGTCACAGAACAGCTCAAACGCCGGGTCGCGCAGACAATCTTCTTCTTCCAAACGCTGCATCACCGCATTGCCTTTCGTTTCCCCAGACAGGCAAAGTGGCAAAAGCGGGTGTCGTTTTGATAGATATCCACGCTGCGCAACTGGTCCACCCGGGGATAAATATCCTGGAAAAGCTGATGGTGAATAGCGCACAACCAGAGCAACTCCATCGTGGCCGGTCCGAGCTCCAGCGAGGCGGTGCGCAGCGCGCTCAGCGCCAGTTCCGCCTCTTGCAGTTCTCGGCTTTACGAATATTCAGGCGATTACGCAGCACCCTTCAGGCCCGGATAAAGATAAGGATCGCGATCGTCGCTGATTTTATCGTTCATAGTGCCTCCTCTGCGCGTCCAGACGGGCAGAGAGTGCTTCGCCTTCCAGCGTGACTGGCGCGATGTCATAACCTTCAAGCCGGGTACTGGCGCAAAAATTTTCATTTCGGCGCTGTGCAAATAGCCGCGCTTTTTGTTTCTCGGTCATTTCTTTCATCAGTCGCTCCTGTCAGAGACTGCCGGGTTCCTGGAAAGAGTAAGTATAACCCGCATTAGCGGCTTCGCTGGGACAGCCGGAGCGAGCTGACTTCATCGGCAACAGGAAGAAGAAGATCTGGCCAGATACGGCCGCGAACAATTAAAAATCTGCGGTGATGATGCGCGTCAGGCAACAGCGCCCCTCCCGACACGGATACGCAGAGGGAGGGGACGACCCCAACGGGTAGGCGACATCTGCGCCAGAAAGCCTGCGCCGCGGGGTATCGGACGTCAGCTCGCGCCAGGCAACATAACGGCGGCCCCTACTGCAAGGCCGCTGCCGTTATGCGTCGATGCCTTTAGCCTTTAGGTTTAGCTCTAGGGCAGCTCTTTGGCAGAGAGAATGACAATCGGCTTAACCGGTACGTTCTGATATGGCCCCTCATTCTTGGTGGGCACCTGGGCAATTTTATCCGCCACCTCGATCCCTTTCACCACCTTGCCGAACACGGCATAGCCGAAATCGCGCTGGCCGTGATCGAGGAAAGCATTGTCCGCCACGTTGATAAAGAATTGGCTGGTCGCGCTATCTTTATCGGCGGTTCGCGCCATGGCAATCATACCGTGGGCATTGCGCAGGCTATCGTCGGCTTCATTTTTGATTGGTGCCTGGGTGGGCTTTTGCGACATGTCTTGATTGAATCCGCCGCCCTGGATCATGAAGCCGGGGATCACGCGGTGGAAAATGGTGTTGTTATAAAACCCGCTGTTCACGTATTGCACAAAGTTATTCACCGAAACCGGCGCTTTGGCGCTGTCCAATTCCAGCTCGACATTACCCGCCGAAGTGGTCAACAGCACATGAGAGTCCTGTGCCGCAGCATACACCCCCGCAGAACAAAATGTCAGGGCAAGCAGGGTAGCAGCGGTCGCCAGAGAGCGTTTGAGCATAAGAATTCCTTTTAAGAGATAAGGCCACGGGAAGCGATTAGATTCTAAAGAGCCGTTTCCGGCAGTGCCAGCCATTTACCTTTTTTTACGTAGCGGAGTATTTACGTCGGTGCCGACCAAAGTGTGATGAAACGCCCACCCTTCCCACCTGCTGCCGGTGAAAATATTTTCTGCCAGACATTTAACAACAAATAATAAATAAGCGATGATAAGATCGCGCCTCCCACAGACAAGCAGGATGTCATCACTTTAGAGGCCAGGCTTTCATCGGTCGATATCAAATTAAAACTAGGTTTAAAATGAATCAAAACAATAAATTAAGACTAACATGGATTAGTTTCTTCTCTTATGGTCTCACGGGTGCGCTGGTTATCGTCACCGGTGTGGTGCTGGGTAACATCGCCGACTACTTCCAGTTACCTATTTCACGTATGAGCAATACCTTCACGTTCCTTAACTCAGGCATATTAGCGGCGATTTTTCTCAATGCCTGGCTGATGGAAATCATTCCGCTTAAACGGCAATTAATATTTGGCTTTCTGCTAATGGTGCTGGCGGTCCTGGGGTTAATGAGTGGCCATAATCTGACGATATTTTCCCTGTCGATGTTTGTTTTAGGGGTCGTCAGCGGCATTACGATGTCCATCGGCACCTATCTTATCACCCATCTGTATGCGGGGCGGCAGCGCGGCTCGCGTCTGTTGTTTACCGACTCGTTCTTCAGTATGGCCGGTACGCTATTCCCCATGCTGGCCGGCGTGCTGCTGGCACGCGAGATCACGTGGTACTGGGTATATGCCTGCATCGGCGGGGTGTATGTGGTGATTTTTATCCTTACCCTGTTGTCCGATTTTCCGGTGTTGAGCGCGCGCGACGCCGACACCGCGGGCCAAAAGAGGCAGCAAACGCGGGAATCCTGGGGGCCGGGCGTGGCGCTGCTGGCGCTGGCCGCACTCTGCTACATCCTGGGTCAGCTCGGTTTCATCTCCTGGGTTCCGGAATACGCGACGTCGCGTTTTGATATGGATATTCAACAGGCCGGCGGGCTGGTAGGTAATTTCTGGACCGCCTATATGATCGGGATGTGGGTCTTTAGCGCACTGCTGCGCTTTTTCGATTTGCAGCGTACTGTCACGGTGCTTGCAGCGCTATCGGCGTTTTTCATGTATCTGTTTATCCACGCCGGCGACCCCGCTTTGCTGCCCTGGTGTTTGCTGGCGCTGGGCTTTGTTTCCAGCGCCATTTACACCACGATTATCACGCTGGGATCGCAGCAGACCCGGGTAACATCGCCCAAGCTGGTCAATTTTATTCTGACTTGCGGCACGATCGGCACCATGCTGACGTTTGTCGTTACCGGCCCTATTGTCGCCCGTTATGGCGTCAGCGCGGCGCTGCAAATCTGCAATATATTGTATGTTAAGGTGTTTGTTCTTTGCCTGCTTCTCGGGTTAGTCAGCCGTCACCGTACCCATAGCCAGGTGATCAGCTAATGTCTAGGCCGGCTTGGGCAACAAGCCGGCCTCTTTCACCACTCTCCCCTTCAACGGTGGCCCGGCGAGCACTGTGCGCCCAAGGCCAGACCCTTTCCATGCCGATTGTTGCCGGAAACGATCGCCGCGCCGGGTTCTGACGGCGCCGCGTTAATGCAACTCAACATCATCTATTTATCCACTTTTCTTCATCATATCATAGTAGTTTCGCACGCCGTAAAAGGCTGGATTGATCTGACTTGCAATCGTTTGCGCCGTGGCATGTTGCGCCCGCGCCCGTCCGCTGCCGGGAAGGCCGTCACGAGACTCGGTACGCCGTCAGTTGCCGCGGTATCCCACGATGTTCCCGAGCGCACAAACGTTTACCCTTTCCCTGTCTATAAGGATTTTGTGACCATGACCGGAGCTTCCCTCGCCGTTTCTCGCGCCCCGCTGTATTGGCGGCACTGATTGGGGCTAATCTGTTCAGCTGGACATGGGCGCTATTGGCTTTCGGCCACAATAGTGTGTAGTGGTCAACTAAAACTTGCCACCGCGTTAGCGTTTTTCCAGTATCTATTTTCTGATTCGTTTGGTGGTAACCCACCGTTATATTAATGCGGCCTGAGTGCGCTGTAATATCCCACGATATAGTCGGTAATTTCATGAGCTGCTTCGCTGAAGCTTATGTAGCCCGTTACCGGTATCTACTCGTTTTTCAGACTTCTGAAGAAGCGCTCCATCGGACTGTTATCCCAATAGTTACCACGCCGACTCATGCTTTGTTTGATCCGGTAACGCCACAGCAACTGTCGGAACTGCCTGCTCGTATAGTGCCTACCCTGATCGCTGTGGAACATCACTCCGGCTGGTTTACCACGCGTTTCCCGGTCCAGATATACGTCACATCGCCTCACCATACCTGGTTTGCCTCCGTTACAGCGAACTGGCGCTCAAGATAATTCGGGATCGCAACATGCTTCTGACCGCCACGGCTTATACCTGTGCGTCGGCTGCTGACAACTGACTAACCCCAGCTTTTTCATGAGCCTGCCTGCGAGCCAGCGCCCCATCCGGAAGCCTCTCTGGGTTGCCATGATGGCGATACTTCTCGCGCCAGCGGCACCATGGCTGATATTGTGCAGTTCATGAACCTGACTGCGCAATACCGTTCGCCTGCCGTCTGTCCTGTCAGGTCGACTTTCCCAGTATTTGTAATTGCTGCGATGAACCCTGAACACGTGGCAGAGTGTGGCCACAGGACAATGCGCTCTGAGTTTCCCGATTAACGAGAACTGTTTAGGGAGTCTGACATCAAGAGCCTGTAGCCTTTTTTAATATTTCGTTTTCCGTTTCAATGCGTTGTACCTTCTTCTTGAGCTCACGTATTTCGATTTGTTCCGGGGTTATAGGAGAGGTTTTTGGCGTTTTCCCCTGTCGCTCATCACGCAGTTGTTTTAGCCATTTCCTCATCGTAGGAAGGCCGACGTCCATGGCTTTTGCTGCTGGCGCGGCGGTGTAATTTTGGTCGACAACCAGTTAAGCGGATTCGCGTTTGAATTCAAGACTAAAATTTCTTCTTTTCATTGGCGCACCCGTGTTGTTCTGAGGTGAGCATATCACTTCTGTTCAGGTGGCCAAATTCAGTGTGCCACTACAAAATACTGATTGATAGCCACAAGCTCGTTGCCAAGCACCTTGTTGAGATAATTGATAATCTGAACATTACTTTTCGTGGCGAACCCCCACGTTGCGTGTTATATCAGAATATAACTGCGACAGAGTATTGCAAAGTGATAACCCCACTTTTTCAGGCAATATTTTCTAATGGTGCGATGTGCTGTAGTTCATCCTCCATTATACGGCGCGCCGCGCAAACGCATTTTTCGCGTTGGGTACCTACCGGCACCAGTCGTTTCAATTGATTAAAAGTCTGGGGCTGGTGTTGCCTCACTGCGGCGCGTATAACTTTGTCGCTAACCGCATTACATAAACAAACATACATTGCTGGCACTCACTGACTAATCTCACGCTAATTTAGATGAGAACGAGTGTTATTACAACAGCGAAAGTATTGCTGTTTGCGTTTTATTCAATAAACTGCTAATCTTTAGCCGGTAAAAAGCGCATTTTTTATCGGTGTGCCGCTAGGCTACGCTTGCTGAGAGTCATGAGCCAACGGGGTGCGCTGCACAGCTTAAATAGCGAGGTAAACGCGCAATAACGGCGCTAACTGCAGCGTATCAAACTAGTAATTTTTTATAAGGTGTCGCACGGCGGTTCACACGCTACTGGTGGTCTTATTGGCCGCTCAAGGGGCCGATTGTTGTTATAGGTAATCTTTCTCTGCGGTCAGCTAGCAGGTCATTAGTAATAACGGTCTTGTTGGCGGCGTACTCTTTTTTACGCATAGTCGTTACCGCAGCACCGCTTGTCAAAGGTGAAACCGGGAGCCGACATGCATAAAAAAAGGGCGCCCGAGGCGCCCTTTTATACTGCCGGCTTAATGCCGGCATTGGCTGATAATACGTATTGTCTTAAGCGATAACTTTGGCAACAACGCCAGCGCCAACGGTACGGCCGCCTTCGCGGATAGCGAAACGCAGGCCGTCGTCCATGGCGATCGGAGCAATCAGGTTAACAACCATCTTGATGTTGTCGCCAGGCATGACCATTTCAATGCCTTCTGGCAGTTCGATGGTGCCGGTCACGTCAGTCGTACGGAAGTAGAACTGCGGACGGTAGCCTTTAAAGAACGGCGTGTGGCGGCCGCCTTCGTCTTTGCTCAGAATATAAACTTTTGATTCAAACTGGGTGTGCGGCTTGATCGAGCCCGGCTTAGCCAGAACCTGACCACGCTCTACATCGTCACGCTTGGTACCGCGCAGCAGGACGCCCACGTTCTCGCCGGCACGGCCTTCGTCCAGCAGTTTACGGAACATTTCAACGCCAGTGCAGGTGGTTTTGGTGGTGTCTTTGATGCCGACGATTTCCACTTCTTCACCCACTTTGACGATGCCGCGCTCTACACGACCGGTAACCACGGTACCGCGGCCGGAGATGGAGAACACGTCTTCGATCGGCAGCAGGAACGGCTTGTCAATGGCGCGTTCCGGTTCCGGAATGTAGCTGTCCAGCGCTTCTGCCAGTTCGATGATCTTGGCGGTCCAGGCTTCATCGCCTTCCAGCGCTTTCAGCGCCGAGCCACGGATAACCGGCGTGTCGTCGCCCGGGAAGTCGTACTGCGACAGCAGTTCGCGCACTTCCATTTCAACCAGTTCCAGCAGCTCTTCGTCATCAACCATGTCGCATTTGTTCATGAACACGATGATGTACGGTACGCCGACCTGGCGACCCAGCAGAATGTGCTCGCGGGTCTGCGGCATCGGGCCGTCTGTCGCGGCAACCACCAGAATAGCGCCGTCCATCTGCGCCGCGCCGGTGATCATGTTTTTCACATAGTCGGCGTGTCCCGGGCAGTCTACGTGTGCGTAGTGACGGGTCGGGGTATCGTATTCAACGTGCGAGGTGTTGATGGTGATACCACGGGCCTTTTCTTCCGGCGCGTTGTCGATCTGATCGAATGCGCGCGCGCTACCGCCGTAGGCCTTGGCCAGGACGGTGGTGATGGCGGCGGTCAGGGTCGTTTTACCATGGTCAACGTGGCCGATAGTACCGACGTTAACGTGGGGTTTGGTGCGTTGAAACTTTTCTTTAGACACGGCTATATTCCTTACTCTTATGCTTTCACCCGTTGGTGAAAGCACGGGATATTAATTGTGACCCTTAAAGCTTACTTGGCTCTGCGGGTTTCGATAATGGCCTGTGCAACGTTGTTCGGTGCTTCATTGTACTTCAGGAACTCCATGGAGTAAGAAGCACGGCCCTGAGTCTGTGAACGCAGTTTAGTAGCATAACCAAACATTTCAGACAAGGGGACCTGCGCACGAACGGTTTTACCGATCGTGGTGTCTTCCACACCGTCAATCATACCGCGACGACGGTTTAAGTCACCAATCACGTCACCCATGTAGTCTTCAGGCGTTTCAACTTCGACCTTCATGATGGGTTCCAGCAGAACCGGTTTTGCCTTCATGAAGCCTTCTTTGAACGCCATGGAACCGGCAATCTTGAACGCCATTTCCGAGGAGTCGACTTCGTGGTAAGAACCATCGAAGGCGGCAACACGGACGTCTACGATCGGGTAACCGGCCAGAACACCGCTTTTCAGCTGTTCCTGAACGCCTTTATCTACCGCCGGAACGTATTCTTTCGGTACCACACCACCGACGATTTCGTTCAGGAATTCGTAGCCTTTACCACCCGGTTCCATCGGTTCGATGCGCAGCCAAACGTGACCGAACTGACCGCGACCACCGGACTGACGAACAAATTTACCTTCTTGCTCGACGGTGGAGCGGATGGTTTCGCGGTAAGCCACCTGCGGGTTACCGACGTTGGCTTCCACGTTGAATTCGCGACGCATACGGTCGACGAGGATTTCAAGGTGCAGCTCACCCATACCGGCGATGATAGTCTGACCGGACTCTTCATCGGTCCACACGCGGAAAGACGGGTCTTCCTGCGCCAGACGGCCCAGTGCCAGACCCATTTTTTCCTGGTCGGCCTTGGTTTTTGGTTCCACGGCAACGGAGATAACCGGCTCCGGGAATTCCATACGCTCAAGGATGATCGGCGCAGAGGTATCGCACAGGCTATCCCCGGTGGTGACGTCCTTCAGACCGATGGCCGCGGCGATATCGCCGGCGCGCACTTCTTTGATTTCTTCACGCTTGTTGGCGTGCATCTGGACGATACGGCCGAAACGCTCGCGCTTGTCCTTCACCGAGTTCAGCACGGTGTCACCGGAATTGACGACGCCGGAGTAGACGCGGAAGAAGGTCAGGTTGCCGACGAACGGGTCGGTAGCAATTTTAAACGCCAGCGCCGAGAACGGCTCTTCATCGCTGGAATGACGTTCAGCGTGGGTTTCGCCGTCTTCCAGTACGCCGTTAATGGCAGCAACGTCAGTCGGTGCCGGCAGATACTCAATGACCGCATCCAGCATAGCCTGCACGCCCTTGTTCTTGAACGCGGAACCACAGGTAACCAGAATGATTTCGTTGTTCAGAACGCGCTGACGCAGACCGTGTTTGATCTCTTCTTCGGTCAGCTCTTCGCCGCCCAGGTATTTGTCCATCAGCTCTTCAGACGCTTCAGCTGCGGATTCCACCAGATGCTGGTGCCATTTGTCGGCCTGCTCGGTCAAATCGGCAGGGATGTCTTCATAAGTGAAGGTCACGCCCTGGTCCGCTTCGCTCCAGTTGATCGCTTTCATCTTCACCAGGTCGACGACACCGGTGAATTTTTCTTCCGCGCCGATAGGCAGCTGGATCGGAACTGGGTTAGCGGCCAGACTGGTTTTCAGCTGTTCAACTACGCGCAGGTAGTTGGCGCCCATTCGGTCCATTTTATTGACGAACGCGATGCGCGGCACTTTGTATTTGTTTGCCTGACGCCACACGGTTTCAGACTGCGGCTGCACGCCGCCAACCGCACAGTAAACCATCACGGCGCCATCGAGCACGCGCATGGAACGTTCTACTTCGATGGTGAAGTCAACGTGTCCCGGGGTGTCGATGATATTAATGCGGTGCAAATCAAACTGTTTGGCCATGCCCGCCCAGAAACAGGTGGTCGCGGCGGACGTGATGGTGATACCACGTTCCTGCTCCTGCACCATCCAGTCCATGGTGGCAGCGCCATTATGAACTTCACCGATCTTGTGGTTCACACCCGTGTAGAACAGGACACGCTCAGTCGTGGTGGTTTTACCCGCGTCGATGTGTGCACTGATACCGATGTTACGATAGCGTGCGATGGGCGTTATACGAGCCATTTGAATCCTCGATTACTGGGGCGTTCATTTCGAGCTAACCCGGCGTGACTACTGCGGTGCGATTACCAGCGGTAGTGGGCGAACGCCTTGTTGGCATCTGCCATACGGTGAACGTCTTCACGTTTCTTCACAGCAGTACCTTTGTTTTCTGCTGCATCGGAAAGTTCGTTCGCCAAGCGCAGAGCCATAGATTTATCACCGCGTTTACGAGCAGCTTCAACGATCCAACGCATTGCCAGGGCATTGCGACGAACCGGACGGACTTCTACTGGCACCTGATAAGTAGAACCACCGACGCGGCGCGATTTGACTTCGACAGTCGGACGCACGTTGTCCAGGGCTACTTCAAAAGCTTCCAGATGATTTTTACCAGAACGCTGAGCCAGGGTCTCCAACGCGGTATAGACGATTGCTTCTGCGGTAGATTTTTTGCCATCTACCATCAGGATGTTAATAAATTTGGCCAAAAGCCCAGATCCGAACTTCGGATCCGGCAGGATTTTACGTTGACCAATGACGCGACGACGTGGCATGGAAATACTCCGTTGTTAATTCAGAGTTGTCCAAAACTCAATGCGTTTTTTGACAGAGTTAATAAAACATTTGGCCTTACTTAACGGAGAACCATTAAGCCTTTGGCTTCTTCACGCCGTACTTGGAGCGCCCCTGCTTGCGGTCTTTAACGCCGGAGCAGTCAAGCGCGCCACGAACGGTGTGGTAACGCACACCCGGCAGGTCTTTCACACGACCGCCGCGAATCAGGATCACGGAGTGCTCCTGCAGGTTATGACCTTCACCGCCGATGTAGGAGGTGACTTCAAACCCGTTGGTTAAACGAACACGGCATACTTTACGCAGCGCGGAGTTCGGTTTTTTCGGGGTGGTGGTATATACACGGGTACATACGCCGCGTTTCTGCGGACAGGCGTTCAGCGCCGGAACGTTGCTCTTCGCAACCTTCATGGAGCGCGGTTTGCGTACCAGCTGGTTAATCGTTGCCATTTAATAAAGCTCCTGGGTTTTGCTTCGTAAACACGTAACAAGCCGCCTCGTGATGCCGCAGGGAAAAATACTAGGACGCAGGATTTTATGGCTGACGGGTAAAGGTGTCAAGAAATATACATCTCACCCTTGCTTACCACGCCATCTGCTGCGGCTGTTTTTCGGTCAGCCTGACGAAATCAGTATAACTGATTATCGCGATATTGGGCGAAAAATGAGCAGACAGCCCGCGAGCGACAATATCGTTTTCCAGCGCGTGCAGCGTCAGGGGAGAGGCACCGAGCGCGCACGCGGCCAGTGAGCCGGTGAGCCCGGCGATAACGCCATCGGACAGCAGCAGCAGGTCGTCACCGGGCTGCACGAGACGCAGCAGCGCCGCCAGATCGCAGGCATAGGGAGAACGGCTCAGGGTATACAGCATGGGCGCCTTCGGCGTTAAAACGTCATCACGGTATCATAGGCGCTCAGACGCTGGCGCCAGTTCGTCGCCGACAACCATTCGGCGTTCAATACCCAGCCGGCATCGGCATCCAGACCGCGCTCCGCCGCCGATTCGGCGCAGAGATAAAGCCTGTCCACATCATACAGCGAGAGCACGCCGAAGGTGGCGACAAAGTCGCGCGCCAGGATTTGCGCCGGCTGCTGCTGCGCCAGCAACAGCAATACGCCATCGGCGATAAAAAAGACGCCGATATCCTCCGCCAATGCCGATGTCGCCAACAGCGCGTCAAGCCCTTCCCGTCCGGCGGCCTCGCCGTGCGGACCGTGGGTGAAAACAAATGCGATACGGTTCATGAAAGCCTTAGAATTGGATAAAGCGATCGCAGCCGAGCGCCGCCTGTGCCAGGCTGCCCAGGCCGCTGAGCTCAAAGCCGGGCTGAAGATTTTCGCCGCTACACTTAAGCAGCGACGCCTGAAGGGCATCGGTCACGCCACGACGCAGGGCGGCGGCGACGCAAACATGCAGCGCCACCTGATGCTGCTGCGCCAGGTCGCGCCAGGCGCGCACTAGATCCACCTCATCGCCGGCGGGCGCATTCAAGCGGTTGGCGTTATGCACGCCGTCCTGGTAAAAAAATACCGTGCCAAGGCGGTGGCCGCACGCCAGGAGCGCCCGGGCGAACTGTAGCGCGCTGCTGGCGCGCTGATTGCCATAGGCCGGGCCGGTAACCATCAGGCAATAGTCCAGGCTCACCGCTCCTGCCCCACGAAATCACCGCTCTTAAACTGACGGATATATAAGTAAACCGTGTGCTTGGAGATGTTGAGCCTGTCGGCAACTTGATTGATAGTGTCCTTGATATCGAAGATGCCTTTCTCATACAGATTGAGCACGATCTGGCGGTTCTTGGCGTTGTTGGATACGTTGCGATCGGCGTTAACTTCCTCAATGGTGAACTCCAGCGTCTGAGCCACCAGATCGTCAACCGACGAGGCAAAATTCACCGAGGTGGCGATGTCCTGCGTTTCCGGCGAAATAAAGGTTTGCATAATTTGCGAGAAGGGTACGTCCAGATTCATGTTAATGCACAGCAGCCCTATCACCCGTTCCTCGCGATTGCGGATGGCAATGGTGACCGATTTCATCAGAACGCTATTTTTAGCCCGGGTAAAGTAGGCGCGGGAGACGCTGCTGTCCTCTCCCGCCATATCATCCAGCATGCGCAGCGCGAGATCCAATATCGGCGACCCCACTTTACGCCCGGTATGTTCGCCGTTGGCGATAGGCACCACCGAGCATTTCAGGTTCTCCAGGGAGTGCAATACAATCTCGCAATGTCCGCTAATAAGCATCGCCAGGCCATCCACGACGGCCTCATAAGAGGCGAGAATTTCATGATCCACGGCGCTGAATGGACGTTCGTCCAATAAATCCAGCTCGCCGGCATCAGAATAAGGAAGAGACGTAGACATGTGGAAATACCACCTGTGGTTGTGAATCTGCCGGGATAGTATCGGGCAGATTTAGCTGTAATTCTGTTATGCGGCCGCTAGTCTAGCAAATCCGGCAAAACGCTGTTCTTGTGTTTGGTGAAGTTTTTTATTATTCGGCAGTGATATTATCCGCCCGCCGCGCGCGGCAGTCTTAAACGGTGACAGCGTTTGGCCGGCAGCGCGGCGAAAAAAACCATCCCACGGGGATGGCTTGCAAAGGGCATACGGGCCGCTGCCCGTTTGGGAGGACGGCAGCGTTATTTCTGCTGCGCGCCCGCGTCCGGGAACGCCGGTTTTGCCGTAAGCCTGCTCCGGCTGGAATAACCAGCTGGATTTTCCCGCCTTTCTTAATATGTTTCAGCCCTTCGATCCAGCCAGGGATAACGTTGTCCAGGCGGAAGGACAGCGGCTTGCCGCGCTTGTAGGAATTATCGAATTCCGTCCCGTCGACCAGGGTGCCTTTATAGTTCACCACGAATCGCTATCGGTCAGCGCGTTGCCGGTGCCGGCTTTATCCACTTTATACAGGACGCCGTCGGCGGTTTCTTTCACGCCCTTTTCCTTGGCGTAGTCGGCGCGGTATTTGTCGCCTTTGGCGGCATTGTCTTTGGCCCCCTGCTCCTTCAGCGAACTATTCATGTAACGTCCCTGGGAGGCCGCCCAAGGCATAGGCGGCCTGATCTTCGCTGCTTTTGAATTTGTCCGAGGTGGCGCTGGTGGGTGCTGCGGTCGCCGGCGGGGTAGCACCTGCCGTTGCATCGGCGGCCAGGGCGTTGCTCGCGTTAAAAGGCAAATGCCATAGTAGAGGCCAGCAGCGATACTTTAATCAAAGATTTCATAAATTTCCATTTTCCTGAGTAAGCGGTCCCGAGGGTCGATAGCAAAGTCAGGCAAATACTATAGCTGTGAGCATAAACACAACACAATCGCTATGCCGGTTGATTAACCCTTTCTGGGACTTTTTTTATAACAAGAAGTTTCTTGATAATGCAATTTCATTGCGGCCTGGTTTGATATCGCCGCCTAATGATGGGCTTTGTGCGGGCGATCTGCGCAAAGCAAGGCAGAGTCTACCGCGGTTGCCCGCGCGAGGCAACCGCAGAATAGGAACGGTGCGACACCGGTTTCATTGGTCTTGAACGGTACCGAGAGGAAAATAGGATGGAACTATCGCAGCTGGAACAGCGTCTGGAAGTGTTAGAGGGACGGGTTGCTTTCCAGGAAGTCACGATTGAGGAACTGAATCAGACGGTGGTGGCCCACCAGCGCGATATCAGCCGGCTACAGGAGCAATTGCGCCTGCTGTCGGACAAATTGCGCGAGCAGAACACCTCGATCATCGCCTCGCAAAGCGAGGAAACGCCCCCACCCCATTACTGAGCGGGTGACGCCGAGTACGGGGCCCGCTCAGGGTCCCGGACCCCACGCTTAGTGGCAGCAGCCATCACCGTGGTCATGGTCGTGATCATGGCCGTAGGCCAGCTCTTCCGCGGTGGCATCACGAATAGCGATGACTTCCACGTGGAAGTTGAGGTTCTGGCCAGCCAGCATAGGATTACCGTCAACCACGACATGATCGCCATCGATTTCGGTGATTTCTACCGGTACCTGACCCGTTTCGGCCAGGAAACGTATGCCCACTTCCAGTTCATCGACGCCCATGAAAACATCTTTGGGTACGCGCTACACCAGATTTTCATCGTAAGGGCCGTAAGCATCATTGGCTTCGATGCTGATATCGAAGATGTCGCCCGCACCGCGATCATCCAGCGCTTTTTCCAGCCCAGAAATCAGCGAGCCGTGGCCATGGAGGTACTCCAACGATGCGCTCACCGGGGATTCATTGACCAATACACCGTCTTCATGTTCTCAACTGGTAGGCCAGACTGAACCACCCGATCTTTTGCTACTTTCATGCTCTCTCCCACCATTGGAAACTCATTTGGCGCTGATTCTAACCAAAAACCGCACGTATGTATGCTTTAGCCGTAAAAAAGCTGTTAATAACATTACTCCGGATGAAAAATACCAATAATGTTTTTTATCCGGTCGTTTTGCGCTAATCATGTCGTCGTCCTTCCGCTGGGTATAGCCGCACTTGACGCAAGCCACCCGATCGCTATTGTCCGCACGCCATACCGCCGGCGATGAAGCGTTTACGCTTTGCCGTCATAGGGTCGTTCTCCCTGTTGATCATCTTCGCCCCAGCCGTCGAGCAGCCGCCGCTCCTGTTGCATCTCGCGCTGGAAAATGTCTTCCAGTTCGCGCCGTGCTTCCTTTACACGCGAACTGTGCCCCTTCCTCCTCCTGGGGCATCAACTTACGCAGCATGCGCATATCCAGCCGGCGGAAATGCTGCTGCGCCCGATAAGCCTGATGTGGATGCATATTTAACGATTGCAGCACCTTGCGTTCCAGCTCCAAAGCGCTGGAAAACGTTTCTCTTGAAAACCGCGACACGCCGGCCTGCAGAAGCTCATGCGCTTCGACACGCCCGCGCACGCCAGAATCTGCAACTGGGGAAAATGCTGCTGACACAGGCGGATGATGGCCATATTATCTTCTGGCGTATTGGCCGCGACGACGATCGTTCTGGCCTTGTCCCGCCTCTACCGCCCGCAACAGCTCCAGTTACGGTGGCATCGCCGTAATACACTGTATAACCATAGCCGCGCATCAGGCTGACAACGCTGATATCACGCTCAAGCACCGTAATACGCGTTTTATTTGCCATCAGCAGGCGACCTATCACCTGACCGAAACGGCTGAAGCCGACAATGACCACCTGCGGGTCATCGTCGTTGACAAAGGTTTTTTCATCGTTTTCTTCTACTGCATTATAACGCCGGACCAGGATACGATCGATCAATTACATCAATATCGGGGTGGTGATCATCGACAAGGTGACGATCACCAGCAATAACGATAATTGATCGCCGGTGAGGATTTTCTACGTCGAGGCCGCCGCCGAGAACAAAACGAAGGCAAACTCCCCGCCCTGGCTCAGTACGCCGGCGAATTGCAACCGGACCGAACGTTTCAGCCCCGATAGGCGCCCCAGGATATACAACATCGTTCCCTTGATGGCCACCAGGATGGCGACTCCGGCCAGCACCGTCAGGACGTGCACATATAGGATCCCCAGATTCAGCGCCATGCCGACCGAGATAAAAAACAGGCTCAGCAGCAGCCCCTTGAACGGCTCAATGGCGATCTCGAGTTCATGACGGTACTCGCTTTCAGCCAGCAGCACGCCAGCGATAAAGGTGCCGAGGGCCATCGACAGGTTAAGCAAATCCCATGAATAACGCGGCACCCAGCACCAGCAGCAGGCTCGCGGCGGTAAACACCTCGCGCACGTTCGCCGAGGCGATATAGCGAAACAACGGACGCAGCAGGAAGCCGCCCGCCGACCAACATGCCAAAAAACGCCGCCAGTTTAATGCTGATCTTCATTCAATAGCCGTGCCCGCCGGCGCCGCCGGCGAGAAACGGAATCAGAGACAGTGCCGGGATCACCGCCATATCCTGAAACAGTAACACCGAAAACCCCAATTGGCCGCCCTCATTGCGGTTCATGCCTTTGTCGCGCATCAACTGCAGCGCAATAACGGTAGAGGACATGGCGAGGCAAATGCCGCCGATAAGCGCCGCCTGCCAGCGCATACCGGTAAAGGTAAGCGCGGCGCCCAGCAGCACCGCGGTAATGGCCACCTGCGCGGCGCCTACGCCGAATATCGAGTGCCGCAGGTGCCAGAGCTTGGCGGGGTTCAGCTCCAGGCCGATGATGAACATCAAGAACACCACCCCCAGCTCCGAGAAATGCAGTATCTCATCGACATCGCGAATAAAGCCCAGGCCCCAGGGGCCGCCGGCATCGCCGTCGGCCAGATAGCCCAGCACCGCGCCGATGCCGAGACACTGCGCGATTGGCACCGCCACGACGGCGGCGAACAGAAACAGCACGACCGCAATCAGAAAAAAAGAAGGACTACTTTCCATGACCTTCGCCCTCCGACGCCAGGGGTAATGACAGCCAGCGCGCATAATCGTCGGCGCAGCGGGCGAGACGTGCCACCTCCTGGCGTCGCGCCCAATAAATAATCAGCGGCGGCTGCCAGTGCATGCGGCACAGTGCAGCGGTCAGAGCGAAAGGACGCAGGATATCTATCATCTCCACCCCCAATGCGCTGCGGGTCTGATAGGCGCTCTCGGCATCGCCAGCGGTGATAACCGACCGCCAATGTTTGCCGGCCAGCGCGTTGCCGCCGACCCGCTGGCGAAGCCGCGGGTCAGCACACGATCCAGCTACTTCTTGAGCAACGCGGGGCAACTGTAAGTGTCTAACGGGTGTTGGAACACGATTACCTAGTGATCGCCAGTAGCTGCTATTCGTGAGGTATATCGATAAAAAAATCCGGATAATGCGCATACAGATCATGTGCGGTGACATGATTGAGCGTTGCCGCAGCCTTGAGTAACACCTGGTTCGCCACCGAATCCTGTGCCTCAGGATGCGCGTACAACAACAAAACTTTGGGCGGCTCAGCGATCAATTCCCCTCCAAAGCGTCGTCAGGCAATAGGACTTCCGCTTGTAGTGGTCAACTAAAACTGGCCACCGCGTTAGCGTTTTTCCAGTATCTATTTTCTGATTCGTTTGGTGGCAACCCACCGTTATATTCATGCGGCCTGAGTGCGCTGTAATATCCCACGATATAGTCGGTAATTTCATGAGCTGCTTCGCTGAAGCTTATGTAGCCCGTTACCGGTATCCACTCGTTTTTCAGACTTCTGAAGAAGGGCTCCATCGGACTGTTATCCCAACAGTTACCACGCCGACTCATGCTTTGTTTGATCCGGGAACGCCACAGCAACTGTCGGAACTGCCTGCTCGTATAGTGGCTACCCTGATCGCTGTGGAACATCACTCCGGCTGGTTTACCACGCGTTTTCCATGCCATTTCCAGTGCTTTGATGGTCAGTCTGCT
>NZ_JBPESN010000033.1:0-26273 GCF_051710625.1 Sodalis sp. (in: enterobacteria) | reverse complement strand
CCACAGCGATCAGGGTAGCCACTATACGAGCAGGCAGTTCCGACAGTTGCTGTGGCGTTACCGGATCAAACAAAGCATGAGTCGGCGGGGGAACTGTTGGGATAACAGTCCGATGGAGCGCTTCTTCAGAAGTCTGAAAAACGAGTGGATACCGGTAACGAGCTACATAAGCTTTAGCGAAGCAGCTCATGAAATTACCGACTATATCGTGGGATATTACAGCGCACTCAGGCCGCATGAATATAACGGTGGGTTGCCACCAAACGAATCAGAAAATAGATATTGGAAAAACGCTAACGCGGTGGGCAGTTTTAGTTGACCACTACACTACAAATTCACGCAATAACGAGGCGCTACTCTATGCGAAACCCTTTGTGAGAAAGGCTATGAGAATTTCTGCAATTTGCGGCCCTTGACGCCGCTGGAATTTATCGAGCGGGTAAGAGCAGACAAGATGCTGCGGGCAAATATCATTATGGATAATGCCGACTGTACCGCCCAGTTCATCGTGGATATTGGTCAGGGCCGCCCCCTATACCCGTATAATGACAACAGCACTCTGCGACGCATCGAGGAACTGATAACCGCCATCTGCAACCGCTGTTTGAGAAAATCATCGCCGGCCGTTTATAGCCAGGAATACTCTCGCCCAGCCGACACGCGGCGCGGCCAGGCGGAATACGGCTAATTGTTTTGGTAGATATCTTTGTACAGCCGGCTCTCGAAGCGTACCAGGGGAACGCGGCGCCAGCGCTGCCCGCGGGCGGTACCGCATAACCAGAAAGATATTGCACAAACGCCATACGTTGATCGCTGGCGGTGGTAATAAAGCCCGCTAGATTATACACGCCCTACAGCGAGCCGGCGCGCCCGGTGCCCGACACCTTGAAGCGTTCGTGGCCAATCATGCGAAAAACCGTGTCGGCAATTATATTGCCGGATTTTTTCAGCATAATATGCAGTAAATCATGCAGCCGCGCGGAAGAGGATTGCTCCAGAATTTGCCCCGGCGCGCTGGGTTGTGTCTGGCGCAGTAAGGTGCCGTTCAGCGTAATGTCCGCCTGTTGCAATTCGTCTTTGAGGATAGCGCCGGCATAGCTGGCGCCGTCCTGAATGGCGAACGCCAGCGTAACGATTCGGCGCGCTGGGTCATGCAGCTGGTAAGGGTAAAGCGGTTCAGCTCTCCCGGCACCACGTTCAGCTCGCAATATTGTGCATCGCTGTCGCCGCGATGCCAGCGTACGCACCTGGCTGAACATGTGCACCGGGTAATTTAGGAAGCAACGCAAATAAAGGCCGGCTCGCTGGCCGTCCGGGCGCTGTAAAGCGACACCGAGAAGCAGTTACGATCGACGATGGCGGCGCCTAGGGGGGCGCTGAAACATTGCGTCAGATCGTTCCAGGGGCAGCCAGGCGCTTTATCATGGCTGGCAAACACCGACGTATCGATAATCAGATCGCTGGTGATTTGCTTGATGCCCTGCTTGTGCAGTTCGGCCACCATATTGCGTAAGCGCTGGCGAGTGAACGTGGGATCGCCGCCGAAGCGCGCGGTCAGATTGCCGCGCACCCCTCTACCGGCGCAGAGGCCGCCTCGAGCGTAGTGGTAAAGCGGTAATCCGCCCCCAGTTGCAGCAATACCGCGAGGGCGGTGAGCAGTTTCATCGTGCTGGGGAGCAGCGCCATCTGCTGACTGTGATAATCAATGGTGGGTTGCGGAGCCCCCGCTTTTTGCACCATCAGCGCCAGAGATTGGCGCCGTCGGGCAGGTATTCCGTATAGTTTTAACCGGTGCCGCCTGTGCGGAAAGCATGAAAACACTGGTCAATTCTATGACAATTCGTAAAAAACGCATAATTTTGGGCAACGGCAAAGTAACGTGCTGTCATACTACGGTGCAAACAGGGATAAAGTAAACGATGACCCACACCGAACTCTGCGGTAGAATACGATCAAAATGCAAAACTGAGGCTGGCCTGGGGGGCGATTCCGGGGTTGCTTCCTTTTGCTTTGTGCTTGGTGAGCAGCGAGTGCCAAACGCGCGTCGCGCCAGCGTCCGTCACGCCAGGACGGCGATTATTTTAGCAGGAAGAATTTATCTAGAGGTATAATTATGAACCAGATTCCGATGACCCTGCGCGGCGCTGAAAAACTGCGGGAAGAGCTCGAATATCTCAAAAGCGTCCGCCGCCCCGAAATTATCCGGTCTATCGCTGAGGCCCGCGAACACGGCGATTTGAAAGAAAACGCCGAATACCATGCCGCCAGGGAACAACAGGGCTTCTGTGAAGGCCGCATTCAGGAAATCGAAGCCAAACTGTCCAATGCACAAGTGATTGATGTGACCAAACTGGTCCCGAGCGGCCGCGTCATTTTCGGCGCGACGGTCAGCGTAGACAACCTTGATAGCGAAGAGAAGCAAACGTACCGCATCGTTGGCGACGATGAGGCCGATTTCAAGCAAAACCTGATTTCCATTAATTCGCCGATTGCCCGCGGACTGGTGGGCAAGGAAGAAGGGGATATCGTGGTCATCAAGACCCCGGGTGGCGAGGTGGAGTACGAAATTCTTAAGGTGGAATATCTGTAAGCCTCCGGGCGGCGCCGTAGCCGGCCACCGCCCGCTTTTACTCCCGCAGGCCGCCGCCGGCTTTGTAAAGAAAAGCAAAAGGCCGCGGGTGGCCTTTTCCTGTGGGTCGGAGAGTGGCATCTTTCCATCAGAAAAGATGATGTTAGCGGAGCAACGTAATTTTCCGCTCTGCAGCCGGCCGGTACAGCACCAGAATATTGCCAATGACCTGAACCTTGCTGGCGCCGCTTTCACGAACGATAGCATCGGCAATCAACGTTTTGGTCTCACGCTCTTCCGCGGCAATTTTCACCTTGATAAGCTCATAATGCTCCAGCGCCTGTTCAATTTCGGCCAGCATGACGACAGGCTTCAGCGAATTAGCTAGCCCATTAAATTGCTGTTTTTGCTTATTATTTAGATTCATTTATGTTTTTTACTTAGGTTGGGATTGAAAGCGGCATATTCCACCGCCATCTCATACATATCGCCAAATCGGCGTCTGGCGATTTGGCGCATGGGCGGCCAATTCTTTCCACCGCTACATTCTTTTAAGATAGTTGGGAAATAAGATGGCGACCAAAAAGCGTTCTGCAAGCTCCAGCCGTTGGCTGCAGGAACACTTTAGCGATAAATACGTTCAGCAGGCACAAAAAAAAGGACTGCGTTCCCGTGCCTGGTTTAAACTTGATGAAATACAGCAGAGCGACAAGCTATTCCGGCCCGGGATGACCGTGGTGGATCTGGGCGCGGCGCCCGGCGGCTGGTCGCAGTACGTCGCCACGCAAATCGGCGGCAAAGGGCGTATCATCGCCTGTGATATCCTGCCGATGGATCCGATAATAGGCGTTGACTTTCTCCAGGGGGATTTTCCTGACCCCCTGGTGCTGCAGGCCCTGCTTGAACGCGTAGGCGAGCAGAAGGTGCAAGTGGTGTTGTCCGATATGGCACCCAATATGAGCGGTACACCGGCGGTCGACATTCCCAAATCTATGTATCTCGTGGAACTGGCGCTGGATATGTGCCGGGATGTCCTGGCACCGAACGGGAGTTTCCTGGTTAAAGTCTTTCAGGGAGAAGGTTTTGATGAATACCTGCGGGAAATTCGCTCCCTGTTTACGAAAGTAAAAATCCGTAAGCCAGACGCTTCCCGGGCCCGTTCCCGCGAAGTGTACATTGTGGCGACAGGGCGCAAACTATAGTACCCTACGCTAATTGTTAACACCGTTGTAATATGAGGTTAATCCCTTGAGTGACATGGCGAAAAACCTGATTCTCTGGTTAGTTATCGCAGTCGTACTGATGTCGGTATTCCAGAGCTTTGGGCCCAGCGAGTCCAATGGACGTAAAGTGGATTATTCCACCTTTATGTCCGAATTGAATCAGGATCAGGTTAGGGAAGCGCGTATTAACGGTCGTGAAATCACCGTTACGAAAAAAGACAGTAACCGCTATACCACCTATATTCCGGTCAACGATCCCAAGCTGCTTGATATCCTTTTGACTAAAAACGTCAAAGTCGCAAGCGAGCCGCCGGAAGAACCCAGCCTGCTGGCGTCTATCTTTATCTCCTGGTTCCCGATGCTATTGCTGATTGGGGTCTGGATCTTCTTTATGCGTCAGATGCAGGGCGGCGGCGGCAAAGGCGCGATGTCGTTCGGCAAGAGCAAGGCGCGGATGCTGACGGAAGATCAGATTAAGACGACGTTCGCCGATGTCGCCGGTTGTGATGAAGCCAAGGAAGAAGTCAGCGAGCTGGTGGATTACCTGCGCGAGCCGAGCCGTTTCCAGAAGCTGGGCGGCAAGATCCCCAAAGGCGTGCTGATGGTAGGGCCGCCCGGAACCGGTAAAACGCTACTGGCCAAGGCCATTGCGGGGGAAGCCAAAGTTCCGTTCTTCACCATTTCCGGTTCGGACTTCGTGGAAATGTTCGTCGGCGTCGGCGCCTCCCGCGTGCGCGACATGTTCGAGCAGGCGAAAAAAGCGGCGCCCTGCATCATCTTTATCGATGAAATCGACGCCGTCGGGCGTCAGCGCGGCGCAGGCCTCGGTGGCGGCCATGACGAGCGCGAACAGACCCTGAACCAGATGCTGGTGGAAATGGACGGGTTTGAAGGCAACGAGGGCATTATCGTTATCGCCGCGACCAACCGGCCCGACGTGCTGGACCCAGCGCTGCTGCGCCCGGGCCGTTTCGACCGCCAGGTCGTGGTCGGTCTGCCCGATGTCCGCGGCCGCGAACAGATTCTGAAAGTGCACATGCGTCGCGTGCCGCTGGCGCCCGATATGGATGCGTCGGTGATTGCACGCGGTACGCCCGGGTTCTCGGGGGCCGATTTGGCCAACCTGGTGAACGAAGCGGCGCTATTCGCCGCCCGCGGCAGTAAACGCGTGGTATCTATGGTGGAATTCGAGAAGGCCAAGGACAAAATCATGATGGGCGCCGAGCGCCGTTCGATGGTGATGACCGAGGCGCAAAAAGAGTCTACCGCCTACCACGAAGCCGGCCATGCAATTATCGGCCGCCTGGTGCCGGAGCATGATCCGGTGCATAAAGTGACAATTATCCCGCGCGGCAGTGCCCTGGGAGTAACCTTCTTCCTGCCGGAAGGGGATGCCATCAGCGCCAGCCGCCAGAAACTGGAAAGCCAGATCTCAACCCTGTACGGCGGCCGGCTGGCCGAGGAGATCATTTACGGTCCGGCGAAGGTGTCCACCGGGGCGTCTAACGATATCAAGGTGGCAACCTCCATCGCCCGCAATATGGTGACCCAGTGGGGGTTCTCTGAAAAGCTCGGTCCGCTCCTGTACGCGGAGGAAGAGGGCGAAGTGTTCCTCGGCCGTTCGGTGGCCAAGGCGAAGCATATGTCCGATGAAACGGCGCGTATTATCGATCAGGAAGTAAAATCGCTGATTGAGCATAACTATGTCCGCGCCCGCGCGCTGCTGACGGAAAATATGGATATCTTGCATGCCATGAAGAATGCGTTGATGAAATATGAAACCATCGATGCGCCGCAGATTGACGATTTGATGGGCCGCAGAGCGGTTCGTCCGCCCGCGGGCTGGGACGACACAGTTTCCGGCAATAGCGGCGATGATGGCACGCCGCGCGCGCCGACCCCGGTAGACGAGGCGCGCACGCCGAATCCTGGCAACACCATGTCGGAACAATACGGCAACCGCTAAGGGTCCCTTGCGCTGGTTTAAAAACCCGGCGCGCTAATACCGAAAGCCCCGCGTTATACGACACGCGGGGCTTTTTTTGAGCTTAACATGTTAAGATGGCCACCAACAGTGTGCACAGCATAAGGAAACGCCGTTATGCAACTTATTGCGCGAGAGAGCACCCTTAGCCTGGCGGTGCCCCGGGTCATGGGGATCCTCAACGTAACCCCGGACTCGTTTTCCGACGGCGGCAAGTTTCAGCGCTTGGCCGACGCCATCGATCATGCCGCGGCGATGCTGGCGGCCGGTGCGGCCCTTATCGATATTGGTGGCGAATCCACCCGCCCGGGGGCGCAGGCGGTCAGCGATGAAGAGGAAGCAGCGCGTGTAGTGCCGGTAGTGGCGGCGCTGGCGGAACGTTTTGATACGTTTATTTCCGTGGATACTTCCAAAGCGCTGGTGATGCGTGAAAGCGCGGCGGCCGGGGTCCATTTGATCAACGATATTCGCGCGCTCAGTGAACCAGGTGCCCTGGACGCCGCTGCCGCCAGCCAGCTGCCCGTCTGTCTGATGCATATGCAGGGCGAGCCGGGGACCATGCAGCAGGCGCCGCATTATGAGAATGTGCTGGCAGAGGTAGAGGCTTTTCTCTCACAGCAAATTGCGCGCTGTGAAGCTGCCGGCATTACTAAAAATAGACTGTTGCTCGATCCGGGCTTCGGTTTCGGCAAGACCCTGGCGCATAATTATCGCCTCCTGGCCCGGCTGGGTGATTTGCATCATCTCGGGCTGCCGCTGTTGGTGGGGATGTCGCGTAAATCAATGATAGGGGAATTGTTGGATCTTCCGGCAGAACAGCGGGTTTCAGGCAGCGTCGCCTGCGCGGTTATCGCCGCGCTGCAGGGGGCGCAGATCATCCGAATCCATGACGTCAGGCAAACCGTGGAAGCAATGCGTGTGGTGGAAGCCACGCTTACAGCGAAGGAAACCCATTTTCAATGAGTAATCATCAATATTTCGGCACTGACGGCATCCGTGGCAGAGTCGGCGACATCCCCATTACGCCGGATTTTGTGCTCAAGCTCGGCTGGGCCGCCGGCAAGGTGCTGGCGCGCCACGGCTCGCGAAAAATCATTATCGGCAAAGATACCCGTATTTCCGGCTACATGCTGGAGTCAGCGCTGGAAGCGGGATTGGCGGCGGCAGGGCTTTCCGCTGCGTTTACCGGCCCGATGCCGACGCCGGCCATCGCCTATTTGACCCGTACTTTCCACGCCGAGGCCGGCATTGTGATCTCCGCCTCCCATAATCCGTTTTACGACAACGGCATCAAGTTTTTCTCCATCGACGGCACCAAATTGCCTGACGAGGTGGAAGAGGCCATTGAGGCGGAGCTGGCCAAACCGCTGACCTGCGTCGAATCGGCGGAGCTGGGCAAAGCTAGCCGCATAGTCGATGCGGCCGGGCGCTATATCGAATTTTGCAAAGGAACTTTTCCCGGTAATTTAAGCCTTAAGGGGCTGAAGATTGTCGCGGACTGCGCCAATGGCGCAACCTACCACATCGCGCCCAGCGTGTTGCGCGAGCTCGGCGCGACGGTGGTGACTCTCGGTTGCCAGCCGGACGGAATGAATATCAACCAGGAGTGCGGCGCTACCGATGTTCGCCTGTTGCAAAGCCGGGTACTGGCGGAGAAGGCTGATTTGGGCATTGCCCATGACGGCGATGGCGATCGGGTAATTATGATCGATCACCTGGGTCAGAAAGTGGATGGCGACCAGATCCTGTATGTCATCGCGCGGGAAAAACTGCGCCAGGGCCAGCTGTCTGGCGGCGTGGTAGGCACGCTGATGAGCAATATGGGGCTGGCGCTGGCGCTGAAGCAGTTGGGGGTGCCTTTCGTGCGCGCTCGCGTCGGCGACCGCTATGTGCTGGAGAAAATGCAGGAAAAAGGTTGGCGCATCGGCGCTGAAAACTCCGGTCACGTCATCTTGCTTGACAAAACGACCACCGGCGACGGCATCATCGCCGGGTTACAGGTGTTGTCGGCGATGGTCGGCAACCACATGAATCTGCATGATCTGTGCAGCGGCATGCGCCTGCTGCCGCAGATCCTGGTCAATGTGCGCTTCGCCGGGCAACACGATCCGCTGGCGTCGGCGGCGGTGAAACAGGCCAGCGACGAAGTGGAGCAGCAACTGGCCGGGCGCGGACGGGTGCTGCTGCGCAAGTCGGGCACCGAGCCTCTTATTCGCGTCATGGTGGAAGGGGAAGATACCGAGCAGGTCAGCCGACTGGCGCATCACATCGCTGACGCGGTGAAAGCCGCGGGCTGAGGTGCAGATCGGGTGCTGTCGCGGTGCGCGCTATGGCGGAGGCTGCGGGTTACGGCGAGCATTAACCGAGCGCGCCCGCCTCCGCCGGGGTGTTGGTCGGCGCCGCCGGTCGGCGGCGAAGCCTGAGCGGCGAGCGGTACTCGCGTTTTTTTCCGCAAACGGTCAGCCAGCCGTAAAATGCCCTTGCACGCGAGGGGCGCTTTGGTTAGTATTCACACTCGCCTCAGTCGGCGACATCAGGTGCCGTATTAAGGCTGCGATAGCTTAACGTGCGGTGGTTACAGCTAGGATACTAAAAAATTATGTACCAAGCTCTGTTAGTCATGTTCCTGTTGGTAGCCGTCGGCCTGGTTGCGCTGATCATGCTGCAACAAGGTAAAGGTACTGATATGGGGGCCTCGTTCGGTGCAGGCGCCTCTGGCGCCCTGTTCGGTTCAAGCGATTTCGGTAACTTCATGACTCGTATGACGGCCGTGCTGGCAACGCTGTTTTTCGTTCTCAGCCTGGTGCTGGGCAACCTGAGCAGCAACCATGGTCAGAAAGGCAGCCAGTGGGATAACCTAAATCAGGCTCAGCAGGCGGATAAGGCAGCAGCCGAAGCGCCGGCAAAACCGGGTAACGATATTCCGCAGTAAGCGTTAAGCGTTGCCCTGCCGGGCAACGGTAAAGAAGCGTAAGATCCGATAGAAAGTGCCGAGGTGGTGGAATTGGTAGACACGCTACCTTGAGGTGGCAGTGCCCGATTGGGCTTGCGGGTTCAAGTCCCGTCCTCGGTACCAATCCCAGAGATAACTTGCTTTTTTGGGGCTATCAGCGTAGCATTTTCAGCGGTTTCGGACGCGGGGTGGAGCAGCCTGGTAGCTCGTCGGGCTCATAACCCGAAGGTCGTCGGTTCAAATCCGGTCCCCGCAACCACATTCCCTTAGAGTGCTTTTTCAAATATACTGTCTGTAGGCGTTAGGTTTACCATCACAGGCATTTGAAAAATGATTCTTCTGAAATGGTTTCGAAGCCGCCTGCGGTTTACAGGGTCCAGTCACTTAACGCCCCGATTTTTTCGGGGTTTTTTGTTATTTCACTACAGTAATACTGGGCTAATTAGCCCTTTTTTTATGTCTTCGGGGTGGCCTTGTCTACATTAGAACAAAAATTGACAGAGATGATCACTGCACCCGTGGAAGCCCTGGGGTTTGAGCTGGTGGGTACTGAATTTATTCGTGGCCGCCAGTCGAGGCTACGCATTTATATTGATAGTGACGAGGGCATCACCGTTGATGATTGTGCTGATGTAAGCCACCAGGTCAGCGCAGTACTGGACGTCGAAGACCCCATCTCCGTGGCCTATAGCCTCGAGGTCTTATCACCGGGTCTGGATCGCCCGCTGTTTACCGCCGCGCATTATCGCCAATTTACCGGGAGCGACGTCAGCGTGGTGCTGCGTATCGCAGTGCAAAACCGCCGTAAATGGCAGGGGATCATCAAAGCGGTCGACGGTGAAATGATCACGGTGACGGTGGATGGAAAAGATGAAGTGTTCGCTTTGCACAATATCCAGAAAGCGAACCTGGTACCCCACTTTTAACGTTTTACTGAGGCAACTAGGATGAATAAAGAAATTCTGGCTGTTGTTGAGGCAGTGTCCAACGAGAAAGCCGTCCCGCGGGAAAAGATTTTCGAGGCGCTAGAGACGGCACTGGCCACGGCAACGAAGAAAAAATACGAACAGGAAATCGAAGTTCGCGTCAGCATTGATCGTAAGTCGGGGGACTTCGATACCTTCCGCCGTTGGCTCATTGTGGACGAAGTGACTCAACCCACCCGGGAAATTACGCTGGACGCGGCGCAGTTTGACGATCCTACGGCGCAGCTTGGCGGCTATATCGAAGATGAAATTGAGTCGGTGGTGTTTGACCGCATTACCACGCAAACCGCCAAACAGGTAATCGTGCAAAAAGTGCGTGAAGCCGAACGGGCGATGGTGGTCGATCAGTTCCGCAGCCACGAAGGCGAGATCGTCACCGGCGTGGTGAAAAAAGTGAACCGGGACAGCATCAGTCTCGATCTGGGCAGCAATGCTGAAGCGGTCATTGGCCGTGAGGACATGTTGCCGCGAGAAAATTTCCGGCCTGGCGACCGTATCCGCGGCGTGTTGTATTCGGTCCGCCCGGAAGCGCGCGGCGCGCAGCTGTTTGTCAGCCGGTCACGGCCGGAGATGCTGGTCGAGTTGTTCCGTATTGAAGTACCGGAAATCGGTGAAGAAGTGATTGAAATCAAGGCCGCCGCCCGCGATCCGGGCTCACGGGCGAAAATTGCCGTGAAGACCAACGACAAGCGCATCGATCCGGTCGGCGCCTGCGTGGGTATGCGTGGTGCGCGCGTTCAGGCGGTTTCAAGCGAATTGGGCGGCGAACGCATTGATATCGTGCTGTGGGATAATAATCCGGCCCAGTTTGTTATCAACGCCATGGCGCCTGCCGATGTCGCTTCCATTGTGGTGGACGAGGACAAGCACACCATGGATATCGCGGTAGAAGCAGGCAATCTTGCCCAGGCTATCGGCCGCAACGGACAAAATGTCCGGCTGGCTTCCCAGCTCAGCGGCTGGGAGCTAAATGTAATGACGGTAGAGGATCTGCAGGCAAAACATCAAGCTGAAGCCTATGCGGCGATCGATATCTTTACCCGTAATCTGGATATCGATGAAGAGTTCGCGACGGTGCTGGTGGAGGAAGGTTTCTCATCCCTTGAGGAGCTGGCCTACGTACCGATAAATGAACTGCTGGAAATTGAAGGGCTCTATGAGGAAACGGTGGAAGCGCTGCGCAAACGGGCGAAGAATGCGCTGACCACGCTTGCGCTTGCGCAGGAAGAAAACCGCGGCGCGGGCGTACCGGCTGAAGACCTACTGGGTCTGCCTGAACTTGAGCGCGACATGGCGTTCGAACTGGCGGCGCGGGGTGTTTGTACGCTGGAAGATCTTGCCGAACAGGGTGTCGACGACCTGTCAGATATTAAAAGGCTGAGTAGTGAAAAAGCCGGCGAACTTATCATGGCCGCGCGCAATATTTGCTGGTTTGGCGACAACGCGTAATAAACTGTAGCAGGAAAGGAACAGCATGACAGATGTAACCGTAAAATCGCTCGCCGCTGAAATACAGACTCCGGTCGATCGCCTGGTACAGCAATTTGCTGATGCGGGCATTGATAAAACCGCAGTAGACCCTGTGACCCAGCAGGAAAAAGAAACCTTACTGGCGCACCTGAACCGCGATCGCGGCGCGGCGCCCAATAAGTTAACTTTGCAGCGCAAAACGCGCAGCACCTTGAATATTCCCAGCACCGGCGGTAAAAGTAAGTCGGTGCAAATCGAAGTGCGCAAAAAGCGCACCTATGTACAACGCGATCCGCAGGCGCAAGAGCAGGCTGAAGCGGAAGAACAGGCCAGACGTGAAGCGGAAGAGCTGGCTCAGCAGCAGGCCCAGCGCAAAGCCGCCGAAAAAGCGCAACGCGACGCCGAAGATAAGGCCAAGCGTGAGGCCGCTGAACAGGCGAAGCGTGTGGCAGCGGAAAGTGATAAATTGACTAACCAGCAGACCAATACTATGACCAAGTCACCACAGGCGGCTGAAAAAGCTCGCCGTGAAGCCGAAGCCGCGGAGCTAAGACGTGAAGCGGAAGAGGAAACGCGTCGCAAGGTCGAAGAAAAGGCGCGCCAGGTCGCGGAAGAAGCGCGTCGTATGGCCGAAGAACGCGGCCGCAACTGGGATAACGCGCCTGAGCCGGCCGAAGAAGATACCACCGATTACCACGTTACTACCTCCCATCATGCCCGGGAAGCCGAAGACGAAAACGATCGCAAAGTGGAAGGCGATCGCCGCAGCCGCACCCGCGGCGGTAAAGCGACCAAGCAAAAAAAGACCAGCCGTCTGTCTGAATCCAAGGCCGATCGCGAAGAAGCGCGTGCCGTGGGCCGTGGCGGCAAGGGCAAACGTAGACCTAGCACGCTAACGCAGGGCTTTAACAAGCCGGCGCAGGCGGTGAACCGCGATGTCGTCATCGGCGAAACCATTACCGTGGCGGAACTGGCCAACAAGATGGCGGTGAAAGGCTCTCAGGTCATCAAAGTTATGATGAAGCTGGGCGCTATGGCGACCATCAACCAGGTGATCGATCAGGAAACCGCGCAATTAGTGGCGGAAGAAATGGGTCACAAGGTGATTTTGCGCCGTGAGAACGAACTGGAAGAGTCGGTGATGTCCAATCGCGATACCGGCAGCTCCGCCGCTGCGGAATCCCGCGCGCCGGTGGTGACCATCATGGGTCACGTCGACCACGGTAAAACCTCGCTGCTCGATTATATCCGCTCAACTAAAGTGGCGGCAGGCGAGGCGGGTGGCATCACCCAGCATATCGGCGCCTATCATGTGGAAACCGATAACGGCATGATCACTTTCCTGGATACCCCGGGGCATGCGGCCTTTACCGCAATGCGCGCCCGCGGTGCGCAGGCGACGGATATCGTGGTGCTGGTGGTGGCCGCCGACGACGGCGTCATGCCGCAGACCATCGAAGCCATTCAGCACGCCAAAGCGGCCAAAGTGCCGATGGTGGTTGCGGTCAACAAGATCGATAAACCGGAAGGGGATCCGGATCGGGTCAAGAATGAGCTGACCCAATACGGCGTCATTCCGGAAAAGTGGGGCGGCGAAAGCCAATTCGTACATGTTTCCGCCAAATCCGGCGCGGGCATTGACGAACTGCTGGACGCTATCTTGCTGCAGGCGGAAGTGCTGGAGCTGAAAGCGATCCGCAACGGTATGGCCAGCGGCGTGGTTATTGAATCCTTCCTGGACAAGGGCCGTGGTCCGGTTGCTACCGTGCTGGTTCGCGAAGGTACCCTGAACCGGGGCGACATTGTGCTGTGCGGTTTCGAGTACGGCCGCGTGCGCGCCATGCGCGACGAAGTGGGTCGTGATGTCGCCTCCGCCGGCCCCTCGATTCCGGTTGAGATCCTCGGACTGTCCGGGGTGCCGGCAGCCGGTGATGAAGCGACGGTGGTGCGCGACGAGAAGAAAGCGCGTGAAGTGGCGCTGTACCGTCAAGGCAAGTTCCGTGAAGTCAAACTGGCGCGCCAGCAGAAGTCCAAGCTGGAAAACATGTTCGCCAACATGACGGAAGGGGAAGTGTCCGAGCTGAACATCGTGCTGAAATCTGACGTACAGGGCTCCGCCGAAGCGATCAGCGATGCGCTGGAGAAGTTGTCCACCGACGAAGTGAAAGTAAAGATTGTCGGCGCCGGCGTGGGCGGCATTACCGAAACCGACGCGACGCTGGCGGCAGCCTCCAACGCTATCCTGCTGGGCTTTAACGTGCGTGCTGATGCGTCCGCCCGTCGCGTTATCGAAGCGGAAAACCAGGCTCTACGCTATTACTCGGTCATCTACGATCTGATTGACGAAGTCAAACAGGCGATGAGCGGCATGCTGGTGCCGGAATACAAACAGGAAATCATCGGTCTGGCGAAAGTGAGCGATGTGTTCCGTTCACCGAAGTTCGGCGCTATCGCGGGCTGCATGGTGACGGAAGGAGTGGTGAAGCGTCACAACAAGATCCGCGTCCTGCGTGAAAACGTGGTGATCTACGAAGGTGAACTGGAGTCGCTGCGTCGTTTCAAAGATGACGTCAACGAAGTGCGTAACGGCATGGAGTGCGGCATCGGCGTCAAGAACTACAATGACGTTCGCTCAGGCGACGTCATCGAAGTGTTTGAAACCATCGAGATCCAACGTACCATTGCCTGATAACGCGTTATCGGCAGCGCACATCACAGGGGGCGAACAGCCCCCCTGCTTGTCTGGAAAATTTACCATGGCCAAAGAATATAGCCGCACCCAGCGCGTCGCCCAGGAGATGCAAAAAGAAATCGCCATCATCCTGCAGCGCGAAATCAAAGATCCCCGCGCCGGCATGGCGACGGTATCAGGCGTAGAAGTGTCGCGCGATCTGGCTTGTGCCAAAGTATTTGTTACCTTTCTGAACGACAATACCCCTGAGCAGGTCAAAACCGGCGTCCGGGCGCTGCAGGATGCGGCAGGTTTCATCCGCAGCCTGCTGGGCAAAGCCATGCGCCTGCGCGTCGTACCTGAATTGACCTTTGCCTACGATAATTCGCTGGTGGAAGGCATGCGCATGTCTAATCTGGTGAGCCAGGTGGTGCAAAATGATCGCCTGCGCCGGAGCGCAAGCCCGACGGATGAGACGGATAGCGAGGATAAGGAAGACTGATGGGCCGTCCAAGTCGCCGTGGCCGTGATATTGACGGCATCGTCCTGCTGGATAAACCGCTCGGGCTATCGTCCAACGACCTGTTGCAAAAGGTCAAACGGTTGTTTCGCGCAAATAAAGCCGGGCACACCGGTGCGCTTGATCCGCTGGCGACCGGCATGCTGCCCGTCTGCCTCGGCGAGGCGACCAAGTTTTCCCAGCATCTGCTGGAGGCTGATAAACGCTATCGGGTCACCGCCCGGCTCGGCGAACGCACCGATACCTCCGACGCCGAGGGCCAGACGGTCAGCGTCCGTCCGGTATCGCTGGATAAGGCACGCCTGGAGGCGGCGCTGAACCACTTCCGCGGTGAAAGCAGCCAGATGCCGTCCATGTTTTCCGCGCTGAAACATCAGGGGCGTCCGCTGTACGAGTACGCCCGCAAAGGCATCACGGTAGAGCGTGAGGCGCGTCCTATCCACGTGTACAATTTACAGTTACACCACTGGGATGTGACGGAGGTGGAACTGGAAATTCATTGTTCTAAAGGCATTTACATCCGTACCATTATCGATGATCTGGGTGAACGCCTCGGCTGCGGCGCGCACGTCACGGCGCTACGTCGGCTGGCGGTTGCCCGCTACCCCACCAAGCGTATGGTCACGCTTGCGGCGCTGCAGGCCATTGCCGCCGACGCGCCGGAAGCGCCGGAAACCCTGGCACGGCTGGACGCGCTGCTGTTGCCGATGGACAGCGCGGTGGCGGATATACCGGCGGTCAATCTGCCGTCTGATCTCGCCGCGCGGGTGCGCCTTGGGCAAACGGTAGCGATTACAGCGCAGCCGCAGGCCGGTTTGGTACGCCTGACCGAAGGGGACGCCGGGTGCTTTTTCGGCATCGGCGAAATCGCCGCACCGGGCTGGCTGACGCCGCGCCGCCTGATAACGGAACCGCGTGCCTGATCATGTAATCGCCTTGCGATCGGCACGGGCTGAGAGTAGAATAGCGCGGCTTATGAAGCGGGTGGCTGAATTAGAGATCGGCGCCCATCTATTTCACAATCATTTTGGAGTATTATAATGTCTCTAAGTGTTGAAGCGAAAGCGAAAATTGTTTCTGATTTCGGCCGTGATACCAAAGACAGCGGTTCCACTGAAGTTCAGGTTGCTCTTTTAACCGCTCAGATTAGCCATTTGCAGGGCCATTTTGCGGAACACAAAAAAGATCATCACAGCCGCCGTGGTCTGCTGCGTATGGTTTCACAGCGTCGTAAGCTGCTCGACTACCTGAAGGGCAAAGATGCGGCGCGTTACACCAGCCTTATCGAACGCCTGGGTCTGCGTCGCTAAGCCAGACAGTTTCAGGAGAAAGGGGCCTTATGTGGCCCCTTTCTTCTAGGCAGCGCTCATCCCGGGGCCGGTCTCGTCCGCACGGCGATGAACGCTAAGTAGATTCTTCCATTGCTGAGGTCCGCGCGGCTAATGAGTAGCTTTATCCGTTGGGATAAGGATAGTCATTAGTCGCGAGGATGCGATGAGAAGGTGTTAGTCAACGGTGGGCGGTCTGATTAAAAGCGCCGCGCCCTTTGAAAAAGGAAATCATTTTGCTAAATCCGATTGTTCGCAAGTTTCAATACGGCCAGCATACCGTCACGCTGGAAACCGGTATGATGGCCCGTCAGGCGACTGCCGCAGTCATGGTAAGCATGGACGACACGGCGGTATTTGTGACCATCGTGGGCGCCAAACAAGCAAAACCGGGACAGAGCTTCTTCCCGCTGACCGTCAACTATCAGGAGCGGACCTACGCCGCGGGCCGTTTCCCGGGCGGATTTTTCCGCCGTGAAGGAGGCCGTCCAAGCGAAGGCGAAACGCTGATTTCGCGCCTGATTGACCGTCCTATCCGTCCGCTGTTCCCGGAAGGTTTCCTGAACGAAGTGCAGGTTATCGCCACCGTGGTCTCGGTTAACCCGCAGGTCAGCCCAGATATCGTGGCGATGATTGGCGCTTCCGCCGCGCTGAGCCTGTCCGGTATTCCGTTCAGCGGCCCTATCGGCGCCGCACGCGTTGGCTACATCAATGACCAGTATGTGCTGAACCCGACTCAGGCCGAACTGGCGACAAGCCGTCTGGATCTGGTCGTTGCTGGTACCCAGAACGCCGTGCTGATGGTGGAATCCGAAGCGCAGCTGCTGAGCGAAGATCAGATGATGGGCGCCGTGGTTTACGGCCACGATCAGCAGCAGATCGTGATCGATAACATTAATCAGCTGGTGGCTGGAGCCGGCAAGCCGAAATGGCAGTGGCAGGCACAGGACGTTAACATTGGCCTGCAGGCGCGGGTCGCCGAACTGGCGGAGTCCCGTCTGGGCGACGCCTATCGCATCACCGAAAAACAAAAGCGCTATGCCGCGGTTGACGCTATCAAGGCTGATGTCGTTGAGGCCTTGACGGGGCAGGATGAGACGCTGGACGCAGGTGAGATCAAGGACATCCTAGGCGCGCTTGAGAAAAGCGTCGTGCGTAGCCGCGTGCTACGTGGCGAACCACGTATCGACGGCCGTGAAAAAGACATGATTCGTGGCCTGGACGTGCGGACCGGCGTGTTTCCGCGAACCCACGGCTCGGCGCTGTTCACCCGCGGTGAAACCCAGGCGTTGGTCACCGCCACCCTAGGCACCGAGCGCGATGCACAGAATATTGATGAATTGACAGGTGAACGGACAGACCGTTTCCTGCTACACTATAATTCCCCTCCGTACTGCGTCGGCGAAACCGGCATGGTGGGGTCGCCGAAGCGTCGCGAAATCGGCCACGGCCGACTGGCGAAACGCGGTGTTCTAGCGGTGATGCCAAACGCCAGCGAATTCCCGTATACCGTGCGCGTGGTATCGGAAATCACCGAGTCGAACGGCTCCTCCTCCATGGCTTCCGTGTGCGGCGCGTCGCTGGCGCTGATGGACGCGGGGGTGCCCATCAAGGCGGCCGTTGCCGGTATCGCCATGGGTCTGATGAAAGAAGGCGACAACTTTGTCGTGTTATCCGACATTCTGGGCGATGAAGATCATCTGGGCGATATGGATTTCAAAGTTGCCGGCAGCCGTGAAGGCGTAACCGCGCTGCAGATGGACATCAAAATTGAAGGCATCACTCGCGAAATCATGCAGGTGGCGCTGAATCAGGCCAAGGGTGCGCGTATGCATATCCTGGGCGTGATGGAGCGGGCGATTAGCTCGCCGCGTGGCGATATTTCCGAATTCGCACCGCGTATCCATACCATTAAAATCAGTCCCGATAAGATCAAGGATGTGATTGGTAAAGGCGGCTCGGTTATCCGCGCGCTGACGGAAGAAACCGGCACGACAATCGAAATCGAAGATGACGGCACCGTGAAAGTGGCGGCCACCGACGGCGATAAAGCCCGTCACGCCATCCGTCGCATCGAAGAGATCACCGCCGAAATCGAAGTGGGCCGCATTTACAATGGTAAAGTGACCCGCATCGTCGATTTCGGCGCCTTCGTTGCCATCGGTGGTGGCAAAGAAGGGCTGGTGCATATCTCCCAGATTGCCGATAAGCGTGTAGAGAAAGTGGCTGATTATTTGGAGCTGGGCCAAGAAGTGCCGGTTAAGGTCCTGGAAGTGGACCGTCAGGGTCGTGTTCGCCTGAGTATTAAGGAAGCTAGTGCCCCCAGCCAGGACGCCATGGTGCCTGAAGCAGAATAGCCTTAAACTGTTAGCGCATTTGACAGCTCCTTGCCCCGGTGGGGAGCTGTTCGTATCACAAGGGCGGGACGCCTTGTGTTAAACCGATGGAGGACAGGACGTTCATCCAATGTTTTTCTTCGGGAGTGGGAAATGAGGCCTTACTTGCGCTGGTGGTTCGTTGCAATGGCGTTAATGCTGGCAGGATGCAGCAACAGTGATTGGCGGAGTAAAGATAGCGTTCTGGCCGTCCCTTTGCAGCCTACGCTACAGCAAGAAGTCATCCTGGCGCGTATGGAACAAATACTGGCGAGCCGGGCCCTTACCGATGATGAACGAGCACAGCTATTATATGAGCGCGGAGTGCTGTATGATAATCTTGGGCTGAGAGCGCTGGCGCGCAATGATTTTTCACAGGCGCTGGCAACCCGACCCGATATGCCGGAAGTTTTCAATTATCTTGGCATATACTTAACGCAGGCGGGTAATTATGATGCCGCCTATGAAGCGTTTGATTCTGTACTAGAGCTTGATCCAACTTACAACTGCGCGTATTTAAACCGCGGCATCGCCCTGTACTATGGCGGCCGCTACCGTTTAGCGCAGGGTGATCTGCAGGCGTTTTATCGCGACGACCCAAACGATCCCTTCCGCTCGCTATGGCTTTTCCTGGTCGAGAAAAAAATCGACGACGGGAAGGCACGTAACGCGCTGCAAAGCCGTTATGTGAGGGCGAATAAAGGGCAATGGGGATGGAATATTGTCGAGTTCTGCCTGGGGAACATTAGCAAATCGACGCTGATGGCGCGCCTCAAGGCGGACGCAACGGATAACACTTCGCTCGCCGAGCATCTCAGTGAAACTGACTTCTATTTAGGTAAATATTACCTGAGTCTGGGGGACAAGAACGCCGCTTCGGCGCTGTTCAAACTGACGGTTGCTAACAACGTGCATAACTTTGTTGAGCACCGTTATGCATTGTTGGAATTGGCGCTTTTGGGCCAAGGGCAAGACGACCTATCAGAATCGGACCAGCAATAGCTGACGAATAAAACTTAAGCAGCCGGCATTCTCTTTGTTTCACCTGAGAGGGTAAGGGCTTGTTTTTTCGTTATAAATCTAATTTGAGCCGGTTCACACTTTTGATGAAAATGAATGAAGATTTTCACGACGAGGTATGTAGACTGGCCGCCATTAAGAAATGAGGCACGTGTACATGTCTGAAGTAGAAACCTCTTTTGCCGATCTGGGGCTGAAAGCTCCTATCCTTAACGCACTGACCGATCTCGGTTATGAAAAGCCGTCGCCCATCCAGTCTGCCTGTATTCCGCACCTGCTGACCGGCCGTGACGTATTGGGGATGGCGCAGACCGGCAGCGGTAAAACCGCGGCTTTTTCCCTGCCGCTGTTGCACAATATCAAACCTGAACTGGCCGCGCCGCAGGTGCTGGTTCTGGCACCGACCCGCGAACTGGCGGTGCAGGTAGGAGAAGCCTGCGCCGATTTCGCCAAGCATATGAAAGGCGTCAACGTGGTCGCCCTGTACGGTGGTCAGCGTTATGACGTGCAATTACGCGCGCTGCGCCAGGGACCGCAGGTCGTGGTTGGCACGCCGGGCCGTCTGGTGGATCATCTGAAACGCGGTACGCTGGATTTGTCCAATTTGAGCGGACTGGTGCTGGACGAAGCCGATGAAATGCTGCGCATGGGCTTTATCGAAGACGTCGAAAACATTTTGGCGCAGGTGCCCGCGGAGCATCAAATTGCGCTGTTCTCCGCCACCATGCCGGAAGCGATTCGCCGCATCACTCGCCGGTTCATGAATGAACCGCAGGAAGTGCGCATTCAGTCCAGCGTGACCACCCGTCCCGATATCAGCCAGAGCTACTGGACGGTTCAGGGTATGCGCAAGAACGAAGCGCTGGTACGTTTCCTGGAAGCGGAAGATTTCGACGCCGCCATTATCTTTGTGCGCACCAAAAACGCGACACTGGAAGTGGCCGAAGCGCTTGAACGTAGCGGTTATAACAGCGCCGCCCTGAACGGCGACATGAACCAGGCGCTGCGCGAGCAGACGCTGGATCGCCTGAAGGATGGCCGTCTGAATATTCTGATTGCCACCGACGTCGCCGCCCGCGGCCTGGACGTTGATCGCATCAGCCTGGTGGTAAACTACGATATTCCAATGGGTTCCGAATCTTACGTGCACCGTATCGGCCGTACCGGTCGTGCCGGCCGCGCTGGCCGGGCGCTGTTGTTCGTGGAAAACCGCGAGCGCCGTCTGTTGCGCAATATTGAGCGCATCATGAAGCTGACCATCCCGGAAGTGGACCTGCCGACAGCCGAAGTGCTGAGCACCCGTCGTTTGGCCAAGTTTGCCGCCAAGGTGCAAAACCAGCTGGAAAGCAGCGATCTTGATATGTACCGCGCGCTGCTGGCAAAATTGCAGCCGGCAGAAGAGCTTGATATGGAAACACTAGCCGCGGCGCTGTTGAAAATGGCCCAGGGTGAACGTCCGCTGATCCTGCCGCCAGATCCGGTGATTGAACGCCGTCCGCACCGCGAATTCCGCGAGCGTGACGAGCGCCGGGAAGGTGGCGAGCGTCCACCGCGCCGTTCACGGCGCGATGTGGGCGAAATGGATCTCTACCGTATCGAGGTGGGCCGTGATGATGGAGTGGAAGTCCGTCACATCGTCGGCGCGATCGCTAACGAAGGGGATATCAGCAGCCGCTATATCGGCAATATCAAATTGTTCGCCTCGCACTCGACCATAGAACTACCGAAAGGCATGCCGGGTGAAATGCTGTCTCACTTCACCCGCACGCGTATTCTCAACAAGCCGATGAATATGCAGTTCATCGGTGAAGCGCAGTCGCGCGGCGGCCCGGGCGCCGGTCGTGGCAACTACAGCGGTGAACGCCGCGCTGGCGGCCGCCGCAGCTTCAGCGATCGTCGTGAGGGCGCTGGCGCCGGAGAACGCCGTTTCAGCCGTGACGGTCAGCGGACGCCGCGCCGCGATGGCGACAGCGCCCCAGCCGGCCGCGGCGCAGGTTGATAAATTGCTGCCGCATCGAGCTGAACAGGAAACGGGCGTCGCGCTCGCTGTCGACAACGATCACATTGATGCAGACCATGGCATGAGGCTCCGCCATGGGTGCGCGCCAGTTTGAAATGCTCGCGATACAGGCTCAGCTCCTGCCACAACATGTCCGGCGCAAAATGCGAAGCAAAGGCGAAGGGCAGGCGCATCGCCGCCGCCAATTGCACACTGTAAAGGCTTGAGCCAAGCAGCCAAATCGGAACCTGCAGCCCCTGGCCCGGCACCGCCTGCACGGGTTGGCCCGGTTTCACATCTCGAAGTAGCCGATCAATCCCTGTACATCGTGCGGGAAATTATCCACTTCATTAGCAAGATGGCGGCGTAGCGCCAGCATGGTGCGCTGATCGGTACCCGGCGCGCGACCCAGTCCCAAATCCACCCGGCCGGGGTAGAGCGTCTCCAGGGTGCCGAATTGTTCGGCAATCACCAGCGGCGAGTGGTTGGGTAGCATGACGCCGCCGGAGCCGACGCGCAAGGTCGTGGTGCCGCCGGCAATATGCCCCAGCAATACCGAGGTGGCGGCGCTGGCGATGCCGGTCATATTGTGATGTTCCGCCATCCAATAGCGATTGTAGCCCCATTGCTCGGCGTGGCGCGCCAAATTTAGAGAGGCGTTGAAGGCATCGCGCGGCATCGCGCCTTGCGGCACTGGGGAAAGATCCAGCACGGAAAATGGAATGGGTGTCTGTATGGTCAGCATGACCATACTTACAGGTTGTCTACGCCGCAACTTTGTTGGCTAATGATACCTATGAGTATTAACTAAAACATCAGGCAGCGATAGCCCATTATTTGTTCTGGTTATTAGGTGTTGCCGACCGCCATCGTCAAGGGTGCCAGGTCTGCTGCCGCCGTGATGGGAGAGGCCTTGCAGACATCCACACCCGTTACCAAAAGATGGCTTTGGCGTCACGAAGAGGTATAATTGCCAAACCAAACCAAACCAAACCAAACCAAACCAAACCAAACCAAACCAAACCAAACCAAACCAAACCAAACCAAACCAAACCAAACCAAACCGTAGCGTCGCCGCTACGACGGCGCTTATCAAGCGGCGATGTTTCCATAACGGGGATTGTCCCCTCGCCGGCGTGGTGCTTACGGCATAAGCGGCGTTATTCCACCAGCGCCAGACCCGGGATGCGGCGCCAGTAACCGTTGCAGTCCTTCTGACCGCTGAGCGCTGCGGGATGATCCCCCTGCTGGTTGGCACGAAACGCCGCTACCTGTTCTGGCGTGGACAGATCTTGCGGCGACAGGCGTACCATATCCACCAGACTCGCCATTAATACCTGTTTATTGATGAGATTGTAACAGTAGCCGCTCTGGGTTTGCATGCCGTTCAGCACGAAGACCTGTTGCTGCTCCTGCGTCATGACCGGCCGCCCCTGGGGGTAATGAATACAGCAGGTTTCGCACTCATCCTTCGGCCGGTTTTCCGAACGGGCGGTGAAACAACGTGCCGACCAGGCAAGCGGCAGATGGCCATAGCTGAAAACTTCCACCTCAAAACGATCGCGGATCCCCAGCTCCTCGCACTGCGCCAGCGTGTTGCTCAACCATTCGCGCGACAGTTCGACGGGAATACACCAGCGAGCCATGCCCTGTTTGAGCAAAATGCGCAACGTATAGGCGTTATAACAATTCAGGGCCGGGCCGGCGACGAAGGGGAGCTGCTGTTCATACGCCAGCTGTACCGTGCCGAGATCGTTGGCCTCAAGTAAAATCCAGATAACGCTTGAGCTTGGTCAGCTCGGAGGGCGCCTGGATAAGCGCCAGCGTGCAGATAACGATCTGCTTGCCGCTCGGCAGCAGGCTTCTGGGCAGCGCCAGCCAGTCGTCGCTTTTCATCAATCGGCGCTTGCTGCAGACGCTTTCGCCAAAATAAAGGATATCGGCCTGACTTGCCACCGCCTGCTGGTAAAAGGCTTCCAGCGTCTGTTTCGGCCAATAATACAGCACCGGTCCGAGGGAATAGCGCATAGTCGTCTCTCCTGTTACTGCCAGCGGCGGTGGGGTACGCCCGCCGAGGGTGGTCTGGACGCCTTCCGACATGGTCGCTAGCGCCTAATTCCAGGCCTCTTCCGGCTGGTAAGCGGCGGGATTGGCGCGGCAGCGATCGATCGCCTGCCGCCAGACGCGGGTGACCTGGCTGACATAGGCGGGGCTGCGCTGGCGGCCTTCAATCTTCACCGAGGCGTTGTTGGCTGCCAACAACGCCGGCAGCAGCGTCAACGTATTCAGACTGGTCGGCTCCTCCAGGGCGTGATAGCGCTGACCCTCCACGAAATAGCGGCCCTTGCACAAGGTCGGATAACCGGCGTTTTCATTCGGCTGGTAGCGGTCAATCAACACATTGTTCAGCTAAGCTTCCATTCCGGCGGCGGTTTGCTGCCAGCGGATAAATCGCGCCGTCGACCCGGCGCCGACCGTGTTGGGCGATTCGCCGGTCAAATAGGAAGACAGGTAGCAACGTCCCTCGTCCATAATGCACAGGCTGCCGAAGGCAAAGACCTCCAGCGGAACCGGACTGACCTGCGCGAGCTGTTTCACCTGATGCATCGACAGCACGCGCGGAAGAACCACCCGCGCCACGTCAAACTGCTGCTGATAAAAGCGGATCCCCGCCTAATTGGTGGCGGAAAAGCCTGCACCGAGACATAACGTTCGAGAGTGGGATAGCGTTCAGCGGCGTAGGCCAGCATTGCCAAATCCGCCAGAATCAGCGCATCGGCGCCGTTTTGCGCCGCCGTGTCGATCGCGCGCTGCCAGCGGGCGTAACCGTCTGGATGGGCAAACGTGTTAATGGCGATATGCAGCTTGCGTCCATGACGCTGCACATAGCGCTCCGCCTCCTGTAAGCGCTTAGCGGTGAAATTAAGGCCAGCGAAATGACGGGCGTTAGTATCGTCCTTCAGGCCGATATACACCGCGTCGGCGCCGTTATCAATCGCCGCCTTGAGTGCCGGTAGGTTACCGGCCGGGCAGAGCAGTTCCATAAAGCTCCCAAGAAGTGGCCGGCCGTTGCCATAGCTGGCAAGGGCAAGAAATTATTCCGGGCCAATAGGCTGAATTCACAGCATTTGCCCCGCAGGCACGCCGGTAATTGTAAATAAAAGTGGAAGAAAGGATTTTGATTTGGGGCAGTTTATGGCGTAATGCCGGGGGAAAACCGCCGCGGCGGTGGCGAAATCATGACGTTTTTGTTCGAAATATTGATATAGGTCCCTGCGTGCGCCGGCCGCCGTGGCAAAATAAGCAATAACTTTTTTAAGGAGTGAAAACAGTGTGGGATAAACTACAAGCACAGCTGGTGCGCCGGGGGCTATCGCTGTTGCGCTTGCCGATAAAACTGACCCCGTTTGCCGTGCGGCGCCAGGTTCTTGAACAGGTTTTACCCTGGCAGTTTCCCTCAGCGCTGGCGGAAGGAGAATTGGATTTTTTTGAGGGCAGCTGGTTGCAAATAGAAGTCGTCGACCTGTGCTTTAACTGGGCGATGACGCTACGCGACGGTCAGTTCCAGGTCAGTCAGCATGCGACGCCCGACGTCATTTTCTCGAGCCAGTCCAACGGTTTATTGTTGATTGCCGCTGGACGCGAAGATCCGGATGCGCTGTTTTTCCAGCGTCGGTTGCGTATCGAAGGGGATACGGAACTCGGTCTCAGGGTCAAAAACCTGCTGGACGCTACCGACCCTGAGCACATGCCGGCCCTGCTGCGCCGGGCTTTGCAACAGCTGGCCGACCTGGTGGAAGCTGGCCTGAAAGAGGACGCGATCGCCGCCGACGGTTATCGCATAACTTACTCTTGCTGATACGAATGGAAATCCCGCTCGACGCGCCGGGCATCGACGGCCTGCTTAAGCGGGCGTTCAATCGGGACCGCGAGGCTGCCCTGGTGCGCGTGCTGCGAGAGGGCGGGCTGCTGACCCTGGGCGTGGTGGCGACGGACGACGAGGGCAGGGTCATCGGCTACGCCGCCTATTGCCCGGTATGGATCGACGGCGAGGATCACCAGTGGGTGGCGCTGGCGCTGCTGGCGGTGAATGGCGCCTGGCGCGGCCAGGGCATCGGCCGCAGTCTGGTCTATGAAGGGCTGGATACGCTTAACGAATTTGGCTACAGCGCCGTGGTTACACTGGGGGATCCCGCCTGGTTTCATCGTTTCGGCTTTGAGCCCGCCGCGCGCTGGCAATTGCGCACGCCCTGGCCCGGTACCGAAGCGGCGTTCCAACTATTCCGATTGGCGGAAAGCGCCCTCGACGGCGTCAGCGGAGAGGTCTCCTGGCCGGCACCGTTCGCCCATGGCGCGGGTTAACCACGGATTACCCCTTCGGTTGCCGCCGGCTGTGCCTCTGGTGTTTGCTGGGTATCAGCGGGTGGGTGCGGGTTTTCCTGCCGCGCGCCGCGTGGGCGCTGCGCTTTCGCAGCGCTGCAGCCCAAAATATGGCAAAGCCTGCTCGTTGTAAGGCAACGAAACGCTCTTTTTACGCCCGCGATAGTTGCTTTACCCTGTATTCCCGGCGCAGCAGCTCTGCTGCGATCGCCCGCCGTGCTCTGAAATACCAGCGGCTGCGGGCCCTTGCCGCGCAGCAATTTGGCGGCGCCGCCGCGCGGATGTTAGTCTAAACGCCGCTGAACATCAGTGGTAATACCGGTATAAAGCATGCCGCGGGCGGTGCGGATGAGGTAAAGATGCCAGAAGGCGCTGCACATCGTTATAATCTCTGAAATGTGTAGTGGTCAACTAAAACTGGTCACCGCGTTAGCGTTTTTCCAGTATCTATTTTCTGATTCGTTTGGTGGCAATCCACCGTTATATTTATGCGGCCTGAGTGCGCTGTAATATCCCACGATATAGTCGGTAATTTCATGAGCTGCTTCGCTGAAGCTTATGTAGCCCGTTACCGGTATCCACTCCTTTTTCAGACTTCTGAAGAAGCGCTCCATCGGACTGTTATCCCAACAGTTACCATGCCGACTCATGCTTTGTTTGATCCGGTGACGCCACAGCAACTGTCGGAACTGCCTGCTCGTATAGTGGCTACCCTGATCGCTGTGGAACATCACTCCGGCTGGTTTACCACGCGTTTCCCATGCCATTTCCAGTGCTTTGATGGTCAGTCTGCTG
>NZ_JBPESN010000032.1:0-26276 GCF_051710625.1 Sodalis sp. (in: enterobacteria) | reverse complement strand
ATTACCGACTATATCGTGGGATATTACAGCGCACTCAGGCCGCATGAATATAATGGTGGGTTGCCACCAAACGAATCAGAAAATAGATACTGGAAAAACGCTAACGCGGTGGCCAGTTTTAGTTGACTACTACATTTCTGAAATTTGTCACGCCTTACAACGGCAGCTATCGACGCCCCGGATCTCTTTCCGTATAGTGTCAGCAATTTTGTTGCCTGTAAGGTCTTATATGATTATTAGCCTGATTGCCGCTCTGGCGGTAGATCGTGTGATTGGGATGGAAAATGCCATGCCTTGGCACCTTTCCGCCGATCTGGCCTGGTTCAGGCGTAACACGGTTAATAAACCGGGCATCATGGGGCGTAGAACGTTTGAGTCCATCGGTAAGACGCTGCCGGGAAGACAGAATATCGTGTTAAGCAGCCATCCCGGCGATAACGACACAGTGACCTGGGTGATGACGCCCGCGCAGGCGCGGGCGGCGGCGGGTGAGGTGGCTGAGGTGATGGTGATCGGCGGCGGTAAGGTCTACGAGACGTTTCTGCCCCAGGCCGGGCGACTTTATCTGACCCATATCGACGCTGAAGTGGACGGTGATACCTGGTTTCCCGACTATGAGCCGGATGAATGGCGCTCTACCTTCAGCGCATTTCATGACGCCGACGAGAAAAATACCCACAGCTACTGCTTTGAAATTCTGGAGCGACGCGTTTGATGCCAGACCCTCCCGGCGGGGCCGCCCCCCCGCTGGATTTGGAACACCGCCAAATCGCCGAATTGTCAGGCCGTTAAACCGCCTGAGTCAGGGGCGTGGACCCTCAGGCGCTGATGAGGTTTTCGACGCCGGTTTCGTTCTGACGGTTCGAGGGTACGTGGGTAAACGCCTTGTCTTTCCAACGCAGTAGGGTCAATTCGCCGCCCCAACAGCAGCCGGTGTCAAGCCCGTAGATGTGCGCCGGCGTTCCCTGGCCCATCAGCGAGGCCCAATGACCGAAAACAATGCTATAGCGCTCAGACACCGGCCCCGGTAGCGCGAACCACGGGCGCAGCGGCGCCGGCGCTTTTTCCGGCGTGTCCTTGCAGTTCATTTCCAACTGACCGTTGGGGAAGCAGTAACGCATGCGGGTAAAGACATTGGTGCTAAACCGCAGACGCGCCAGGCCGCTTAGCTCAGGGCTCCAGTTGTTCGGCATATCGCCGTACATGGCGTCGAGGAACAGCGGATAGCTGTCGCTTTTTACCGCCGCTTCCACCTCCCGGGCGCACTGGCGCGCCGTGGCGAGATCCCACTGCGGCGTGATGCCGGCATGGGCCATGACCAGTTTTTTCTCTTCATCTACCTGCAGCACCGGCTGACGGCGCAGCCAGTTGATTAATTCATCAGCGTCTGGCGCTTCCAGCAGCGGCGTGATGCGATCTTTCGGCTTATTGCGGCTGATGCCGGCATACACCGCCAAAAGATGGAGATCGTGATTGCCCAGCACCAACCGTACGCTGTCGCCCAGACTGCGTACCAGACGCAGTACCTCTAGCGAACCAGGCCCGCGCCCGACCAGATCGCCGGTCAGCCACAGCATATCCACCGCCGGATCGAACCGGACATGCGCCAATATGATTTTCAGCTCATCGTAGCAGCCGTGAATATCACCAATTAAATAAGTCGACATAGTTAGTTTATAAGAGAAGGAATCGCCAGGCGGAAGACGGGGATGGCAACGTGAAATCCCTGTCCTTGGTCATCGACCATATCGTAATGGCCTTGCATGGTACCCAGCGGGGTTTCCAGCACCGTGCCGCTGGTGTATTGAAACTCGCCACCGGGCAGAATGCGCGGCTTTTCGCCGACGACGCCCTCCCCCTGAACCTCTGTTTCCTGACCGTTGGCGTTGGTGATCAACCAGTAACGTCCTATCAGCTGCACGGGGTGCCGACCCAAATTGCGCAGCGTGATGGTATAGGCAAAGACATAACGATCACTTTCCGGCTGAGACTGCGTCTTGATGTACATGCTCTGAACCTGAACACAGACACGGGGCGAGTTAATCATCAAAGCACTCCTGTTAGTTTTGTGAAACGGGGCGCTCCGCCAGCACGTTGGCTAAACGGCAATAATGCTCAACGCTCACATTTTCCGCGCGCAGCGTTGCGTCGATACTCTGTTCCATCAGCTGTTGCGCGCTAAAAAGATCACCCAGGCTATTACGCAACGTTTTGCGGCGCTGGTTGAACGCCAGGCTGGTCAAGGTGGCGAGTTTGCTCAGATCCTTCACCGGGGACGGCAGCGTGGCATAGGGTACCAGCCGCACCACCGCCGAATCCACTTTCGGCGCCGGCCGAAACGAGGCAGGCGGCACTTCCAGCACCGGGATGATCTGGCAGTAATACTGGGCCATGACGCTTAACCGGCTGTAGGCCTTACTGTTCGGGGCGGCCACCAGTCGGTTGACCACCTCTTTTTGCAGCATGAAGTGCATATCGCGAATGGCATGAGTATAGCTGAAAAGGTGAAACATAAGCGGCGTGGAAATATTGTACGGCAGATTGCCGAAGACTCGCAGCGGCTGCCCCCGTTCGGCGGACAGCGCGGCAAAATCGACCGCCATCGCGTCCTGCTGCACAATGTTCAGCTTGGACTGTAAAAAAGGATGGCTGGCCAGACGGGCGGCCAGATCGCGGTCGAGCTCGATAACGGTCATCTCATTGACGCGCTCCGCTACCGGCTCGGTCAGGGCGCCGAGGCCAGGTCCGATTTCCACTATTGCCTGGCCGGGCTGCGGATGAATGGCGGCAACAATAGCATCAATAATTGAGCTATCGTGCAGAAAGTTCTGGCCGAAACGCTTGCGTGCCAGATGCCCCTGATGTACGCGGTTATTCATTACGATGTTTTATCATGTCGATGGCGAGATTAAGCGCCGTTTTGATACTGCCGGCCTCCGCCTGACCCGATCCGGCCAGCTCCAGCGCGGTGCCGTGATCGACGGAGGTACGAATGAAGGGGAGTCCCAGCGTGATATTGACCGCCCGGCCGAATCCCTGATATTTCAGCACCGGCAGACCCTGATCGTGATACATCGCCAGCACCGCGTCCGCCTGCTGCAAATATTTCGGTTGAAACAAGGTATCGGCGGGCAGCGGACCGACGAGATTATAACCTTTGGCGCGCAGCGTATCCAGGGCTGGCGTTATCACCTCGATTTCTTCCCGGCCCATATGGCCGCCTTCGCCAGCGTGCGGATTCAGCCCGCAGATGTAGATGCACGGCTGTGCGATGCCGAATTGTTGCTGCAGATCGTGGACCAGGATCGTTATGACTTCATCAAGGGACTGGCGGGTGACGGCTCCCGGAACCGCCAGCAGCGGCAAATGGGTAGTCGCCAATGCGACGCGCAGCGATTCGGTAGCCAGCATCATCACGACCCTTTCGCGGCCGCTGCGCTGGGCGAAATATTCCGTATGGCCGCTGAACGGCAGGCCACCGTCGTTGATGACCCCCTTATGTACCGGGCCCGTGAGCAACGCCGCGAACTCACCGTCAAGGCAGCCATCGCAGGCGCGGGCCAGCGTTTCGATCACGTAATGACTGTTGGCGACGTTGAGTTCACCGGCGATGACCGGCGCCGGAGCCGCAATGGCCAGCACCGTCAGCTCGCCGGCCGGCCGCGGGGTGGCCGGTTGTTCAGGCCGATAGGGGTGCAGCCGCAGCGGCCCAAGCTGCTGCGCCCGCGCCGTCAGCAGTGCGGGATCGGCGCAAATGACCAGTTCTACCGGCCACGCCTGCTGGGCCAGCGCGGCGACAAGGTCCGGACCAATCCCGGCGGGTTCGCCGGGGGTGATGACAATGCGTTGATTACTGCCCATTGCTATCAAGGATTTTCACGTAAGCGAACGCGCGCTGCTCCTGCATCCAGGTTTGCGCCTCTTCAGCGAACTTGCGGTTAAACAGCAGTCGGTAGGCGCGATCTTTCTGGGCAGCGTCAGTACGATCCACCTGGCGGGTGTCGATAAGCTGAATCAGATGCCAGCCGAAAGAGGAGTGCACCGGCGTACTGATTTCCCCTTTCTTCAGATGCATCAGCGCGTCGCGGAACGCCGGATCGAAGGCATCGGCCGAGCTCCAGCCCAGATCGCCGCCCTGATTTGCCGAGCCCGGATCTTCGGACAGCTGTTTGGCGGCGGCGGCGAAGCTGATACGTCCGCTCTTGATTTGCGCCGCGATATCTTCAAGCTTGGCGCGGGCCTGCTGGTCGGTCATCACGACGGAGGTGCGCAGCAGAATATGGCGCGCATGCACTTCGGTGACCGCCACTTTCTGATCGCCGCCGCGGATGTCGTTAACTTTCAGAACATGGAAGCCGACACCGGAACGAATCGGGCCGACAATGCTGCCCTTTTGAGCGCTCTGCAGGCGCGCCGCGAACAGCGATGGGAGCTCTTCCAGTTTCCCCCAGCCCATCTGACCACCTTTCAGCGCCTGGGCATCAGCGGAGTAAGTAATTGCCAACTTACCGAAGTCGGCGCCGCTTTTGCTTTGCTCGACAATTGAGGTGGCCAGCGCTTCCGCTTTGTCCAGTTGATCCTGCGTCGGGTTCTCCGGCAGTGGAATAATGAGGATATGGCTGAGATTATATTCGGCGCCGTTGCCGGTCTGGGCGGCAATCTGTTGCGCCAGCGACTCGACTTCCTGCGGCAGGATGGTGACGCGACGGCGGACTTCACCGTTACGCACTTCGGCAATCAGCATCTCTTTGCGGATTTGCGCGCGATAGGTGTTGTAGTCCATGCCGTCATAGGCCAGACGGCTGCGCAGCTGATCGAGCGACATATGGTTCTGGGCGGCGATATTGTTGATGGTCTGATCCAGCTGCTCGTCGCTGATGGTCATATTGGCGCGCTGGGCCAGCTGCAAGATGATGTTATCCATAATCAGCCGGTCGAGGATCTGGCGGCGTAACGTCGCGTCGTCCGGCAACTGTTGGTTGGCTTCCTGAGCGCCGTGTTTCACCGTGGACAGCATATTGTCCACTTCGCTTTCCAGGACGACGCCGTTGTCCACCACGGCGGCAACTTTATCTACAACCTGCGGCGCGGCGAGCGCGCCGTTGGCGCACAGGGCGAGGGCGAGGATAAACGTTCTCCAGTTTTTCATAACTTTTCCATATATATCAGCCGCGTATGCGGATTAAGTTCAATGTTTGCGTCGAGACTGCAGCCTTAAAACGCCCGCTGATAGGGCAGAATGCCGGAGGCCAGCATCTTGTCCGTACCCAGGCCATAGTTGCTGCTCAAACCGCGCAGTTCAATATTAAACGATACTTTGTTGTCGTACTGGCTGGAGCTGTCGGTGTTGTTCCAGCCGGTAATTTTCCGCTCGTAGCCCACATTGATAGCCCAGCAGCAGGTGTTGTATTGCAGGCCGACCAGTTGGTCCGCCGGCTGATTCGCCTTGGTATCGTAATAATACGCCCCAACCAGCGCCCAGCGGTCCACCAGCGGCCAGCTGCCGGTTACCCCCACCTGCGAAATGCCCTGCTGATAGCCGGGATAGCTAATATCGGACAGCATCTGCTCAATATATTGCGGGCTGGCGTAACGGTAATTCAGCTGCAGGATGCAGTTTTCGTCGCGCCGGTACTCCAGCACCGCATCGCCCAACGCAACGCTGTTCAGCCGGGAGTCATACTGCAGGCCGCCGCGGACCCCCCACTGATTGCTGATACGCCAGTAGCTATCCCCCGCCCATACCACGGTGCTGGTATTATCATAATTATCCCAGGTGCCGCTGATATCACCAGTACGGGGCCGCGAGAAGTAGTAGATTTGACCCACGGAGGCGTTAAATCGTTCCACGCGCTGATCGTCATAAATTCGGGTGGTGACACCGCCCGCCAATTGGTTGGCGGAGGAGATGCGGTCCAGGCCGCTGTAAGTTCGATCGCGGAACAGACCGGAGTAGTCGGTTTGCAGGATGGTGGAGTCATAGACGCCGATATCGTTCTGGTTGCGATAGGGCACATACAGGTACTGCAGGCGCGGTTCCATCGTCTGGCTGTAGTCCAGTGCGTAATCCATATCGCGCTCGAACACCATCTTGCCGTCGGTTTTGAACTGCGGCAACACGCGGTTTACCGAGCCTTTCAGATGGCGGCCGGTGCTGGTGTTTTCATTGTATTCGTCGATATTTTCCTGCTGATAATGCGTGGCCATCAGCTTGGCTTCGGTATTTAAGCTGCCCCAACAATTGGCCCGCGGCAGGTTGAGCGTGGGCTCAATGTGCAACCGGGCCGCTCCAGGGTAACTGTTGTTGACGTTGGTGAATTTGGCCGCCTGGCTAAATACTTTGAAGTCAAACGGACCAACGTCGTTTTTATGGTAGGTCACATCGAGCTGAGGCGCGGCGCGATAAGCGTCGCTGCTGTTGGTGTCAAAGACCTGGAACTGTTTGTACGACAGGGCGGTGTCCCAGTTCTCGTCGGCATAGCTGAAACTAAATTTCTGCGTGGCGTAACCGTCGGTGGTGCTACCGTATTTGGAAACCAGATCGTCAAAGTAGTTGGAGTCGCTGACTTTGGTGTAATCGACGTTAAAACGCCACACCTGATCCATGACCCCGTTGTGGCGCCAGTAGAGCAGCCAACGATCGCTATCGCCGTCGCTGGCGTGCTCGTTGCTGTAAACCCGGTCTTTAGGCAGCCAGTCGAACTCCACCAGCCCTTCGCCCGGCGTGATGAGGTAGCAGAACTCGGTCTGGATCTGGGTACCGCGTTTACTCATGTAATTCGGCGTGATCGTGGCGTCATAATTCGGCGCCAGATTCAGGTAATAGGGCGCGCTGAACTCGAAGCCGTTGTTGCTACCGTATTTGGCATTGGGGATAAGAAAGCCGGAACGGCGCTTGTCGCCCACCGGTATTTGCAAATACGGGCTGTAGAACACCGGCACTTTGCCGATTTTAAAGCGCGCGTTCCAAATTTCGGCGACCTGCTCTTCGCGGTCGTGGATGACCTCCGATCCCACAACGCTCCAGCTGTCGTCCCCGGGCAGACACGAGGTGAAACTGCCGTTTTCCAAAACCGTATAGCGGTTATCGCCGCGCTGTTTCATGGTATCGGCGTCGCCGCGGCCTTGTCGGCCCACCATCTGGTAGTTGCCCTGATAGACATCCGTATCTTTGGTATTGAGATTGGACCAGGCTTTCGGCCCCTGCAGCTTGATCTCGTTGCTGGAATAATTGACATTCCCCGTGGCGGTGACGGTACGCAGCGGCGCGTTGTTCTGCTCCTGGCGCTGCGTGAGCTGCACTTCATCGGCGGTGAGCGTGCTGTTGCCCTGTTCGATATCCACGTTGCCGCTAAAAAGCGCATGTTCGGGATAATTCGCTGCGGCCTTGTCGGCTTGAATATGCACCGGCAGCGAATTGGCATCCCCGCTGACCAGCGGTTTGGTATAGGCCGGCACGCCCAACAGGCATTGATCCGCCAGATCGGCCAGCGCCTGCTGGCTATAAAGAGCGGACCCGATAAGGCTGGCCAGCAGTGTGGGTAAACATTTTTTCATAAGCGTTTTTCAGGTGTTCCGTCATCCAGGGCTCATCACGGCAAACGGTCAGAGACTATATCACTCACCAGCGTTGCGCCAGTGTTAAATCCTGCCGTTTCGCCGCGCACCGTTAGGCTTAGCGTTAAATGACAGGTATGGTAAAGCAATTTTGTACCGACGGCATGATGAATTGAGGAGTATATGCGTTATTGGGGTAGGCTGTTGAGCGTTATTCTGACTATCTGGGCGGGCGGCGGTTTTTGGGCAGTGGTGCTGGGCCTGTTAATAGGCCATATGGTGGACAAGGCACGGGGCGCCCGCGTGACCGGTCCCGGTTATTTTTCCGATATCAACAAACCCGGCAAAACGTTTTTTTCCGCACCACGTTTCAGGTGATGGGCCATTTAACTAAATCCAAAGGGCGGGTTACCGAGGCAGACATTGTCAACGCCAACAAGCTGATGACGTGGATGCAGCTCAATGATGCGCTGAAAAGCACCGCACAGAAGGCGTTCCGCGAAGGGAAAGATAGCGATTTTCCGCTGCGCGGCCGGCGGCGCGAGTTTTGCCAGGTCTGCTTTGGCCGTTTCGATCTTATTCGCATGTTTTTGGAAATTCAGATCCGGGCGGCTTTCGCCGATGGCTCGCTGCATCCCAACGAACGGCAGGTGCTGTACGTTATCGCTGAAGAGCTGGGCATCAGCTGTGGCCAGTTTGATCAGTTTCTCAGCATGATGGAGAGGGGGCGCAGTTCGGCGGCCAGCAGAAGTCTTATCAGGGCGGCTACCGCTAGCCGGGTCGGTCGCAGGGTCCAACGCTGGAAGACGCCTGTAAAGTGCTTGGCGTCAGCCCCCAGGACGATGGTCCGACGATTAAGCGCGCCTACCGCAAGCTGATGAGTGAGCATCATCCCGACAAGCTGGTGGCGAAAGGCCTGCCGCCGGAGATAATGGAGATGGCCAAACAGAAGACCCAGGCGATTCAGCAAGCCTATGATTTGCTGAAGCAGGAGAAAGGGTTTCGCTAAGCGGAGCGCTGCGCTGGCCGATGGGTTAACCGCCGCGCTATCGCGCTTAGAGATCCACTTCACAGTGAAAATGAATAAACGATCCGTAGTAGGGATGGGTGATGGCCAGCGTTCGCGCGTGCAGCAAGAGCCGGGGCGCCATCGCTTTGGTTTCAGGCGTGGCGTAAAACCCGTCGCCCAGGATGGGATGACCCAGGGACTGCATATGTACCCGCAACTGATGCGAGCGGCCGGTTCGGCCAGTCGCAAATCAGCGGCAGGTCAATGTCGCCTTCATCGCAGGCGGGATGCCCGTAAACGCGGGCAATATAAATTTTGCGCGGCTCACGCTTTGCGGACTTGGTCATCGCCACCAACAGTACGCCGCTGGTGGCCATATCCAGCCGGTGTACCGATTCCGCCTGGAGGAAATCCGCCTGAATCCGCGTCATGGCGCTGTCTCTGTGCTCCGGCGCCCGCCCGGGCACCGACAATAACCCGCTCGGCTTATCTTATTGACCGCCATGATGTGGGTATCCTGATAGAGGATATGCAGCCAGAGCGTTTGCGGGGGATGATAAGGTTCCATGCGGCTCCGGGTGATCCCGGCGGCAATGACCGCCGGGAAGAGGTTGCGGTTTATTGATGTGTCACCACGATAAGGCGGATCGCGTTCAGACGCCAACTGCCCTCATCAAGGTGCCGGAGCACCTGACAGCGGTTTTCTGCCACCGTCTCCAGCTCGTCGTCGCGGATAGCCGGGTTTGACCGCCCGCAGCGCCTTTAGTCGGCTCAGCTTAGCGCTGAGGTGAAGATCCGCCGGCGCTCGCGCCTCATCAATCAGCGCCCGGGCCTGTTCAGCGACCCGGGGGCTCGCGGTGCGTGAGCATCCCCATGCACCTCCGGCTGAACCGCGCTGACCAGTTTGCTGGCGGTATGGCGCTTCACGGCATTCAATTGACGGTTAAATTGTTCAAACTCCACCTGCGGCGCCAGGTTGGCGCCGTTTTTATCCAGCATCAGGCGGCAGCGGGGTAGCGGGCAGAAAGCGATTAAGCTGCAAATTACGCGGGACCTGGGACTCCACCACGTAAATCAACTCCAACAACAGGGTGCCGACCGGCAGCGCCTTGTTTTTCAGCAGCGACAGCGCGCTGTTGCCGCTTTCGCTCGACAGGACCAAATTGAGGCCGTTACGAATGATCGGGTGTTCCCAACTGATAAACTGCGTCTCTTCGCGCGCCAGCGCCTGATCGCGATTAAAGGTAATGGTACAGCCCTCTTCCGGCACGCCGGGGAAATCAGGCACTAGCGTATGATCCGGCGGTTTGAGCACCAGGAGATTGTCGCTGCGGTCTTTCTGACTTATGCCGATGATATCGAACAGATTGAGGGCAAAATTCACCAGTTGGCTGTCGTTATCCTGCTCGGCAAGAATCTGCGCCAGGAGGCGCGCCGGACCGCCGCCGTTGGAGTGCAGCTCAAGCAAGCGGTCGCGGCCCTGCTCCATTTGTGCCTTCAGCGCATCGTGCCGCGCGCGCGGCAATCGTGGATAAACGCCGTCAGGCCGGTAAGCGCGCCCGGCTCTCCGCCAGGTAGCATTGCAAAAGCTGATAGGTTTCGTCATACAGCGCGCGGCCGGTGGGGCAGGTATGCTCGAAGGCATCCAGTCTTTCATGGTACCAGCGCAGCAGCATTTCCTGTGCCGATTGCTCCAGATAGGGGATATGAATCTGGATATCCCGGTTCTGGCCGATGCGGTCCAGACGACCGATAGGTTGCTCAAGCAGATCCGGATTAAAGGGCAGCTCGAACATCACCATCTGGCTGGCAAACTGGAAGTTGCGGCTTTCGGAACCGATTTCCGAGCACAAAAGTACTTGGGCTCCGTCTTCTGCGGAGGCGAAATACGCCGCGGCACGGTCGCGATCCACCAGCGATAACCCTTTATGAAACACCGCGGCGCGGATGCCTTCCCGTTCGCGTAACACCTGCTCCAATTGCAGCGCCGTGCCGGTATGGGCACAGATCACCAGCACTTTCTCCTGCCGCTGGTCGAGCAGGAAGTCTACCAGCCACTGCACACGTGGGTCGAAATTCCACCAGCTTGCATTTTGCCCCTCAAACTGTTGAAAGATCCGCTCCGGGTAGAGCAATGTGGCGTGTGCGCTCATCCAACCCCTGCTTGCCACCCATGATGCCGGCCACTTTCAAGGCCGTCTGGTACTGCGCGGGCAGCGGCTCGTCGTTCAGCAGCAGCGCCACGGTATCGGCCACCGGTCGGTAGCGCTGCTGTTCGTCGGCAAAGGCCTGGTAGTCATGAAAACAGTTCGGATCCAGCAGGCGCAGACGGGCGAAATGGCTTTGCATGCCCAACTGTTCCGGCGTGGCGGTCAGCAACAGCACGCTGGGGATATGGTGCGTCAGCCGTTCAATCACCTGATATTCGCGGCTGGGGGCGGTTTCGCTCCAGGCCAGGTGGTGGGCTTCATCCACCACGAGCATATTTCATTTTGCTTCGGTCAGGTGCGTCAGCCGCTCTTTATTGCGCCGCACGAAATCCAGCGAACAAAGCACTAACTATTCGGTTTCAAAGGGGTTGTCGCTATCAAGCAACGATTGGCTGTAGCGCTCGTCGTCAAAGATGAAAAAATGTAGATTAAAGCGGCGCAGCATCTCCACGAGCCATTGGTGCAGCAGCGATTTAGGCACCACGATCAGGACGCGCGGGGCGTAGCACGGGCCCACCTCGGCGGCGATATGTAATTGATGGGGATAAAGCTTGCGCGAATGCCACGCAGGGCATTCCACGGCGCGCGAAACTGCTCGCTGTAGGACTTGCGCGCGCGGTAGCGCAGCACGAAACGGTCCATGCGGTCGATCTGGCCGGCCAACAGGTGATCCTGCGGTTTGCTGAAAGTCAGTTTGCTGTCGAGCAACACCTTGCGCAGCGTACAGCCGGTTTCGCTGTTATCCAGACTCGTCCCGATGTAGGTCAGCAGGCCCTCTTTTTCCTCGATAATGTCGATAAGCAGCTGCCAACCTTCGTGGCTGGTAACGGTATCACCGGGATTAAATATCACCCGGGTAATCGGGGCGGCGCTACGGGCGTAGAGGCGGTTTTCACCACTGGCGGAAAACAACAGGGTCACCATGCGGGCGTCCTGGGCAACGACGGTACCCAGTCCCAGCTCGTTTTCAGTATTGCTTATCCAGCGTTGACCTAGCATAAATGGCATAAATTCTCGGCTCAGTGTTGTATTGGGCTAAATTACTACCGGCAATAGCACGGCTGGCCGTGGCAGGCGCAAGCCTGAAGTACACGGCGTGAAACGGGGTCAGAGGTTAACATTACGCGTTGAGGGCGCTATGGTAATAGATGGCGATGGCGACGTCACCTGTCAATCGGCCCGTCAATCAAAACAATTTCATTTAACCTGATATAAGGGTAGCAAAATCATCCTGCATAAAGGGCGGGAACGCGTCCGCCACCGCCTGCAGCTGCTTGCTGAGGTAATGATCATAATCCGGCGGGCTCAGGCGGCATTCTAGCGACTCCGGGCCGGCGGTGGTCATGATATAAGCTTATCCAGCCGCCGTTTTGATATTGCTGCGGGCGGTGGTGGCGCTGATTATAATCGTCGGCGATGCGTGCCGCGCGGGCCTGGGGCGGGACGTTGCGCTCGTAATCGCCGGGTTTGCGCCGCAGCCGTTTGCGATAAACCAGCCGATCGTCGAAGCTGCCGTCAAGCGTTTGGCGCACATAATCGCACACAAAAGACTGATAAGGCTTGCGGCGAAAAATGCGCTTATAGAGTTGCTGCTGAAACTGCTGGGCCAGCGGCGTCCAATCACCGCGAACCGTTTCCAGCCCTTTAAACACCATCCGTTCCCCTTGCTCGTCCTGTACCAGCCCGGCATAGCGTTTTTTACTGCCCAGCCCCGCGCCGCGCGGATGGTCGGCATGAGAAACCGACTGAAATGCGTCTCGAATTCCAGTTCCAAGGCGCTGTCGAGATCCCACTGCTGGCGCAGATGGTCTCGCCACCAGTCGTTGATTTTGCTTACCAGCGCCTGACCGATGGCCGCCGCCGCGTCCTGTGCAAAGGGGCGTTTGAGCCAGACGAAAGCGAAATCGGTATTGCCGTAAATAACCGGATAACCCTCCGCCTCGATAAGCTCCCGCGTCTGTTGCATGATGGCGTGGCCGCGCAGGGTGATGGAGGAGGCCAGCCGGTTGTCGAAAAAACGGCAGCTGGGCGCGCCCAACACACCATAAAAAGCGTTCATGATGATTTTCATCACCTGAGGCAGCGGCGGCGTTATGGTTGCGTTAGGCGCGCTCACGGCCCTGCCAGAGCTGGTCGACGATGGCCGGCAGGCAGTGATGCCGGCGCGAAAAGCGCGCACCGGCGAAACCCGCCAGCCCTTTAATCAACCCGACCGGGTCTATCAAAAACGTGCGGATGATGGAGGGGTAAAGGCTTTTGTAGTCCAGCACCAGCACCGAATCGTACAGCCCGGGACGGGAGTCCATGACATAACCGCCGGGGCTGGCCTGCGGTGCCACGTCCCCGAGGTTGGACGCGACATAACCGGCGCGGTGCATGCGCGGCATATACAGCCACCTGAATGCCGTCACCGATCCGCCGTTGCGATCCGCCGCAAGTCCGGTGACCGTCGTCCGCTCCAGCAGGAAGGCCAGCAGCCGGGTTTGGGCAAAAATGCGCGTCACCAGCTCGCAGTCTGTCAGATTATAATGCGCCAGACCCGGCGGATCCTCGCGATACAGACGATCGATTTCATCCATGCGATCGTAAGGTGTGGCGGATAGCCTTGCCCTCCCCGAGCAGCGTCCTCGCCACGTGCTCCAGGCTGAAGGAAGAGAATTGCCAAAAGGCGGACTTCAGACCGTCAATACCGTCGATAATCAGACGGCCCGCGGCGGCGGCGTAAAAATACCCTTGCTTGAAACCGTGTTCACGTTATTCCAGCGCCTCGCCGCCGCGGCCGAGGCGTAAGGGCAACCCGTAGCGTTCGGCGTGCTTTTGCAGCATGCGCAAATCGAACTGCACCAGATTCCAGCCGATAATGGCGTCGGGATCGTGCCGGGCGAACCAGGCGTTAAGCCGTTCAATAAGGCCCTTGCGGCTGGGGACGTATTCAAGTTGCATTTCCGGCCGCGTCGCGGGGGGCCCACCCGGTTCACCTAGCATGTAAACCTGATGCTGGCCGCAGCCGTGCAGGCCGATACAATAGAGCTCGCCGAAGCGGTTGAATAGAGCTCGCCGAAGCGGTTGGTTTCGATATCCAGCGACACCAGCGACAGGGAGGGGCGGTAATCCGGCGCGGGCTTCAGCCGCGCGTCCCGCACCTGACCGTCGGCATAGACGGTTCCATCGAACAAAACCGGCGCGGTAATGAATCACCACCATGGCAACCCAGAGAGGCTTCCGGATGGGCGCTGGCTCGCAGGCAGGCTCATGAAAGAGCTGGGGCTGGTCAGTTGTCAGCTAGCGGCTCACAAATACAAACGCGGCGGCAATGAACACGTTGAAATACCGAACCATCTCAACCGCCAGTTCGCTGTAACGGAGCCAAACCAGGTATGGTGCGGCGATGTGACGTATATCTGGACCAGGAAACGCTGGGCATACCTTGCGGTTATTCTTGATCTGTTCGCGAGGAAACCGGTGGGTTGGGCTATGTCGTTCTCCCCGGACAGCAGACTGACCATCAAAGCACTGGAAATGGCATGGGAAACGCGTGGTAAACTAGCCGGAGTGATGTTCCACAGCGATCAGGGTAGCCACTATACGAGCAGGCAGTTCCGACAGTTGCTGTGGCGTTGCCGGATCAAACAAAGCATGAGTCGGCGTGGTAACTATTGGGATAGCAGTCCGATGGGGCGCTTTTTCAGAAGTCTGAAAAACGAGTGGATACCGGTAACGGGCCACATAAGCTTCAGCGAAGCAGCTCATAAAATTACCGACTATATCGTGGGATATTACAGCGCACTCAGGTCGCATAAATATAACGGTGGGTTGCCACCAAACGAATCAGAAAATAGATACTGGAAAAACGTTAACGCGGTGGCCAGTTTTAGTTGACCACTACACTTGGAACCGAGGCGGCAGGCGTGGTGAGCAAACTCGGACCCGGCGACCGGGTGGCCCACGCCCAATCCCCACTGGGCGCCTACGCCACCGTGCACAATGTGCCGGCGGATAAACTGGCCCAATTACCTAGCGCTATCTTTTTTAAACAGGCGGGCACCGCATTTTAAAAAGGCCTGGCGGTGTTTTATTTGCTACGCCAAACCTATGAAATCAAGCCGAACGAGATTTTCCTGTTCCATGCGGCCGCCGGCGGCGTCGGGCGCATCGCCTGCCAGTGGTCGAAGGCGCTGTATGCCAAAATGATAGGTACCGTCGGCAGCGCGGAAAAGGCGGCGTTGGCAAAACAGGCGGGCGCCTGGGAAACAATTAATTACCGCGAGGAAAATGTGCCTGAACGCGTCGCGGCCCTAACCGATGGAAATAAAGTGAACGTAGCTTACGATTCAGTGGGCAAACACACTTGGGAAGCTTCTCTCGACTGCCTGCGCCGCCGCGGATTAATGGTCAGTTTTGGCAACTCTTCGGGACCGGTCACCGGGGTGAACTTGGGGATCTTGAACCAAAAGGGCTCGCTGTTTGTCACGCGCCCGTCGATAAATGGCTATATCACCGATAGCGCCAGCCTGAAACACGCCGCCGATGAATTGTTCAGCATGATCGCCAGCGGGGTGATCAAAGTCGACGTGCCAGCAGAGCAGAAATTCGCTCTGTCTGAAGTACAGCGGGCGCATCAGGCGCTGGAGAACCGGCAGACCAATGGGTCGCGGCTGCTGATCCCATGAGGAAAAGCGCCGCCGGGACAGGGGGCCGTCACCTGTCGCCGCAATGAACTTCTGCTGAATAAACAACGCGCTTCCCGAAGGAAGCCTGTCACAGACCGCTATGGCATCACATACCGTAAAAATGTAGGGGCAGAGCAGAAATTACCGGACCATGCAGCTAACCACCGCTATTATTATCCGGTAACGGTGAAATCAATGGGTCTAAGCGCGTTTATCCTAGCAGCCCACATTAAGAAAAAAATATCATCTGGGGCAGGAAAACTCCAAGCTGCGATCCACGCCCCATTTTTGTATCGCTGGGTCAGCGCAGGCGGGCGCGGGCAAGCGGGAATTAAACCGCGAGCGCGGCGGCGCCGGTTTCTTCAGCGCACGCCAGACCCAGGCCGCCGCCACCGTCAGCAACAACCACGGCAGCAATTTGACCGCAGTAACGAAAAGCCCGGCAAACAGCATCATCAGCGACCCCGACACCAGTACACCAAGCACGGAAATACCGGTCAATACCAGCATCAAAAAAACCCGATGACGAAGAAAATTTCCAGCATGGATGACTCCTCAATGGCAAATGGCAGGGTAGCGCCCGCCGCCGCGGTGATAATGGATCTCAACAGTTTAATACAAGAAGCATACCAGGTTGCAATGTGGCTAACCCCCCGATTTCGCTGATCAGGCCCAGCCGCAGGGTGTCGAGACTTGGCGGTTTTAACCACTGTTTAGTCATATTCGCCACGAATTATCCCGGCCTGCGCACGCCGGCTAGCCCCCCCGGCGCAAGTGTCCCCACCGCCCGAGCCCGGATCCTGACCGCATTTGCGGGCATATAACCCCAGCAGCAACGAATCAAGCTCAATAACGGCCACCGTTTCAGGCAGCGCCCCGGCGGCAATAGCCTGCCTCCCGTGCCTGATGTTCCGCCCGCTGCAGGCAGGACTCCAGAGGTTCATCGCCGGGTAGTATAATGGTATCTACGCTGCCGCTGACCTGAGCAATGGCGACACCGGTGGTGTTGGCGACGCTAGCGTAGGGCGGGCGTATGACCTCAGAAGCGCCTTTGAGGTGCATGGGAAGTAATGCCGCGCCGCCGCCCACCAGTATGACCGGCATATCATCCTGGCTGGTATTCATATACGCGCGAGGCACTTTTCAACCATGGCCACATAATGTTCTGCCGCCTGGGTTACCATTGCAGGGCACAGATGGGCGACCAGAGCGGCATCTCCAATGTCCGCCCAGCCACGGGCCACCGCGATATCGGTGACCGTCAGGGTATCGCCGCCAAATACCAGCGCCCGCTGCGGTAAGGCATAACCCACGCTCTCGGGCCCGACGCTGATAGCGCCGTCGGCGTTCAGGATTACCACCGATCCGCCGCCAAGGCCGATAGACGCAATATCCGGCATGCGGAAGTTAGTACGCACTCCGCCTATCTCAGCCGCCATGGCAGACTGCCGGGGAAATCCCCCGCACAAAGCACCAACGTCGGTAGTCGTGCCGCCCACATCGACCACCAGGGCCTCTTGTGAATTGGAGAGTCTGGCGGCGCCCCGCAGGCTATTCGTCGGATCGGAGGCGATAGTCAGGATCGGGAACATCTGCGCCTGATGCAGCGGCATCAGCGTACCGTCATTTTGACCGAAAAACAGCTCGGCAATAATTCCGCGCCGCGCCAGCGTCTGGCGAAAACCATCGGTAAGGGTATGCGCCACTCCACTTAGCGCCGCGTTAAGCACCGTAGCATTTTCCCGCTCCAGGAGACCGATGGAACCAATTTCAGATGACAGGGACACCGGTGTTTTCACCCCCAGGATCTCCCGCGCCAGGGCTGCAACCCGCTGCTCCTGCTCGGCGGCGACGGGCGAAAATATACCGCATACCGAGACGGCACGCACCTGCCCCCTTACCGCCAACAGTTGCCGGCGGGCGGCCTGTTCATCCAGCGCCGATAATATCTCGCCGTTATATTGATAGCCGCCGGCAAGGGTAAAGAGCCGTACCGGCAGACGCGCGCGAAAATCGGCCGGCATATCGGTTAACGGCGGCACCGCCAGCGAGGCCGGCGCACCGAGACGGAAATGCGCCACCGGCTGCAAGCCTTTACGCTCAACAATAGCATTAGTGCACTGCGTGGTGCCGAGCATTGCCCGGCGTATGGTCCCGCGATCCACTTCAACCTGCGCCAGCACAGCCGCGATCGCCTGATCAATCCCCCGCATGACATCAGCGCTCGTCGGCTGTTTGCTATAAGCGATAATTCTTTGCTGCGCATCAAGCAACACCGCATCCGTATGGGTGCCGCCGACATCGATTCCCAACGACCAACTCATACGCGCTCCTCCCTGTAGCGGGGGCCGCCAGCGTTTCGACCGGCGTATAGTCATCCGGATAGTGAAAATACCGCGGCCCGCACACCTCGATTCCCCGCGGCGTACGCCATTTTTCATGGGCGGGAACGCCGAGCGCCACCACACGCATCCCGTAACAAAGCCTCTCCCCCAGAATTGGCAACCCCGTTTCTTCATCAAGGAGAATAATCAAATCCGGCGTCATACACAGCGCCTGGTCCTCTCGGCGCGCCAAGAGATATTCATTTTGAAAAAGCACGTCAAAGCGGCTGTCCTTATCGTCATCAACGCCGACAAAACAGGCAGTACCGTAGTTGAAACCGCCCTCACTACGCTGGTTGATCCGGTTGGCTTTTCCTCGAAACAACACGATGCCTTGCAAAAGCGTCGCGAGGGTTTCAATAACGTTGCGGCGGCCATCTCGCGCCTGCTGAACCTCGACGCCAATGCGCCACATCAACCTCAACGTGCCCGTAATTCCTGAAACCCGCGCCTGGTCGACCGTCACCGGATAACCGGCAAAAGCGGCGGAGCCGCCCATGTTTACCGCAACGGCGCGGGCCAGTTTCTCTGCCTTGAGACTGTCTTGTGCCTTGAACAGTGCGGCATTCGCATTTTCATCCACGACGGCGAACGGCGACGCATTGATGCCATCCAGATAAAACGTGGTCATTTGAAATTCGGGAAAAGCCCGCCCCATGACATCGACATCCGCTACCGGCAGCCCGAGAATACAGGCCGAGGCCAGCGGCAACAGTGAATTGATACCGCCGGTTTCGATCGGGTAGATGGCAGATAAAGGGCGGCCCATATGCTCAGCGATATACTGACAGGCCAGCAGCGATTCCTGTCCGCTCGGTAACTTTTCCATCATGATTGTCCGCGAACCTATCATGCCCGTCGCCAGCAGCAATGCCTCAGGCTGAAGCTCGTCTAGTGTCACTAATTGGATGGGGCCGTGTTGGGCAATGGCCCGCTGTGCCATGATTTTGCCGATATAAGGATCGCCGCCACCGCCGCTGGCAAGAATAGCGGCGCCGTAACTGATGTGCTCAATTGCTTCATGATCCAGCTATTTCATCTCACGACCTCCCCATTATCTGCACAGGCGTTGACGCCCTATTCTCCGGTGAAATACGTATGGTGTTAATATACGCTGGCGTGCGTATAATGGGCATGACATTAATATTAGACATATTATAACTATTACCTTTGATAATCCCTTCCAAGACAAAGAAATTAAACCATAAATATATTCGACCTCACAAAATTTTTGCAATAAATCCACGAATTAAAATTTAATATTTGTTTTATTAAAAATAATGCTATTATTACAATAGCGGCATCATAGTCTTTCATCAACATTATACTATTGCTTGACTGATTATTTTCCGCACCTCAAGATGACTGATTGTTGGCCTGGCCCTTACCGATTGACGGCTGTGATTCTTTGCGTGTGACAAATTCGACCACGATGTAACTTGTTACACCGCCCTTCATTGAGCCTCCCCGCTTACTCCTCATTTAGGGGGTATCCTAGTAAGGCGGCTGGAACCTTTCGCGCCATCAGCGACCTGTCGTATTGACACGCGCTCAACATCATCCCACCCCTCAAGTGCCCCTTGCTTTGCGGGCTTACGGAATCGAAAGAAGGTGACATGCGGGTAGTAAAACAAATAAATTATTTATCACCTCATTAATAACCTGAGCCGAGAGAATATTACACAATGAGAAGTTCGGGCAATATTTTAACGCCGTTAAACATAAATTGATATGAAATCAGGCTGGATCAGAAATAACATTTGCGGTAAAAAATAGAACGGACATGCGGTATTTGCAAAAAGGACTTTATATGAACAGCGATTGCCTATCTCGCGATACTCAAGATAGCGTTATAGCACCGCAGCTGCTAATGCTATGGGAATCTTCCAGTGAGCCCTGGGGCGTCAAGGATCTTGATTCGCGCTATCTTTATGCCAACCATGCTTATTACGATCTGCTAAATATTAACCCAGCACTCTTCACCATCCCTGGTTGTTTCGATCATGAGTTACCGTCACCGGTGGCGGATTTTGCCTCTCATTTTCAACGCCACGACCGCTGCACTATCAAGCAACAGGATCGCCTCTGTTCCATCGAAATTCACTGTTACGGCCGGGAAAAGCTTATTCAACCTTATTTTTTCGATAAATATCCACTTTATCACCAGATTAGCCGAGAGTGTATCGGCTCCATTTTCCATGCGCGCAAAGTTGAGGACGTCTCGCTGCGAAAGCAGCTATGCGCTAAAAGCCCCGGCTATTTTCTGTTTTATCCGCCGGAACCGATCTTTACCAAAGGAGAATTGGACGTCATTTTTTTTGTTCTGCAAAACATGAGTAGCAAAGTCATTGGTCGTCATCTTGGCCTGTCGCACCGTACGGTGGAGAACAAGCTCCAAGGTATTTATCAGAAAGCGGGGGTACACTGTTTACGGCAGTTCAGCGAATACAGTAGGCACACCGGTTTTGACCGTTATGTGCCGCAAAAATTTCTGAAACCACTAAGCCAGCTATTAATGCCGGACGCAAGATAACGCTTTAATAACCACATCGATACCCGCACCAGGGCGGTGAGCGTGCTCGCTCAAATAGCGGCGCCACTGCCAGGCGCCCGGCATTCCCTGAAACAGTCCAAGCATGTGACAAGTAATGTGATCCAGCGCCGCGCCTTGGGACAGCTCGCGCTCGATATAAGGCAGCATCGCATCAATCACTCACTGCCGCCTGATTCGGCAATGGATCGGCATCGCCAAACAGTTCACTGTCGACCTGCGCCAGGATGCCCGGGTTTTGGTAGGCTTCCCGTCCCATCATCACACCATCAAGCTTTTGCAAATGTTTCCATGCCTCGTGCAGAGTTTTGATCCCGCCGTTAAGCATCAATCGGAGCGCCGGAAAGTCCCGTTTCAGCTGATACACGCGATCATAATCCAGCGACGGAATTTCGCGATTCTCTTTGGGGCTCAGGCCATTGAGCCATCCCTTACGGGTGTGAATTATGAATGTTTCGCAGCCGCCGCGCGTGGCGACGGTATCGATAAGTTCACACAAAAACGCGTAGCTGTCCTGCTCGTCAATACCGATGCGGGTTTTAACCGTAATCGGCAGCGTCACCGCCTCGCGCATAGCGGCAATACAGGCCGCCACCCGCTCCTTTTCTGCCATCAGTCAAGCGCCGAAACGACCGTTCTGCACCCGATCGGAGGGGCAGCCTACATTGAGGTTGATTTCATCATAGCCTCGCTCTTGTGCCAACTTGGCACATCGCGCCAGCGCATCAGGTTCGCTACCGCCCAATTGCAGCGCCAGGGGGTGTTCCGCGTCGTGGTAGGCCAAATAATCGCCTTTACCAAACAATAAAGCTCCGGTGGTCACCATTTCCGTGTACAACAGCGCGCGGCGACTTAGCTGGCGCCGAAAAAAACGGCAATGACGATCGGTCCAATCCAGCATAGGCGCAACGCTGAATCGGCCTGGTGCAGGCGTTATAGGCTCTGCCGAGATTGAAGTGGACGGCCGGCTGTTCTGTTGTAAGCGGTTTTCAAGCATGGCTGATGGTTTCACGTCTGTTCAAGCGACTAAATCCCCGTGCAGCACAGTGAAAGAGGGGACCGGCAGGGAAACTTCCGCTAGATTTTAACACAGAAAAGCGCTCGCCGGGGTTTAGTTCCCTGCTGGCGGGTGAACCTTTACCAAGTAGGGATGCAGACTCAAATCGCGGCACAGACTGCCCCGTATGAGCCACGCTCTGCGCCAAACAGGCAGCGCCGGCGCGGTGCGCTCGATGTGAAAATAATGTGATTATTCACGCCGGTTAAGCTGCCCACTCCGGGTACGACAGCCCTCAGTTCCCGGCGTCAGTGCACCTCGGTATCATAGCGCCCGCCTCGGTCAGGCACGATAATCAGTTAATGTGTAACGTAGCGGAAAGGCATTTAGCGCCCTTTATTCATACCTATACTCATGCATGGGTATTAAAACGGACGCGCGCGCCGCAATGATAATGATAATGTCTATGCCGTTATTAGCCACAAGCGGTAAGCTGCGGCGCAGTGAGCCTAAAACCTAATGCCAAGGAAATGGTTCCGTAGAGGATGTCTATTTAGAACAGTTATCATTGATGACTCACGCTGATATGTACCCACGCTAGCCGGATGCTTCCTTTTTTCACTCGGGAAAGTTTACTTTGATCCAGTGCTTATAAGGCCAAAGCGTCAGTAATACAGCCGCCTTGCATTCCTTATCACCGTTGCTGCCGCTCCTGCGGAATCACGCGATCAAGGCGTGTATACATTAACTTTGGCTAACCATCGCCAGGGGGCTGATGAGATCATTTTGTCCCAAATTGCTTACATGGCGTCCCAATACCCGATAGACGGATTTACAAAACGCTGAGTCTGTTCTATCAAAAGAAAGCTGGGCATTGAAAATGCATGTCGATGTTGTCCAAGGCAAAGGACCCATCTAATGCGTCAATTGTGAAACCTTATTTGCAAAACTGTGAGGAGTTTTTTGACTGCTAATAACGGCCGATTCGTATCATCGCCACCGCTTTGCGCGCCTTCGATATTGATGACAACGCGCACTGACGAGTGGTCTGACATGGTAGCCAAATAATAATCTCTTTTTCCCGATGGTGAAAAAGTTACCAGACTGAGCATTATGACAGCCTTTATCCTTGATCATTGTGTTTTTACCCGTAGCGCCATGCGATCATTATTAAATGAAAGTGATTTGGGAGAAAACATCTATACTATTAATAATGTTTTGAAATTAGACATGCTATGCCACAAATTAATGCTTGACATTGTCATTATCAGTCAGTGGTATATGCATATGCGGAATAATAATCGTATTCTCAAGGCATTAATCAAACGGCTGCCGCGCACGTTTTTCATCATTTTCATCGGTAACAAGAACATTATCTATAACGCGGTTATCCCCATCAAGAGTAATGTTATCGTGATCTCCAAGTTTCTTGCCGTTGATGATTTTAGTAAACTGTTGCCCATTTTCCGGTCAAGAAAAGTATTCTCTTGCCCCTACGGTAAAACGATGTGCACTGCTGCGATTCAGCAAGACTGAAAGACAAATCTTGGCCATGTGGATGGCTGGCGAGAACACGAAAGCCATCTGCGCACACTTGAATATTAAGGATAAAACGCTGTTGTCACATAAGATTAATATAAAGCGAAAAACAAACGCCGATAATAAACAGATTATTTATTATATTCTGAAGATTGCTGGAAGCGTTACCGATGATCTTTATGCCCGTCTATACAGCGCTTGAGCGAGCTTTAGTCGTGGTTTTTGTGTCTTCGTGGTAATATAGACAGAGAAACCGCAACCGGGGAGCATCATGAAAACAACGACTGAAAACCCTCTTCTCAGCCAGGCCGAAGAATTGTGCGAGCAGCGCAATGTCCGGCTGACGCCACAACGGCAGGAAGTCCTGCGGCTGATGTCTCAACAAAACGGTGCGATAAGTGCTTATGATTTGCTGGATTTATTGCGTCAATCTGAACCGCAGGCAAAACCCCCGACCGTTTACCGTGCGCTAGATTTTTTACTTGAGCAAGGTTTTGTTCATCGCGTCGAGTCCACCAACAGCTTTAGTACTGTGCCATCATTTCGAGGAACCTTCCCATGTTTCCGCTTTCTTTATCTGCGACCGCTGCGGTCAGGTGACAGAGCAGACCACGCAGGGCATAGACGAAATTTTACAACGTATGGCGTGGCGGCCACCGGCTTTACTCTCTCACATAACGTGGTAGATGTGCAGGCATGTCAACATCCTGACGCCTGTGAACATGACCACAGCGTGGCAATAAAAAAACGCTAGCATCCTCTTGCCGAATTTCTCTTCCCTGTAAAACAGGATGGCTATCCTGGGCCATTAGGCTGCTCAATAGCCCGCAAAATGACACAAACTTGTTGCGCAGGAATCCTGAATGGTCATCTCTTTGACCACAGTGCCTTATTATCGGCGCCAGGCTCTACCAGCCGCGGACCCGATTAAGTAGAATTGGTTTACCTGGCGCGGGTAGCTACGCTCAATCCAGTGCCTCTATTTCCCGTGGTAAGCATGTAGCTAAAAAAAAGGGGGTTAACGTCAGGTAAGGTAATTCGGGAAGATGAAATCTCCTCCGGTTTCAACCTATTGACGGCTTGTCTTGGCGGCAATTAATTTCTTAACAAGCAGCGTCATTTGCGTCGATGTTACAGGTTTATCTCAGACGTCTTCTATAATGAACCTATAAATATTTATTTATATCACTGGTGACAAGACACTCCCCTTTCATCCGTTCTGCGGCGTAATCCATTTTATTCAATCCCGCATCACAAAACAGACTGTCGAAACAACAAGCCATAAAATAGTTATATTAAATATTTATGGCATTCATATTAACGCTAATACAAAACTGTAAGTTCCACTCGACGTTAGTTGAAAATTGGCAATTGCAAAGGAGCAAAAAAATGATTATTGGAGTCACCAGTGACATTCATCAGGACGGTCAACGTGAGAATGACGTGTTAACCACATTATTAAATAATATGGTGAAGAATGGCGCCACGCCATTAATCATGGCAGGAGATATTGGGATGCACATGCTAAAAAAAATAAAGCACTATCGATTATAACTGATTGTTTTTCAGCAGAATTTTATAATTCCATAATGCTTATGTTGGGTAATCACGATGTACGAACAGATGTCGGAGAAGGTTTTTCTTTAGACCCAGTTTTGGTTAACTTATATCATGACTATTTGGATAAATTCGGCATCAAGTATTCTGCTAATACCATGTGTATTGATGCTTGATTTAATGACTATCACGTCTTGTGTTTGAATACCGATCTCGGTCTTAAAGACATGATGCATTTAAATGATGATTCAGTTAAATGCTTGAAGGAAAAACTGGCTGAAAACAGCGGTATTTATAAACCCATTTTTATAGTCACGCACCAAGCTTTTAACGCTTCGCATTAGAGAGCGGGCCTATTTGGCGGTTTTGGCGATCGAGATGAAATGTTGAAGAAATTATTTAGCGATTATCCGCAAATTGTCATGCTTAACGGTCACATACATAATGGCTTTAGCGTGATCGAATTTATTCAACGGTCTTATAACACGCTGGTTAAAATTCCCAGTTTGACCAGAGGAGAAAATAACGTTAAATCACCGGGTACCGGCTGCTTGATAAAAACAAGCCAGGATGGAATAATGTTTGAAGCATGGGATTTTTATGGCAATAAGAAACTTGCTGAATATAACTAGGTTATTAAGCTGCCACCCTTATCGGTATTGGCCAAAGAACTCGAGGAGATAGAAGCAAGTGAAAGCCAGGATCTGCTTGCCGAAGCATCGATGTTAATAAACAAAAAATATGTTGATGATATGCCTGACGGGAACGCTACCCAACAAGGGCAAAGTCATTATAATATTGATAAAATTTATGATGAGGAGACGTGGCAGCGTATTGAGGCGTTGCGGCAGGAGATGATTGACTATTTAGACGAAAAAAACGCTTATTCTCTGCCCATAAATAATGGTAAAGCCATCACGGAAGCGTCATTGCGTGCTGCATTGGAAAAACATGATCACATATCGATAAAAATGGTTAATGGTGGCTGGGCACCAAAAGTTCTTGTTCCTTCTTTGACCGACGTAAACAAAACACTTAAAATTGCCACTAACGTCATCTATTAGATGACGGTTTATTACGACAATAAAGAGGTCATTCTTAATACGGGAGAGTCCTTAACGTTAACCACCGGAGTGGCTTGGCATGAGGTGAATTCGCGATAACGGTCAGACAACGTTATTAGCGACGATAAAGTGAGACACCGCGTCTTCCCTATTCTTAGCGTTGAGCCTGTGGAATCAAGCGCCAAAGGACATTTTTGCGGGTAAAACGTTTTAAGGGGAAGCAAAGCGTTTCATGGCGCAGCGTGGAGGAAGGAAATTTTAGACTCAGAGTAGCGACAGGTGCGAAAACCGTTTGGATGAGCGTTGCAGGGTGGGGAAATTCTGGGATTGAAATCAGGCACATGTAGTGTAATGAAAGCAACATTTCACCTGTGGGTGTCTGACTTGTCTTATTCACTTATGGACACTTCGCCACTGAGAAAATATAGCAGACGTCCCGTAACAATGAGGCTGCTACCTGATGATTGGCGGAGAATTAAAACCTGATCAATGACGGCCGGGGAAGACGAATCATAACGTGAGGGAAGTGAAGTTTGTAGTGGTCAACTAAAACTGACCACCGCGTTAGCGTTTTTCCAGTATCTATTTTCTGATTCGTTTGGTGGCAACCTACCGTTATATTTATGCGGCCTGAGTGCGCTGTAATATCCCACGATATAGTCGGTAATTTCATGAGCTGCTTCGCTGAAGCTTATGTAGCCCGTTACCGGTATCCACTCGTTTTTCAGACTTCTGAAG
>NZ_JBPESN010000031.1:0-26774 GCF_051710625.1 Sodalis sp. (in: enterobacteria) | reverse complement strand
CAGAACAACACGGGTGCACCAATGAAAAGAAAAAATTTTAGTCCTGAATTCAAACGCGAATCCGCTCAACTGGTTGTCGACCAAAATTACACCGCCGCGCCAGCAGCAAAAGCCATGGACGTCGGCCATTTCTACGATGACGAAATGGATAAAACAACTGCGTGATAAGCGACAGGGGAAAACGCCAAAAGCCTCTCCTATAACCCCGGAACAAATCGAAATACGTGAGCTCAAGAAGAAGGTACAACGCATTGAAATGGAAAGTGAAATATTAAAAAGGCTACAGCGCTCTTGATGTCAGACTCCCTGAACAGTTCTCGTTAATTGGGAAACTCAGAGCGCGTTATCCTGTGGCCACACTCTGCCACGTGTTCAGGGTTCATCGCAGCAGTTACAAATACTGGAAAAGTCGTCCTGACAGGCCAGACGGCAGGCGAACAGTATTGCGCAGTCAGGTTCATGAACTGCACAATATCAGCCATGGTGCAGCTGGCGCGAGAAGTATCGCCACCATGGCAACCCAGAGAGGCTTCCGGATGGGGCGCTGGCTCGCAGGCAGACTCATGAAAGAGCTGGGGCTAGTCAGTTGTCAGCAGCCGACGCATAGGTATAAGCGTGGCGGTCAGGAGCATGTTGCGATCCCGAATTATCTTGAGCGCCAGTTCGCTGTAACGGAGCCAAACCAAGTATGGCGCGGCGATGTGACGTATATCTGGACCGGGAAACGCTAGGCGTACCTTGCGGTTGTTCTTGATCTGTTCGCGAGGAAACCGGTGGGCTGGGCCTATGTCGTTCTCCCCGGACAGCAGACTGACCATCAAAGCACTGGAAATGGCATGGGAAACGCGTGGTAAACCAGGCGGAGTGATGTTCTACAGCGATCAGGGTAGCCATTATACGAGCAGGCAGTTCCGACAGTTGCTATGGCGTTACCGGATCAAACAAAGCACGAGTCGGCGGGGTAACTGTTGGGATAACAGTCCGATGAAGCGCTTCTTCAGAAGTCTAAAAAACGAGTGGATGCCGGTAACGGACTACATAAGCTTCAGCGAAGCAGCTCATGAAATTACCGACTATATCGTGTGATATTACAGCGTACTCAGGCCGCATGAATATAACGGTAGGTTGCCACCAAACGAATCAGAAAATAAATACTGAAAAACTCTAACGCGATGGCCAGTTTTAGTTGACCACTACACACTGAGCGCGCCGCGCCCAATCATCAGCACCTGACAGCCGGAGCTGTACAGACACGCCTGGCCGCTTTGCCAGTCCATGACTTCACCATTCGCAATGACGGGAATGCGTAAACGCCGGCGGATCGCCGCAATGGCCGGCCAGTCCACACATTCGGCCCGATAGCCCTCTTCTTTGGTGCGGCCGTGTACCGCGATTTCACTGACGCCGGCCTGCTCCACCGCATCGGTAATTTCCAGGCTGCGGTGGGTAGAATCCCAGCCAAGGCGAACCTTGACCGAAACGGGCAGGTCGGCGGGCACCACCGCACGTATCGCTTTCGCGGCCTGATAAATCAGCTCCGGATCTTTCAACAGCGGCGCGCCGCCACCGCTGTCGTTAACGGTTTTTGACGGGCAACCGCAGTTAAGATCAACCCCCCAGGATCCCAGCGCCGCCGCGCGCCAGGCATTCTCCGCCAGCCAGGGGAAATTTTGCCCCAGCAGTTGCACCCGCACGGGCGTGCCATCCGGATTTCGGCTGTGCCGGCGCAGTTCGGGGCAGAGTCGGTAGAAGGATTTTTCCGGCAGCAGACCGTCCACCACCCGCAAAAATTCGGTGATGCACAGATCGTAATCATTTATTTTGCACAGCAGCTCGCGGACCAGCGCGTCAAGCACGCCTTTCATCGGAGCCAATACGACACACATAACGCCACCCGTTCACTAGCAGTGGCGCACTAGTAGGGAAAAACCGCCGGGAAAAGCAACCCATAAGCGCGTGCTAGCAAAGACATGGCGTCCGCGATCGGCCGCCTGCGGCATCAAGCGCCGAAAGAGGCATTCCCGGTCCGTCATGCGCCGGATGTCGACAGGCAAACCAACGTCGCATTGCCGGCGTCAGAAATTGTTCCGACGCCCGCCGCATCAGATAATCGGGGTTAGCGATTGCCACTGCGGCTACCGCCGTTACCGGCATAGTTGCCGCCACGCCCGCTACGGGCACCGCCATTGCCGGCAGCGCCGCCGCTGCGGGCGCCACCCTGACCGGCAGCATTCCCGCTACGGGCAGCGCTATGACCAGACGCGCTACGGCGGGATTGTGCGCCATCGCAGCGCGAGCCTGAACGGCTATCGCGCGCGGCATCACCGGCAGGCGCGCCGCGTCCGCCGCCCCAACTGCCGCGTCCCTGCTGGATAGGCTCCGCTTTGATGCTGGGATCCGGATCATAGCCCGGTAACGCGATGCGAGGGATGGGGTTTTTCAGCAAACGCTCAATATCGCGCAGCAGGCCCAGCTCATCGACGCATACCAGCGACAGCGCTTCACCGGTAGCCGACGCGCGGCCGGTACGGCCAATGCGATGCACATAATCTTCCGCCACCTGAGGCAGTTCATAGTTCACCACATGCGGCAGCAAGTCGATATCCAGACCGCGGGCGGCGATATCGGTGCCCACCAGCACACGGATGCTGCCCTGCTTGAAATCCGCCAGCGCCCGGGTACGCGCGCCCTGGCTCTTATTGCCGTGGATCGCGGCGGCGGTAATGCCGTCCTTATTTAGCTGCTGCGCCAGATGGTTGGCGCCGTGTTTGGTGCGGGTAAACACCAGCACCTGCTGCCAGTTGTTGCGGCCAATCATATCGGAAAGCAGCTCGCGCTTACGCTTCTTATCGACCATATACACGAACTGGGTGATTTGCTCGGACGCGGTATTGCGCCGCGCGACTTCCACCGACGCCGGATTATCGAGCAGGCTGTTGGCCAGCGTTTTAATCTCATCAGAGAAGGTCGCGGAAAACATCAGGCTCTGACGTTTTGTCGGCAACAGTTTCATCACCCGGCGGATATCGTGAATGAAGCCCATATCCAGCATGCGATCGGCTTCATCTAGCACCAGGATCTCCACCTGCGACAGATCGACCGCGCGCTGCTGCGCCAAATCCAGCAAACGGCCGGGGGTCGCCACCAGCACCTCGACCCCGCCGCGCAGTTTCATCATCTGCGGGTTGATGCTAACGCCGCCAAACACGACCAGCGAACGCAGACCGAGATGGGCGCTGTATTCAGTGATATTTTCGCCAATCTGCGCCGCCAGTTCACGGGTCGGCGTCAAGATAAGCGCCCGGACGGGCCGACGCTGTTTACCGGCCGGCGCCGGGCGCTGGTCGAGCAATTGCAGAATGGGCAGGGTGAAAGCGGCGGTTTTGCCGGTGCCGGTCTGGGCGCTGGCCATAATATCGCGGCTTTGTAAGACATAAGGGATGGCTTGCTGCTGAACCGGCGTCGGTTCGAGATAGCCCTTTTCCGTTAATGCGCGCAAAATCTCGGCACTCAGCTTAAGTGAATCAAATGACATAGACTGAAAAACTCCAGATCCGCCCCGACGACGCCGGCCGAAACCACGCTCAGGGGGATAATCAGATGGGAGGCAAAGCCTTACCATGGTGAACGGACAAAACACCAATGACGGGATTGTAGCAAAATATCCGGTCGTTGGGCACGAGTATCCGGTAAATAACTAAATCCTTCCCGCCCCCACCGCGGACAAGCGCGGCGGAACAGGGTTGCGCCCTCAGGCGCTGAGAAATTTGTTGAGAAAGCGCCGGGTGCGCTCGTGGGTCGGGTGCGCGAACACCTCGCCCACCAGTTTAGGATCAAGCGTGGCCGTCGGTTCATCGAACAAAATGACCGCCGGACGCATCGCGCGCGCGCGATAGCCACCCTCTGCTGCTGACCGCCGGACAGCCGCTTGGGGGGAAAGGCGTCCTCTTTGCCGCTCAGGCCGACCTTGGCCAGCAGTTCCCGCGCGCGCCACCACTTCCTCGCGCCGCTCCTTCTTCACCACCAGCGGCCTCTCGATGATATTGTCGAGCACCAAGCGGTGGGGAAACAGGTTAAAATTCTGAAACACGAACCCGACCTGCTGGCGAAGGGCGCGGATTTGCGCTTTCTGACCGCTAAGCGGGCGCTGCTGGCGTCAGGTGGTAATATCCCCCACCTGAATACTGCCGTCATCCGGCGTCTCCAGCAAGTTGATACTGCGCAACAACGTGGTTTTGCCGGACTACCCACTCGGTCCAACTATCGCCAGCACCTCGCCGGGATTGAGCGCGAGATCGATACCCTTGAGCACCCCATGGTCGTTGAATGTTTTAATCAGCCCTTTAACTTCAATAGCGCTCATCGGGTCTCCAGATGATGATAAGCAAACAGCACCGGCGCGCCGCCGGCATGCACGAACACCAGTGGCCCGTCAGGAAAACGGTCACGTTCAAGGCCATCAATCAGCTCTGCCATGGTTTTACCGGTATAAACCGGATCCAGCACAATGCTCTCCAGACGCGCTAATAGCGCAATTGCCTCGCGGCCCTCGTCATTGGGCTGGCCATAACCGGGGGAAAAATACTTGTCTCATAGGGTTATCTCCACGGCCGGCGCGGCGAGCGACAACTGTTCACTCACTTGCGCCGCCAGCCTCATGATAAGAGGCCGCTGCTGATCCGAGCGACGCGAAACGGTAACGCCGATGAGCACCGTTTCCGGCAGCACGGCGGCCAGCCCGACCGCCAGGTCCGCGTGCATGCCGCCGCTGCCCGATGGCACCACTACTCGCGCCCGGCTGAATCATACCTTGACACTGCTGATGGGCTATCTCCAGCCAGCGCGCAACCGACGTAATCCAGCGAGCCCAGGGCGTTGGATCCCCCCACCGGTATGACATAGGGCCGAAAGGCCCTGTGCTTCCAGACGCAGCGCCGCATCGGCCAGCTGTTGGTCATGCTGAGTCAAGGCCTCGCACGCGATGACCTCGCACTGAAACAAATCGAGCAACAGACGCTTGCCGTTGATTAGGTAGTTACCGGCGGGTGTGTCGGTCGGCTTTTCCAACAGCGTGACGCAATGCAGCCCCAATTTGGCCGCCAGCGCCGCCGTTTGCCGCACGTGGTTCGACTGGGTAGCACCGGCGGTCAGCAACGTGTCGGCACCCTGGCGCAGCGCGTCAGCGGCCAAGAACTCCAGCTTGCGCAACTTGTTACCGTTCAGGCCCAGAGTGGTTAAATCGCGGCGCGCTTGATAAAGATATCCCGCGCCAGAAAGTCCGACAGCCGTGGGAGATGCTCGAGCGGCGTCGGCGGGCCGATAATATCCAGCCGGGGGACGCCGGCCAACCGTCGGGCAAGATCGCTCATCGTATTCTCGGCTCAGGCTTAACGTCGATTGCCGAAAATACGCAGCAACATCAAGAACAGATTGATAAAGTCTAAATACAGGCTCAACGCACCGACGATGGAGTATTTACGGAACTGATCCTTGTTGTCCAACGACAGCTGAGCACCCATATTCTTCAGTTTCTGGGTGTCATAAGCGGTCAGTCCGACGAACACCACTACGCCGATATAGGTCACCGCCCACATCAGCGCGCTGCTTTTCAGCCAGATATTCGCCAGCGATGCCAACACAATACCAATGAGCGCCATAAACAGCAGGTTACCGAAACTGCTCAAATCCCGCTTGGTGGTATAGCCGTACAGCGTCATAGCACCGAACATACCGGCGGACACAACAAAGGTACTGGCGATGGAGGAGGCGGTATAGACGATGAAAATGCTCGCAAGCGTCAGCCCGGTTAACGCCGAATAAAACATGAAAAGCGACGTCGCCACCGCACCGCTAAGGCGATTGACCATGCCCGAAATGACGAACACCAGCGCCAATTGGGCGATAATCAAACCAAAAAAGGTTAATTGACTTGAGAAAATAAACTGCAGCAGCGCCGGCGTGCGGGCGGCGTACCAGGCCACGAAGGCGGTTAACAGCAATCCGCAGGTCATCCAACCGTAGACCTGCGCCATAAACGGCTGCACCGCGCTGTTGGCGCGTTCTACGATGGAACCCTGGGAGCGGGGAAAGCGATCCATGATTATCACCTTTGAGTGAGCAAAATAATATAAGCCGCACGCGGGCGAGACAACCCAGGCCGCGCGCACGACCCACCTCAGCCAAGCATATCATAAAAGCGCGCCCGGCGCAGAATGCCCCCCGCATAACAGCACGGCAGGCCAACGCTGCCCTCCTCGCTTGACGGCACGGTCAGCAAACGATTTTCCTTTGCACATAGCGCGGCCTGAAGTATGAAAACCGCCCCGGCAATGGCTTTTCTGTTATCGCGACGCCGGGCCGGGCGGCGGCTCAACCGGCGCCGTCTGTCTCGCCGGTAGGGGAACTGTCTTGCCAGCGTTCGGCCGCCCGCTGGTCGCTCTCGCGCGCATCCAACCAGCGGCTGCCCGCAGGCGTAGACTCCCGTTTCCAGAACGGCGCCCGGGTTTTGAGGATATCCATCATATATTCGGCGGCGTTTAACGCCGCGGCGCGCTGAGCGGCGCTGACGCCAACGAAAACAATTCGCTTGCCGGCGCCGAGTTCGCCGACGCGATGCAGCAAGGCGATTCGGGTCAGCGGTCAGCGCTCGCGCGCCTGCGCCGCGCGATGTCCGCCAACGCTTTTTCGGTCATGCCCGGATAATATTCCAGCGTCAGCGTACTGACCTCGGCGCCCAGATTATGGTTGCGCACTTTTCCGCTAAAGGTGACTACCGCACCATCGTTATCGCTGGCGTACAGCCAGGCATACAGTGCCGCTACGTCGAAATCGCCCTCGCCGACCTCAATCAGGGTTGCCTCCATTCAGCCCCCCGTGACCGGCGGGAAGAACGCCATTTCATCGCCGGCGGCCAGCGGATGAGCCGTCGTCACCAGCGATTGATTGACCGCCAGCCAGCAATTTGCCCGGCTCCAGCGCCAGCGCCTGGCGCAGGGCTTCCATCGACGTGAACCCCGCATCGACCGATAAACGTCAACTCCGGTCAGCTCGCGAACCTGGGCAAAAAACAGCACCGTAATCACGCCTCATCCCCCCGTGAAATCGCCGGATTTGCCGCCGCTTTTCGCCAGCAGGCGCACCGGGCCGATAACCATATCCTTCTGCAGCACCTTGCACATATCGTAAATTGTCAGGGCGGCCACCGAGGCCGCGGTCAGCGCCTCCATCTCTACGCCCGTTTTACCGGTCAGGCGACAGATAGCGTCAATCCGCACTCGGTGCTGTTCAGTTTCAGCCATCAGTTGCACCTCTACATTGCTGAGGAACAGCGGATGGCACAAAGGAATCAATTCCCAGGTGCGCTTTGCCGCCTGAATACCGGCGATGCGGGCGGTGGCGAACACATCGCCTTCATGATGTTGGCCGTCGAGGATCATCGCCAGCGTGGCGGGGGCCATAGTAACATAGGCGCTGGCGCGCGCTTCGCGTCCCGTGTCGGCTTCGGCGGAAACATCCACCATATGCGCCTCGCCGCGCTCAGTAATATGGGTTAGTTGCAACATACGTTTTCCCCGGGCAGACCTAGCCGCCGATATTAAGACAGGTTGCGGGTAATGCCGGTATTGCCCTGATGCAAAAAATGGGTCTGTTTTTTATGCTGCAAATCCGCCCGCGATACGGGTTTTTAGCGCCTCAAGCGTGGCGTCGCTCTCAAGAAGATCGCGCAGCGGAATACCGCCGTCGCCAAACAGGCACAGGTGCAGCTTGCCCAGCGACGATACGCGCAGGCGATTACAGCTGGCGCAGAAGTCTTTGGCGTAAGGCATGATAAGGCCGATTTCACCTTGATAATCTTCGTGGCGAAACACCAGGGCCGGGCCATCTGTGCGTCCGCGCGGCTGGCATTGCCAGCCCCTTCGTTCCAGCCGTTGGCGGATAAGCTCGTTGGAAACGTGACGCTCACGAAACAGCGCGCTGCTGTCGCCGGTTTCCATCAGCTTGATAAAGCGCCGCTGCAGCGGTCGGGGTTTGATCCACGCCAGGAACGTATCCAGATGAATGTCGTTCACGTCGCGCAGCAAAACGGTATTCGCTTTCACCTTGTCAAAACCGGCCTCGAAGGCGGCGGCCATGCCGGCCATCACCTGATGGAATTTATCCTGGCCGGTAATGGCCTGAAATTGGCGGGCGTCCAGGCTATCGACGCTGACGTTCAGCGCCGTTAGCCCGGCGTCGCACCAGGCCGCGACATCACGCGCCAAACGATATCCGTTGGTGGTGCCCGCGACGGTGCGGATAGCCGGATTGGCGCATACTGCCGCAATGATATCGATGAAATCCCGGCGCAGCGACGCTCCGCCGCCGGTGAGGCGGACCTTTTCGATCCCCAGTTCGGCAAAGGCGCGGGTGACGCGACGGATCTCCTCCAAGGAGAGAAAGCCGGTATTGCGGGTTCCCTGCGGACTATAACCGTCGGGCAGGCAATAGGTGCAGCGGAAATTACAGACGTCCGTCACTGACAAGCGCAGATAATAAAACCTGCGCTCAAACGCATCGATGAGTTGTGACACAGTAACACCTTTTCAAATACGGGAGATGCCGGCATTTTTACCCTGCACCCTGGTGGCTTCGCCACGGCCAGAACCCCCTATGGCTCAGTAACGGGCCACTTAGGCATAAAGGCTAGGCGTTATGTAGACCTTAACGCCCCAGGGGCGAAAAGGAATGCTTGACTGACGTCTAGTTTAGAGTAGCCCTAAAGCCACGCGGTTACCATGCGTACAGCGCGAAAACCCGTTATATAAAATATTATACGGCGTTGAAATTGCTCTTGTTTTTCCGTTTCCCTTGCCGAAAACCGCTCATTGGCGCGCGCCCCGATTCGCTTTTGCCGGCAAATCCGCTATTTTATGCCACACTCAGCCTCAGACTCCCGTTTCATACCATCAGGATACCTATGCGCAACCGAACATTAGCCGATTTGGATCAGGTGGTCGCCTTGGGGGGAGGTCACGGCTTGGGCCGGGTCATGTCTGCGCTTTTCTTTCTGGGGTCACGGCTGACAGGCATCGTGACCACCACTGATAACGGCGGCTCCTCCGGCCGCATCAGGCAGTCCGAAGGCGGCATTGCCTGGGGCGATACCCGCAACTGCCTTAATCAGTTGATCGCCGAACCGAGCATCGCCTCTGCGATGTTCGAATACCGCTTCGGCGGCCAGGGCGACCTAGCGGGCCATAACCTGGGCAATTTGATGCTAAAGGCGCTGGACAATCTCAGCGTCCGGCCGCTCGAAGCCATTAACCTTATCCGCAACCTGCTGAAGGTCAGCGCCAGCCTGATCCCGATGTCGGAGCAGCCGGTGGATTTGCAAGCCACCGCGCTGTCCGGCGACACTGTGTACGGTGAAGTGGCCATTGACCGGTTGAACGACCTGCCCGTCAAGATGACGCTGACGGCGCCGGTGCCGACCACGCGCGAAGCGCTGCTGGCCATCGCCGGCGCGGATCTTATCATCATTGGCCCGGGCAGTTTTCTGACCAGCCTAATGCCGCTATTGCTGCTGGCAGATTTGACGCAGGCGTTGCGCCGCACGCGCACGCCAATGATCTACCTCGATAACCTGGGTCGCGAGCTTAGCGTGGTGGCGGCGAATATGACGCTGGCGCAGAAAGTGCAGATGATGGAGCAGGCCATCGGCCGGGAGAAGGTGATTGACGGGGTGATTATCGGGCCGGCCACGGCGGCGGAAAACCTGGCGGATCGCGTCATAGTACAACGGCCGTTGGCGGCGGAGGATGAACCCCACCGCCACGATCGCGCCCTGCTGCGCCAAGCGCTGGATCTGGCACTGCAATCCCTCGGCTGACCGTCAACGTTCACTCCGCCGGGCGCTGGCCTCCACGCCACGCGCACCCGCCCTTGGACGCCCGCCCCATCGCGCCACTCCCAGGGGTCACCGCCACGGCGCCCGGCGCATATCCTCAGCCCCATGGCGCCAAGCCAAACGCTCACAGCCACCGCCGCAGCGCATGAATTTGATCGCGCACGCTGGCGGCCTCTTCAAATTCCAGATTCTGCGCATGCTGCTGCATGCGGGTTTCCAGCTCGCGAATCTTCTGTTCCCGCGCTTTCGGCGTCAGCGTCATATTCGCCGCCGGCTCAGTTGCCTTGCGTTTTTTATGCTTGGTGGCGTGCGCCGACGACTGGCCCAGCTCCATGATATCGGCAATGCGCTTATTCAGCGCCTGCGGCACGATACCGTTGGCCAGATTATAGGCATGCTGTTTCTCGCGCCGCCGCTCGGTTTCCTCAATCGCGCGCGCCATTGACGGCGTGATCTTATTGCCGTACAGGATAGCTTTGCCGTTGAGGTTACGCGCCGCGCGGCCGATAGTCTGGATAAGCGACCGCTCGGAGCGCAAAAAGCCCTCTTTATCGGCGTCCAGGATAGCCACCAGCGACACTTCGGGCATGTCCAGCCCCTCACGCAGCAGGTTGATGCCGACCAGCACGTCGAATTCGCCGAGGCGCAAGTCGCGGATGATTTCCACCCGCTCCACGGTTTCTATGTCTGAATGCAAATAACGCACCCGTTCGCCGTGCTCTTCAAGATATTCGGTCAAATCTTCCGCCATCCGCTTGGTCAATGTCGTGACCAGCACCCGCTCGTTTATCTGCACCCGGCGGCGGATTTCCGACAGCAAATCGTCCACCTGGGTGCTGACCGGCCGCACCTCGATTTGCGGATCCAGCAGACCGGTCGGCCGCACCAGCTGATCAATGACCTCATTGCCGCACATTTCCAGCTCATAAGGCCCGGGCGTCGCGGAAACATAAATGGTCTGCGGCACCAGCGCGGCGAATTCTTCAAACTTCATCGGCCGGTTGTCCAGCGCCGACGGCAGGCGGAAACCGTATTCCACCAGCGTCTTTTTACGCGCCCGATCGCCCCGGTACATCCCGCCGATTTGCGGAATGGTGACATGGGATTCGTCCACCACCAGCAACCCGTCAGCCGGCAAATAATCGAACAGCGTCGGCGGCGGTTCGCCCGGCCCGCGTCCCGACAGATAGCGGGAGTAGTTCTCGATCCCCGAGCAATAGCCCAGCTCATTCATCATTTCCAGATCGAAGGCGGTACGCTGAGACAGTCGCTGCTCTTCCAGCAGTTTGCCGCTGGCCAGCAGCGACTCGCGCCGTTCGGCCAGCTCCACCTTGATATCTTCCATCGCCTGCACCAGCCGCTCGCGCGGGGTGACATAGTGGGTCTTGGGGTAAATAGTGTAACGGGGCACTTTCTGATCGACGTGAGCGGTGAGCGGATCAAACAACGACAGGCGCTCCACTTCATCGTCAAACAGCTCAACGCGCAGCGCCACTTCGTCGGATTCGGCGGGGAAAATATCGATGACTTCGCCGCGCACGCGAAACGTGCCGCGCTGGAATGCCTGATCGTTGCGGGTATATTGCAGCTCCGAAAGCCGGTTAACGATGCTGCGCTGGGAGACTAACATGCCGCGCGTTAGGTGCAGCATCATCTTCAGATAGGCATCAGGATCCCCCAGGCCATAGATAGCGGAAACCGAGGCGACCACGATGACATCGCGTCGCTCCAGCAGCGCTTTGGTGGCGGATAACCGCATCTGCTCGATATGCTCGTTGACCGACGCATCCTTCTCGATAAAGGTATCGGAGCTGGGCACATAGGCTTCCGGCTGATAATAGTCGTAATAGGAGACAAAATACTCCACCGCATTATCGGGGAAAAACGCCTTCATTTCGCCGTACAGCTGCGCCGCCAGCGTTTTATTGGGCGCCAGCACCATGGTGGGACGGTTTAAATCCGCTATCACGTTCGCCACGGTAAAGGTTTTCCCTGACCCGGTCACGCCGAGCAGCGTCTGACAGGCCAGGCCATCCTCTAATCCTTCCTCCAGGCGACGAATGGCCTCCGGCTGATCGCCGGACGGTTTAAACGATGAAACCAGTTTAAATGCTTTACTCATCTGCAATAACTACCTGCTGGGAAAGTGGGTTGCGGGCTACTCTATGAGTATGGGAACTCTCAGGCTATTTTACCAGTGGATAACCACTGGATACAATCCCAGTAACCCATCTGATTTTAGGCGCAAAATTGCATTTCCAGTGAAAGGAAAATGTGTTGACTTTGGGCGGAAAAAGGTGATTAACCCACAGAAGACGGGACGGCGTGGGAAGCCCTGCGATGAGGAAACGAAGACGGTGCAAGCTCCGCTTACAAATTTACTTGATTTTACATAAATGCTTGTAAACACGCGAATAAAAAAAGCGTGAAGAATACAGGCAAAATGCACCCAGCCCGCGCCCGCTCTCGTCCCGGCGCGTTTTTCTAAACCTAATGCACATGGTTATCCACAAGAATAGTGGATAACTCCTACCGCTTCGCTTATAGCTTGCGTTCCACAAAATTGAATAACTTGAAAGAAAAATGACAAAAAGGTTTTTTTAGCTATTTTTTGTTTTTATTATGGGCCGCGTTATGCAAAAAATAACTAAATTCTCTACCTGACTGTACAGGATCAGATTACCGGCAGAGCGGTTGCCGCCCTTTATGCGTCCCGGCGGCGTCCGTTGCACCACAAAAAACACGCAGAGCACCGAGAAAGTGCATTCTTCCACACTTTGTCCGGCAAAGACGTTGTGCTAAACCTGTTTTATTCTGCCGTTAGGCCGACCGTTCAGTGCATCCTACCGCTAATGCCGTCTGTCACGCTGGTTGGCCTGATAGTTGCTACATCTACTGGCCGGCATGCCGACGTCGCCCGAATCGATACCCCGGGATACGACGACGGTCATTTCACAAGGGGAGGCAATTAGCCTACGTTACGAATGCACGCGGTAAATTAGTTTTATGGCCCGAAGCAAATTCTGCGGGATATTCATCTGGAATTGCCCCATGGCCAGTGCACTTGCCTGCTGGGACGGACGCAACGGCGTCGGCAAAACCACATTGATCAATTGCATCATGGGCTACGTCCCGGTCAGCAGCGGTAGCGTCACCTGGCAATTGCGGGGGGAAGACGCGCAGGATCTGCTGGCGCATCCCGCCGATGCGTGCGCATCGCTTGGTATTAATTATGTGCCGCAGGGCAGGCAGATTTTTTCCCAACTGAGCGTGGAGGAGAATTTGCACGTTGCCCTGTTGGCCGGGCGCAATCATACCCGACAGGTGCCGGTCATGGTCCATGACCTGTTTCCGTTTCTTTACACTAGGCGCCGCGCGCGCCGGCGAGCTTACCGGCTGCAGCGCAGGAATTCGGCCACATTCTACGGCGCATGCAGCATGAGTTTGGGCTGACGTTGTTGCTGGTGGAACACCAATTACTCTTCGGCGTTCACACCGGCGATCGTTACTACCTGCTAGAAGGCGGCCGTAACGTGGTCCAGGGCTCGCTGGACGAGCAGGACAACGCGCTGATTCAGGGTTATTTGGCGAGCTGAGTGGCTTTGCCAAAATGCCATGCTGCCGAACGGCGGACTGGCCGCCCTCCCGACGGCCCCCGTCGGCAACGCGACGATGCCGGAGGCGGACGACATGGACAGTATGAGCGGCCCTCCTGCTCGCCGCAGCAGCACAGCCGGCTGCAGCGGGTCTTCTTAAAACGGGCCAGCAAGCAGCGAAAGATCAAGATAGTCGGCTAAAGGCGCTTTTTCCGCCGCGTCGAGCCAGGGAATTTCCCCTAATAACGGGGCATCCAGCCGCTGTTGCAGCGCCGCCAGACAATCCCGCGGCTGGTGGCTGGTCGGCTTGGGATGGTTGGCAATCCACCCAACCAACGGCACCCCCGCCTGTCGTACCGCCAGCGCCGTCAGCAGCGCATGATTAATACAGCCAAGTTTAATCCCGACCACCATAATCACTGGCAGCTGCTCGGCGACGACCCAATCGGCGTAGGTCAGCGATTCCGCCAACGGGGTAACCCCCCCCCCTGCGCCCTCGACCACCAGCCAGTCCGCGGCGGTTTCCACTGTCTGAAGTCTCGCCGATAACGCGGCGGCGGTGAAGAAGGCGGCCCCCATCGCGGCTGGCGATATGGGGCGAGGTCGGCGCAAGAAACGCCAGCGGGTTAACTTGCTGATAGCCAAGCGCCACATTACCGTTGGCCGTCAGCGCCAGCGCATCGCGGTTGCGCGGCCCCTCGGGGGTCAGTTCACACCCCCTAAGCCACCGGTTTATACCCCGCAGCGCGATAGCCGGCCCGCGCAGCGGACTGTGTAGTAACGCGCACGCCGCCAGGGTTTTACCGATATCGGTTCCAGTCACAAAAAAACGTTTAGTCACGGTAAATCATCCCATAAATCACGCGATAACTCAGCGACAGCTTTGCCCCCGCCGGCCGGTGCGACCTGCTGGCCTCCAACGCCCGCAGGCGGCTACGACTGGTCAGTCCGAGCGGGCAGCCATCGTGAAGATAACCGGCGCCCACGCCTCTGATTTCCCGCAACAAATCGCTAACTTGCGGATAGTGCAAGTGATGCGGCTCGGCCAGCAGGCGATGGCGATAAGGGGCGAAGGGTGCGGCGATAGCCGCCTGCGGCAGAAAATGGTTGATGTTGATATGTACGCCATCATCTACCTGTCCCCACGCCTGCGCCAGGGTGGATAACGCCAGCATGCCGCCGGGCCGCAGCACACGGTGCAGCTCCGCCAGCGCCTGCGGCAAATGATCGCACCATTGCACCGCCAGATTGCTATAAACGATGTCCACCGATCCCGTCGCCAGCGGCAACCTTCGATATCGCTTACGATGTAGGCCTCCGCAGCCCGTTGTTGTCGGGCAAAGCCCAGAATGGCGGCGGAGAGATCGAGGGCAACCACCTGATTTTCCTGCGCCTGCCAGGGCCGGCTAAACCAGCCGGTGCCGCAGCCCGCATCTCAAGAGAGTCCGCCGTCCTTCAACCGGCCTTGTCAGGGCGCACAGTCTACCGCCGCAGGCGCGCTGAAAGGCCGCGCAGCGCTCGTAATGCGGCGCGGCTAAAACGGCGGGCGATGCCCGGCTTGTGGTCCGCCGACGGGTTACGCGTTTTGTTGTTGTGCATCGGATAACGCCTTCAAGCAGCGTATCAATATCGTCATCGTCGGCCAGGTGGGCGGCGCTGAGCGTAATACGCAGCCGCGCGCCAGCCGGCGAGACGGTAGACGGCCGAATTGCCGTCAGCCAGACACCGCGCTCGCGCAGGCGCTGCGCCAGTTGCAGCGTGCGCAGATTATCGCCAATCACCAGAGGCTGAATGGCGGTGTCCGACGGCGCCACCGCAAATCCAAGCGCCGCAGCGCTAGCGCACCGTTGATCCGGCGATGCGCGCCATCCATCCGTCGGCCATCAGCGTGCCGCATTATAGTAATGCGCCGTATCCGCGGTGAGCAGTTCTTCGGCCAGTTGCGCTTGCTGTGCCGCATCGCCCTGCGTGGCGGTGCGACGTTCGATACTGATACCTAACTTACGGAACAACCCCATGTCGCGATCTTCTTCCGGGTTAGGCGTCGTGAGCAATTTACAGCCGTAAAACACGGAGTTGGCACCGGCCATGAAACACAGCGCCTGGGTCTGTTCGTTCATCTGCTCCCGTCCCGCCGACAGGCGCACGTGTGAGCGCGGCATCATAATGCGCGCCACGGCGATGGTGCGGATATACTCAAACGGATCCACATCCTCATTATCGGCCAGCGGTGTTCCTTTCACCTTCACCAACATGTTGATGGGTACGCTTTCCGGCGGCGTCGGCAAATTGGCCAGTTGCACCAGCAGCCCCGCGCGATCGCGGGTATCCTCCCCCAGGCCGACGATGCCGCCGGAGCACACTTTAGTCCCCGCCTGGCGGACTTTGCTCAGGGTATCGAGCCGGTCCTGGTAGCTGCGGGTCGTAACGATGCTGCCGTAAAATTCCGGCGAGGTATCCAGATTGTGGTTATAGAAATCCAGCCCCGCCTCCGCCAGTCGCTGCGCCTGCCGATCGTTGAGCATGCCGAGCGTCATGCAGGTCTCAAGCCCCATCGCCTTCACGCCCTGCACCATCTGCTCAAGCAGCGGCATATCGCGATCGTGCGGATTTTTCCAGGCGGCTCCCATGCAAAAGCGCGTTGAACCGGCGTCCCGTGCCTTACGGGCGGCGTCCAGCACTTGCTGCACCTGCATCAGACGCTCGCTCTCCAGTCCGGTGCTGTAACGCGCGCTTTGCGGACAGTACTTGCAATCCTCGGGGCAGGCGCCGGTTTTAATCGACAGCAGCGTGCTGACCTGCACCTCGCCCGGCGTGAAGTGCTGGCGATGCACCTGTTGGGCCTCGAATAATAACTCAAGAAACGGTTTTTCAAACAGCGCTATGGCCTGCGCCTGCGTCCAGCGTTGAGAAGTTGACATATTGGTTATCCACAGCATCCTGAAGGAAATAGATGGCGTCAGTGTAGAGTTTGCCGCCACACTGTCAACCATATATTAAAAATATAGTTTACAGGATAATCCGATGCAGGCTGATGACCTCGCCTTCGACCGCCGCCATATCTGGCATCCTTACACCTCCATGACCCGGCCGCTACCGGCCTACCCGGTGGTCTCCGCCGACGGCTGTGAGCTGACCCTCAGCGACGGCCGCCGCCTGGTGGACGGTATGTCCTCCTGCTGGGCGGCTATTCACGGCTACAATCATCCGGTTATCAATCAGGCGATGAAGGATCAAATCGACCGCATGTCCCATGTGATGTTCGGCGGCATTACCCATCCGCCCGCGGTGGCCCTGTGTCGTCGCCTGGTAGCACTGACGCCCGCCGGTCTGGACTGCGTTTTCCTGGCGGATTCCGGCGCGGTAGCCGTGGAGGTGGCGATAAAAATGGCGCTGGAATATTGGCAGGCACGCGGCGAACCGCGGCGCGAGTTACTTGCCCCGCGCCAGGGCTATCACGGCGATACCTTTGGCGCGATGTCGGTGTGCGATCCCGATAACTCGATGCACAGTCTGTATCAGGGCTACCTGCCCCCGCATCGGTTCGTCGAGGCCACCCGACGGTGTTTCAACGACACCTGGCGCGAGGGAGACGATGCGCCGCTGGCCGCCCTGTTGGCCGCCCACCACCGTACGCTGGCGGCGGTGGTTCTGGAACCGATCGTCCAGGGCGCCGGCGGGATGCGCTTTTACCATCCCGAATACCTGCGCCGGGCGTGGGCGCTGTGCGATCACTATGGAATATTGCTGATTGCCGATGAAATCGCTACCGGGGTTGGCCGCACCGGCGAATGGTTCGCCTGCAACCACGCCGGCATCTCGCCGGATATTCTTTGTGTAGGAAAAGCCTTGACCGGCGGCGCTCTGACCCTCTCCGCCACGCTGACCCGTCGTCACGTAGCGGATACCCTCAGCGATGGCGACGCCGGCTGTTTCATGCACGGGCCGACATTTATGGCTAATCCGCTGGCCTGCGCCGCCACCAACGCCAGCCTGTCGCTGTTGGAAGACGAAAGCTGGCGCCCGCGCGTCGCGGCGATTGCCGCAGAGCTTCGCGCCGGGTTGTCACCGCCGGCGAGCGTGAATGCGGCTCGGCGAAACGTGCGCAGCGCCGACGGGCCGCGGCGAGTGGGGTGATGACCGGGCCGACGGCGCCAACTCCAGCCCCAAACTCGCGGGCCGCTCTTTTGGCATCGGGTCAGGGCCTCGTCGCCGGCGATCCTTTTCCCGCGCGCCGCAACCAATGGAGAATGCTGATGAAAGTCGCCATAATCTTGACATCCCATGACCGGTTAGGCGATACCGGTCACAAGACCGGTTTTTGGCTAGAAGAGCTGGTCGCGCCGTATTATACCCTGCATGATGCCGGGATAGAGATAACCCTGGCCTCGCCGAAAGAAAGTCAGCCACCGCTGGATTCGAAAAGCGACGAAGCGGACGCGCAAACCCAGGATACCGAGCGGTTTCGCACCGACCGCACCGCGCAGCAGGCCCTGGCCGCCACCGTCAGGGTCGATACTTTGCGGGCGGAAGATTTTGATGTCCTGTTTTATCCCGGCGGCCATGGTCCGTTATGGGATCTGGCGGAAGATCCCCATTTCATCGTCCTTATCGAGCAAACGTTCGCCAACGGCAAACCGATGGCGGCCGTGTGCCATGGGCCATTGGTGCTGCGCCATGCGAAAAAGCCTGACGGCACACCGCTAGTGTGCAGGTAAGGGGGTCACCGGTTTTACCAATAGCGAAGAACAAACGGGCCGGTTGACTACCGTGGTGCCGTTCTCGGTGGAAGATGAGCTTCGGCGCCACGGCGGTCACTTTGAGCGCAGCGAGGATTGGCAGTCCTATTCGGTAACGAATGGCCATTTGGTTACCGGCCAGAACCCAGCCTCGTCGACGGACGCCGCGCAGAATTTATTAAAAATCCTCAACCGCTAATGCCTGAAAGGAGAAGAGCCGCGTGTTTACCTTATTTAGCCACGATCTGCAGCCCGGCGCGACGCTACCCGCGCGCCATGTGTTCAACGGTATGGGATATCAAGGGGATAATATTTCGCCGCATCTGGCCTGGGATCACCCGGCAGGTACGAAAAGTTTTGCCATTACGGTATTTGATCCAGACGCGCCGACCGGCTCTGGCTGGTGGCCAATATTCCGGCGGATGTCCGTATGCTGCCCCAGGGGGCGGGCTCCGGTCAGGACAATCTGCCGGTGGGCGCCGTGCAGGGACGTACGGATTTCGGCAGTGCAGGCTATGGCGGCGCCGCGCCGCCGCAGGGAGAAACGCACCGCTACCAGTTCACCGTGCATGCGCTGGATGTTGACCATCTGGAGGTGGATGAAAACGCCAGCGGCGCGATGATTGGCTTCAACGTGCATTTCCACACCCTGGGCAGCGCATCGTTGACCGTCACTTACCGGCGATGCGATGGCCCGCCGACACCTGCCGGGGAGAAAGGCTACGGCTTAAGCATGGAGCGGCCCGGCGCCGCAGGCCGCGAAGCGGAGGGTCAACGCGCCAGGACGAACACCCACATCGTCCCTTGTCCCACCGCATAGCGCGCCACGGGCGCCAGCGCGCCGAATTACGCATCGATAGCGTAAACCGCGATATGGTGCGATTTCTGTCCGGCGGCCACCAAGAACCGGCCCTGACTATCGATATTAAAACCGCGGGGCTGGGTTTCAGTGTCGCCTGATGCCCCAGTAGGCGCAGAACCCCGCCGTCTTCAGACACCGCGAACCGGCTGATGACGCTGGCGGTGCGATCGCAGCAATAAAGCCAGCGGCCGTCGGGCGTGATATGGATATCCGCCGCCCAGCGGGTGTCGCTGAAGCCGGCCGGCATAATATCCAGCGTCTGCACGATGCGTGGACCGGCGCCTGCGGCGTCTATGGCGATCACGTTGACCGTACCGCTAAACTCGTTAATAACGTAGGCGTAACCGCCGCCGTGGTGAAATGCCATATGGCGCGGCACGGCGCCGGCCACGCTGTCTAATGCTTCCCGCGTGCGGGGGCGTCAAATGACCCGCCTCGCCAATGGTATAAAGCCGGATGCGGTCTTCTTGCAGGCAAGGCACCCAAAGTACCTGATTGGTGGTGTCGACATTGGCGGAGTGGCAGTGGGTCAAGCCTTCCAGCGTCTGCGTCGGCGCGCCGACGATTCCCTGCTCGTCGATGGGGCTGACGGCGAGACAACTGCCGCTATAGGAAACGCTGTACAGCGTCTCGCCCTGCAAATCGGTGGTCAGTTGCGTCGGACTGCCCGGCAGCGGGGCCATGCCGGCTTCGGTCAGCAATCCTTGTTCATCAATCCGATAGCTGACTACACCAAAGGACGGCCGAACGCCAATGTAGAGGTGCGTTCTTGCCGAACGGATGACCATCGGATGCCCCTGTCCCGGGGTATCCACCACTTGCAGCAACGTTAGCGCACCCTGGTTATCCATTTGCCAGACGTGTATCTGCTGACTCTTCGGGCTGGCAACATAGACAATTCGCTTCATGTGTTCTTCTAAATTCGCTTCTGTGGCAGGCATGGTGTCCGTAGTTTAGCAAGGTTTTGTCACCTTTTTACGGCACGCCGTGGTTAAGCATGTCACCGTTAGCACGCGTTAGCCACCCACATTATCACGGTTTTCACCGCTGCGCCGAGGGTGTAACATTGCAGAATGATTGAAATACTTACCCAATAGGAAACTTATGGATTATCGCCTTATTGCCCTAGATCTGGACGGCACACTGCTAACCCGCCAAAAACGTATACTGCCGGAGTCTCTGGCCGCACTTCAAGAGGCGCGCGCCACCGACCTGCAGGTCATGGTGGTCACCGGCCGTCATCACGTCGCCATCCATCCCTTCTATCAGGCTCTCGAAATAGATACCCCTGCAATCTGCTGCAACGGGACCTATCTGTACGATTACCCGGCGCAACGGGTATTAACCGCTCAACCCCTCGACAAGACCCAGACGCTTACGCTACTGCATCTTCTGGACCAGTATGACGTACACGGCCTGCTGTACATCGATGACGCCATGCTGTATCAACATCCGACCGATCATGTCCTGCGCTCCCTGGCCTGGTCGGAGACCCTGCCGCCGGCGTAGCGGCCGACGCTTGTGCAGGTAGACAGCCTGGCGGCGGCGCAAGAGGCACAGGCGATCTGGAAGTTCGCTACCTCTGATGCGGATATCGGCAAGCTGCAAACCTTCGCCGAAGCGGTAGAGCTGGAGCTGGGGCTGGCCTGCGAACGGTTTTGGCACGATCAGGTTGATATTGCGCAAAGGGGCAACAGCAAAGGCCGCCTGCTGGCAGACTGGGTCACGGCACAAGGATTTAGCACGGATCAAATGGTCGCTTTCGGTGATAACTTCAACGATCTCAGCATGCTTGACAGCGCCGGTCTCGGCGTGGCGATGGGGCAAAGCAATGATGCCATCAAAGCGCGCGCCGACGTCGTCATTGGCAATTAACGAAGCGCCGTCTATCGCCAATTTCATCTGCCAGCGCCTGCTGGCCTGAGTTTAGGACCGCGAATCATAATTGCCGGCCCGGCTGCGGGCCCAACAGCCCGCGGCCCGTCTGGTACGGTTATCGGGTTTCAGCGTTCTGTCTGGCTGAGGCTCGTCGCAGCGGCGCGCGCCAGCGCGATCAGGCGATCAGGCGATCAGGCGATCAGGCGATCAGGCGATCCACCAGAGCGGGATAATCCAGCCCGCTGGCTTCCCACAACTTGGGATACATACTGATCGAGGTAAAACCCGGCAAGGTGTTAACCTCATTAAGCAAGATTTGGCCTTGGTCGGTTAAAAAGAAATCCACCCGCGCCATCACGCTGCAGCCGAGCGCCAGATAGGCCTCCCCGGTCATCTGCCGGAGGGCATCGGCGACGGACGCCGGCGCAGCGCCGCCGGGATAACTAGTCCCGCCTGGGCGCCCTATGAGGTATTTAGTGTCATAGGCGTAAAATTCGTCGTTGGCGAGGATCTCGCCGCAGACGCTGACCTCGGGGGAATCGTTGCCCAGCACGGCGGTTTCGATTTCCCGACCGCTTATCCCCTGTTCCACCAGCACTTTGGCATCATAACGGAAAGCCAGCGCCGCTCTAAAGCCGGCGCGGGAAGAGCCTTGGCTGGGCGGTTTAATGAACAGCGCCAGACCCAGCTGGCCGATGATAGCGTCGACATCCGGCGCTGCATCGCCAGTACGCAGCAACGTCACCAAAGGTGTCACCGGCACCCCGGCGTCGCGCAAGACGCGTTTGGTCATGTCCTTGTCCATACATACCGCCAAGCCCAGTACGTCCGGCCCGGCGTAGGGGATATTGAGCACCCGCGCAGGCCCTGTACCGACCCGTCTTCACCGCTGGCTCCGTGCAATACGGAGAAAGCGACATTGATCGGCGGCAACGGCTGTTCATTGGCGGCATCAATCAGTTGCGCTCCCGACTAACCGGGCACTACCGCCAGGTAACACCGCGCCCACGCCAGACGGATGGCGGCGGGATCGTCAGCATTGAGCAGATAGTCCTGCTCGTCGCATAACGTCCAGCGTCCGTGTTTATCCACCCCAATAAGGGTCAGATCGTATTTTTGCCGGTGATGGCGCGAATAACGTTCATCAATGCGCGCAACGACACCTCATGCTCGGTGGACTTGCCGCCGAACAGCACCGCGACCCGTTGTTTGCCGCTTTCCCGTTGTTCCATTCCATTTTCATGGATTACTAAAATAGTAATTTAACGCCCACAGAGTATGCGCTAGGGGCGGGTGTGTAAAGTCCCGGCATGGCCTGATCCCCCTAAGACGGTGATTATAACGGCGAAAAAGGGTAGAAAGGGAGGAACGGAGACGGGCATCGCGTGCGAACGCGCAGGGTGTGACAAAGCACACGGGTCAGCGCGGCCGGTGAGAACGGCCGCTTGCTCCTGGCGCACCTTGCCCTCCAGCGGCGTACACCGATCCGCGCGCCTTCAGGCCTGAGCGCCTCCGGACCTGCGCGCCTTTTGGGCGGGCACGCACGCCGGATGTCAGATTAGTGGTGCGAAGCCGGCTTCACATCGTCGCTCGGCTGACGGCGCTGTTTGGGCTGGCCAAACTTTGAGATGATATTAAACAGCTCTCCCAGAAGGTAAATAAGAGCCAGGATGATCGCCATGACGACAGGCACCATTAAAATGACAATGGCCAGGCTTTCTAATAGTTCAAGCATTGTTACCTCATAGCATAGAGTTGGCGCGCCATGGTTATCTTCGTTGTCTTTAATACCAGCTTCTGGCTGTAGCGATTAGGCCTTTTATGTTATCGCGACCGGCAGGATTTGCCGCTGCCCGTAAGATAAGCGAAAATTTCCCTTTTAAACGCCACAAGGTTCCCTCATGCAGGCAGAAATTCTGTTAACCCTGAAACTCCGGCAGCACTTGTTTGCCGACCCGAGCCGCATTGAGTTGCTGAAACAGATTCGCGCAAACGGCGGCAAGGGCGGCGGTACCACCATCCTGACCCGATACGCTGAAAGGTTGTTGCAGCTCTATGACCTCTTGGGCCAGATCCAACAAAAAGCGTTCGATGTCCTGGAGGACGATACGCTGCCGTTAGACAGCCTGCTTGCGGCGATCTCGCGTTTCTCGCTGCAAACCAGCGCATGCAATCAGTTTTTTGGCACCATCGTCAGCCGCAGTCGCCAGGCTGTACAGCAGCAGGTGACGGTCGCGCAGGCCGATGGCCATATACCTGATTGCATGTCGCATTGACTGAAGAGCGCTGAGCGATTGCAGCTTGAGATGGGCAAAGAGATGTTGGTGTTAATCAAGGCCCCTGGATTTTCCTTGCCGCGGCCAGCAGTTATGCGCCACGGTGCCGACGGCGGTGACCGATAAGCAAAAGTTCTCGCCACCGCAGCCGATAGCAGCATATTTTAATGCTGACCAGGTGATCATCGCCACGCTGTGCTAAAGGCGGACGGCTGCCATTGACATCTCCGCACAAATTTCCCATGCTGACGGTACTGTTGCATTCAAAGGAACAATCAATGCCTTCATTGCAAATTTTGCAAGGTTCATTCCGGCTTAATGATATCCGCACGCTTACCCTGGATGACGTCGCTATCCACACCGGCGAGAGCTGGGCCTTTGTTGGCGCCAACGGTAGCGGTAAATCTGCCCTGGCACGCTCGCCGGCCGGCAAACTAACGGTATCGGCCGGCGAGCGGCGCACGGACTATCAACGCATAGCCCGATTGTCATTGGAACAAGTGCAGCGTCTGGTGGAAGAAGAGTGGCAGCGGGCTAATACCGATCTGCTCAGTCCCGGCGAGGAGGATACCGGCAGCACCGCAGCGGAGATTATTCAGCAACAGGAGGCTGACGATGAGCGATGTCAACATTTTGCGAGCCAGTTCGGTATTCGCCACTTGCTGACGCGCCGGTTCAAATACCTCTCTACCGGCGAATCGCGCAAGGTGCTGCTGTGTCAGGCGCTGATGGCGCATGCGGATTTGCTGATCCTCGATGAACCCTTCGATGGCCTGGACGTCGCTTCGCGTCAACAGCTCAGCGAACGTTTGGCCGGTCTGGCCGGCAGCGCCTGCACGTTGGTGTTGATCCTCAGCCGGTTTGAGGATATTCCAGCCTATATCGATCGGGTGGATATTCTGGTAGATTGCGCCCTGACCTGTACCCGGCTCCCGCCAAAGCCTGCTGGCGGAGGCGCTGGTGGCGCAACTGGCCCATTTGGAATCTTTGCAGGATCTGGCGCTGCCGGAAGCCGACCAGCCGCAACAGCAGGCCTCGCTGCCGGCGGACCAGCCGCTTATCAGTTTGCGTGACGGCGCGGTATCTTACCAGGACCGACCGATTTTGCATCATCTGGACTGGGAGGTGGCTCCGGGCCTGCACTGGCAGATCGTCGGCCCGAACAGCGCCGGGAAATCCCCCCTGCTCAGCCTGGTAACCGGCGACCATCCGCAGGGTTACAGCAACGATCTCACCCTGTTCGGACGTCGGCGCGGTAGCGGCGAGACCATTTGGGATATCAAGCGTCATATCAGTTACGTCAGCAGCAGCCTGCACTTGGACTATCGCGTCAGCGCCAGCCCGCGCAGCGTTATTTTGTCCGGTTTTTTTGATTCCATCGGCGTTTATCAAGCAGCCTCAGAGCTCCAGCAGCAGTTGACCCGCCAGTGGCTGCGCTTACTCGGTCTGGAGAGCCAGGCGGACGCCGCATTTCACAGACTTTCCTGGGGGCAGCAACGTTTGACGTTGATTGCGCGTGCGCTGGTCAAACATCCGGCATTGCTGATCCTCGATGAACCTCTACAGGGATTGGATCCCCTCAACCGCCAATTGGCGCGCCGCTGGATTGATGTTTTAATTGGACAAGGCATCACGCAACTGCTGTTCGTGTCCTATTATGCCGAGGATGCGCCGGAATGTATTACCCACCAGCTGACTTTCGTACCTGACGCCGATCGGTACCGCTACCAGGTGGAAACGCTCAGCGCCTGAGGCGGCGGGTCGGCGGCGAGCGGATCCGTGACCGCCCTGGTTATCGATCCTGTCGTGATGTAAGCGGCGCGCCCGCCCGACTCCAGTGGAAGGGTCTGCTGCAACGAGGCCATCCGTACCAACGCCCGCGCGCCCGGCATCGCGCCTGCACCGGCGCAACCCACGCACGCGTCCCGCTGCATGCACGTCGACGTGTTTCTCTGCGATAACTCTTCTTTGCTCTGAGTTGCCCCGAGCTACTGATGACGATCGGCAGCAGCGATAAGCCGCTCTCTTTTCTGGCCGCGCCATCATTCGTCCTGTCGCTTTCCAGGTAACACCTTACCGATTCAGGTCAACGTCTTACTTCAATGTAAGCGTTAATGAATTCGTAGTGTACTCGCTACCACCTATAATCCCTCTTGCCGCTGCCTTTAAGGACCCGTCAGCGGCGGAGGTCCGGTAGACACTGGCGCTTACCGCCTATTCCTGGGCTACTATAAATGTAATCGATTTCATAAATAGCGGCATGATCACTCTTTTTTTACCGTGCTTGTGCTACTGTATTGAAGGAAAAACCGAGGGACTTTGAACTATGTCAGTACTGGTTACGGGTGGTGGCGTTTACATCGGCAGCTACACCTGCTTGCAGCTTATCGCTGCCGGCGGGTGTCACGCCCGTCATTATCGACAACTTAGCAAATAGCAAGCGTTCCGTCTTGTCTGCGATTAGTTGACTTAGCGGCCATACGCCGGCGTTTTATCAAGGCGACATCCGCGATCAACGGCTACTGACGCAGATTTTCTGCCGAGCACGATATTGACGCAGTGATCCATTTTGCCGGTCTGAAGGCGGTAGGGAAATCGGTCATCCAGCCCATAGACTATTATGACAACAACGTTTACGGCACCCTCACGCTGGCGAAAGCCATGCGGGAGGCAGGTAGCTTTAACCTGATTTTCAGCTCCTCCACGACCGTCTATGGCGATCAACCGGTGATCCCTTATGACGAAAGTATGCCCACCGGCCGCCCTGCCAGCCCCTACGGCCGCAGCAAATTGATGGTTGAAGAGATTTTGCAGGATTTACAGCACGCCGATCTCCGCTGGAGCGTCAGCCTGCTGCGTTATTTTAATCTGGTCGGCGCTCATCCCTCGGGCCAGATGGGCGAAGATCCCCAGGGCTAGCCGAACAACCTGATGCCCTTTATTGCGCAAGTCGCGGTGGGACGTCGTTCGTCACTGGCCATCTTTGGCAATGATTTTCCGACGCCGGACGGCACCGGCGTGCGCGACTATATTCATGTATTGGATCTGGCCAATGGTCATCTTGCGGCGCTGACTGTAGCGATGCAAAATATTCTGGACTAGTTTGCAGACAATTCTGGACTCCCTTAAACCCTAAAAAATGGCTATTTTGGACAGTCCAGAATTGTGTAGTAATCAACTAAAACTGGCCACCGCGTTAGCGTTTTTCCAGTATCTATTTTCTGATTCGTTTAGTGGCAACACACCGTTATATTCATACGGCCTGAGTGCGCTGTAATATCCCACGATATAGTCGGTAATTTCATGAGCTGCTTCGCTGAAGCTTATGTAGCTCGTTACCGGTATCCACTCGTTTTTCAGACTTCTGAAGAAGCGCTCCATCGGACTGTTATCCCAACAGTTACCACGCTGACTCATGCTTTGTTTGATCCGGTAACGCCACAGCAACTGTCGGAACTGCCTGCTCGTATAGTGGCTACCCTGATCGCTGTGGAACATCACTCCGGCTGGTTTACCACGCGTTTCCCATGCCATTTC
>NZ_JBPESN010000030.1:0-27739 GCF_051710625.1 Sodalis sp. (in: enterobacteria) | reverse complement strand
TTAAATTTGCTCAAACCACAGTCATTCGAGTCCAGAATTTGTAAAATCTCTGTAAGCCGCGCCATTAAAGGGCTTCCGGCTAACCCATCGTTTAACTTAAGAGTCTAGAAATGATTGCCACCCCACAGATCTAGGACCGCCGGCCGGTTGGGCATATGGCCCATGCGCCGGGGAAAAACGCCTGCCGGCCTCGATAACGCTCGAGTATAGCGCTACGTCGGGCGCCACTTACCGATCTCCGCTGCCTTTCTGCCGTGCGGTTTGTCTGGCCTGACGCCAATTAAGCAACGGCGTTACGGTAATGCCATGCACAATAACGCTGGCGACAATAAGCGTTAGCGCCATGTTAACCATGCGCTTCGCGTCTTTCCCGGCCAGACCGTGGCTGAACGCGTAGGCGATATAGTTCACGCTGCCGATGCCGCGGATGCCAAGCCAGCCAATCATCAGCCGCCGCAGCGGCGGCGTGTGGGTACCCAGCGTAGCCAGCCACACCGCCAACGGACGAATGACTAAAAACAGTATCGCCGCCAGCACCAAACCTTGGGGATCCCAGTAATGAGCGAGGGAAATACCCAACGCCACGATTATCGCCGCGGCGAATAGCCGCTCGACCGTATCGCCGAACGACAGGGCATCCCCGACCACAAGACCGACGGCGGTAGCCAGCCCGCCGTTGCCCAGCGTGTGGCGCCGGTTGGGGTTCACCAAAATTTCCGCGGGGGGATAATGCTCTTCTTCCGCCAGCTCTTCGGGCGGATGGCGATTGACCACCCGCACCTCGGCGCGGCGCAGCCCGACGCCGCCTGCAAAGGCGGCCAGGAACCCGGAAGCATCGACGCTTTGTGCGGCGGCATAACTCAGCGCTATCAGCGCCAGGGCAAAAAAGTTATTGGGCGCCACATCCTGGTGGGCGCTGCGCACCCGTGCCGCCAGTTTTCCCACGCCTCTTCCCATGCCGAAGCCGATACCTAGCCCGCCTAAGAGCGCCCACAAAATACCTTTTAACGCCCAATGGAGCAGCAAGCCGGCAGAAAAATTAACTTTAGCGGCCAGTAGCGCCATCGCTAGCATCAGCACCGGCAACGCCGTGCCGTCGTTCATGCCCGCCTCGCTGGAGAGCGAAACCCGCATGCTGTCGTCATTATTGGCGTCATTCACCGAAATTAAACTGGCCAGCACCGGGTCGGTCGGCGCGACAATCGCACCAAACGCCAGGGATAGTGGCCACGAGAAGCCGGTGATGAGATGAAACAGCAGCGTGATGCCGGCGACGGTGAGTACCATTGCGGGAAACGCCAGGCGGAGGCCCATGCTCCAGCCGGGATCGCTGAACGGCAGCCCAGTTTCAGGCCGGTGATGAATAACAAGGTGGCCATAGCGATTTCGGTCATCCGTGCGACGAGCACGGCATGCTTGGGCGAGGTTGAGATGAAGTAATCCCAACATCCACGGCCCACAGATAATTCCGGCGACCAAATACAGGCCGAAGACCGTCAACGGACCGCGGTTAATCCAGCCGGAGGCCAGCGACATCAGTAATAGCAGCCCTCCTACAGCGGCGGTCCATCCCAGAAAATCCATAGTTTCTCCTTTGGTGTCTTTCGCCGGACACGGACAACGGCGATCACTGTTTATTGCGTATAATTAGTATAATCTATCAAACACAACCGCGCCTGCCGGCCATACCGGTCAAGCGCACAGGATGGCAGGGCGATGACGAATTAGGCAGTCGCAGGCCGGGCCTCAAAAAAGCTTGCCGTTCACGCTAAAGCAGTCCATAATTGCGCCCATCTCGAAGATTGAGATATCTAAAAAACATTGGAATCAAGAGGTTAGGTGGTTTTATGACGCTGTTAATCCAATCAGAACCAAATGCCCTTGTCGTCTTTGCCAGCAATGGTGCACTGCATAAATCATAATAAAGCTGCCGGGAATTCGTCTGACAGCATGGCAGTTTTAACGCGGGAATAGCTCAGTGGTAGAGCACAACCTTGCCAAGGTTAGGATCGCGAGTTCGAGCCTCGTTTCCCGCTCCAAATAATGGTTGCCGATCCTGTGTAGATTGGCCGCCGGTGGCAAAAAAAAAGCCTTTCAGGCCCTTTTTTGTTTCTGTGTGTTCGCCAAGTGTGACGTATAGGCGCCATCATGGCTGTCGTGGACATTGTCGCCATCGTGGCTATCGTGGCTATCGTGGCTATCGTCATCATCGTGACTATCGCCGCTACCCCCCTTTATCACCCTCACTATTACTGTCGCCATGACGCCATGACTCGCAGCGCCCTGGTCATCGAGGCTGCCAATATCCTCCCTCTCTGCCTTTCCGCCACCTTGGCGTTATCGCCATCGCGTGCGCCTTAGCGAACGTTCCCACATTCTTAGAATGCGAGGTTTGGCTGAACTTTACCTGCTGCACGAAACGCTGAAATGATCGATGACCGCCGGGGGGCTTAACCCAGGAGCAGGCAAGGACCGTTGGCCGCAGGGTAGCCGTTTTGGATCTTGAGGGGGTCGCCTGCAGGCAACAGAAGTCGCGAATTGCGCCGACCTCTAGTCCGTTACGCCGGTATTGATAAGCTTTTCTTCAGAATTCGCGCAACCGGCAAGTGCTTGCAAGACGATCCTTCGCCGCCTTATTTTCCGCAACAGGCGAAATAATTCGTGAATAATTTATCCACCGCTGAAGGTAGCGCAGCGTCTGTCTTATATCCTTTGTCGTAATCTTTTAAACAGAGTTATCCATAGGCTTACCGCGGTCACCGGCCCTGAGTGCGTGGACGATGAAAATTTCGCTTTGTCATAGCTAATTGAAAAAAAGATAAATTTTTATTATGAAACGTAAGATCGCTTGCGTTTTTTGTGACTATTGATTGACAAAGGATTTTTTTTATGCACAGCGGGCGGGCGTCGTCGTTGAAAGAGGTCTTTTCCTTAACGCGACGTCACTTAGACATCGCACGTTAAGCCTTTCTCGATGGCTCTGACCAACCGTGTTTGTTGCGCGCTGTGTACCGTGACGGCGGCGGTTTGTCGTCGCGCCATCTGTCTGTCCAAAGCCCAATGAATATGCACATCCAGCAGCGGCAGCTCCCCCAGCCGGCGCCCCAGCGCCAGCACGATATCGTCCTGATAAGGGGCGTTACCCAGCGCAACGGCAATATTGCGTGACCAGCGCACGTGGCCGATGCGGCGAATCGCCGATCCTTCGGTAACACGCAGAAATGTCGCCTCATCCCAGCCAAAGAGTTCCAGCAGTTCTGGGGCGTGCAATACCGCGCGCGGACTAAAATCCGGCTCATCGGTCAGCGACGAGAAGCGGTTCCACGGATAGATCAACTGGCAGTCATCGCAGCCATAGATACGGTTGCCTATCAACGGCCGCAGCGCCTCAGGAATTTCCCCCTCCAGTTCGATCGTCAGATAGGAGATGCAACGGCGCGTGTCAATGGTATAGGGCTCAACGATAGCTCCGGTGGGACAGGTAGTGATACAGGCAATGCAGCGGCCGCATTGCTCAGGCTGCGGTGCGTCAACCGGCAGCGGCAAATCGATCAGCAATTCACCGAGAAAAAACCACGAACCGGCTTCACGGTTTAAAATCAGTGAGTGTTTGCTAACCCAACCGATACCCGCCTTGGCCGCGAGTGGCCGCTCCATGATAGGCGCAGAGTCGACAAAGGGGCGAAAATTTACCGTGCCGCAGGCGGCGCATATCGGCTCACCCAGCTGTTTTAGGCGGTTACGTAAAACTTTGCGATAATCACGGCCCAGCGCATAGCGACTAACATATCCTAGTGAGGGATTTTTCAACGTTGACGCGAAGGCGGCTTTGGCCGGTAGGTAGTCCATGCGTACGCTTATAACCCGCAGGGTACCCGGCAGCAACTCGTGTGGTCGGGCACGCAGCCATACCGTGGGCGCCATCCAGGCCATTTCGCCGTGGTACTGGCGGTCCAGCCACGTTTGCAGCGCCAGCTCATGGGCGGCAAGATCGGTGTCGCAAATAGCGACCTGCTGAAAGCCCAGTTCCTGCCCCCAGCGCTTAATCTGCCGGGCTAATTCTGAGAGATCGAAAGGATAAGACATGACTGACCGCGACAACACATTCTCTGCACCTAGTTTATTACACTCCGTCTACGGTGCAGAATGGCTTCGGGGTTGGGAAAGCCCAGGGTGCCATGCTGGCGGGCGTTTCATTGTATCAGTTGATGGAGCGCGCCGGCGCGGCGGCATTCCAACGCATTCTTTGGCTCTACCCCGGGCGCCCGGCGCCGGCTGCTGTTAGCGGGGCACGGTAACAACGGCAGGGACGGCTATGTGGTGGCGAAGCTTGCCGGCGGCGGCAAGCAGGTTACGGTGCTGGCCTACGACGGCCAACATCCCCTACCCGCCGAAGCGGAACAAGCGAAAGCGGCGTGGCGGGCGGCGGGCGGGGAAATACATCCGGCCGACCAACCCTGGCCGGAGGAGGTGGAGGTGATCAACAGGACTCAAAGCGGCGCCGCGCGACCCTTACCGCGCGCTTATCATCGCGGCTAACCAGCATCCCGCGCCGGTGTTCGCACTGGATATTCCCTCCGGATTGGACGCCGACACCGGCGCGACGTCAGGGGAGGTCATTCGCGCCGCCCACACCTCCACGTTTATCGCCCTGAAACCGGGGTTGCTGACCGGTAAAGCGCGCAGCGTGATCAATCGGCTGCATTATGACGATTTGGGTTTGGGTGAGTGGCTCAAACGGGAAACACTGCTGCTGGCCCGGCTCAGCGCGGCGCAACTGCCGCGCTAGTTGCCCCCGCGCGATCCTTACGCGCATAAAGGCGACAACGGGCGCCTGCTGATTGTCGGTGGGGATCACGGGTTTGCCGGCGCCATTCGTATGACCGGGGAGGCCGTGCTGCGCTGTGGCGCCGGGCTGGTGCACGTGCTCACGCGCGAAGAGAATATCCCGCCGCTGTTGACCGCCCGGCCGGAACTCATGGTGGCACCGCTGACCCGCGACACGTTACAGCAAAGGCTGGATTGGGCGGATGTGGTGGTGATCGGTCCGGGCCTCGGGCAGGAAAGTTGGGGGGAAAATGCGTTGCGCGCTGTAGAAAATCGTGACAAACCAATGCTGTGGGACGCCGATGCGCTTAACTTGCTGGCATTCAATCCTGAGAAACGTCACAATCGAATTATTACGCCTCACCCCGGTGAGGCCCCCGCCTACTGAATGGCAGTGTCAGCGACATTGAGAGTAACCGGTTATATAGCGCACCAACTGGTGCGACTCTATGGCGGCGTCGTGGTGCTGAAAGGCGCTGGTACACTATCGGCCGCCGAGGATGGCGCCGTCGTTGTCGCCGATGTCGGGAATGCGGGCATGGCCTCGGGGGGGATGGGGGATGTCTTGTCCGGTATCATCGGCGGTTTGTTCGCGCAAAAGCTGTCGCTGTATGATGCAGCCTGTGCCGGCTGCGTGGTCCATGGCGCCACCGCCGACCATCTGGCGGCGGAAAAAGGCACGCGCGGTATGTTGGCTACAGATTTGCTGCCGGCATTGTGTCTATTTGTTAATCCTGAGTTTACCGCATAGAAACCAGACATGGAAAAACGTGTAATACCCCTGCCGGATGATACGGCAACCGTCGCACTGGGCGCTGCAGTGGCCGCCGCCTGCCGGCAAGCCTGCGTGATTTACCTTTATGGCGATCTCGGCGCCGGCAAAACCACATTTTGCCGTGGTTTTCTGCGTGCGTTGGGGTATGCGGGCAATGTGAAAAGTCCGACCTATACCCTGGTCGAGCCTTACGCGTTACCTCGCTGGACGGTCTATCATTTTGACCTTTATCGTCTGGCGGATCCGGAGGAGCTTGAGTTTATGGGAGTGCGGGACTATTTCGATGACACCGCCCTGTGTTTGGTGGAGTGGCCACAACGCGGGGAGGGTGTTTTGCCGGCGGCGGATATCGCGCTGACGTTGCAGTATCAGGGCGACGGCCAGCAGGCGCAAGCGCAAGCGCTGAGCGCCATCGGCGAGCACGTTCTGGCCCGCTTGGCGCCGCCACAGGGAACGCCTTCATGATGCTAAAGTTCAGGATAATGCTGGTGTTGGCGGTGGGTTTGATGATGGGGCAGGCAGCAGCGGCGACGCTCGGCGATATCAACATCGCGAACAGCGCCAGCCAAGCGACGGTGACGCTCGGGTTTAAGCAACAGCCGATATACGCCTTTTTCTCGCTGCATAATCCTGAGCGGGTGGTGGTAGATATCCGCCAGAGCGGCCCGGTGCAGGGATTGCCCCTCGAGTTCAGCGGCGAGAATGTCATTAAGCGCATTCGCACCAGTACGCCGGTCGATAAGCAGAGTTTGCGTCTGGTTTTCGAGCTGACCCGCAAATCCCGCGCACAGGCCACGATACGGCAGGTCGACAAGCGTTATAATGTTGTTCTGGCCGTAACCAGCCCGCAGACAACCGCCGTCGCACCTGCGCCACGGACCCGCGCTGCCGAGGCTGTTTCGAGCGCGCCACCGCCGCCAAAAACGGTGAAACATCCGTTTACCAACCGGGTGACGGTGGTGGAGAGCACCGCTGCGGTGGCGACGCCGGCATCGACACCGACACCGCGCGGTCGGTTGTCGGCAGGTGCCGAACCGGTAGTGGTGGGCATCGACGCCGGCCACGGCGGTCAGGATCCGGGGGCGACGGGTCCCAACGGCCTGCATGAGAAGAATGTCACCATCGCCATCGCCTGCAAACTGAAAACGTTGCTCGACGAGGATCCCATGTTTAAGCCGGTATTGACCCGCGATGGTGATTACTTCATTTCGGTGATGGGCCGCTCTGATGTCGCGCGTAAAAAGGGCGCCAGCGTGCTGGTCTCCATTCACGCCGATGCCGCGCCCAATCGCGGCGCCAGCGGGGCATCAGTATGGGTGCTCTCCAACCGGCGCGCCAACAGTGAAATGGCAAACTGGCTGGAGCAGCATGAGAAACAGTCGGAGCTGCTGGGCGGCGCGGGCGATTTGCTTGCCAACAACCATGCCGATCCTTATCTCAGTCAGGCGGTGCTGGATCTCCAGTTCGGCCACTCGCAGCGGGTGGGATATGACATCGCGGTGAAGGTGCTGGGCCAACTGCAGCGGGTGGGTGCGCTGCATAAGCGCCAGCCGGAACACGCCAGCCTCGGCGTCCTGCGTTCACCGGATATTCCGTCGCTGCTGGTGGAAACCGGTTTCATCAGTAATACCCGGGAGGAGCGGCTACTCGGTAGCAACGCATACCAGGATAAGATCGCCAACGCCCTGTATCTGGGCTTACGCGCTTATTTCCTGGCGCATCCGCTGCAAACCGGCCCAAAGCTCGAAAACCGGCCGCAGGGCGTTAGCTCCGCGGCCGATGCACTGGCGCCGGCTAGCGGTGGTCATATCGTCAAACGTGGCGAGACGCTGTCTTCCATCGCCCGCCAGTACGGGGTCAGCATGGCGTCGATTCGGACGCTTAACGCGCTGAAAAAAGACGGTGTCTGGGTAGGACAGCGGCTGCGTATTCCCCCGCCGGCGACAGCGTCCAGGCCGCGCCGCGTCGGCATCGGGTAGTGCGCGGCAATAACGGTCAACGTATCGCCACGCACTACGGGGTGTCCCCCGGCGCTATCAAGCGCGCCAATAATATGACGTCCAATAACGTCATGCTGGGGCAGCCGTTGCCCATACCGCCCACTTAAGGGCAGAGGAACCCGATTATTATGCCGATACAGGTGTTACCGCCACAGCTTGCCAACCAAATCGCCGCCGGTGAAGTGGTGGAACGTCCCGCGTCGGTGGTAAAGGAACTGGTCGAAAATAGTCTTGACGCCGGGGCGACGCGCATTGAAATCGATATCGAGCGCGGTGGTGCCAAACGCATCCGTATCCGGGATAACGGTAGCGGTATCGATAAAGATGAGCTGGCATTAGCGCTGGCCCGCCACGCGACCAGCAAAATCGCCAGCCTGGACGACCTCGAAACTATTACCAGCATGGGTTTTCGCGGCGAAGCGCTGGCCAGCGTCAGCGCCGTGTCGCGTCTGACGTTGACCTCGCGCACCGCTGCGCAAAGCGAGGCCTGGCAAGCCTACGCCGAGGGTCGCGATTTGGCGGTTACGCTGAAACCTGCCGCCCATCCGGTGGGAACGACGGTGGAGGTGCTGGATCTGTTTTATAACACGCCGGGCCGGCGCAAGTTTATGCGTACCGAAAAGACCGAATTTACCCATATTGATGGAATCATCCGCCGTATTGCGCTGGCACGATTCGACGTGGCGTTTATTTTGCAGCACAACGGCAAAACGTTTCGCCAATACCGCGCGCCCAGCCAGCCCGGCCAGCATCTGAGCAGGCTGGGCGCGCTATGCGGCCCGGCTTTCGTCGAGCGGGCCTTGAGCGTTTCCTGGCAGCATGGCGATTTGGCTATTCACGGCTGGGTGGCGGATCCGTCGGGCGGAAAACTGCCCGAGATGCAATACAGTTATGTCAATCGGCGCACGATGCGCGACAAACTAATCAACCACGCCATCCGGCAGGCCTATCAGGAACAGCTGGCGGGGATGCAGCAGCCGGCTTTCGTGCTGTTTCTTGACGTGGAGCCCCATCAGGTCGACGTTAATGTCCATCCCGCCAAACACGAAGTGCGTTTTCACCAGGCGCGGCTGGTGCATGACTTTATTTACCAGGCGGTAATGACCGTTCTGCAGCAAAGCACGGCTCCTGGCCTGGCGATGGCTGAGGAAGGGCCGCGCGCGCCGGAAAACCGTCAGGCGGCTGGGCGCAATCATTTCACGCTACCCGCCGGCGAGACCTACCCCCGATGGGCGGCGCAGCAGGCCGACGGTGAAACATTATCACCCTTGCCGGCGGATCCAGCCGCATCCGGGCAGCGGCCTTCGGCGGCTGCCGGCGCCGAGGCGAGGCGCCTGAAGGAAGAGATCGGCGGAGATGGGGAGGGCGATAGCCAACCTGCGGTCGTAGGCGGGACGGTGTCGTCGCGTCAGCATAGCGCCGGCGGTAGCCAGGCGCGGGAGCGCAGCAACGGCTACGCCGGCGGTGCGGGTTTCAAGCGTCAAGAAGGGGCCCTTTACTGGCAACTGATGCAGACAGCGCCGTTGCCGCAAGAGACACAAACAGCACAGCGCGATATATTCGCTAAGCGTCGGCCGGCAGAGGGTGGCTGGTCGTCAATTGATGACGCACCGCTCTCGGCTGACGACGCGGGGCACGCTGACGTTAGTCAGGCCCCCGGGGGCCACTATGCCGCCGGCGCCCGTCACGGGCAGAGCGACAAAGAGGTTCCATTCACGCTGACTCCCGCTGAGGCTGACTCAGCCGGCGCCGCGTCGGTCAAACGGGACAGCGGCGCCAATCCCGCCCAAGCCAATACCGAGGATGCCCACCCGCTCGCCGGCGCTCACAGCGGCGCTGCCCACGTCAGCGTCGGGGAGAGCGTCGTCGGAAATCCGCACACGTTCGGCCGGGTGTTGACCTTGGTGCCGCCTTGCTACGCGCTGGTGGAATCGGCAGGCAGTCTGGCGCTACTCTCGCTGCCGGTTGCCGAACGCTGCCTGACCGAACGCCAACTGACGCCGGGGAGCGCGACGCTGCGCGCTCAGCCACTGCTGATTCCGCTGCGTATGACGCTGCGCGATGCAGAGATTGCGGCACTCAAACGCCACCAGCCGCTGCTGCAGGAAATGGGTATTGCGCTACAGGCACATGTTCATCATGCGATACTGAATGCGGTACCTTTACCATTACGCCAACAAAATTTACAAAACTTGATTCCAGACCTGTTAGGCTACCTGGGAGGTGAAACGTCGGTGACGCATCACCAGGTTGCGGTCTGGCTTGCCCGCCGGCTGCAGCACGAATCGGTCGCTTGGAGCCATTCCCGGGCGATACAATTGCTTGCCGAGGTGGAGCGGCTTTGTCCGCAGTGGGTGAAAGCCCCGCCCGACGGGCTTCTGGTAACATTGAATTTTGAGGCCGCTATTAAAACCCTGAACCATGACTGAGGCGACATTTCCGCGCGGGCCCCAGGCCATTTTCCTTATGGGGCCAACCGCCTCCGGCAAAACCGCGATGGCGATGGCGTTGTGCCAACATCTGCCGGTGGAGATCATCAGCGTCGATTCCGCGCTGATCTATTGCGGTATGGATATCGGCACGGCGAAGCCCGGCGCCGACGAGCTGGCGCGGGCGCCACATCGCCTGATAGATATCCGCGATCCGGCGGAGGCTTATTCAGCGGCGGATTTCCGCCGTGATGCGCTTAAGGAAATGGCAGAGATCACCGAGGCCGGTCATATACCGTTGTTGGTGGGTGGGACCATGCTCTACTTCAAGGCGCTGCTGGAGGGATTATCCCCCTTGCCCCCGGCAGATCCCGAAGTGCGCGCGCACATTGAACGCGAGGCGGAAACAATGGGATGGCAGGCGTTACACCGGCAATTGCAACAGATCGATCCGATGGCGGCAAATCGTATTCATCCTAATGATCCGCAGAGACTATCGCGGGCACTGGAAGTTTTTTTCGTTTCAGGTAACACTCTAACGAAACTGACAAAAATATCCGGTGAAGCGCTAGCGTATCGGGTACATCAATTCGCCATCGCACCGCTTGACCGCGCTTTGCTGCATCAGCGTATCGCGCAGCGCTTTCATCAGATGTTGGCCGCCGGTTTCGAGCACGAGGTCAGTACGCTTTTTGCCCGAGGTGATCTTCACAGGGAAATGCCATCCATCCGTCGCGTCGGTTATCGCCAGATGTGGTCATATCTGGCCGACGAAACCGATTATGATGACATGGTGTTCCGCGGAATTTGTGCGACACGACAACTTGCCAAGCGCCAGATGACCTGGCTGCGCGGGTGGCACGATGTTCATTGGCTGGATAGCGATGAGCCCGTCGTCGCCCTTGACAGGGTATTACAGGTTGTTAGTGCATAGGTTGGGTGATTGTGTACAATTGATGGTACTGAACGCGCTTTTTTACAACGATTATTTTATTTAGAGCCACATGGTTCTTGTTACAAACAACAAGCACATAAGGAAAAGACAGAATGGCTAAGGGGCAATCTTTGCAAGATCCGTTCTTGAACGCATTGCGTCGGGAACGTGTTCCGGTTTCTATTTATTTGGTGAATGGCATTAAACTACAGGGCCAGATTGAATCTTTCGATCAGTTTGTCATTTTATTGAAAAACACGGTCAGCCAGATGGTTTACAAACATGCCATCTCTACTGTCGTACCGTCGCGCTCCGTATCGCATCACAATAGCAATCCGAGCGGCGGTTCCAGTAATTATCACCATGGCAGCACCCCCGCTTCGCAAGCGTCGCAGCCGGAAAGCGATGACGCCGAATAAGGCGTATCCTTGTGTTGACCATTTGCGGTGCTTTAGCGTGCTGTCTGCGCTAAGGCCCGATTATAGCTGCGGTATACCCGCATTAGAGGTTGTACGCTTGTTTGACCGTTACGATGCCGGTGAGCAGGCCATGCTGGTTCACATCTTTTTCTCGCAAGACAAGGATATGGAAGACCTGCAGGAGTTTGAATTCCTGGTATCTTCCGCCGGGGTAGCGGCGCTGCACGTCGTTACCGGCAGCCGCAAGGCGCCGCATGCCAAATATTTTGTCGTCGAGGGAAAAGCAGCGTGAACAGGGCCGGCGCGCCCGTGCCCGCGCGCGCGCGCGCGGATGTGCCCACCGTCTTGCTGTTGGGGGATACCAACGCCGGAAAATCTACCTTATTCAATTTCAATCGGATGAACGAGGCTGGCGTTTATGCGGCCGATCAGTTATTCGCCACGCTGGACCCGACGCTCAGGCGCATCAATGTCGGCGATGTGGGGGATACCGTTCTGGCAGATACGGTGGGTTTTATCCGCCATTTGCCGCACGACCTGGTCGCGGCATTTAAGGCGACACTGCAGGAGACGCGGCAAACTACTTTGCTGCTGCATATTGTCGACGCCGCCGACACGTGTATTAGTGAAAATATTGACGTGGTTGATCAGGTATTGGCCGAAATTGAAGCCAACGATATTCCGACATTGTTGGTGATGAATAAAATCGATTTGCTTGACGATTTCGTGCCGCGCATCGATCGCGATGAAGAAAACCTTCCTGTCCGGGTGTGGCTTTCCGCCTACAGCGGTGAAGGTACGGCGCTGCTGATGCAAGCGCTCACCGAGCGTCTGGCAGGTGAAATTGCGCGCCATGAGCTCCGTCTGCGCCGCCGGCTGGCCGGCGGCGCAGTCGTTTTTATCAACTGCAGGCCATTGAAAAAGAGTGGGTTAAAGAAGATGGCAGCGGGGGGCTGGTCGTAAGATTGCCCATTATCGACTGGCATCGGTTATGTAAGCAGGAAATAGCGTTGGTAAACTACCTTGTCTGACCGTCCTTTGGGAACTCAAGCCTGAAGAATACTAATTAAAGTAAAATGGAGCTAAAATATGGCGTGGAATCAGCCCGGTAATAAGGGACATGACCGCGACCCGTGGGGGAGCAGCAATAATAATAGCGGCAACTCTGGCGGAAATAATAATAAAGGCGGACGCGAACAAGGACCGCCCAATCTGGATGATATCTTCCGTAAACTCAGCCGCAAGCTGAGCGGGTTCGGCAACAAAAGCGGCAGCACCGGCACCGGCGCGCCGGGTAGAAGCGGTCGTTATATCGGTCTGGCGGTCGCGGCCGTCGTGGTCATTTGGGCGGGCAGCGGCTTCTATACGATCAAGGAAGCGGAACGCGGCGTGGTGTTGCGTTTCGGCAAATTCGATCATCTGGTTCAGCCCGGCCTGAATTGGAAACCGACCCTCATCGACATTGTGACCGCGGTCAACGTGGAGTCGGTACGGGAGCTGGCGGCGTCCGGCGTGATGCTGACCTCCGATGAAAACGTCGTGCGCGTGGAAATGAACGTGCAATATCGCGTGACCGACCCTGAGCGCTACCTGTTCAGCGTAACCAATGCTGATGACAGCCTGCGTCAGGCCACCGACAGCGCCCTGCGCGGCATTATCGGTAAATATACAATGGATCGCATCCTGACCGAAGGCCGCACCGTGGTGCGCAGCGACACCCAGCGCGTGCTGGAAGAAACTATTCAGCCTTATAACATGGGCATTACCCTGCTGGACGTCAACTTCCAGGCCGCACGGCCGCCGGAAGAGGTGAAGGCGGCGTTTGATGACGCTATCGCCGCGCGGGAAAATGAACAGCAATATATCCGCGAAGCCGAAGCGTACTCCAACGAAGTTCAGCCGCGCGCCAACGGCCAAGCGCAGCGTATCCTAGAAGAGGGACGCGCCTATAAAGCCCGCACGGTGCTGGAAGCGCAGGGGGAAGTCCAGCGGTTCGCCAAAGTACTGCCGGAATATAAAGCGGCGCCGGAAATTACCCGTGAGCGTCTGTATATCGACGCCATGGAGCGCGTGCTGAGCAACACCCGCAAAATTCTGGTCAATGACAAGGGCAGCAATAATTTGATGGTGCTGCCGCTCGATCAGATGCTGCGCAACGCGCCTGCCGGCAATACCAAACCCCGCTCGGGCAGCGATGCCCTTAATCTGCTGCGGCTGCCTGCCGCGGGCGGTAACGCCAGCGGAACCCTCATGGATCAGCGACGCGCCAATGCACAGCGTGCCGATACCACGCGCGAAGGGAGGGAATAACCGATGCGTAAGTTTTTATTGCTTATTGTGCTCGTAGTGCTGGTGGTGCTGTATGCATCACTGTTTGTGGTGCAGGAAGGCCAGCGCGGCATCGTCCTGCGCTTTGGCAAGGTGTTGCGCGACGGCGATAACAAGCCGTTGATTTACAACCCCGGCCTGCACATGAAAATACCGTTTATCGAAACGGTTAAAAATCTTGATGCGCGCATTCAGACCATGGAAAACCAGGCCGATCGCTTTGTCACCATGGAAAAGAAAGACCTGATTGTCGACTCCTATATTAAATGGCGTATCAGCGACTTCAGCCGTTATTATCTGGCGACCGGCGGCGGTGATGTGTCGCAGGCGGAAGTGTTGCTGAAACGGAAGTTTTCCGACCGTCTGCGCTCGGAGCTCGGCCGGCTGGATGTTAAAGGGATTGTCACCGATTCCCGCAACCGTCTGATGACCGATGTGCGCGAAGCGTTAAATAACGGCACGTCCGGCGACGATGAAGAGACGCAGGCGACCGCGGCTGACAACGCCATCGCTTCCGCCGCCGCGCGGGTAGAGCGTGAAACCAACGGCCCGCAGCCGTCGGTGAATCCGAACAGTATGGCGGCGCTGGGGATCGAAGTTGTCGACGTGCGTATCAAGCAAATCAACCTGCCGACGGAAGTGTCCGACGCCATCTATCAGCGTATGCGCGCCGAACGTGAAGCCGTCGCCCGTCGCCATCGTTCCCAGGGCCAGGAAGAGGCGGAGAAGCTGCGCGCCGCGGCGGATTACGAAGTGACTCGTACATTGGCCGAAGCCGAGCGGCAGGCTTTGATTACCCGCGGTGAGGCGGATGCGGAAACCGCCAAGCTGTACGCCGATGCGTTCAGCGAGGATCCTGCATTCTATGCCTTTATCCGCAGCCTGCGCGCGTATGAGAACAGCTTCAACAACAACAATGATGTGATGGTACTGAGCCCGGAAAGCGATTTCTTCCGCTTCATGAAGTCGCCGGAAGATACCGTGGTCAGCCGCCGTCCCTGACGGTTGCCCCGCACAGTTAATCAGGCCCGATCCTTCGGGCCTTTTTTTACTTTGAGGAAATATTATGAATCCGACGATTTGGATGGCGCTCGGGCTGGTGCTGGTATTGGAAGGGTTGGGGCCGATGCTGTTTCCCGCCGTTTGGCGCAAGATGATAGCTTCGCTGGCGACGCTGCCGGATCAGCTTTTGCGCCGTTTCGGCGGCGGTTTAGTGGTCGCCGGCTGCGTCATCTACTACATGTTGCGTAGCAAAATAAGCGCGTGATCGCAGCGCGAAAAAACAGCGCGAACCGGCGTCAAAAAGTACTGAAAGTCGTAGATTCAGATGGTAGAATCCATTTTTAAGCAATCTGGTGAAGTTAAGAGATGGGTAAGAACGTCGTCGTACTGGGCACCCAATGGGGTGACGAAGGTAAAGGCAAGGTCGTCGACCTGCTGACCGAACGGGCTAAATATGTTGTTCGCTATCAGGGTGGACACAATGCCGGTCATACTTTAGTCATCAACGGTGAAAAAACCGTCCTTCATTTGATCCCCTCAGGCATCCTGCGTGAAAACGTTGTCAGCATTATCGCCAACGGCGTCGTGCTGTCGCCGGAAGCGCTGATGAAAGAAATGGGTGAGCTGGAGGCGCGGGGTATTCCGGTACGCGAACGCATGCTGATTTCCGAGGCGTGCCCGCTGATTCTTGCCTATCATGTTGCGATGGACGTTGCGCGCGAAAAGGCCCGCGGCGCCAAAGCTATCGGCACCACCGGTCGCGGCATTGGCCCGGCCTATGAGGACAAAGTGGCGCGTCGCGCGCTGCGCGTGAGTGATCTGTTCAACAAGGACACGTTTGTCACCAAGCTGAAAGAAGTCGTGGACTACTACAACTTCCAGCTGGTGCATTATTACCAGGCTGACGCAGTGGATTACCAAACGGTGCTGGACGATATCCTGGCGGTAACCGACGTTCTGACCGGTATGGTGGTGGACGTTTTCGAGCTGCTGGACAGCGCCCGCAAACGCGGCGATCTAATGATGTTTGAAGGTGCCCAGGGCACGCTGCTGGACATCGATCACGGCACCTACCCCTACGTCACCTCGTCTAATACCACGGCCGGCGGCGTGGCCACCGGTTCCGGCCTTGGCCCGCGCTATGTGGATTATGTTCTGGGTATCGTCAAGGCCTATTCCACCCGCGTCGGCGCCGGCCCGTTTCCCACCGAGCTGTTTGACGACACGGGGGAATTCCTGTGCGCCAAGGGTAATGAATTCGGCGCCACAACCGGCCGCCGCCGTCGTACCGGCTGGTTGGACGCGGTAGCGGTGCGCCGCGCGGTGCAGATCAACTCGCTTTCCGGTTTCTGCCTCACCAAACTTGACGTGCTTGACGGTCTGCAGGAAGTGAAAATCTGTACCGCCTATCGCCTGCCCGACGGTCGCGTAGTGGAAAGTACTCCGCTGGCGGCGGAAAACTGGGAAGGCATTAAGCCGATTTATGAGACCATGCCGGGCTGGAGCGAAAGCACCTTCGGCGTGAAGTCGTTCGACAAGCTGCCCGAGGCGGCTCGTCGCTACATCAAGCGTATCGAAGAGGTCACCGGCGTGCCGGTGGACATCGTGTCGACCGGGCCTGACCGAAGCGAAACCATGATTTTACGCGATCCGTTTGACGCCTGATGGTCGTCGGACGTTGAAAAAGTAAAAAAGAGAGCAACCCGGGCGTGTCCCGGTTTGTTCTTATATGTCAATAGGTTATCCTGCCGTTACCGCGCATGCCCTCATTGCCCCCGACAAGTCTTATGGCCTGTTTGGTTCTCAAAGGTTACTCTTATTGTTCATGTTTTCCTTTTTACCGACACAGTTAACCCCGCCAGGGTTTGGCGGGCTTGCCAACGACAGCGGTATTTAGGTCGGCGCGCAGCGCGCCGGCTGGTTGTAGCGCGGGACACAAGATTGACATTTCGCCTGCCGTTAAAAACAGGTGTTGCCGCAGGCGCCCACACGGTTTATTGCATCAGCCCACGCCTTGGTTGGCCGGCATGATAACCTTGACCGCCGCTCTACATAGATGTGCGCGTGCCCGTTAGCGGCACGGCAACCTGTTTTGACATTATGGAGGTAGCACGATGTCACAAGATCCCTTTCTGGAAAGAGAGGCAGAAAAATACCCATTCCCGGTTCCCAGCCGAGAATTTATCCTCGCCCATCTAGCCAAGCGGGAAAAGCCCGCCAGCCGCGAGGAGTTGGCGCAAGAGCTGGACATCAGCGGCGAAGATCAACTGGAAGGTTTGCGCCGCCGCCTGCGCGCCATGGAGCGGGACGGGCAATTGATTTTTACCCGGCGCCAATGCTATGCGCTGCCGGAGCGTCTGGATCTGTTGCGCGGTACGGTCATCGGTCATCGCGACGGCTTTGGTTTCCTGCGCGTCGAAGGCAGCAAGGATGACTATTATTTGTCCGTCGAACAGATGAAAATGGCCATTCATGGCGATGTGGTCATGGCGCAACCCCAGGGCGCGGACCGCAAAGGCCGCCGCGAGGCGCGCATTGTGCGGGTGCTGGTGCCGAAAACCAGCCAGATCGTGGGCCGTTTTTTCACCGATGCCGGCAGCGCGTTTGTCGTGCCGGACGATAGCCGCCTCAGTTTCGATATTCTGATTCCGCCGGAGGCAACCCAGGGCGCCCGCATGGGGTTCGTGGCGGTGGTGGAGTTGACGCAGCGCCCGACCCGGCGTACCAAAGCCATAGGTAAAGTGGTGGAAGTGCTCGGAGATAATATGGGTACCGGTATGGCGGTGGATATCGCGTTGCGCACGCACGATATTCCCTATGTCTGGCCGCCGGAAGTCGAGCAGCAGCTCGCGGATTTGCAAGAAGACGTGCCGGAAGCAGCCAAGCGCGGGCGTATCGATTTACGCGCACTGCCGCTGGTGACCATTGACGGCGAGGACGCGCGTGACTTTGACGACGCGGTTTACTGCGAGAAAAAACGCAGCGGAGGCTGGCGACTGTGGGTGGCGATTGCTGATGTGAGCTATTACGTCCGCCCACATACGCCGCTTGATCAGGAGGCCAGCCGGCGTGCCACCTCAGTTTATTTCCCTTCACAGGTGATCCCGATGCTTCCCGAGGTGCTATCCAACGGCCTGTGTTCGTTAAACCCACAGGTGAACAGGCTGTGTATGGTGTGCGAGATGACCATCTCTGCTCAGGGACGCCTCTCATCCTATAAATTTTATGAAGCGGTGATGAACTCCCATGCGCGCCTGACCTATAACAAGGTCTGGCAGATCCTGCAGGGGCAGCAGGAATTGCGCACCCAGTACGCGCCGCTCGTCAAGCCGCTAATGCAACTGCATGAAATGTATCAGACGCTGGAGCAGGCCAGAGTCCAGCGCGGCGGCATCTCTTTTGAAACCGAAGAGGCCAAGTTCATTTTCAATGCAGAACGCCGCATCGAGCGTATCGAGCCGGTGAAGCGTAATGATGCCCATAAACTGATCGAAGAGTGCATGATCCTGGCGAATATCGCCGCGGCGCGCTTTGTTGAAAAGCACAAAGAGCCGGCGCTTTATCGCGTGCATGATAGGCCAAGCAATGACCACATTACGTCGTTGCGCACAGTATTGGGCGAGCTGGGGCTGACGCTCGGCGGCGGCGATAAACCCGAACCGAAGGATTATGCCGATATGATGAATCTGGTCGCTGGCCAGCCGGATCACGAAATGCTCCAAACCATGCTGCTGCGATCGATGAAGCAGGCGATTTACGATCCGGAAAACCGCGGCCACTTCGGACTGGCCCTGCAGGCCTATGCCCACTTTACTTCGCCGATTCGCCGTTATCCGGATCTGGCGCTGCACAGGGCGATCAAATATCTTCTCGGCCAGCAAAACGGTGAGATTGACGGCCGCGCCACGCCAACCGGCGGTTGGCATTCCGAACTGGAAGAAATGTTGCGGCTGGGCCAGCAATGTTCGCTGAGCGAGCGTCGCGCCGATGAAACGACCCGCGACGTGGCGGATTGGTTAAAGTGTGACTTTATGCAGGATCATGTTGGTGAGGTGTTTAGCGGTATTATTACCAGCGTGGCCAGCTTTGGTTTTTTTGTGCGTCTTGATGAACTGTTTATCGATGGTCTGGTGCATGTCTCGTCGCTGGACAATGACTACTATCGTCATGACAACATCGGCCAGCGGTTGATAGGGGAATCCGGCGGTAGAGTGTACCGGCTCAGCGATGCCGTTGAGATCCGCGTCGAAGCCGTGCATATGGACGAGCGCAAGATCGATTTTTCCTTGATTTCCAGCCGCCGTCAGCCGCGAGGCGCAGGCAAAACCGCGCGCCAGCGTCAGCAGCAGGCGACCCGAGGCGGCAACGAGGGCAAACCCTCACGACGTCGCCGTAGCGGTAAACAGCCCGCTAATTTCGAGCCTGATAGTGCATTCCGGCCGGCGGCGGGGACGGGAAACGGGGGCGGCGGGCGCGGCGGTGGACAAAACGCGTCTCGGCCGCTCCCCGGCGGCCAGCCGGCCCCGCCGGCGCAGGGGGGAGCGAAACGTGGCAGGAGCGGCCACCACGCCTTTTCCGCGCCGGCTAAACCGGCCTCTGAGGAAGCGCCCCGTAATAAACCGTCCAAGGACGGGGCATCACGCAATAAAGCCGTCGGCGGTAAACCGCGCCGCGGCAGGAAATCCGCCGCGGCGTCCGGTCATTCAGAAAGCCAAGTGTCGGCAAGCGCCATTAATTGGCATAACCCAAACGGGCCAGCCAGGCCCGTTGACGATGAAAGACGATCATGAGCGAAATTATTTACGGTATTCATGCCGTACAGGCCCTGCTGGAGCATGATTCCCAGCGTTTCCTGGATGTATATCTGCTAAAAGGGCGTGACGACCGCCGTTTGCAGCCACTGCTTCAGCAGTTAGAGAACGCGGGCATCGTTATCCAGATAGTAAGCCGCCAGTGGCTGGATGAGAAGGCGGAAGGTGCCGTTCATCAAGGCATCGTCGCCCGTTTGCAGGCAGGGCGCCAATACCAGGAGAACGATCTGCCGCCGCTGCTGACGCAGCAGGCCGCGCCGCTGCTGCTGGTGCTTGATGGCGTCACCGACCCGCATAACCTGGGGGCGTGCCTGCGCTGTGCCGCCGCCGCCGGGGGGCATGCGGTGATCGTACCGCGCGATCGCGCGGCGCCGCTTAACGCTACCGCCAAGAAAGTGGCCAGCGGCGCTGCGGAAACCGTACCGCTTATTCGCGTGACCAATCTGGCGCGCACGCTGCGTCTGCTGCAAGAGCACAATGTGTGGATAGTTGGCACTGCCGGCGAAGCGGACCACTATCTTTATCAAAGTAAACTGACCGGGCCGCTGGCGCTGGTCATGGGTGCGGAAGGTGAAGGCATGCGACGCCTGACGCGCGAACACTGCGATGAGCTCATCAGCATCCCCATGGCCAGTACGGTTTCGTCACTCAATGTGTCGGTTGCCGCTGGGATATGCCTGTTTGAAGCCGTGCGGCAGCGGGGGCAGAAGTAACCCTGCGGCCGCTGGCGCACGCTAGCGGTAAAGAATCGTCCCGGCGTGCCAGACGCCGGGGGTCACCGTCTCATCGATCATCAGGATCTGGTAGTAGCGCGCCTGATGTTCATCCGCCTGGCGCTGAAGGGCGTTTTTAGCGTCCATCGGGCTGCCGCGTTCATCCACTGTGACCTTGCCCGCCCGCGTCAGCGAACCCACCATATTGTTGCGGCTGATTTTGACCGCTTGTTCTTACGGAACCGGCGGCGACATCGGTTTGCCATTCAACACGCTGCATCCCGCTAACGGCAGGCCGCAAAAGAGGATCAGTGTAGAAAGCCATTTCATAGCCAAATATCCGCAATGCATAGGTGATTAAAGTATAGCGAAACCGGTCTGCAGTGATTATGGTAATGACCGGTCGCTGCTGCGACAGGACGGTGTAGCGTATGTGTGACGGCGAACGGGGGGCCATGGTCGAGATGCATCAGGAGTACGTCGGCTACATCGAAGTGATACATGCGCTGCCGGCGGGCGCTTATGCTTCACCGCGGCCGACGCTGTTCTTTTACCATGGCTACACCTCGTCCAAAGAGGTCTATAACTATTTCGGCTATGCGCTGGCGCAGGCCGGGGTTCCGTGTGATCTTGCCGGATGCTCTTATGCATGGTGCCCGTTTTGACGGCGATGAGCAACGCCGCCTGCGGCATTTTTGGGGTATTCTACGCAAAAATATCGATGAATTACCTGCGCTGTATACGCATTATTGCCAGCTCGGACAGATTGACGGCCGGCGCGTCAGCGTCTGTGGCGCCTCGATGGCCGGTATGACCGCACTGGGGGCACTGGCGGACTATGATGTGTTTCAGCGGCTGGATAAGCTGCATGACCGGTCGTTGCTGCTTTGGCACGGTGAGGCGGATCCGCTGGTGCCGCCGGCGGAGAGGGTGCGGCTGTATCAGGCGCCGCGCGCGCGGGAGGGTCATCATCGGGTGTGCTATCTTAACCGAGCCAGACATTGGTCATAAAATCACCGTGGGGGCGCTCGCGGCCACCGTGGCTTTTTTCCGCGAAGCGCTATAAGCACCGGCTGCTTGAGGCCTGAAGCCTTAAGCCCAAAGCCTGAAGTCCTATGGCCAACGTTAACCTAACGCCCGCAACGCTGGCGCTTCGACGTCGATAGCGGAAGTAATCCACCGCGGTCCTTGTGTTTGGCCGGCCGGATAAGTACAATTGGGCGTCATTTTTCGACCGTACACTTATCATGTTCCTTGCTTCCATGGGCCGCGGTTGTGACCCTGACAGGAGGCTGAATAATCCGTAAGGAGCAATTCTATGCGTTATTACGAAATCGTTTTTATGGTTCATCCTGACCAAAGCGAACAGGTTGCCGGCATGATTGAACGCTACAGCGCCCTGATTACCGGTGCTGAAGGCCAGATCCACCGCCTGGAAGACTGGGGCCGCCGTCAGCTAGCTTACCCGATCAACAAACTGCACAAAGCCCACTATGTTCTGCTGAACGTAGAAGCGCCGCAGGAAGTAATCGACGAGCTGGAAACAGCTTTCCGCTTCAATGACGCCGTTATCCGCAGCATGATCATGCGCGTTAAGCACGCGGTGACTGAAGCATCTCCGATGGTTAAAGCGAAAGACGAACGCCGCGAGCGCCGTGAAGATTTCGCCACTGAAACCAACAAAGACTCTGATTCTGGGGATTCTGAAGAGTAATCGATGATGACGGCGAACCGTCTGATGCTGTCGGGCACCGTGTGCAAGACACCTATTCGAAAGGTCAGCCCGTCGTCAGGTATTCCGCATTGCCAGTTCGTGCTTGAGCACCGTTCTGTGCAGCAGGAAGCCGGTTTTTCACGCCAGGCATGGTGCCGACTCCCCGTGGTGGTCAGTGGAAAACAAACACTCGATATTACTCGCAGTATAACGGTCGGCGCGCAGATTACTGTGCAGGGGTTTATTAGTTGCCATCAAGGGCGCAATGGCCTCAGCAAAATAGTTCTGCATGCCGAGCAGATTGATTTGATAGATTCTGGAGACTAGCCCCATGGCACGTTATTTCCGCCGTCGCAAGTTCTGCCGTTTCACCGCGGAAGGCGTTGTTGAGATCGACTATAAAGACATCGCTACGCTGAAAAACTATATCACCGAAAGCGGTAAAATTGTTCCGAGCCGTATTACCGGTACTCGCGCCAAATACCAACGTCAGCTGGCCCGCGCGATCAAGCGTGCGCGCTACCTTTCCCTGTTGCCGTACACTGATCGTCATCAGTAATCGGTTATCGGTTATCGGTTATCGGTTATCGGTTATCGTCCACTAAGTCTTTGAGAGGATGAGGTAATGCAAGTTATTCTGCTTGATAAAGTCGCCAACCTGGGCGATTTGGGTGAACAGGTTAACGTTAAAGCGGGCTACGCTCGTAACTACCTAGTGCCGCAGGGCAAAGCCGTGCCGGCCACCAAGAAAAACGTGGAATATTTCGAGGCGCGGCGCGCCGAGCTTGAAGCCAAACTGGCGGAAACCCAGGCTGCGGCTGAAGCACGCGCTGCAAAAATCAATGAACTGGGCAGCGTCACTATCCCGTCTAAAGCAGGCAACGAAGGTAAACTGTTCGGCTCTATCGGTACCCGCGATATCGCCGACGCGATCGCCGCTGCAGGCATCAACGTCGTTAAAAGCGAAGTGCGTCTGCCGAACGGTGTTCTGCGCACGACCGGGGACCACGACGTCAGCATCCAGGTGCGCAGCGAAGTTTTCGCCAGCCTGAATGTGGTGATTGTTCCCGAAGCGTAATCTCGCGATTATGTGAGGTTAAAACGCCGGCCCTGTGCCGGCGTTTTGCTTTTCCGATCGGGCCCGATCAGGATGACGCGATGATACCGATGGCCGCGGCGGCGTCAGCGTGACCATTGACGCCAGCCATCGCACTGCTGGCGTCAATGGCGAAGGGAGCGGCGCTGCTGATGGCATGGTTAGCGCCGTTGGTAGCTGCCGTCGGGCTGTAGCGAAAAACGTACTGGACCGGCGGCACCGGTTTCAATCTCCAGCAGCGTTACCACACCCTGCGCATTCTGGACTATCCGCACTTCCTGCCCGGCCTGCAGGCTGCTTAACGGTTTATCGCTACCTCCACCTGCGCCATGGCAAAAACATCCGCCACCGGCAAATTATGCGCGCGAAACAGCTGTGCCAACGTCTGGCCGTCGGCGAGGCGGTAGGTTTGCACGTGGCGGTTATCCGTGCTGTCGGCGACGGCGCTATTGTCCACCAGCTTGGCCTGCACTGCAGCCCCAGGCGGCGCGTCGTTACGGATCGTTGACGCGGGTGGTGTCTGCGGGCTATAGGGCCAAAGCAAAACAATGGCGACCATCAGGGCAACAATCAGCAGCCAGCGACGATGCAAGGGCGGCAGCGGGTCCATCTATTTAAAATCGTTCGGCAGATGCCGCAATGTCGCCAACAGCGTCTTCCCGCGCTGTGCCGCATCCGAGTGGCGCGTGGCGGGGGGGGTGAGTCCGTCCGCGGCGGCAACCCCTGCCAGATAGTCAGGGCGATGACCGCCGCTGCCGGGGGGCGTGATGAAGGACTCGTCTCCGGTCGCGGCGCCCTGCCTATCGGCCGTTGCGACAGCGTCACGGATAAGAAGGGCGCCCGGCGCCGGCGCTGCCGATGGAGGTCGGTTGCGGCTCATCCTTGTCCACGGCACTGCCGATGGCCAGGGCGTAGGATGCATCCTGCTTCGAGGCTATGGCGAACCTATCCTGTCCGTCGGGAATTCGTTGTAGCGTACGCTTATCGTCCTCGCCGGACGCCCGGCTGACGTCATCATCGGGGCCGAAACAGCGCTGCCATTTTTCCCGCGGGTCGGCCAGTCCCGGCAGCGAAAAGCCCGGGGACGTATTCTTCCTGGGCACGATTCTGCCCATGATGACCTCTCTTGCAAAACTGTTGCCGTAACCTGATGAAGTATAGAGCGGCGCGGGATGAAGCTCCATGCCTATTTCATACCGCGTCTTGCGGTTAAGGGGCGGTGTCATACTAATTGCGCGCGGCATTTTACCCCAACCGCCCGCGCTGTTATGCTACGCCTTTCGCTTTTTAAGATTTCAAGGAAAAGTTATGATCAACCCTCCTTTAGATAGCGTAGAAGCACAGGCGAACTACGGTATCGGCCTGCAGGTAGGCCAGCAACTGGTGGAATCCGGTTTGGAAGGCCTGTTCCCGATGCCCTGTTGCCCGATGCCCTGTTGGCCGGCTTGCACGATGCGTTGGAAGGCAATGCCCCGGCGGTGCCGGTAGACGTGATTCATCGCGCGCCGCGTACCATCCACGAACTTGCCGACGCGGTACGTCAGGAGCGCCAGCAGCATCTGGCGGTGGAAGGCAATAAATCCCTGGCGGACAATGCCGGCAAGGAAGGGGTCAATCTGACCGAATCGGGCCTGCAGCTTAAAGTGCTGACGCAAAGGCGCGGGTCCCATCCCCTAGCGGCAGGATCGCGTGCAGGTGCATTTACACCGCACCGGCCGGCTGCTGGGCGGGTACCGTATTCGACAGTTTGGTTGAGCGTGGCCAGGCGGCGGAATTCCCGGTCAGCGGCGTGATTGCCGGTTGGATCGAAGCGTTGACGTTAATGCCGGGCGGGGCTCCCGGTGGGAGTTGTATATTCCCCACAAACTGGCCTACGGCGAGCGTGGCGCCGGCGCGTCCATTCCGCCTTTCAGCGCGCTGATTTTTGAAGTGGAACTGCTGGAAATTCTGTAAACCTGATAAGCGCGCCGACCAGCTGTTCTCGGCGCGCTTATCAGTTGGCCTTGCTGCGCGCTGAGCTGATGTGTTGCCCTTTACGCGCGCTGGCGGCTTCTCGGCGGCGCGGCGATTTGAACTTCTGCGCCGTTGTGTGTCGAAGCATTATCACGCCGGGCAAAAAATACTATGATTACGTAAGGCTCATCTTCGAGGTGTATCATGATTGAACACATCATCGCGCTTTCCCGCGAGGCCGGCGCGGCTATTATGCAGGTCTACAACGGCGACAAACCGCTGGAGCTGGATCAGAAGCAAGATAACTCGCCGGTGACCGCCGCCGATCTGGCCGCACATCGGGTCATTGCCGCCGGATTGCAGGCGCTGGCGCCGGATACTCCCCTCCTTTCTGAAGAAGATCCGCCGAACTGGTCCCTTCGTCAGCACTGGCGCCGTTTCTGGCTGGTAGATCCCCTGGACGGCACCAAAGAGTTCCTGCGTGGTAACGGCGAATTTACCGTCAATATCGCGTTAATCGAGGAGGGTAAGCCCGTGATGGGGGTGGTCTATGCCCCGGTGACCGATAGGCTTTATGCCGCCGCGGATGGCAAAGTCTGGCGAATCGACGAGAATGGCGAACGACAGACGATCGAAGTCAAAGAGGCGCGTCCGCCGCTAGTGGTGGTGAGCCGTTCTCACGGCAACAATGCGGAGCTGCAGGATTACCTGGCCCATTTAGGTGAGCATCAGACGGTGACGATGGGTTCCTCGCTGAAGTTCTGTCTGGTGGCCGAGGGTTCCGCACAGCTTTATCCCCGTTTCGGGCCGACCAGCGTCTGGGACACCGCCGCGGGACACGCGGTGGCGATGGCGGCCGGCGCCCAGGTTAATGATTGGCAGGGACGGCCGCTAGATTACACCCCGCGCGAGTCTTTCCTCAATCCCGGCTTCAGGGTGTCGCTGTTCTGAGTCCGGCGTAGCGCGGTGTCACCGCCGCGGTTGGCTGGAGGGCCCCGTGCCCCCGCTGCGCGATTGCCCTCCGGCTTGAGGCCGCGCGCGCTTAGTGGTTTTGCTCGCGCAGCAGGCGCTGAATGAGCGCGACAACCTGCCGCCTGCCGCACTTCCTCCAACGGCAACAGCCCTTCTTTCACCCATTGCACTTCCCCGCGCGCGTTAAGCACTACGATTGCTGAACTTTTGCTTTTCAACTGCCAGGTATGGCGCACTACGCTGTCTGCATCTTCAATGATTTGCGACCAGTGGTAGCGGCGTCGGCTGGCCTCGAGTTGATGGCGAATAAACCAGCCGGTAGCAAAAAAAGCATCGCCGCGATCCACGATTGTCGTCGTTTGGTAATAATCCCGCGGTAGGCTGGCTTGTTGGGTGGCAAGCATTTCTGGACTCTCAAGGGGAACGATGGATTAGCTGGAAGCCCTTTACTAGCGCGGCTTACAGTGATTTTACTGATTCTGGACTGGATTGATTGTAATTTGGATAAATTTGAAAGCCGTTTAAAAATTATTTCATTAAAAATTATGTTGCTAAAAATAAACAAGGAATTTATAGTTTTTTAAACGGCCCTTCTGCGTTCGCTTGCTAGGCTATCTTCTGATGCTACTTCACCAACCTCACTAGCCCCCTTTTTGATTTGGTCATAGAGCCGCATTAGCCGCTCTTTTTCTTCAGGAGGAAGCTGTAAGATTTTTATGTTCAGATCATCACTTAGGCTAAGAAGTGATGCTATTCCCCTAGCGGGGATGACGGTAAGCAGTTCCTCTCTCTGCTCCTGGCTTACTCGTGATAATACCGAAAGGAATTCTCCCGTAACGGAATCATGCGAATGTGCGATGTTTTCCGCACTATTCATGCGATCACCGTATCCACTCTCTTTTCCTGTAGCTAGCTAATTAATAGTACAATCACAATCATTAGCAAGCAAAGAGAGGTGTTCACGCGTGGGGTAGGACTCTCCTTTTAAATACTTCCTTATGACGGCTTCAGAGATGCCGGATTTTTTGGCCAATAAGCTATTGCTAAGGGATCCAGCTTTTTCCATGGCTTCTTTCAGGCGCTCGGGAAAACGGATTATTCCCGACTCTGTAAAAATCCGTCCACGGATTTTTGTACCCGTCGCGGATTTTTAGTCGTAATCAGATGAATTCATTATGATTTCTCTTATCCGGCTGCACTAGAAAAAATCGTGCGAATAATCCGCACACATGTGTTGATTTTGGATTTTTATGCGCGTATATTCATACGAGATAATAATCACATTTAATTATCGCCTTTGATAAACTTTAGAAGATCACACAATGCAGTTGCCGAGACAAGACATGACCAGCTTGTTCGTTGATGTGGGGCATGACTGGTCTAGTAAAGCGATCATCACGGCATTGGATAAGAAAGGCTTCAGCTTACGCACACTAAAGCTGAAGCTCGGTTTGCGTGAAAACTCAATTCGCAATGTTTTCCATAGAAGAGTTAATTGTTATCAACAAACTATAGCTCAAGCTATTAGAGTTAACCCGACAGTAGTTTGGCCTAGCCGTTACCATCGCGAGAAACATAAATCTGCTTAGATGGAAACTATCAAAAATGTCTATCTGTGTAGTGGTCAACTAAAACTGGGCACCGCGTTAGCGTTCTTCCAGAATCTATTTTCTGATTCGTTTGGTGGCAACCCACCATTATATTTATGCGGCCTGAGTGCACTGTAATATCCCACGATATAGTCGGTAATTTCATGAGCTGCTTCG
>NZ_JBPESN010000029.1:0-27858 GCF_051710625.1 Sodalis sp. (in: enterobacteria) | reverse complement strand
GGTCGACAACCAGTTGAGCGGATTCGCGTTTGAATTCAGGACTAAAATTTTTTCTTTTCATTGGTGCACCCGTGTTGTTCTGAGGTGAGCATATCACCTCTGTTCAGGTGGCCAAATTCAGTGTGCCGCTACACAATTCTGGACTGTCCAAAATAGCCATTTTTTAGGGGTTAAGGGAGTCCGGAATTGTCTGCAAATTAGTCCAGAATATTTTGCATCGTTAGAGGCGAAGATAAGGCGCATAGCATAGCGCGCACACTAGAGGTATAAGCCCTGTGCGTCAATATAACCTTGCACCGAGGGAGGGAGCAGGCCGTCGCAGGCGCGGCCTTCTCGATAGCGCGCGCGGATGTTGCTGGCGGAGATGGCCAGTTGCGGCGTGGCCGCGCAATAGATAAGCCTCGCCGGTTGCCGGTGCAGCGCCTGCAGATCGCGGGTCAGCCAGCGGATGAGCCAGCGATTGTCACGCTCATCGGCCAGCCCGTCATCATAACCGGGGCGGGCGCACACCAACAGATGGCATAACGTCGGCAATTTCAGGCCGCGGTGCCATTGCGGTAGCGTCAGCAGCGAATCCTGCCCGATAATGAAGGCCAGCGGCGCGTCCGGGCCATACTCGCGGCGTAGCGCTCTAAACGTGTCTACCGTATAAGAAGGCGTCGGGCGCTGGAGTTCGCGCTCATCAAGAGTAAACAGGGGATCGGGCAATTCGGCAATCGCCAGCCGCGCCATCGCCAGCCGCTGCTGCGCAGACGCCACCGGCTGCGGCCGATGCGGCGGGACATTGTTCGGCAGCAGGATCACCCGCTGCAGGTTGACAAGGCGCGCCAGCGCGATGACCGACCGCAGGTGGCCGTAATGGATAGGGTCGAAGGTGCCGCCGTAAAAGGCGGTGAGCGCGCGTTCAGACATCAAACATTACCGTGGGCAGCGATTTGCCACACAACAATAACGCGAGGGCGTTCAGATCGGACCACACGGGGTAGCTATAATCCTGTTTGAGCGCCAGTTCGATTTTCGTCATCAGTACCACTGTATCGCGCAACTGCGCCAGAGTAAGCCGCCCTATGGCCTGCGTCAGCAGCGGCCGGCGGTTCTGCCAGACCTTGTGGCGGTCGAACAGAGTACGCAGCGGCGCTGCGGCCGTTTGCCGTTTGAGCGTCAGCAGCAGCAGGACTTCGCGCTGGATGCTGCGCAATAGGATGACCGGCTCCGCGGCCTCTAGCCGCAACTGCCGCAGAATATGCGCGGCGCGTTTGCTTTTGCCCGCCAGCGCGGCGTCGACCCAGTGAAACGGCGTGAAGTGTGCGGCGTCGTTCACCGCCGCTTCGACCCGCGGCAGCGTCAGACTGCCGTCAGGATAAAGCAGCGACAAGCGCTCCAGCGCCTGGGCCAGCGCCAGCAGGTTGCCCTCGTAGCAATAACACAATAGCTGGCAGGCGGCGTCATCCAGCGTCAGCTTCATACTCGCGGCACGCTTTGCCACCCAGCACGGCAGCTGCGCCTGCTCCGGCGTGGCGCAGCTCACCAGCACCGCGTTTTGACTCAGTGCCTTGAACCAGGCGTCGTTTTCCGTGGCGCGGGTCAGCTTGCTGCCGCGTAGGATCAAGAGCACACCGTCATGTAACAGCGACGCCAGCTGGAGCATTTTTTCCGCTATGGTGGCATCAATGCCGCCGTCCGGCAGGACAAGCAGCAGCGTTTGCCAACTGGCGAACAGGCTGCGCGCCTGGCACAGACTGAAAATCGCATCCCAATCGGTGGCGGCGTCCAGCGTGACGCTGAAATGCTCGTCGAATTGCTGCGCCTGTGCCCGGTCGCGAATGCGATCCTGGCTTTCCTGTAGCAGCAGCGGGTCGTTGCCAAACAACAGATAACATGGGCGCAATGCTTCATGCATTTGCGCAGCCAACTGCTCGGCATACAGCCGGATCATGACACTGACCGCCGCTTCACCAGACGCAGAGTCATCAGGAGGCCGGCGCCACCGGCTGCGGTGGCTGCTGCTGTTTCAGTTTTGCGTCCAGCGCCTTATCCGTCTCTTCCGCGGCATGCACCGTCAGCAGCTTGCGGACCAGCTGCTGCGCGGCCTGCTGGCGCATCTCCTGGCGAATGATATCCCCTTCGGCATCCTTCGCCAGCGCAGTCAGCGGGTTATCGAAGAACGAGCGATAAACCTTGACGTCGATAGGATAGTAATCTTTGCCGGGCATCAGGACCTGCGCATGTACGCTCAGCGTCATCTGGTATTCGGCGGTTTTACCGTCCTGAAACACCGAGGCGGTGACCTGATTTTCCGACGAATTGACAATACGCAGCGACGGCAGCGTATTGTTTTTGTCCTGGGCGTCGTCAATCAGCGTTACATCGTTCAGACGCAGTTCCGCCCGCACGGCGCGGGTGAGCGGTCCGTAAGGATCATAATTGTTCAGGGTCATGGTTTTCATTTCGGTCGGCACCTGGGCTGTGGTGCCGCGCAGGTGATAACCACAGCCGGCGGTTATCGTCACCGCCAAGCCCAGTACCAGTGTTAAAGTCCAATATCGCACAACGCCTCCTTCTGTTAACCCACAATCAGGTTAAGCAGCTTACCCGGTACATAAATCACCTTGCGCACCGTGGTCCCTTCAAGATGCTTCGCCACCAGATGTTCCTGGGAGGCGCGTTCACGCACCAGAGCTTCGTCCGCATCTGCGGGCACGGTAATCCTGCCGCGCAGCTTGCCGTTGACCTGAATGATTATTAGCTTGGCGTCTTCCACCATGGCGGCCTCGTCTGCGATCGGCCACGGCGCATTATCGATGTCCCCTTCGCCGCCCAGCGCCCGCCAGAGCGTAAAGCAGGCATGTGGGGTGAAAGGATAAAGCATCCGTACAACCGCTACCAGCGCCTCCTGCAGCAGAGCGCGATCCTGTCCGGTCTGCTGCGGCGCGCTCGCCAGCTTGTTCATTAGTTCCATAATGGCGGCGATGGCGGTGTTGAACGTCTGACGGCGGCCGATATCATCGGTGACTTTGGCGATGGTTTTATGCACCTCGCGGTGCAGCGCCTTTTGTTTGTCGTTCAGGGCGGCGATATCCAGTGCGCCCGCTGGACCCTGCTGGGTATGCTGATAGGCCAGTTTCCAAACGCGTTTCAGGAACCGGTTGGCCCCTTCCACACCAGATTCCTGCCATTCGAGCGTCATTTCCGCCGGTGAGGCAAACATCATAAACAGGCGCACGGTGTCGGCGCCGTATTTCTCTACCATTTCCTGCGGGTCGATACCGTTATTTTTCGATTTCGACATTTTACTCATGCCGGCGTACACCAGCTCGCGGCCGCTAGCATCGGTCGCTTTCAGGATGCGGCCTTTCTCATCCCGTTCCACGCTGACATCCACCGCCGACACCCAGACGCGCTCGCCGCTGGCGGTCAGATAGTAGAAGGCGTCGCCCAGCACCATCCCCTGGCACAGCAAACGCCTGGCCGGCTCGTCGGAGGTGACCAGACCCGCGTCGCGCAGCAGCTTGTGATAGAAACGGAAATACATGAGATGCATGATCGCATGTTCAATGCCGCCGATGTACTGATCCACCGGCAGCCAATAGTTGGCGGCGGCCGGATCGAGCATGCCGCGGTCATAATCCGGGCACGTATAGCGTGCGTAATACCAGGAAGATTCCATGAAGGTATCAAAGGTATCGGTTTCATGCAGCGCGGGCTGACCGTGGTAGGTGGTTTTCGCCCAGTCCGGATTGGCTTTCAGCGGGCTGGAAATCCCGTCCATCACCACGTCTTCCGGCAGGACCACCGGCAGCTGATCTTCCGGCGTCGGCACGACGGTACCGTCTTCAAGCGTCATCATCGGAATCGGCACGCCCCAGTAGCGCTGGCGGGAAACCCCCCAATCGCGCAGGCGATAGTTCACCTTGCGCTCGCCGACGCCCTGCGCCACCAGCGCATCGGCGACGGCGTTAAAGCCCGCCTGGAAGTCCAGACCATCAAATTCACCGGAATTGAACAGAACGCCCTTTTCGGTCATCGCCTGAACGCTGAGATCCGGCTCGCTACCGTCGGCATTGCGGATAACCGGTTTCACCGGCAAGTCATATTTGCGGGCGAACTCAAAATCGCGCTGGTCATGTCCCGGCACCGCCATGACCGCACCCGTGCCATAATCCATCAACACAAAGTTGGCGACCCAGACCGGCAGCATCTCGCCGGTCAGCGGATGCACCGCATGCAGGCCGGTGGCCATGCCCTTTTTCTCCATCGTGGCCATGTCCGCTTCCGCCACTTTGGTGGTACGGTGCTCCTGAATAAAGTCGGCCAGGGCTGGATTGGACGCCGCCGCCTGCAACGAAAGGGGATGACCCGCCGCTACCGCGACATAGGTTGTGCCCATAAAGGTATCCGGGCGCGTGGTGTAGACCGTCAGCGTTTCTTCGCTATCTGCGACCTGGAACGTGATTTCCCCCCCTTCCGAGCGGCCGATCCAGTTGCGCTGCATGGTTTTCACCTGCTCGGGCCAGCTCTCCAGCTTGTCCAAATCGTACAAGAGCTGGTCGGCGTAGGCGGTAATTTTCACGAACCACTGCGGTATTTCCTTGCGCTCGACCTTGGTGTCACAGCGCCAGCAGCAGCCGTCGATGACCTGTTCATTGGCCAGCACCGTCTGATCTTGCGGGCACCAATTGACGGCGGAGGTCTTTTTATACACAAGCCCCTTTTCATACAGGCGGGTGAAAAACCACTGCTCCCAGCGGTAATAGTCCGGGCGGCAGGTGGTGACTTCACGGCTCCAGTCGTAGCCGAAGCCCAGCAGTTTCAGCTGGTTCTTCATGTAATCGATATTGGCGTAGGTCCAGGGCGCCGGCGCGGCGTTGTTTTTCACCGCGGCCCCTTCGGCGGGCAGGCCGAACGCATCCCAGCCGATAGGCTGCAGGACGTTTTTGCCCAGCATGCGCTGATAGCGGGCTATCACATCGCCGATGGTGTAGTTGCGGACATGCCCCATGTGTAGGCGGCCGGAAGGATAGGGCAGCATTGAGAGGCAGTAGTACTTTTCCTTGCCGGGGTCTTCGGTAACCTTGAACGTATCGTTTTCATGCCAGTGTTGCTGGATGGTGGATTCTATCTCTTCCGGGCGATAAAGCTCTTGCATGGCAGCCAGTGGTCCTTATGTGAAATACGGCGATGCTCGCGCAGGGAGCGTATGAAGCATAATGCTAGGATCCGCTTAGCATAGTTGATAAGCGATAGTGGCAACAATACCCAGCGCCCGGCTGGGCCGTTTTTCTGCCGATATTCGCGGCGGGCGTGGCAAATCCGCCTTGCGTGAGGGGCGACGACGGGCATGCAGACCGGTTTCAACTAAAATAATGAAGACGACGCCACCGCTTCGGCCGAGCGGCGCGCAGGGAAGCGTAAGAGGGCGCCGTAGGGCAAGGAACTCAGCCCCCAGCCGTGCGGTGGGCGATTAATGCAGGATTTTCACCAGGAAATCGCGGGCGCGGTCCGACTGGGGATGGGCAAAAAACGCCTCTTTCGGCGTGTCTTCGATAATGCGGCCTTCATCCATGAAAATAACCCGGTTAGCCACTTTACGCGCAAAGCCCATTTCATGGGTGACCACCATCATTGTCATCCCCTCCTGGGCCAGTTCCACCATGACATCCAGCACTTAGTTTATCATTTCCGGATCCAGCGCGGAGGTGGGTTCGTCGAACAGCATTGCCACCGGATCCATGCATAGCGTCCGGGCGATCGCCACGCGCTGCCGCTGGCCGCCGGACAGCTGACCCGGGAATTTGCTGGCGTGCGCCGCCAGACCCACTCGCTCCAGCAGGGCTTGCCCTTTGGTACGCGCCGCGCCTTTGTCGCGTTTCAAAACCTTCACCTGCGCCAGCGTCAAGTTATCGATGATCGACAGATGGGGAAACAGCTCAAAATGCTGGAACACCATGCCCACCTTGCTGCGCAACTGCGCCAGATTAGTATGTTTGTCGCTAACGCTGATGCCGTTGACGAGGATTTCTCCTTCCTGAATGGGTTCAAGGCCGTTAACGGTTTTAATAAGCGGCGATTTCCCGGAGCCGGAAGGGCCGCACACCACGACCACTTCGCCTTTATTGACCTCGGTTGAGCAGTCGGTCAGCACCTGAAAGTGACCATACCACTTGGAAATATTTTTCAGGGAAATCATCTAACCGTCTTTTTTTCAAATAGTTCACCAGCGTCGACGCGCTCAGGCTGATGACAAAATAAATCAAACCGGCGAACAGCACCATTTCCACCTGCGTGCCGTCACGCTCGCCGATAGAGGAAGCGGTACGGAAGAAATCGGCCAGGCTCAATACGTAAACCTGCGAGGTATCCTGAGACAGCACAATACCCTGCGTTAGCAGCAGCGGCACCATCGCGTGAAACGCCTGCGGCAGAATCACCAATTGCATGGATTGCCAGTGCGTCATGCCCAGCGCCAGCGCGGCGGAAGATTGACCGCGAGCGATACTGACGATACCGGCGCGAATGATTTCCGAATAATAGGCCGCCTCGAACAGCGAAAACGTGATCATGGCGGAAATGAGCCGGATATCGGTTTGCGATGACACCCCCAGTCCCTTTTGCAGAAGGCTCGGCACCACCAGATAAAACGATAACAGCACCATCAATAGCGGCACTGAACGGAATAGGTTGACGTATATTTTGGCAAAGGCGCTAATAGGTTTGACAGGCGACAGACGCATTACGGCCAGCAGGGTGCCCCAGATGATTCCAACGACGACCGCGATAAAGGTAATTTTCAGCGTTGCGGCCATGCCCTGTAACATATAAGGCAGGCTGGGCAAAGTAGAACTCCAGTCGAATTCGTACATTATTTGCTCCCCAGATTGCCCGGCAGGCGCACTTTTCTTTCGACAAAATGCATTATCAGCATAATCACGGCGTTGATAAGCAGATAGCCCAGGGTAATTGCGGTAAAAGACTCATAGGCATGGGCGGAATAATCCAGCAGTTTGCTGGCCTGCGCCGCCATTTCCAGCAGATCGATCGTCGAGGCGACCGACGAGTTTTTTACCAGGTTGAGCATTTCCGAGGTCATCGGCGGGACGATAATTCAATAGGCATTGGGCAGCAGGACATGGTGGTAGGGCTGTCCCAGCGTGAGTCCCATCGCGAGTAGCGACTGAATGCCGGAACGCACCTGCTCGCAAAGGCGCGTGGCGGTGAACAAGCCCAGGCATAGCATTGAGGAAACGAAGAACTGAATAGTGGGGTCCAGCTTGGCTTTAAACCAGGTGCCGATGGAGGCCGGCAGCAGTTCCGGCATCACCAGATACCAAATAAACAGCTGCACTATCAGAGGAATATTACGGAACAGCTCCACATAACAGGTCCCGATCTCCGCCAGAAAGCGGTTAGGCAGGGTGCGCAGAATGCCGAACAGCGAGCCGACGACGAAAGCAATTATCCAGGCGCAGAACGACACGGCAATGGTGACCTGAAAGCCTGACCATAGCCAGCCCAAATAGGTGGTGTTGCCGAACGGGGCAGCCTCAAAAAAAATTTCTAAGTTCCAATTTATTGACATAAGAAAATCCGGTAAAAAAGGGTAGCAAGCGCTACCCTGAAGATTGATGAATGGCCCCGTATTCCCGCGCTTCGGGGAACGGCCTTGGCGCGTCTGTCTGTCCGGGCCCTTTAGTCAGCAAGCAATTAAGAGGGCGGGATTGCCCGCCTATCGTTATTAGTTTACGGCTTTATCATTGGGGGATTTGAACAGGGCTTGCATATCGTCCGACATGGCAAAGTTCATGTTCAGATCCTTTGGTGGGATCGGTTGTTTGAACCACTTGTCGTACCATTTTTTTGCTTCGCCGGACGTTTGAATATGAGCGATAGTGTCATCCATAAGGGTCTTGAACTGGGCGTCGTTTTTGCGCAGCATGCAGCCATAGGCTTCTTTCGACTGCGGCGTACCGACAATATTTCACTGATCGGGTTTGCGCGATTTGGCGCGTTCGCCGGTTAACAGCGCGTCATCCATCATGAAGGCCACCGCGCGGCCTCTTTCCAGAGTGCGGAAAGAGTCGCCGTGATCTTTGGTGCTGATGATGCGCATTTTCATCTGCTCCTTATCATTGAGCTTGTTGAGCAACACTTCCGACGTGGTTCCGGCGGTGACGACGACGGTCTTGCCGGCCAAATCGCTAAAGTCCTTGATCGGCCCGCCTTTTTTCACCGCCAGGCGGGTGCCGATAATGAACAGCGTATCAAAGAAGTCCACCTGTTTCTGACGTTCCAGATTGTTGGTGGTGGAGCCGCATTCAGAATCATAGGTGTCGTTTTGCAGCAGCGGGATGGGATTGGAAGACGTAATGGGCAGATGCAGATTTGGCGCGTCGATTTTTTTTCACGGCGTCAACGATGGCGTTGGAGTAATTTTGCGAATAGCCCACCACTTTCTGCTGGTTGTCATAATAGGAGAAAGGAACGGACGATTCGCGGTGACCTACCACGATGACGCCGTTGTCTTTGATTTTTTTCGGCGTGCCCGTTAACTCTTCGGCATGAGCCTGACTGGCGGCAATGCCGATCATCACTAACGATAACGCCAATTTGCGCATGTGCATCTTCCTGTTCCTTTGCTGTGATTACGGTATCAAACCTATCAGCGTCCGGCGGCCCTGTAACGGCAAGCCGGCCTGAGGTAAGACCCGCTTTTGAAACGGATTTGTCAAAACAATTACCGCTAAAATAGCCTAATGTAAATAAACTGACATTAAAATGTTGAAGTTTTGAAAATTGCTGCGCACTAAAATGCGGCACACAATGGTGTTTTGCTCGTTTCCAGTGCGCGACCTGCACCGCGATAGAACGCTGGTTCGCGCCCTTGTCACGTGACGCCGACTCGCTATGCTCAACATATTATTGGCAGCAATATTTATACTAGGTAAAACTATTGCCCCGCTATGGAGCAGCCTATCAACCGAGTATCAACGTTGTTCTGCAGGCAGCGCAGCAGAGTCTGAAGGCGCAAAAAGCTCCCTTATGAGACAAAAGCGATGTATATGCTGACAGAGCAAGGGAATGAAAAACGAGAGGACCAAGAGTCTAAAGAATGGATGGATAATGGGCTAAAGGCTAAAGGCTAAAGGCTAAAGGCTAAAGGCTAAAGGCTAAAGGCTAAAGGCTAAAGGCTAAAGGCTAAAGGCTAAAGGCGAAGGGCACGAGGGATAGAAGGAGGAGGAAAATTCAGAGACGGGCAAATGGACGCCGACGCATATCCGGTGCGGCGGAGACAGCGTAACGGGGCCACCGCCGGCGGGCGCGTGGCAAGTCTCGGCGCAGCGGCAAAGGCACGCGGGCCTCTCCGCGTGTCCTCGGTGGTTTTTGCTATTGCGCCCCTTCATGCAGGGCGACAGAGCGATAAGCTAGCGCGCATAGTCATCCACATGGTCGATTTGTTTATGCAGCACGCCAGGATGGGGGGCGGCGTAATAGTCGCGCAATTACGCGCTGTTTTTTAGCACATAGCGTTCATCAAGCAGCATGCCATTTCCTCAGGCGCTTCCTCGGAAGCGACCAAAAACCAGCGCGGTAAATCCGGCCAGCAGCGTAACAATCCATAGCGGCCAGGAGCCGGCACGGGCGTAGGGCGTCATTCCCTGCGTCGGGGTCACGCGAACGTTGAGCACGTCGCGGGTAAATTGCGGCAATTGCGCCTGTGGCTTCCCGTCGGCGTCGATGACCGCGGTGATACCGTTATTGGTGCTGCGCAGCAGCGGCCGCCCCAGCTCCAGCGAACGCATACGCGCCATCTGGAAGTGCTGCCACGGGCCAATAGAATGCCCGAACCAGGCATCGTTTGACACTGTCAGCAGGAAGTCGGTATCGGAGCGGAAATTATCCCGCACCTGACCGCCCAGGATAATCTCGTAGCAGACGGTGGCGGTGAGCTTCATACCAGTCACCTGCAGCTGCGGCTGCAAATAACGTCCCTGACTGAGCGACGACATCGGCAGATTGAACAGCGGCGCCAGCGGCTGCAGCAGACTTGCCAACGGTACCGTCTCGCCAAAGGGCACCAGATGATGCTTGTTGTAGCGATCCTTAGAGGGATACCGGTAGGGTGTGGATTCGCCCAATACGATAATGCTGTTGTAATAATCGTAGCCGTGAGGGGTAGGCCGCGCGTCGATGATGCCGGTGATCAACCGGGTATGTCCCTGGCGTAGCTGTTCATCAAACCGGGTCAGGAAGGCGTTTTGGGCAATCTCATCGTCGGGTATAGCCGATTCCGGCCAGATAACCATCTGCGCCTTGCCAAGAGCCGGCAGGGTACGCTGCAGGTAAATATCCAGCGTCGGCGCCACCTGGCTCGCCTCCCATTTCATCGACTGGGCAATGTTGCCTTGCACCAGCGCGACGTTAATGGCCCGCTCCGGCTGAGGCTGATACCAATGCAGCGAACGCAGCAGCCAGGGCAGCAGCAGCAGGGCCAACGCGGCGACAGCCGGCAACGGTCGCCGCTGGGCCAGCGCATAAACGGCCAGCCCGCTTATCACCACCAGCATGAACGTGATCGCCTGTACGCCGAACAGCGGCGCAGTGCCTTTTAACGGGCCGTCTATCTGGCTGTAGCCGAATTCCAGCCAGGGAAAGCCGGTCAGCACCCAACTGCGTAAAAATTCGGTGACCGACCACAGCACCGGCGCGCCGAGCGCCAACCGCCACAGGCTGGTGCGCGGCCACCGCCGCGCCAGCAGGGCGGCAAACAGCAGAGGATAAAGCGCCAGATAGGCGGCGAGCACCACCACCAGCGCCACATTAGCCGGGCCGGGGAGGCCGCCGAACTGCGCGATGCTGACATAGACCCAATTGACGCCGGTGCCGAACAGGCCGAAGCCCCAGACAAAGCCCAGCCAGCCGGCTTGCCGGGCGCTGCGGTTGAGGGTGACCGCCAGCAGGCCGCCCAGCGAAACCATAGCCGCAGGCCAGAAATCGTAGGGGGAAAATGCCAGGGTACCGCAGGCGCCGGTAACGAGAGCCAGCAGCGCGCGGAGCCGCTGGCGTGCAAACAGTGAGGCGATGGCCATGGGGGAATTAATCTTCCATGATGGGTTGCGGTGAGTTCTCAGGGATTTTGACGTGTACCTGAATAATGCGTCGGCTGTCGGCCATCGCCACTTTAAAGTTGTAGCCGTCGATATCGATGCCCTCAGCGCGCGCCGGCAAATGGCCAAAGGCCTGCATGACCAGGCCGCCGATGGTATCCACTTCCTCATCGCTGAAATGCGTATTGAAGACTTCGTTGAAATCTTCAATGGGCGTCAGGGCGCGAACGGTGAAGGTGTAGCGGTTCAACTGGCGAATATCCCGATCTTTTTCATCGTCGTACTCATCCTCGATTTCGCCGACGATAAGTTCCAGGATATCTTCAATGGTCACCAGACCGGACACGCCGCCGAATTCATCGATGACGATGGCCATATGGTAGCGCTGGGAGCGGAACTCCTTCAGCATACGGTCGACCCGCTTGCTTTCCGGCACCACGACCGCCGGACGCAGAATCTTCTTGATGCTGAAGGGTTCGTCGTGGCTGAGCATGAACGGCAACAAGTCCTTGGACAGCAGAATCCCTTCCACATAATCCTTATCTTCGCTGATAACCGGGAAACGGGAATGGGCCGATTCGACGATGACGTCGAGGCACTCCTGCAGCGATTGGTTTTTCATCAGCGTAATGATCTGCGAGCGGGGGATCATGATATCCCGTACCCGCTGTTCGGCGATGTCCATGACGCCTTCCAGCATATCGCGGGTATTGGGGTCGATAAGCTCGTTCTGTTCGGAATCCCTGATAAGTTCGAGAAAATCGTCACGGTTTTTTGGTTCGCCGTGAAACAGCTGATTTAGCATCAGGGTAAAAAAGCCCTTCTTGGGACTGGAGCTATCGTTGCTCTGCGAATGGTCGTCGCTCATAGCGTTTAGTTAGTTTCACTCTCTAATGATTATGGGGGGCATTACGCCTCTTTTCCCGCAAGATACGGATTGTAGTGCTCAACTAAAACTGGCCACCGCGTTAGCGTTTTTCCAGTATCTATTTTCTGATTCGTTTGGTGCCAACCCACCGTTATATTCATGCGGCCTGAGTGCGCTGTAATATCCCACGATATAGTCGGTAATTTCATGAGCGGCTTCGCTGAAGCCTATGTAGCCCGTTACCGGTATCCACTTGTTCTTCAGACTTCTGAAGAAGCGCTCCATCGGACTGTTATCCCAACAGTTACCACGCCGACTCATGCTTTGTTTGATCCGGTAACGCCACAGCAACTGTCGGAACTGCCTGCTTGTATAGTGGCTACCCTGATCGCTGTGGAACATCACTCCGGCTGGTTTACCACGCGTTTCCCATGCCATTTCCAGTGCTTTGATGGTCAGTCTGCTGTTCGGGGAAAACGACATAGCCCAGCCCACCGGTTTCCTCGCGAACAGATGCAAGAACAACCGCAAGGTATGCCCAGCGTTTCCCGGTCCAGATATACGTCACATCGCCGCACCATACCTGGTTTGGCTCCGTTACAGCGAACTAGCGCTCAAGATAATTCGGGATCGCAACATGCTCCTAACCGCCACGCTTAATACCTGTGCGTCGGCTACTGACAACTGACCAGCCCTAGCTCTTTCATGGGCCTGCCTGCTTCTCCAGCGCCCCATCCGGAAGCCTCTCTGGGTTGCCATGGTGGCGATACTTCTCGCGCCAGCTGCACCATAACTGATATTGTGCAGTTCATAAACCTGACTGTGCAATACCGTTCGCCTGCCGTCTGGTTTGTCAGGACGACTTTTCCAGTATTTGTAACTGCTGCGATGAACCCTGAACACGTGACAGAGTGTGGCCACAGGATAATGCGCTCTGAGTTTCCCGATTGATGAGAACTGTTCAGGGAGTCTCACATCAAGAGCGCTGTAGCCTTTTTTAATATTTCGTTTTCCATTTCAATGCGTTGTAGCTTCTTCTTGAGCTCACGTATTTCGATTTGTTCCGGGGTTATGGGAGGGGCTTTTGGCGTTTTCCCCTGTCGCTCATCACGCAGTTGTTTTACCCATTTCGTCATCGTAGAAATGGCCCACGTTTATGGCTTTTGCTGCTGGCGCGGCGGTGTAATTTTGGTCGACAACCAGTTGAGCGGATTCGCGTTTAAATTCAGGACTAAAGTTTCTTCTTTTCATTGGTGCACCCGTGTTGTTCTGAGGTGAGCATATCACTTCTGTTCAGGTGGCTAAATTCAGTGTGCCACTACAGATCCGGGTAACCAAGCTTTTGCATTATCTTGGTTTCCAACGATTCCATCTCCAGGGCTTCCTCATCCTGGAGATGATCATATCCTAACAGATGCAGCGAACCGTGAACAACCATATGCGCCCAATGGACCTCCAGCGCCTTTTCCTGCTGCTGCGCTTCGTGTTCCACTACCTGACGGCAGATGACCAAATCCCCCAGCAGCGGCAGTTCCACTTCCGGTGGCGCCTCAAAGGGAAAGGAAAGCACGTTGGTGGGCCGATCTTTGCCGCGGTAGGTCATATTCAGTTCATGGCTTTCCGCTTCGTCCACCAGGCGAACGGTGACCTCCGCGCAGTCGCGAAACAGCGGCAGCACGCCCTGCAGCCAGCGCATGAAATCCGCCTCGGCGGGCAGGCCGCGCGCTTCATCGCAGGCCAGCTGCAGGTCAAGTATCACGTCGGTCATGCATCAGACTCCCTGGAGGATGACGAACCGTGCCCGGCCGGAGCGGCGCCGTTGTTCTGTGCCAGGGCCTCGCGTTTGCGCTCGGCGGCGAGGTGTTCTTTGCGTTTTTGATCGGCGGTTTCCTAGGCTTCATAGGCATTGACAACCCGCGCCACTACCGGGTGGCGTACCACGTCTTCGCTATGGAAGAAATTGAAACTGATTTCTTCCACTTCCGCCAGCACTTCCACCGCGTGGTGCAACCCTGATTTCTGATTGTGCGGCAGGTCTATCTGAGTGACGTTACCGGTGATGACCGCTTTAGAATTGAAGCCGATGCGGGTCAGGAACATCTTCATCTGTTTGATGGTGGTGTTCTGGCTTTCGTTAAGAATAATGAACGCATCGTTCGGAGTTCGTCCGCGCATATAGGCCAGCGGCGCGACCTCAATGATATTGCGCCCAATCAGTTTTTCCACCCGCTCAAAGCCTAGCATTTCAAAGGGGGCGCCGTAAAGCGGGCGCAGGTAGGGGTCGACCTTCTGGCTGAGATCGCTGGGCAGAAAACCCGGTTTCTCACCGACTTCCACCGCCGGGCGGGTCAGAAAAATACGGCGAATTTCCTGGCGCTCCAGCGCGTCTACCGCGGGCGCCACCGCCAGATAGGTTTTGCCGGTCCCGGCCGGGCCGACGCCAAAGGTGATGTCATGGCCGAGAATGTGGGCGATGTATTGCGCCTGATTAAGCGTGCGCGGTTTGATGATGCCGCGCTTGGTTTGTATATTCACCGCGCGGCCATAATCGGGCACGCTCCCCGCTGTTTGCTCCAGCCCCCGGCTCTGTTTAATGGTTAGATGGATTTGTTCCGGCTCGATATCGGCGATAACGCCGCGCAGCGGCGCCGTGTCGACGTACAGCGAGGTAAGAATCGACGCGGCGGCGTCAACGCACAGCGGTTTACCCACCAGCTTAAAGGTATTGTCACGCCGATTGATCTCAATGCCCAACCGGCGCTCAAGTTGCTTGATATTGTCATCAAATGGCCCACAGAGGCTCAACAGACGGTTGTTGTCTGCGGGGTCCAGCATGATTTCTTTGGTTTTGACGTTCAAATATGTTCTCTCGGCCTCTCAAGCCCTTGCAAGGTGAACCCCGGGTCGTGCGCCGGCAGGGCCGGCAGCGAAGGCCCAGGATTAATAAATGAAGCATCCCCGCCCACGCGTCAAGGGCAAAGACCATTATATGTATATTGAGGCACAATTAGTGCAATGCAAGCAGGTGAGCCGCATGGCGGCGGAGCGATAAGTCGCTCCGGAAAGCTGGCAGGCAGGGAGGTCACGGCTGGTACATGCCCACGTCCAGTTCGTTCTCTTTACGGGTGCGGGCAATGACCGATGCCGGGCTTTCATGGCTGCGCAATGCCATCTGATCTTCGGTGCGCAGCAAGACGCCGCGCAGGGAATTAGGGTACACGTCGACGATCTCTACATCGACGAATTTGCCAATTATGGAGGGCGCGCCTTCAAAATTGACCACCCGATTGTTTTCAGTGCGGCCGGATAGCTCCATCACGTTTTTGCGCGAGGGGCCTTCCACCAGAATACGCTGTACCGTACCCTTCATGCGGCGGCTGTACTGCATGGCCTGTTGGGTGATACGTTCCTGCAAGATATAGAGCCGCTGTTTTTTCTCTTCTTCGCTGACATCATCCACCATATCAGCGGCAGGCGTGCCGGGACGCGCGGAGTAAATGAAGCTGAAGCTCATGTCGAAATTCACGTCGGCGATAAGCTGCATCGTTTGCTCAAAGTCTTGCTGGGTTTCGCCCGGAAAGCCGATGATGAAGTCGGAGCTGATCTGGATATCCGGGCGCGCCTTGCGCAGCTGGCGTATGATCGATTTATATTCCAACGCGGTGTGGGCGCGTTTCATCATGGTCAGAATGCGATCGGAGCCGCTTTGCACCGGCAGGTGTACGAAGCTGACCAGTTCCGGCGTATCGCGGTAAACGTCGATGATATCGTCGGTAAACTCGATGGGGTGGCTGGTGATATAGCGGATACGGTCGATACCGTCGATGGCCGCCACCAGCCGCAGCAGTTCGGCGAAGGTGCAGATGCCGCCGTCATAGCTGGCGCCGCGATAGGCGTTGACGTTCTGCCCAAGCAGGTTGACTTCACGCACGCCCTGATCCGCAAGCTGGGCTATCTCGAATAGGATATCGTCGCACGGGCGGCTGACTTCTTCGCCGCGGGTATAAGGTACGACGCAAAAACTGCAGTATTTGTTGCAGCCTTCCATGATAGACACAAAGGCGGTCGGCCCTTCGGCGCGCGGTTCCGGCAGACGATCGAATTTTTCGATTTCCGGGAAGCTGATATCCACCACCGGGCTGCGAGTGCCATTGACATGATTAATCATTTCCGGCAGACGGTGCAGCGTCTGCGGCCCGAAAATGATATCCACGTAATTAACCCGCTCACGGATATGGGTGCCTTCCTGCGACGCCACGCAGCCGCCGACGCCGATGATCAATTCCGGTCGGGCTTCCTTAAGCATGCTCCAGCGCCCCAGCTGATGGAACACCTTTTCCTGTGCTTTTTCCCGGATGGAGCAGGTGTTAAGCAGCAGGACATCCGCCTCTTCGGGGTTGTCCGTCAACTGATAGCCGTGAGTGCTATCCAGTAAGTCGGCCATCTTGGATGAATCGTATTCATTCATCTGACAGCCCCAGGTTTTGATATGGAGTTTTTTGGTCATCAGCTTTCCCAGTATTCGATGCAGCATTAAAAAGCCCGCAGGCTTGCGCAGGGCGCGGATTGTAATCCTTTGCCGGTATTGTAACCAGTCTAGCGCGCGCGACGGATCTTGGAAGGGCCATTTTTGCGGTACACTACGGGAAACTGGAAAATAATAGTGTAGGCATAAACCGAAATGAAGACGAACGAGATAGGCTATGGGGTAGTGGTGGCCGGCGGCGGCATGGTGGGGGCGGCACTGGTGCTGGCGCTGGCCCAGGCGGGCTTTCGGGTGCTGCTAATCGAGCTGGCGCCGGCGGCGCCGGCCGTAGATGACGCACCGCCGGATTTGCGGGTGTCGGCCATCAGCTGCGCTTCCGTGGCGCTGCTGCGCCGCATCGGCGCCTGGCAACGCCTCGACGAGCGGTATTGCGTGCCGTACCGCCGTCTGGAAACCTGGGAATGGCCGTCTTCGGTGGTAACGTTCGATGCCGCCTCCCTTAACCTGCCAGAGCTGGGTTTTATGGTGGAGAACCGCCGACTCCAGCAGGCCTTATGGCAAGGCTTTACAGACTGTGACGCGTTGACGCTGCGTTGCCCAGCGTCGCTCGCCGCCATGGCGTGGGACGACGGCCGCTGGCGCTTAACGCTTGATGACGGCAGTAGCGTCACGAGTCGGCTCGTGGTCGGGGCCGACGGCGCGAATTCCTGGGTACGTCAACACGTGGGCATTGCGGTCAGCGGCTGGCAGTACCGCCAATCCTGCCTCCTGCTCAGCGTAGAAATGAACGGCGGACAGCAACAGGACGTGACCTGGCAGGCGTTTCACCCCTCCGGACCGCGGGCGTTTTTGCCACTCTACGGGCGCTGGGCATCGCTGGTGTGGTATGACGGCGCGGCGCGTATTCGCCAGTTGGAGAAACTCCCTCTGCCGGCGCTGGCGCAAGAGGTGCAGGCGGCCTTTCCCGACCGGCTCGGCGCCTTCACCCTGCATGGGGCGGCATCGTTTCCCTTAACGCGCCGCCACGCCCGCGACTATGTGTTGCCGGGGCTGGCGCTGATAGGGGATGCCGCGCATACCATTAACCCGCTGGCCGGGCAGGGGGCCAATCTTGGCTTTCGCGATGCCGACGCGTTGGCGGAGGTCTTGATTGCCGCTCGCGATCGTGGCGAACGTTGGGAAACGCGGGCGGTGCTGCAACGTTACCAGCGCCGCCGGCGCGGCGATAACCTGCTGATGCAGGCGGGAATGGATGCGTTTTACACGACGTTTAGCAATGACTTGCCGCCACTAATGCTGGCACGCAATCTCGGCCTGATGCTGGCACAGCGCGCCGGCGGCCTTAAGCACCGGGTGCTGCGTTACGCGCTGGGGCTGTAACGTTACTCGCCCGCCACCGTCCGACGTGACGGTCGTGTCAGGCGGAGGTTCAGGGCACATCTTCGCTATGGCATCTCCAGCACGCATCCTGACTTTATGGCTATCCAACATTTTATTAATGGTTTTTTATTCAGACGCTAATGCTTCATCGCCGGGTTGTTACCGCCCGGCAAGGCCAATATTATAGCCAGCATAACCGTCTTATCAAACCGTTATTTCCAGGGAAAGAAGAGAATTGAAAAGGACATTCGATGAAGAAAGGAAACTGCTGTTTCGCGGTCATTGCGCTTTGCTGATGAACTGTAGTGGCACACTGAATTTAGTCACCTGAACAGAGGTGATATGCTCACCTCAGAACAACACGGGTGCACCAATGAAAAGAAGAAATTTTAGTCCTGAATTCAAACGCGAATCCGCTTAACTGGTTGTCGACCAAAATTACACCGCCGCGCCAGCAGCAAAAGCCATGGACGTCGGCCATTTCTACGATGACGAAATGGCTAAAACAACTGCGTGATGAGCGACAGGGGAAAACGCCAAAAGCCTCTCCCATAACCCCGGAACAAATCGAAATACGTGAGCTCAAGAAGAAGCTACAACGCATTGAAATGGAAAACGAAATATTAAAAAAGGCTACAGCGCTCTTGATGTGAGACTCCCTGAACAGTTCTCATCAATCGGGAAGCTCAGAGCGCATTATCCTGTGGCCACACTCTGTCACGTGTTCAGGGTTCATCGCAGCAGTTACAAATACTGGAAAAGTCCTCCTGACAAACCAGATGGCAGGCGAATGGTATTGCGCAGTCAGGTTTATGAACTGCACAATATCAGTTATGGTGCAGCTGGCGCGAGAAGTATCGCCACCATGGCAACCCAGAGAGGCTTCTGGATGGGGCGCTGGCTCGCTGGCAGGCCCATGAAAGAGTTGGGGCTGGTCAGTTGTCAGCAGCCGCCGCACAGGTATAAGCGTGGGGGTTAAGAGCATGTTGCAATCCCGAATTATCTTGAGCGCCAGTTCGCTGTAACGGAGGCAAACCAGGTATGGTGAGGCGATGTGACGTATATCTGGACCGGGAAACGCTGGGCATACCTTGCGGTTGTTCTTGCATCTGTTCGCGAGGAACAGCGGTGGGCTGGGCTATGTCGTTTTCCCCGGACAGCAGACTGACCATCAAAGCACTGGAAATGGCATGGGAAACGCGTGGTAAACCAGCCGGAGTGATGTTCCACAGCGATCAGGGTAGCCACTATACAAGCAGGCAGTTCCGACAGTTGCTGTGGCGTTACCGGATCAAACAAAGCATGAGTCGGCGTGCTAACTGTTGGGATAACAGTCCGATGAAGCGCTTCTTCAGAAGTCTGAAGAACAAGTGGATACCGGTAACGGGCTACATAAGCTTCAGCGAAGCCGCTCATGAAATTACCGATTATATCGTGGGATATTACAGCGTACCCAGGCCGCATGAATATAACGGTGGGTTGGCACCAAACGAATCAGAAAATAGATACTGGAAAAACGCTAACACGGTGGCCAGTTTTAGTTGAGCACTACAATTACGAAGGCAAGGTCAGAGTGTGTTTTTCTTCCAGCAGTTTTTCGACTACGCCAGGATCGGCCAGCGTGGAGGTGTCACCCAGATTGCCGGTGTCGCCGGCGGCAATTTTACGCAAGATGCGGCGCATTATCTTGCCGGAGCGGGTTTTCGGCAGCGAATCGGTCCAATGCAAAACATCGGGGGTGGCGATCGCGCCGATTTCTTTACGCATCCAGGCGCGGACTTCGTTATACAGCTTAGGCGTCGGGGTTTCGCCCGCGGTAAGCGTAATATAAGCGTAGATCGCCTGGCCTTTGATGTTGTGCGGGATTCCGACCACCGCCGCTTCAGCAATTTTCGGATGCGCCACCAAAGCCGATTCGATCTCGGCGGTGCCGAGGCGGTGGCCGGAAACGTTGAGTACGTCATCGACGCGGCCGGTAATCCAATAATAGCCGTCCTCATCGCGCCGGGCGCCGTCGCTGCTAAAATACATGCCTTTAAAGGTGGAGAAATAGGTCTGCTCGAACCGATCGTGATCGCCATAGAGCGTACGTGCTTGACCGGGCCAGGAGTCGGTGATGACGAGATTGCCTTCCCCGGCGCCGTCGACAGGCGTGCCGGCGTTATCTACCAGCGCGGGCTGGACGCCGAAAAACGGTAGCGCCGCCGAGCCGGGTTTTAGCGCCATGGCGCCCGGTAGCGAAGTGATCATGAAGCCGCCCGTTTCGGTCTGCCACCAGGTATCGACAATCGGGCAGCGGCCGTTGCCGATCTTATGGTAATACCACTCCCAAGCTTCAGGGTTGATGGGTTCGCCTACAGAGCCCATGATCCGCAGCGACGAACGATGCGTACCGGTTATCGCCTTGTCACCTTCGGCCATCAGCGCGCGAATGGCGGTGGGCGCGGTATAGAGAATATTCACTTGATATTTGTCCACCACCTGCGCCATGCGGCGGGCGTCAGGCCAGTTGGGCACCCCCTCGAACATCAGGGTAATGGCACCGCAGGCCAGCGGGCCGTACAGCAGATAGCTGTGCCCCGTTACCCAGCCGACGTCAGCGGTACACCAATAAACATCGCCGGGGTGATAGTCGAATACATATTTAAAGGTCGTGGCGGCGTAAACCAGATAGCCGCCGGTAGTGTGCAGCACCCCTTTGGGGGTGCCGGTGGAGCCGGAGGTATAGAGAATGAACAGCGGATCCTCCGCCCCCATCGCCTCGGGCGGGCAGGTATCGTCGGCGCCGTCGATGGCGTCGTGCCACCACACATCCCGTTCGGGTTGCCAGTCAATCGCATTGCCGGTACGGCGGAAGACGATGACCCGATTAACGCTTTTCACCTCCGGATGATTTAACGCATCGTCGATGTTTTTCTTCAGGGGGATTTTGCGTCCGGCGCGCAGGCCCGCGTCGGCGGTTACCACCAATTTGGCGCTGGAATCGATGATGCGGCCGGCGATCGCCTCCGGCGAAAAACCGGCGAAAATAACCGAGTGAACAGCGCCGATACGCGCGCAGGCAAGCATCGCCACCGCGGCTTCCGGCACCATGGGCATGTAAAGGGCCACCACATCCTTTTTGCCGATACCCTGCGCCTTCAGGACATTGGCGAAGCGGCATACCGCCTGATATAATTGCCGGTAGGTCAAGGTTTTGCTTTGACTGGCGTCATCCCCCTCCCAGATAATGGCGGTCTGGTCGCCCCGCTCCAGCAAATGCCGATCGAGACAGTTGGCGGCCACATTCAGTGTGCCGTCTTCAAACCAGCGAATATTGACATGGCCAGGATCGAAGGTCGTATTTTTCACCGTCCAGAAAGGGGTTATCCATTCCACAATCTGGGCGTATTCCCGCCAAAAGGAATCGGGATCGTTGATGGACTGCTCATACAATTTCCGATATTGCTCCGCAGAAACCAGCGTACGTTCCGCGAGACTAGCGGGAATCGGGTAACGATGGGGTTGGCTCATAGTTTCCTCCTTGTATTTGTTAATGATATGTCAACCTTTGGTTAATTAAACCTCCTTGAATTGGCTTTGTTTCTTTTTTGTGCGACAGATCACGCATCATCTTTAGGGGCACTGTGCCAGCGAAAAAAACGTACTCCCGTCAGCACTGGGATAACAGGCGCTAATGATCTTCTCAAGACATTTTCAGCGACATTTATCGTTTTCTTCTGTTTAAAAAGCGTATATAAAGGCGGGTAGCGCGGCTGATGGCTGAGATTTCAGCGCGTTTTATATTACTTAATCCTTTAATAACAAAAAGTTAATGTTAATCTCTTGTAAAATGCAGGGAATAACAAAATAAATTGTCAAAAGCTCTTATAAATCAAGTCTTAAGCAGACACACGCAGTTACGGCGTTTTTGAGATTTTCGATTTATACCAACGTTTTTGAGCGCTCCCGCTTCGCATGATCATAAGAGGTGAATAAGTGAAGCCGGTGACGGAGATGGATAGGTGTTCGTCACGGCGGGGCCAACTATGGAAAGCACTATTGTTATGAAAAAGTTAAAAGTAACGCTCGCCTGGCAAATTCTTGTTGTCTTAATCCTCGGCGTTCTCCTCGGCGCGGTACTCCATAACCAGGGCGAATTACGTGATTGGATGATAACCAATATACTTTCGCCGGCCGGGGATATTTTTATCCGCATGATTAAAATGATCGTGGTGCCTATTGTGGTGGCGACGCTGGTTGTCGGCATTGCAGGAATTGGCGATGCTAAAAAGCTCGGCAGTATCGGATTCAAAACTATCTTGTATTTCGAGATAATCACGACCCTGGCGATTATTCTGGGGATTACCCTTGCCAACGTGTTCCATCCCGGCCACGGAATCGATATGTCAACGCTGGCGGTAGTGGATATCTCAAAATATGAACAGACCACTGTCGCAGTGCAATCGGGTGGCCATAGTCTGGTCGGCACGATCTTATCGCTTATTCCGGCAAATATTTTTGCCTCGATGGCGAAGGGCGATATGCTGCCGATCATCTTCTTCTCCGTATTATTCGGCCTGGGCCTGGCCTCACTGCCGGAAAATACCCGCGCGCCGTTACTCAATGTATTTAATGCGGTGGCGGAAACGATGTTTAAAGTCACGCATATGGTGATGCGATATGCGCCGGTAGGGGTATTTGCGCTGATTTCAGTCACCGTGGCGACCTTTGGTTTCGTTTCGCTGCTGCCTTTGGCCGAGCTGGTGCTGCTGGTGTATGGCGCGATTATCTTTTTTGCGCTGGTGGTACTGGGCGCCGTGGCGCGGCTTTGCCGATTGCGTATTTGGACATTGATTTGCATCTTGAAGGAAGAGTTGATTCTGGCCTTTTCCACCGCCAGTTCGGAAAGCGTATTGCCGCGTATTATCGAAAAAATGGAGGCCTACGGCGCGCCGGCGGCTATTACCGGCTTCGTAGTACCGACCGGCTATTCGTTCAATCTGGACGGTTCGACGCTATATCAGAGCATTGCCGCCATTTTCATTGCCCAGCTTTACGGCATTGAGCTGTCTTTGGGGCAGGAAGTGGTGCTGGTGCTGACGTTGATGGTGACCTCCAAGGGGATCGCGGGAGTACCGGGCGTGTCCTTTGTGGTGCTGCTGGCGACCCTGGGTAGCGTGGGTATTCCGCTGGAGGGGCTGGCGTTTATCGCCGGTGTCGACCGTATTCTAGATATGGCGCGCACTGCGCTTAACGTGGTAGGGAATGCGCTGGCGGTGTTGGTGATAGCCAAATGGGAAAATCAATACGACAGTGTGCAGGCGCTGGCGTATGAAAAAGAGATGCTGGAATCCCGGGACTGAGCCTTAAGCTCCGGCAAACGGGGGCGATGCTCGCCCGGTCATCAGCCGGACGCAGAGCCGGTGCCTGCTTGAGGGGGCTCGTAGCACGACGCAGTGCTACAATGCGACCGCGAAGCAGGGGTCTGCGGTAGAAGGGTTGTTGCGCTCGCCGGCCTGGCGACGCGAACGTGGAGCAGGGCACCTGACAAGCCTGATGTGGAGACGTCAGGCTTTTTTTTGCTGCGCCGCCGCTGAAGATGTACGGCGGTAGGGGTTTTTACGGCGGATTTTTCGGCCGCCAGCCTGCAAACTTCCGTCACGTCTTTCAGCCATGACGATGCAACAGCTTATACAGCGCGGGAATGAGCAGCATCGACAGCAGCGGCGCGCTGACCATCCCACCGACTATGGGGGCGCTACATAACCTCCGAGCCCACGCCGCTGCCCCACATGATCGGCAGCAGACCGGCCACGATGGTCGCCACGGTCATCACTTTCGGCCGCACGCGCAGTGTACCGCGCCTTCGCGGATAACCGCCAGCAAAGCCTGCTCGTCCAGCCGCCCGTTTTCATCGTGCTGCTTGACCAGCGCATGCTTGAGATACAGCACCATGATCACGCCAAATTCCGCCGCCACGCCCGCCAGCGCCATAAAGCCCACCACGGCCGCCACCGACAGATTATAGTACAGCAGATAGAGCAACCACACGCCGCCTATCAACACAAACGGTAGCGTGCCCATGATAAGCAGCGCATCGCGTACCCGGTTAAAGGTGATATACAGCAGAACAAAGGTGATCGCCAAGGTGAAGGGCAGCACAATTTTCAGTTTGGCGCTGGCGCGCTCCAGATACTCAAACTGCCCGGACCAGCTTAGCGACACGCCGTCGGGCAGCTTGACCTGTTGCGCCACCACATTCTGCATCTCCAGAACGGCCGATTTTAAATCCCGGCCGCGCAGGTTCACATAGATCCAGTTTGAGAGCCGGGCATTCTTGCCTTTCAACATCGGCGGCCCGTTATTGACGCGGATAGAGGCCAAATCACCCAAGGTCACCTGTGCACCGGCGGCGGTAATTACCAGAAGATCGCGCAGCTTTTGCACCGAGTCCCGCAGCTCACGCGGATAACGCACATTAATCGGATAACGCTCGCGCCCCTCGATCGTTTGGCCGATATTCGCCCCGCCGACGACCGCGGCGACCAACGGTTGCAGCGCCTGCACCGTCACGCCATAGCGTGCCGCGCTCACCCCCGGTCGATATCCACATCAATATAGCAGCCGCCCTTCAATCGTTCAGCCAGGGCTTCGGTGACGCCCGGCACCTAGTGCACTACCCGCTCGATTTGCTGTGCCACCGCTTCTATCTGGTCAATGTTATTGCCGTTGACCTTGATGCCGACCGGGCTCTTGATACCGGTGGCCAGCATGTTCAACCGGTTGCGGATGGGAGGCACCCACACGTTGACGATGCCGGGCAGGGTCGAGGGTATATACAGCAGATCCCCTTCGTCCAGCGGTGGCATGAACTCGCTGCCGAGCCGGCTGAGTGGAAGGAGGGTAATGACCAGCAGAGTCAGCGACAGGCCGAGCCCGGCGGCGATCGCCATGGAGTAGGTTTTGGTGAACGCCAGCGGGCTGAACATTCGGCCCTCTTGTGCCTCCAGCGAGAAAACCGGTATGAACGGTAACGTGATGATAAGCAGGCTATAGAACAACGCTGGACCGACTTCGGTAGCAGCGCGGGCGGAGATCTGCCGATAGTCCTCGTTTGATGGCGTTTTACCGGGTTATGGCGCCATTGCTCCAGCACCTTATGCATATTCTCGATTATCACGATGGCGGCGTCGATTATGGCGCCGATGGCAATGGCAATACCGCCGAGCGACATGATATTGGCGTTGATCCCCTGATAGCGCATGACGATGAATGCGCCAAGTATGCCGAGCGGGAGCGTGATTATCGCTACCAGCGCCGAGCGGAAGTGGAACAGGAACAGGCTGCACACCAGCGCCACGACAATAAACTCTTCCAGCAGTTTATGTGACAAAGAGTTAATCGCCTGCTCAATCAGGTGGGCGCAGTCATAGACTGGCACAATTTCGACGCCCGTGGCATCAGCCCCCAGGCCGGCACGGGCTTCCGCCGGCAGCGTCGCTTGCGTCTGACTCAGGTATTCCAGCACCCGCGAGCGCGCCCAGTAGGGGTCGGTTCCATCGGCGAATAGCACGTAGATATAGGCGTCGCCAAACATGGGAAAGCCGCGCGCGGTGGTCGCGGCGGGCACCGACAGCATGGTGGTCGTCAACGGCCAGGTAATCTGATCCTCGACGACCTGCGGCGCTTTGCCGGGATAATTAACCCGGACGATGACCTGGACATCGGACAAGTCTGGCAGCGTGTCCACCGGTGTCCGTTGCAAAGACCAAATGCCCCAGACCGCCAGCAGTAGCACCACCAAGATGACCAGGAGTCAATTACGCAATGACCAGCGAATGATAAAAACGATCATTGGCCGCTCCTTACCGGTACGATGTCGGTAAGTTGTGTGCCGTTGTTGTCCAGCATAAATGCGAATTGCACCCGGCTACCGGCGTGGATTGCCGGCGGCACACCGCTCTTGGGCAAAATAAAATCCATGGTCATCGCCGGCCAGCCCAGCGCCGCGACGGCACCGTGGGCAAGGGTAACCCGTTGACCGTGCTGCGCTTTCAGGGTGCCCTCCCCGCGGTAGATTTGCGGTGTCGCCGTGGTGTGGCTACCGGCCTGGTGGTCTGCCTGCTGTGGCGTGGTTATGCCACCATGGCCGTCGTCGCCGGAGGACTCTGTAGGCGCCGCCGCGCCGCCATTGGTGGCCGTCGGGCCTGCCAACTGCGGTAAAGCGCCACGCAGACTGGCTTCGGAGTCAATCAGGAATTGCCCGGCGGTGACCTCGACCAGCCGGAAATAACCGTTACCCTCGGCCAGCAGCACGGTATTACGGCTGCCGGTTTGCACCAGCGCGTCCTGCGGAATCGTCAGCACGGTTTCCCCCTGACTGCGGAGGTCGGCCCGCTGTACCCGCATGTACATACCCGGCTGCAGGCGAGCGTCATGATTATCGATAACGATGCGTGCCCGGTAGGTACGGGTGCTGTTCTCCACGAGCGGCAACAAATCCTCGACGCGTCCGTGAAAACGCCTGCCCGGCCAGCGCGCGCCGGTAGTGATAATTTCATCGCCCGCCGCGACGGCGCTGGCCTGCGCCTGCGGAAAATCGGCCACCAGCTACAGCGAATCCAAAGACGCCAGTTCAAACATCGGCTGCGCGGCGGTGACCTGGCTGCCTTCGCGAACCGACAATTTGTTGATGACGCCGCTGGCTGGCGCGCACAGCGTGAGGCGGGTCTGAGGTTGTCCGCTGCGCTTGTGGGGTGGCAATCATTTCTGGACTCTTAAGTTAAACGATGGGTTAGCCGGAAGCCCTTTAATGGCGCGGCTTACAGAGATTTTACAGATTCTAGATTCGTCGCAAAAAAATGGGCAAAAAATGATTTTTTTGCACTAAATTCTGGACTCGAATGACTGTGGTTTGAGCAGATTTAAAGGTAGTTTAAACGCCTTTTGGGCATTTATTAGATATATGTAAATTAGGTCAAAAAATATTAATAAATTATAAAAATAATGAAATAAGATAGATAATGGCCTAATTTTTATTTAGGCCGCTCCACTTTTCTTACAGTTTAAGCTTGCCACATCTTCTACTGCACACTTTTCAGATACCGCCCCCTTTTTAGCTTCGTGTAGGACTATTAGACGTTCTTTTTCTTCTTTTGGAAGTTGGAGTAACAGGCTATCTAAGTCATCTTTACGTCCTGATAACGCCAATACACCCTTTGCCCCTGCTTGCAAAAGCAGGCTTATTAATGCCTCTAAATCTTTTTTATTCAGCGACTTATAAATCATATGCTAAGTAGCTTCTAAAGGATCCTCCATTAGGCTTTCCTCGTTAATCGACTGAATCTCGCTAGTTGAGGCCACTTCTTTTTGAGTGTAGTGGCACACTGAATTTGGCCACCTGAATAGAGGTGATATGCTTACCTCAGAACAACACGGGTGCACCAATGAAAAGAAGAAATTTTAGTCCTGAATTCAAACGCGAATCCGCTCGACTGGTTGTCGACCAAAATTACACCGCCGGGCCAGTAGCAAAAGCCATGGACGTCGGCTTTTCTACGATAACGAAATGGGTAAAACAACTGCGTGATGAGCGACAGGGGAAAACGCCAAAAGCCTCTCCCATAACCCCGGCACAAATCGAAATACGTGAGCTCAAGAAGAAGGTGCAACGCATTGAAATGGAAAATGAAATATTAAAAAAGGCTACAGCGCTCTTGATGTCAGACTCCCTGAACAGTTCTCGTTAATCGGGAAACTCAGAGCGCATTATCCTGTGGCCACACTCTGCCACGTGTTCAGGGTTCATCGCAGCAGTTACAAATACTGGAAAAGTCGTCCTGACAGGCCAGACGGCAGGTGAAAGGTATTGCGCAGTCAGGTTTATGAACTGCACCAGTATCAGCCATGGTGCAGCTGGCGCGAGAAGTATCGCCACCATGGCAACCCAGAGAGGCTTCCGCATGGGGCGCTGGCTCGCAGGCAGGCTCATGAAAGAGCTGGGGCTGGTCAGTTGTCAGCAGCCGACGCACAGGTATAAG
>NZ_JBPESN010000028.1:0-29913 GCF_051710625.1 Sodalis sp. (in: enterobacteria) | reverse complement strand
TTTTGGTCGACAACCAGTTGAGCGGATTCGCGTTTGAATTCAGGACTAAAATTTTTTCTTTTCATTGGTGCACCCGTGTTGTTCTGAGGTGAGCATATCACCTCTGTTCAGGTGGCCAAATTCAGTGTGCCACTACAGAAAAATGGGAGTTGATACGGTAAGATACCGGACTTTGACAGGCCACGTAGATGATATTATGCTACAAGCATCTCGTTACAGTGACGAACAGATAGAGGTCCTGCTTGCCGAACTGGCCGCAGTACTGGAAAAACATCATACGCCGACCGATTTCGCGCTGATGGTCTTGGGGAAAGTATGCTCACCCATATGATCAGCACCCGCGTTGCGCCGGAAATGCGCAATACGCTGGTTAAATCGTTTACCGACGCGCATTAATTAAGCACAAGCCAAGACACAGCTATGGTGACAAAGAGTCAGCGCTACCGTGACAAAGTATTCCAAATGATCAGTTGGGGTCACTGGTTCGCCCTTTTTAATATCCTGCTCAACCTGGGGCTGGGCAGTCGCTATTTGTTTATCTCGGACTGGCCCGGCTCGCTGGCGGGCCGGCTGTACGCGTTCGCCAGCTGGCTTGGTCATTTCAGCTTCCTCGGCTTCACATTGTATTTGCTGGTGATGTTTCCCCTCACTTTTGTGGTGATATCGCAACGGTTATTGCGTTTTTTATCCGCCATCATCGCCACCGCGGGGCTGACGCTGCTGCTGGTGGACAGCGAGGTCTTCACCCGTTTCCATCAACACCTCAATCCGATGGTGTGGGAACTGGTGATAAACCCGGATCAGACCGAGCTGGCCCGTGACTGGCAACTGATGTTTATCGGTATTCCGGTCATATTCCTGGTGGAAATGCTGTTTGGCACCTGGAGCTGGCAGAAATTACGCAGCCTCAACCGCTATAACATCGGCAAACCGGTGACCGCGCTATTTATTGGTGCCTTTTGCGCCTCACATGTGGCCTATATCTGGGCGGATGCGAATTTCTATCGCCCTATTACCATGCAACGCGCCAATCTGCCGCTATCCTATCCGATGACCGCGCGCCGTTTTCTGGAGCGCCACGGTTTGCTTGATGCTCAGGCCTTTGAGCGGCGCCTGGTCCAGCAGGGCAACCCGGAGGCGGCGGCGGTGGAATACCCCCTGAGTCCGGTGAGTTTTAGCGACAAAGGCAGCGGTCTGAACCTGCTCATTATTACCACCGGCATGCTGCGCAATGACACTCTGGACCAGCAGATGCCGGCCCTGAAGCGCTTCGTTGAACAAAACGCGCGTTTTGTTCAGCACTATAGTACCGGCAATCGGCTGGATACCGGCCTGTTCGGGCTGTTCTACGGCATTTCGGCCTCTTATCTGGACGGCATCCTAGCCACGCGCAAATCCTCGGCGCTTTTAGACGCGCTGAATAAACAGGGGTACCAGCTCAACCTGTTTGCCTCCGACGGTTTTCGCGATCCGCTATATTGGCAGGCGCTATTGACCGATTTTACGTTGCCGGAGCCCGTCAGGCAGACGGATGCGCAAACCGCCAGACAGTGGCAGCAATGGCGCGACAGCTACAGCGGCGCATCGCCCTGGTTTTCCTATGTGTCATTTAACGGCACCAACGTCAGCAGCAGTCTGGCCAACACGCCGGATTTCACCCGCCTCTACCAGCAAGGCGCGCAACGTCTAGACAGTACCCTGGAGCAAATGCTGGACACGTTGCGCGCGCGCGGCGATCTGGATAATACGGTGGTCGTCATCACCGCCGCCACCGGGGTAGAATTAGATGATAACGGCAGCGGACCGCGCGAGAGCAAAACCCGTTTCAATCGGGCACAGCTGCAGGTGCCGCTGGTGGTACATTGGCCCGGCAGGCCGGCGCAGGTCGTGACGAAATTGACTAACCACAATGATGTCACCGTGACGCTCATGCGGCGTCTATTGCATGCCAGCAATCGCGCCAGCGATTACTCTCAAGGGGAGGATCTGTTCGCTCCGTGTCGCCGCAATGATTGGGTGCTGAGCGCAGACGGTCATCAGCTGGCTATTACCACGCCGCATGAAACTCTGCTGCTGGAAAATAACGGCAGTTACCGCACTTTCGACGTCAATGGTAAGGAGCTGTACCGGCAAAAACCGCAACTGACGCTGCTGCTGCAGGTACTGACGAATGAAAAACGCTTTATTGCCAACTAAACGCTTAAAACTAAAGCAGTCGTTCTGCTTGGCTATTGCATTCATAGCAAGAACGCGTAGTATAAAGTGCCCATGAGTTCGGCATGTAGCGCAGCCTGGTAGCGCACCGTCATGGGGTGTCGGGGGTCGGGGGTTCGAATCCTCTCATGCCGACCAAATTCATCCCAAAAAAAACCAATCGCAAGCGATTGGTTTTTTTTCGTTTATCGTTAGCGCTGCGGCGGGCGGGCAAACAACGCCGTTAGCCGAAGCGTTGTGCCCAAGACCCCGCCAGCGCAATATCCTGCTTAACCGGCAAGCCGCTGATGCCAGTGGCGCCAACGACCATCCCCTACATGCAAATCGGCATACCGCTTAGCATCGGCAAAAGCATGGCATCATTCAATATACCCCGAGAGCCAGGGCGCCGCGCTACATTTCTTCGGACACCTGACGGGTACTGCGCCGCAGCATAAGTGCCGTATAGGCTTTACGCTGGGCCAATAACCGCGGCAGCGGCGGACAGCAGTGATGGGCGCCAAACGCCACCAGCTTACCGTAGCAGCCCACAACCGCCACCACCAACCCGCGCGGGTGCCGGGGCGGAGGCCGTCGACTCAAGAAGATCCACCACCCTCTTAACCGCCGCGATATCGCTGAAAGTATAGCACGCACTGAAAGCCGAGCTAGCCTTCACCATGGGCGATAGTCTCCTGGATACTGTGATACAGCCCCTCCAATTCCTTTTTCTGGGTCGATGTCAGGGGAGTAAAGGGCTCTCGCACCGCTCCAAGTTCGGTCAGATTACGCCACGACAGTATTGATCTTCTACTGCAACGCCTGAGCCTCGGGCATCTTACACAGCCGAAAAACATCGCGCACCGCAATAAACAATCCAGGTTGCAAATTGACGGTGATGCCGATGGTCGCGGTGGCGCCGACGGCTAAGGATAATAGGTAGTTTTCATCAAAACCGTTGAAAAACACTTTTTCCGAATACGTCGCCGCCATTTGCTCCAGAGAATATAAATTGTGCGACGTGTGCTTCACACCCCCAGCACTTGTTTATCGGTTAATAACACCCCGGCCATTTCGCTATCAAGCTCCACCGCGGTAAATTACAGTATATTGTAAATAATGACCGGTATCTTTATCGCCGACAGCACTTTGCGATAATAAGCGATAATTTCCAATTTGGAGAATTTGTAATAATAAGGCGGCACCAGCGAAACGGCATCCGCCCCATCCAGCTCCGCATGCTGCGCTAAATACACTGTAGTGGTCAACTAAAACTGGCCACCGCGTTAGCGTTTTTCCAGTGTCTATTTTCTAATTCGTTTGGTGGCAACCCACCGTTATATTTATGCGGCCTGAGTGCGCTGTAATATCCCACGATATAGTCGGTAATTTCATGAGCTGCTTCGCTGAAGCTTTATGTAGCCCGTTACCGGTATCCACTCGTTTTTCGGACTTCTGAAGAAGCGCTCTATCGGACTGTTATCCCAACAGTTACCACACCGACTCATGCTTTGTTTGATCCGGTAACGTCACAGCAACTGTCGGAACTGCCTGCTCTATAGTGGCTTACCCTGATCGCTGTGGAACATCACTCCGGCTGGTTTACCACGCATTTCCCATGCCATTTTCAGTGCTTTGATGGTCGGTCTGCTGTCAGGGGAGAACGACATAGCCCAGCCCACCGGTTTCCTCGCGAACAGATCAAGAACAACCGCAAGGTATGCCCAGCGTTTCCCGGTCCAGATATACGTCACATCGCCGCACCATAGCTGGTTTGGCTCCGTTACAGCAAACTGGCGCTCAAGATAATTCGGTATTTCAACGTGTTCATTGCCGCCGCGTTTGTGTTTGTGAGCCGGTAGCTGGCAGCTGGCGATATCCAGCTCTTTCATGAGTCTACCTGCGAGCCAGCACCCCACCCGGAAGCCTTTCTGGATTGCCATGGTGGCGATACTTCTCGCGCCAGCTGCACCATAACTGATATTGTGCAGTTCATAACCCTGACTGCGCAATACCTTTCGCCTGCCGTCTGGCCTGTCAGGACAACTTTTCCAGTATTTGTAACTGCTGCGATGAACCCTGAACACGTGGCAGAGTGTGGCCACAGGATAATGCGCTCTGAGTTTCCCGATTAACGAGAACTGTTCAGGGAGTCTGACATCAAGAGCGCTGTAGCCTTTTTTAATATTTCATTCTCCATTTCAATGCGTTGTCCCTTCTTCTTAAGCTCACGTATTTCGATTTGTTTCGGGGTTATGGGTAAGGCTTTTGGCGTTTTCCCCTGTCGCTTATCACGCAGTTGTTTTAGCCATTTCGTCATCGTAGAAAGGCCGACATCCATGGCTTTTGCTGCTGGCGCGGCGGTGTAATTTTGGTCGACAACCAGTCGAGCGGATTCGCGTTTGAATTCAGGACTAAAATTTTTTCTTTTCATTGGTGCACCCGTGTTGTTCTGAGGTGAGCATATCACCTCTGTTCAGGTGGCCAAATTCAATGTGCCACTACACACAAAACAGGAGGCACAATATGTGCGGACGTTTTGCCCAGTATGAAGCGCGTTCGGACTATTTGGCCGCGCTGGATTCTCCGCTGGCGTGCCGGGCCGCAGAGGATACCTTGCCTAACGGTCGCTACAACATCTCGCCGGGAAGCCGGGCGTTAGTAGTGAATCAGCGCGATGCAGAGCTGCACCTGGAGGCGGTGACCTGGGGTTATCATCTGCCTTGGGCGAGAAAGCATCATCAGCCCGCCATGGTGAGCGCCTGCGCGGAAACCGCGCCCTATAGACGGCTATTTAAACCGCTATAGCAACGTGGGCTCGCACCGATTCTGGCCGACGGTTGGTATGAATGGCGCACCCTTCCTCGTCATGTGGAACGCAAACAGCCTTATTACATTTATCATGCCGCGCCGCTGCCGCTGTTTTTTGCCGCGCTCGCCCTCTTCAGCCCGACCTCTTCTGACACGCAAGAGGACAGTGCTGTCGTTTTGTTGACCGGGCCGGGGGAGTGCGGGCTGATAGACACACGCAGCCGCCCGCCACTGGTGTTAACCGGTGAAGGCGCGCAGCACAATGGCTTGATCCTGCGCTTGATATCGATGCCGTCAATGCCCTGGCGGAAGGCACCGCGCTGCCTTCGGCGGCCTTTGCCTGGCATGCGGTTTCCTCCGCTGTCGGCAATATTTACAATGACAGCCCGCGGTTGATCCAACCCATTAATGATTCGGTGATTTGATTCCGCGCGCGATATAAGCTGCGCTGAGGCTGCGGCAATTTTGGCGGCGGTGATAACACTGGCGTACCGGTTTTCTGGCTGGGCATTGGCCGGCGACAGGGCTCGAGCGCCGTCGGTGGACGGCGATCAGCCGTCGCGTGCCTGGTGTAAAATGCGGCTTGAGTTCCCTCCCTGGCGCTCTTATGCTGTTTGCCTGACCTGCCTTGCGAGAGAACGGGATGTTGATTACTTCCTCCCTGCTGTTATTTTCCGGAGCCAGTCTGGCGCTGACGTTGACGCCGGGGCCGGATATGCTGCTCATTACCTCACGCAGGCTTAGTCAGGGGCGTGGCGCCGGTTTCGCTACGCTGGCCGGTATTATCGCCGGCATTTATTACCATGCGCTGGCCGCGGCGTTTGGCCTGTCGCAACTTTTCCTGGCGGCCCCCCTGGCCTATCAGCTGGTTCGGATCGCCGGGGTGGTATATTTGCTCTTTCTGGCGTGAAAAATCCTGAGCCGCCGCGAATCCGCCGCCGCGCTGGCGCTCTCACGCCAGCGGCTGCTGGGCGCGATTTTCCGTCAGGGCCTGCTGACCAACCTGCTCAATCCCAAAATGGCACTGTTTGTTTTAGCGTTGTTTCCGCAATTTGTACAGCCACAGGCAGGATCGGTGGCGCTATAGATTATGCTGATGGCGACGGTGCTCAACGCTATCGGATTGGTGGTGAACGGGATTCTGGTCCTCACCGCCGCCCGTATCGGCAACGGCTTTGTCAATCCTGAGCGCTGCCCCGCCAGCTGGCCGCGTTGCCTGCTGGCGTCGGTTTATGCCGGTCTGGCCTGCAAATTGGCACTCGGCGGCCGTCAATAGCCTGTTACCCCACAGGGTCTTACCACTGCTAACCCGACGGTGAATACCGCAGGCAGCCGCGGGCCGGCGCCGGGCGCTCAGGTAGCGGTAGGCCCTTTAATGGCCAGCGAGCTGTCAAGCGTTTGATCCTGCCGGTGGCGTTCCAGCGCCAGCGTGATGAGACGGGTGATGAGATCGGTATAACCCAAGCCGCTCGCCTGCCACAGTTTTGGATACATACTGATATTGGTAAACCCCGGCAGGGTATTCACCTCATTGACCACCACCTTACCATCGAGTGTCAAGAAAACATCCACCCGCGCCATGCCGGCACAGTTAAGTGCTGCGAATGCCCGCAGCGCGGTGCGGCGGATTTCATCGCTGACAGCCTGGCTGATGGCGGCCGGCACCACTACCTGCGCTCCCGTCTCATTAATGTATTTGGTGTGATAGGAATAGAAACTGTCGCTTAGCACAATCTCGCCGCACAGACTGGCCTCGGCTTCATCGTTGCCCAGGACGGCGCACTCCAGCTCACGACCGGCGATAGCAGTTTCCAGAAGTACTTTATGATCGAAACGAAACGCCAGCGCTATTGCCTGCGCTAAGCTTTCCCGGTCGGTGACCTTGGATACGCCCACCGACGACCCCTGGTTAGCCGGTTTGACAAACAGCGGCAGTCCGAGAGAGGCGCTAACCTGCTCAAACCGGATGCTGTCGCGCCGTGCGCGAGAGACCGTCAGGAAAGGTGCCACCGCCAGACCCGCATCGCGTAATAATCGCTTGGCGATATCTTTATCCATGCTGATGGCGGATCCCAGCACGTCCGAACCGACGTAGGGGAGATTCGCCATACGCAGCAGCCCTTGTAATGAGCCATCTTCGCCCAGCATGCCGTGAATAATGGGAAAGACAACGTCAAGCTGAAACAACGTGTCGGGTTGGTCGGCCTGCATCAGCGGATGCGGTCGGCGGCCGGGCAACAAGGCGATTTCCCGCGTGCTGCCGGTCAGCGCAATTCGGGCGGAATCATCGCCGTGCAACAGGTAGTTCGCGGCGTCATGCAGATACCAGCTTCCCTGTTTATCGATGCCCAGCAGCACAGCGTCGAAGCGTTTTCGATCAATGGCGTCGACAATGTTTTTCGCCGACTGAAGGGACACTTCGTGCTCCGCCGAACGACCACCGAAAATTACCCCGACGTGTATTTTCGCCATCCTCTGTTCCCCCGGAAAAGAACAACGCCGACCCGCTTACCGGTCCGACGCAGCCGGCTGGCGCAGGCGCGTCAAGCGCGATAAGTTCTGTCGCGCCACAGGCGGCAATAGGGTCTGAGTATACAAAGCCGCCGGGCGGGAGCAAACTCTTTTTCTATAAAAGACGCTGCATGGGCTGGCGGGAGGGTCTAAAAACGGTAGCGCAGCCAGGCAAAGAACACATTGCCGTTGTTATACGTACCGGGAATATAGGTGGCCTGGAACGTCAATTGCTTATAGCCGACCAACGCCAACGGCAGCAGCGCCGGGACAGGGATGTATTTCCAGTTATCGCGGGCAGTCACCCCGGCGGTAAAACCGGCGCCAACGTGGATGTCCTGATAGCGGTCGAAAGGACGCCATTGCTTTCCCCAGGCATAACCGCCGAAGGGCTCCCATTTATTAAACGAGTCCTTGAAGGCCATCAGGTAAATGGCGTGCCAGTTTCCCTTCTCGTCATAGCGTGAGATACCATAACCGGCGCCCCAGGGACGTTCATTGTAACGGCGGATATGCTCGTCGTCATAAGTGAAACGGTTATGCTAGGTAATGGCCGGCACATAAAGATCCTGGTAGGGAGAGTGATGCCAGGTTTTGGCCACATTCTGCGTAAAGCGTTGCCACAGCCCCGTTGATGAAGGCGGCTGGAGATCGCTCGCCCACGCCGCAGAGAAAAAACCACACAGACTGATTAACAGAAAAATACGTTGATAAAACAACCGCACAAACCACTCCTTACAGACTTTCTTGATGTATTGTCTCTTTCAGCATAGTTAAAGAAAATTACTACCAGAGAAAAAATAAATGAATGAATTATATCCATAATAACCAAAACGACGTTTAAACCGCGCGCCGACGGCCGTCAAGCCCACCGGGATCGGCTTCATTCGCGCCCTCTTAAACGCGCAATGAACGGGCATCGCTGCCCTGTCGGCCAAATTGATGAGAAGCCTCATTATATGGGTTGCCTTTCACAAGGCACAAAGAAACAGGATCGCCATAGTGATGTGAGCGTTGCGCGGGCAAACGCCGCAGGATGCCATTACGAGGGATTTCCAGGCGCACGCCGCCGTTAGCACCTTGAGTCAGGTGATGATGACTGTCGAGGCGGCCTTCACGGGCGTCGCCCATGTTCATCCAAAGTGGCGGAACGGACCGGCGGCAAGCGCCAATACAGACAGATGCGCGGCTTTTCATCAAAATGGAAAGCGCGTCACAGTGCGCAGCGCCAGTCGGGACCATGATATTGATAATGAAGTAAAAGTGATAGCACGTTGGTTATGTTATGCATACCAACGATGTTGCTTTTTTAATTGGACTGGCATTCACCATCATCGGGGTTGTTTCGGTGATGTGCGCTTAGATGCGCGCGATTTGCCAGGATGCGACAGAGAAGCGCACCGGCGACTTTTGATGTACTCCCTCTTGCGAGAGGGTAAGTTGTCGATGCGCTTTTCTGCTAGAAAAAATCCCATATTACGGAGCGTACGCCGGTTATCCTTTCCGGCACTCATGAGGGACTTATGGTGTTATCTCTGTAAAGGATAAGTAATTATAGGATTAGTCCGAGTTTGTTAACAGTAATAATTATCACAATACTATTCATCCCCGCCCACCACCGTGAAAAAGGCGGTCCGAAGGCCGGCTTACCCTGTGTATTGTGCGCTAGATTTGATAATCAAGCGCGGCGACAGGGGCAGCTGTAGCGAATACGGCTTCTTTAATTTCCGTTAGCGTCAATTGCGAATTGCAGAGCTGAATGAAGCGCCAGGCGTATCTACGCTGTAATTGGCCGCGTTTTACCCCCAGCCAGACGGTGTTAGCCTCGAACAAATGTTCTGCGCTCAGACTCACCAAACCGGCATCTCTTTCGCGGTTATAAGACATGTCCGCCAGCAGACCCACCCCCAACGTAAGTCTTGATGACGTCCGAATCCTAAGCGCTTATGATGACTTCCGGCTGCAGCCCTGCCGCCTGAAAGACCACATCCAGCCGCGAACGGCCGGTAATGCCGTATCGGTAGGTAATAAGCGGGTAGCGTCTTAACGTCTCAAGCGTGAGTTCAGGAGCGCGGGTCAACTCATGTTCTTCCGGAACCAAGCACCGCGTGATACCAGTGGTAATAAGGAAAGGCCGCCAGTTGCTCTTCGGTCATTAATTTCTCGCTGGCGATGCCGACATCAGCATCGCCGGATTGCAGCATGGCGATGATCTCCTCAGAGCTGCCCTGATTGAGCACTAACCGCACCCGCGGATACAGCTCGCGGAATTGTTTGATGACGCCCGGCAAACTGTAACGCACCTGGGTATGCGTGGTGACGATAGAGAGCTCAGCGGAATCCTTGTTGGCAAACACATCGGCAATCCGGCGAATATTATTGGCTTCATCGAGGATACGCTCGGCTACCGACAGTAGCGTCATGCCCGGCTCCGTCATGCCTATCAAACGTTTACCGCGGTGGATGAAGATTTCCACCCCCAATTTATCCTTGAGTTCGCGGATATGACGGCTGACGCCCGATTGCGAAGTGAAAAGCATACTCGCAACGTCGGTCAGATTATAGTTGCAGCGGGCTGACTCGCGGACAATACGCAGTTGCTGAAAGTTCACGCCTGTTGTTCTCTGGAGCAGATAGTTCTACTAGCGTTGCATATAATCGACAAATAAAAAAAGCGGTAAGTTATACATTTTAATGTTAAGCAACAAATGTACTTATACCATGCGGTGACCGCATAGCATCGCCGACTGTCCGCTCCTGGACGCTCAGCGCAACAACGATGGAAGGCAGCAGTGTAAGCATCACCGGGCCGCGAGCCCGTTCAGGAAACCCTCTGAGGTTCGGCTTATTTCGGCGGCAATCCACGGCAGCGAGTAACGGGTCAGCCGCCTGCCCGGTAACAGGCCTCTCGCGTCGGCGCGAGGGGTGAACAGGCTCTGTGGCGTACCGCCGGCGCGGGGCAGAAAATCGGCGCCGGCAGGGGTTATCACTGCCCCTGTGATAAATATTTGTTGGTACAATTAGCGTCTACCGGCAGCGTGGTTTTCACAATACCGAGCGAGGTCACCGCGTCCAGCAAATCACGCCAGGCGCGCCCAGCACCTGCATGGTGTCATGCCATTGCTGTTTAACAAAATTCGCGTCGTAGGATTTGCTGTACTTAGCGGCAAAAGCGGTGGTAGCTTCGTCGGGATGCTCAATGACATAGCCCACACTACGCGCCGTTGCGCGCATAAGCGCCTTGGCCAACTGTGGATTCTTTTCCAGCCAGCGCTGATTACCGGCGCTTTTTAACATCACCGACAGCTGCGCTTTCGTCTAGGCATCGTTATAGATACTGATGCGTTTGTCTTTAAGCTGCGCTAACGTGACCGGCTGACCTGCCGGGGTGAAAATACCCCAGTTATTGCCGGTGCCATAGCGACCAATCGAAATCACCGGCACGCCCTGCTCTTTGGCGAAAATAATGTCCATAGCGGTGGTAAAGACGACATCCGCCCGGCCGGTACCGAGGAATTTCCTGGTATCGGCCACGGTTGGCGGCGACACCACATTGAGATTGATATTTTCCTCGCGATAGAACCCTTCACTGATACCCAACGTCCAGGGAATCCAGAAGTCATCCGCCACCGGCCACTCTTGGACGAAAGTGACCTTGACGGGCGCCGGGGCGGCAACCGCCGAAGCGCAAAGGGATCCCATTTAAACTGAGGTGGCGGCGGCCCTGGCCGCCCCTTTCGACAGCCAACGGCTCGACATAGCCTGTTCCCCTTGTTTGCAATAAAACTTTACGCGCCTGGCAACCGGGTACGCGCCTTAACCCACCGACGGACACCCCCGATGGCAGGCGCTGGTGTGGGCAACTACGGCTGGCGACCGGTGGCGTCATACGCCGGTAACTCCTGACGAAACAGAGTAAGCCAGGTGACTAGTTTTGGATAGCGTTGACGCCATGCGCCTTCAAAACGCAGATCGAGGTAGCCCAGCGCGGCGGCCAGCGCAATTTCTCCCACATGCAACGTCTCGGCGACCGGGGTAAGCGTATAATGACTTTCGGCGTAGTCGAGCGCGCGCGCCATTTTATCCTGCTGGCACGCCACCCATCCCGGGGAACATTCGTCCTCCAAGCGGTAACGATCCTCATACACTACCAATAGCGCCGCATCTATTAAACCATCCACCAACGCCTGCTGGCGTAGCACCTTCCAGCGTGCATCGCCTTTTGGGATCAGCACGCCACCACCGGCTTTGGCATCCAGAAATTCAATAATCACCCGCGAATCAAACAGGGTCTGCCCCTCCGGTGTGATAAGCGTCGAGATCTTACCTAATGGATTTTGCTGTAAAAGACTATCGTGGGGATTATTGACGACCGCCGGCTCGATGGTCAGTTGATCGGCAAGGCCGGTTGTCGCCGCCGCCAAAGCGACTTTCCGACCAAACAACGAGGCCGGTAACGTTCTCCATAGGCACACAGGGCCCCCTGTCGGCAAAGAGGGGAACCTAAGCAGAATAAAGTTTTATTTAGTCAAAAGACAATCACAAACCGACGCGATAGAAAGTCCAGCGGCGCGCAGGTAGGCGTTGGGAAAGACGCGCTACCGCTTGCGGAATCATCCTATTACCCTACCCCCTTTCAGGACGAAAGGAGAGCAAAGAAATGACGAATTTGATTCTTACAACCGTCTTGCTCGGTTTTGCCGTATTTTCGCTGATTCAAAGCGGTCAAACAAATGCGCAAAAAAGCGCTGATTAATCAGCGCTATCGTTAACACCGGTTTGCCCCATCACTTTCCTTTCCCCCGCAGCAATCCTGCACGCAGGCATCACTTTACCGCTGGCCTCTTCGCCGCATAGGGCTAAGGTGACAGTATTTCTTGCCAAACAACGGTGCGGACGGTTACACCGTCCGTTTCGTTTCTTAAAACCTTATTCTCTACATCAACAGACGCATCAGAACATGTACGTCATGCCCACTGCTAAAATATTGTCAGTAGAAATCTGCGTGTCACGGGTAAAGTCATTTTTGGACAGCAGATTGATGCGATAGTCAATGAAGGTCAGCATATTCTTGTTAAAGTTATAGCTGGCGCCCACTTCGAGGTATTTCTTAATGGTTTGGCTTTTGCCCTGATAATCGCTGTCAATCCGCGATTGTAGATAGCCGACCGAGGGGCGCAGGCCAAAATCAAGCGCGTATTGTGCGACCAATTCAAGATTGTGGGCCTTATCAGCAAAACCGTGTTTCGCCTGGTCCGAGAAACCGCCATAAGGCGTCATGTTGCGAGTTTCGCTGTACAGCGCGGCCAGATAGAGGTTGTCAGCGTCATATTTCAGACCCAAAGAGTAAGCTTCGGCTCTTTCCTCATTACACGCGCTGTTCATCATACGCTGCGCCAAAGTGCGATTACTGCTGGTATAGGCGGCACCAGCGGAAACACCGTTACTAAAATCATAGGTTATGGACAGTCCGTAGCCATCGCCGTTCGCCTCATTTAAGCCACGCCCGTTTTTCTCATCCTTCTTGGTGTCGTTTTTGCCCTGATACTGCAGCGCAAAGTTCAGGCCGTCGACCATTCCGAAGAAATTGGTATTGCGATAGGTGAACACGCCATTGGCGCGCCCGGTCATGAAGTTGTCGGTGACGGTAGTATCGCCGCCGAACTCCGGCATCATATCGGTCCAGGCGCCGACGTCATACAGCACGCCGTAGTTACGGCCATAGTCAATGCTGCCCGCATCGGTGAATTTGATACCGGCGAACCCACCCAGGCGGGTGAAGTTGCTTTTCGCGCCTTCGCTTTCGGCGTGGCTCAGTCCGACTTCTTGCTCCCAGGTACCGAAACCGGTAATGCCTTCGCTAAGCTGGGCTTCCCCGTTGAAACCATAACTGATGAAGGAGCGATCGCCGTTTTTAGCATCATCACTGGACATATAGCGCATGCCGTTGAATTTACCGAACAGATCCAGTTTATTGCCGTCTTTATTATAAACTTCGGCTGCCCCGGCGCTACCGGTTATTACCATAGCCGAAACGAGCACAGACAGATACTGTAGTTTCATGTTAATACCCTCTATATTTATTATATTTTGCCACTAATAATTTGATATCCGCAGAGGCCCAAATAAAAACGAGCATTCAACAGATCTTGATGTCACTGATAGATCGGATATTGAACTAACGGCGGAATCATACTCGATGAATTTTGACCTTTCAAGCCATTGAATGGCAACAAATAACCGATATACATCATAATGATATAAACAAAAATAATAAAATTACCCTATTACCCGACTAATGAATAACATTAGTCACAAAGAAAAAGACTTTAAAAACATTACATTAAAAAAATATTATCAGACATGATCCATAAGAAGCGCAATATAAACCCCCAGTATACCCTTTAAGAGCACCCTTCCTTTTTCATCTTGCGTCGTTATTTTTTAGCGAGACTGTGAGAAAGATCGAGAATAACAACGAGAATAATGACATCTTTTAGCGAGCAAACCCATATTTAAAAATAATAGTGAACAACATAATAAACAAAGGAAGCATTCTTTATCTTTCTTCCCATGGCGTCTTATTTCAGCGCAGGAATTTATTTATTTTCCTCCCGCTCCCCTTCATACCGGCTTATCCTGCGGTAAAACAATGAAGTGAACGGCGCAAATTGTCTCCTTTCTGTCCATCGTTTGCCGGCGCATGGCGTGTTACACTGTGCGCCTTGTGCAGATGAAGCAGGCGGCCTGCCTGGGCGAGGTACCAAAATGACCCAAGATGCGAAGGACAAAGAGCAAATATGGCAGCGCCTGCAGCAATCGGCCTTTCGGCGCCGCTTCTCCCTTAACCCGCGCGATAACGACTATTTGTACGCCAAAGGAATGACGGTCATCTTGAACCACGCGCGGGATTTCATCGCCAGCCGGCTGGCGCCAGCGCTCCCGACCAAAGACGGGAAACAAACCCCGTGGCGGAGCCATTTGGTCTTTGTCGCCCAACACGCGACCGCGACCTGTTGGCGCGGCTGTCTGGAGAAGTGATATAGCATACCGCGTGGCGTGGCGCTTAGCGAAGCGGAACAGGCGTTTATTGTGGCGATGATAGCCCTGTGGCTGGAGCGTCGCGGCAGCGGCGGTCAAACGTGAGCCGCCCGGGTAATCCCGGCAGCCTCTTGCGCCCCGCCAACCTGCTGGAAGATAGGTGTCAGGAGGTGCTGGTGCTGCCTGGCACCAGCACAGGGAGGCCCTCCGTTGCCTATGGCGGCATCCGTTTTATGGCGTCCCATGCCTGCCGCATGTTGCACCCTAACCCTTTGTGCGGGCCATTAGGGTCGCGTTTTACACCAGGACTCAAGCTCGCGGCCTACTATTATGACCACTGCCCTGCCCTCCGTTTTGCGCCCCGCCTATCCGGTGCGCATCGCCACCCGTGTGGTGTTTTTTATTACTGGTTTTGCGATGTCTGCCTGGGCGCCGCTGGTTCCCTTCGCCAAAGCGCGGCTCGCGATAAACGATGCTCCCCTCGGCCTGCTGATGCTGTGTCTGGGCATCGGTTCGCTGCTGGCGATGCCGTTGGCGACACCCTGCGCGCACCGGCTAGGCTGCAAACGGCCCATCATCGCAGCAGTCTGCGTGCTGGGAGCGACACTGTCGCTGCTGGCGTGGCTTGAGAGTGTACCGGCGCCGCGGTCTGGTCAGCGCAAAGGCCAGCGGTGCGCTGACGCCTCTGCCGAGCGTGCTGACTATCGTGGCGGTGTTGTTGGTCCTGTTGGCGCTGGCCGCCGGCCAGCTACTGACCGTGACGGACGAGGATCAAAGGGCGCCGCTGTTCGTTCGTCCCCACAGACGGGTATTGGCGATCAGTTTGTTGTGTTTCATTCTGTTTTTAACGGAAGGCGCTATGCTGGACTGAAGCGCCCTGTTTCTTACTCATGAACGCGGCATGAACAGCGCGGCCGGCGGCTTGGGCTACGCCTTGTTTTGCATCAGCATGATTCTCTATCAGCTGTGTGGCGATAAGTTTATCAATGACTTAGCCGCTTTCGCATGCTACTGGGCGGCAGTTTGTGCGCCGCAGCGGGCTTATTGCTGGCTATCGCCATTGACGTTCCGACGGTGACGCTGCTCAGCTTTCTGCTGCTGGGCTTTGGCGCCGCCAACCTGGTGCCGCTATTTGCTGCTATTGTTTAGCGTCGTGGGCGACCAGCGGGATATGCCACCCCACCTGGCGGTGGCGGCCATTTCCGGGGTGGGCTATGCCGGTATCCTTACCGGCCCTGCCCTGATAGGCTTCATCCCCCATTTAACCAGCCTGTATGTCGCTTTTGGCTGTGTAGCGATATTATTACTGGTGGTCAGCGCCAGCGCGCGCCGCATGACCCATTAAAGGACAATAACAGCCGGGCCCGTTATGCAAATCAAAAAAATCGCGTTAACCTCCACCGCGCTACTGCGCGGTTTTCTGGTGTTTATTCTGCTGTTGCTCCTGTCGCTGTGGGTCCTAGGTTATCAGGTTTTCAGTACCTATGTGGTGGAAAAACAGCATAGTCTGAGCACCATTACCGGCGCCATGCAAAAACGCATCGACAAATACCGCGTCGCCGCCTATCAGCTTTACGATGCCTCCGGCAAAAACGACCCGCTGGCGCTGCAGCCAAACGGCGCGCAGGAGGTGCGGCTGCGTCTGGACGTGTATTTTGTCGACAAGCCGCATAAGAAAACCGATGCGATGATTTTCGGCAGTCATGAAAGCGCAACCTATACCCACGCGCTGGCGATGTCGCGCTATCTTGATGTGCTGTGGGGGGGCGGAAAATAACAGCTTCACGCTGTATTATCTTAACGGCAGCGATAACAGTCTGACGCTCATCTCCACGCAGCCGCTGCGCGAAACAAATCCCCGCTTTCGCGACAGTTATATCGGCTCGCTGGTGGATTCACGCCGCAGCGAAATGCTGCAACAGGCCAATATCCTGGATGAACGCGAGAGTTTCTCTCCCCTGCGCAAATACTGATTTCTTAACGACTACTATTTTACCCCGCGCATGATTTTCAATCATGCCCGGCTGGCTACCATCATCGCCTTTGATTTGCCAATCAACGATATTATTCAGCTAAACATGGCACGCGCTAATTTCGTGCTTAATCGCGCCGCCGACAATAACGCCGCCGACGCCAGCGTGGATGACGACGACATGGACGGTGGCCCAGGCGCCGCGCGTCTTCAGCCGGATGAACGGCGCCATGCTTAAAATCACGGCGCCGTTATCCAATGCGCCGCTGTCCATGACCTACCGGGTATCGCTTATCAGCCTGGCGCTGGACCTGCTGCATAATAATCTGTGGCTGGTGCTCATCGATCTGTTGCTGATTGCCTTTTCCTTGCTCGGTATTTATCTGGTGCGCAAAAACTTGCTGCGGCCCAATATCGATATGGTGCAACAGCTTAAATCCCATCAAACGCTGGGACAGGAAGTGATCGCTAATCTGCCATTGGGTCTGCTGATTTATAATTTCAGCGACAATACCTTGGTGGCCAGCAATAAGATCGGGGATCACCTGCTACTGCACCTGAGCTTACAAAAAATCGCCAATCTGGCGGAGGGAGATCAGGGCGTCATTCAGGCCACGGTGAACAATGAAGTGTATAAAATTCATATGTTCAAAAGCCAGCTCTCGCCGCAAACCTAGCTGTTCCAATTGCTGGACCAGAACAAAGAGGAGTTGGTCAATAAAAAATTGCAGCATGCCCAGCGGGAATTGGATAAAAACCACGAAGCGTGGCGGGCAATACTCAACAACATCCAGCAGGAGTTAAATGCGCTGCTGGCCGCGATCGGCCAGCTGGTAGAGCGTATCACGGTCGTTCAGGAGGATCAGCAGGTGACATTGTTGGCGCAGTTGCGTCAGGAATCAACACGGCTGATGGGGCTGACCAATAATTTGCAGTTGCTCACCCACCTGGAGCTGCAAAAGTGGCAACCGGCCAACGCACCTTTTAACCTGCACCAATTGTGCGACGATGTGCTGCGTGACCGCTTACCGCTTTTGAGTCAAAAAGGGTTAGGCCTGTTTCATCACTACCTGCTGCTATTCGGGCGACGCAGAGGCTGTCAGCAAAGTGATCGCGCTGATTCTTGATTACGCCATCACCACCACCCACTTCGGTAAAATTACCTAGCGCGTAAGCAATGATGACGCCGGCGGCGCGATAACCTTTACCCTCAGCGATACCGGCAGCGGCATCGGCGAGCAAAAACCGGCCAACCTCAGCCAGCCGTTTGTCAGCCCGGCACAGCAGCAAGACCGGTATCAGCGCGGTTCGGGACTCACTTGGTTTTTGTGCGATCAGCTCTGCCGCCGAATGAACGGGCGGCTGGCGATACAAAGCCGGGTGGATATCGGCACGCGATATAGCCTTAGTCTGCCGCTGGCCCCGCTTGAGGGCGAAGACGGCAAGGAAGCCGAAAAACTGCTGCAGGACACATTAGTCTTGCTTGACATTCGTCACGAAGAAATTCGCACCATTGTCAGCGCCATGCTGGATGGGGTGCCGAGTGCGTTTACGTTGATGAACATCACCTCGGCCAAGAACATAATTTGCTGATGACGGATGACCCGGCGCGCATGGAGGATTATGCGCTGTTGCTGAACGGAGACGCTCAGGGGTCATGGCGCTGACTACCCGGCGTATCCAGGTAAATTACAAATTTCAGCGTGCCGATGCTTGAGGCGATGTTGCCGCTGATCGAGCAGCGGCTGGCGGAGCCGGAAGATGAGCGGGATCAGGCGACCGGCGAGCCAATAAGCGACGGCGGGTACCAAAACCAGTTACAGGACAGTGACTATTATGCCCTGTTCGTTGAGACAGTACCCGATGACGTAAAGAGGTTGTATACTAAAGCGGAAAGCGGCGACCTGAATATGAATACGCTGGCGCAAACCGCTCATCGTCTGAAAGGGGTGTTCGCGATGCTCGGCCGGGAGGCGGGTAAACGTGCTTGTAAATCCCTTGAGTTTTACATTAAACAACACGATGTATCTGAGATAGGATCCGAGATCCACCAAATTGGTGTTTTTGTCACTAAAATGCTGCGGCATGCAAGGTAGCCATAACTATGAACAACCTTAATGTCATCATTGCCGATGACCATCCGATCGTCCTGTTCGGCATTCGAAAATCTTTAGAACAAATCGAATGGGTCAACGTGGTCGGCGAGTTCGAGGATTCCACCGCCCTGATTAACAGTCTTGGCAAGCTGGATGCGAATGTCTTGGTGACGGATCTCTCCATGCCGGGTGAAAAATACGGCGATGGCATTACGCTTATCAAATACATTAAGCGTCATTATCCTCACCTGGCGATTATCGTCCTGACCATGAACAATATAACCCGGCCATTTTAAGTGCGGTGCTGGAATTGGATATCGACGGCATCGTGTTGAAACAGGGCGCGCCCACCGACCTGCCGAAAGCGCTGTCCTCGCTGCAAAAAGGAAAGAAGTACACCCCCAAGAGCGGCGCCAAGCTTTTGGAACGCATTAGCGCCGGCGGGTTACAGTGATAAACGCCTGTCGCCTAAGGAAAGCGAAGTATCGCGGCTGTTTGCCGAAGGTTTTCTGGTGACCGAAATCGCCAAAAAACTGAATCAGAGTATTAAAACTATCAGCAGCCAGAAAAAATCGGCCATGCTCAAACTGGGCGTGGAAAATGATATCGGGCTGTTGAATTACCTGTCGTCGGTAAGCATGGCGCCGGTCGACAAAGATTAAACCTGCCTTTATATCGGACGCGCAGCACAGTGTGCCGCCGCGCCGCTGTAAGCCATATGCTCTGCGCGCCGCACGTTACTGTTGGTTATCCAGGTCAGCCTCTTTTCGCGCCTGCCGCACCTTTTGACCGTAGGCCACAAGCACCGGCTGAAGAATCTCAAGCGTCACTGGTTTTGACCGGCAATTGTCCATACCCACATCGAGACAGCGCTACTTTTCTTCCGCCAGCGCATTTGGCGGTGACGCCGATGACGGGCGTCACCCTGCCCTGCGTTCGCAGCGCGCGGGCAAACTGATAACCATCCATATTTGGCATATTGACGTCACTCAGAATAATGTCCACCGCCTGCCGGCTTATGACATTCAACGCATCCAGCCCGTCGTTAGCGGTAATAACCTGGTATCCTAGCGAGCCCAACTGATCGGCCAACAAGCGGCGATTGATCGGGTGGTCATCGACGACCAGTATCAATATATCCTCGTTGGCGACGCTTGCGGGCATCATCACCGGCGGCGCAGGCAGCGCGGGCCATATCGCCTGGTCATTGCGATTAAAGGTAGTTGAGCAGCAGCGGCAGATCCCCCGCAAATGCCGGGCTTAGGTGCCAATAACCGGGACGGATTTCCTCCGCCGGCTCCAGTATCCTGCGCTCAAACAGCCAGGTCAGGCACATCAGCGCCGCCGCGCCGCGCTCGCCCCGCTGGTCAAACTCAGTAGCGGCAGCTTGTTCTGATCGAGTAGGGTCAGGCCAAGCGGCAAATTGCTGGCGCTGGCAAAATCCTCCAGCCGTATTGTTTGCTCAATGCCAATCAGGGCCTTCAGCTTATTGCCGCTGTAAAGGGGAATAAGGACGTAGTAATTGCCGCTGTCGTGCCGGTTGCCGGGGGTAACCCAATATTGGGTGCCTTGCCGGTCGGTGAGGCGCGCGTTACGGAATTTGATAACCTGGCGCACCAGACTTTTCGGCGCGGCATCCTCGCCGTTCTCTGCGCTGCGCATACTGAAATCCGCCAGGCACAGGCTTTCTCCGCCGATGTAAAACACTCGGTTAAGATCGTAAGCGTCGGAAAAATTATCTTTCCAATAGCTGAGAAAATAGGTCAATGCGTTGACCGCGGCATGAAAGCGCGGCGTTTCTTTGGCGCAATCGTCGTTGGGTATCAGCGTGTTGTAGCGCGGTTGGGTCAATTTGGCGCCGGAGGCGTTGCCGTCTAGCCTATCCAGCCCACTCAAGCTGCCGGTTAACCGGTTTTCCGCCATGTATTTCAGTTGACGCATGATGTCCGCCGAGTGGCGGATATAATTTTGCGCCTGTTCGTAGCTATTGTCATACTCCTGGCGCAGCACGGCTTCCCGCTGCTGCTGCAGACTGCAGAAATAAAGAAAGGACAACAGCGCGCCGAGCGCCCACAGCATGAGCGCCAGCGTCCTGAACAGGTAGCGGGATATTTTGACCGTGGTGCAAAACGAAGTGAAATACTTCAACCCCGTACCGTTCGATAAGAGAAAATCAGCCGAAATTAAAAAGGCCAGCGCGGTTGCGCCGGCTCTTTTTGGTTACCGTTACTCGCCGGGGCGACGCCGGCCGGCCGTGGCGATTATTCGCGTTCGCCGTCGACATCATCGTCACCCTCGACGCCATTATCCGCCTCATCGGCGTCATCAGCATCCGCGAGGCTGTCATCCGCCAGCGCCTCAGGGCTTGCCACCGAATCCAGATCGTCGTCATTGACCGGCTCGGCGACGCGCTGCAGACCCACCACGTGTTCGCCCTGCGCGGTGCGAATGAGCGTCACGCCCTGGGTGTTGCGGCCCACGATGCTTACCTCGGAGACCCGCGTACGCACCAGCGTACCGGCGTCCGTTATCATCATGATCTGATCGCAATTATCCACCTGTACCGCGCCGACCACTTCACCATTGCGTTCGTTCACCTTGATGGAGATAACGCCCTGGGTGGCGCGGGACTTGGTCGGATATTCCGCCTGCGCGGTGCGCTTGCCGTAGCCATGCTGCGTCACCGTCAAGATCGGCCCCTCGCCGCGCGGCACGATGAGAGACACCACCCGGTCGCCTTCGGCCAGACTGATACCGCGCACGCCGGTTGCGGTCCGCCCCATGCTGCGCACCTGGTTTTCCGGGAAGCGCACCACCTTACCGTAAGCGGAGAACAGCATGACCTCGTTGCTGCCGTCGGTCAGATCGACGCCAATCAGCTCATCGCCATCGTTAAGGTTGACAGCAATGATACCGGCGCTGCGCGGACGGCTGAACTCAATGAAGGAGGTTTTCTTCACGGTGCCGCTGGCGGTCGCCATGAAGACGTGGCGTCCTTCCTCGTACTCACGCACCGGCAAGATGGCGGTGATACGTTCGTTGGACTCCAGCGGCAGCAGATTGACTATCGGCCGCCCACGGGCGCCGCGGCTGGCTTCCGGCAGTTGATAAACCTTCATCCAGTACATCCGTCCCCGGCTCGAGAACAGCAAGATCGTATCGTGGGTATTCGCCACCAGCAGCCGGTTGATAAAGTCCTCTTCCTTGATGCTGGCCGCCGACTTCCCTTTACCGCCGCGCCGCTGCGCCTCATAGTCCGTCAACGGCTGATACTTCACGTAACCCTGATGGGACAAGGTGACGACAACATCTTCCTGATTAATCAGGTTTTCAATATTGATATCCGACGTATTGGTGGTAATCTCGGTGCGGCGCGGGTCGTTATACTGCTCTCTGATGGCCACCAGCTCTTCGCGGATCACCTCCATCAAGCGGTCAGGGTTCTGCAGGATACGGATAAGCTCAGCTATCTGGGTCAGCAGCTCCTTATATTCATCCAGCAGTTTTTCATGCTCCAGGCCGGTCAGTTTTTGCAGGCGCAAATCCAGAATCGCCTGGGCCTGCTGCTCGGTCAGGTAATACTGACCGTCGCGAATGCCGTATTCCGGCTCCAGCCATTCCGGCCGTGCAGCGTCGTCGCCAGCGCGCTCCAGCATAGCGGAGACGGTGCCCAGCGCCCATGAACGCGCAACCAGGGCGGCTTTCGCTTCCGCCGGCGTCGGCGCCTGGCGAATCAGCTCAATGATCGGGTCGATATTCGCCAGCGCCACCGCGAGCGCTTCCAGAATATGCGCGCGCTCGCGGGCTTTGCGTAATTCAAAAATCGTGCGGCGGGTCACCACTTCACGGCGGTGACGCACGAAGGCGGATAAAATATTCTTCAGCGGCAGGATCTTCGGCTGCCCCTGATGCAGCGCCACCATATTGATACCAAACGACACCTGCAGCTGGGTCAGGGAGTAGAGATTGTTGAGCACCACCTCCCCCACCGCGTCACGTTTGATTTCAATGACGATCCGCATGCCGTCCTTGTCGGACTCATCGCGCAGACCCCTGATGCCTTCGACACGCTTTTCCTTTACCAGCTCGGCGATTTTCTCAATCAGACGCGCTTTATTCACCTGATAGGGAATTTCATGCACGATGATAATTTCCTGGCCGGACTTGCCGTCCGTTTCCACCTCGGCACGCGCACGGATGTAGATTTTGCCGCGCCCGGTGTGGTAGGCTTCTTCTATGCCGCGCCAGCCATTAATGATGGCGGCGGTCGGGAAATCGGGCCCAAAAATGTGTTTCATCAAGCCTTCGACGCTGATGTTCTCATCGTCGATATAGGCCAGACAGCCGTCAATGACTTCCGCGAGGTTGTGGGGCGGTATATTGGTGGCCATTCCCACCGCGATGCCGGAAGAGCCGTTGACCAACAAATTCGGGATCCTGGTGGGCATTACATCGGGGATTTGCTCGGTGCCATCATAGTTCGGCACGTAATCAACGGTCTCTTTTTCCAGATCCGCCAGCAATTCGTGGGCGATTTTAGCCATGCGCACTTCGGTATAACGCATCGCCGCGGCGGAGTCGCCGTCAACGGAACCAAAGTTGCCCTGGCCATCCACCAGCATGTAACGCAGCGAGAACGGCTGTGCCATACGCACAATGGTGTCGTAGACGGCGGTATCCCCGTGGGGGTGATATTTACCGATGACGTCGCCGACAACGCGCGCCGATTTTTTATAAGGTTTATTCCAGTCATTACCGAGCACGCTCATCGCGAACAGCACGCGACGGTGCACGGGCTTGAGCCCGTCACGCACATCCGGCAACGCACGTCCGACGATGACGGACATGGCGTAATCCAGATAAGAACGTTTCAGCTCTTCTTCGATATTGACCGGTGTAATTTCTCTGGCAAGGTCGCTCATGGAGCCGCTATCCCTCTACTAATGAAGCTTCTACCTGGATTTAAAGGTGTCAAAGTATACCATCTTTTTTCTATGAAAGGGCACCTCACCGTTGAAAGGCGTAGCGGAATCATCTCATGTCGCGGCAAGCGCCCCCCAACCGCGACGGCACGCCGAAAATGCCCGCTTTTCCGGGCAAACAGGCTGCCGGACGGTCCGGTTGCGCGTATACTTAGCCGATAAATGAATAAGGAGCTGTTACATGACCCCTGAAGTGAGCAATGAAGCGAGCCAGCCGGCTGCGCCTCGTCAGGAAAACGTCGATCCGAACGAAATTGCCAAATTTGACGCCGTCGCCGCCCGCTGGTGGGATCTCGAAGGAGAGTTCAAACCGCTGCACCGCATCAATCCACTGCGCCTGGATTATATTCTCGAACGCGCCGGCGGGCTGTTTGGCAAAAACGTGCTGGACGTGGGCTGTGGGGGCGGCATTTTGGCGGAAAGCATGGCGCGGGAAGGGGCCAAGGTCACCGGGTTGGATATGGGCGCCGAGCCGCTGGCAGGCGCGCGCCTGCACGCACTAGAGAACGGTGTGACGCTGGCGTATCACCAGCAGACGGTAGAAGAACACGCCGAGGCGCATCCTGGCGCCTATGATGTCGTAACCTGTATGGAAATGCTGGAGCATGTGCCGGATCCGGCGTCGATTGTGCGGGCCTGCGCCCGTTTGGTGAAACCCGGCGGGGAGGTGTTTTTCTCAACGCTGAATCGTAACCCGAAAACCTGGCTGATGGCTATCGTCGGCGCTGAATATGTGCTGCGTATGGTGCCGCGGGGGACCCACGATATTACAAAATTCATTAAGCCCGCCGAATTGCTGGGTTGGGTGGATGACACCCCGCTGTGCGAGCAGCACATTATCGGACTGCATTACAATCTGCTGCGGGATCGTTTCTATCTCGGCGGCAACGTTGATGTCAATTATATGCTGCACGCGCGGCGCCAGGCGTAAGGCGCCCTGCTGCCTGAGACAATTAACAACAAGGACGGCCGGCGCGATCGCCGTCCTTGGCTGCCCTTGCCGCCGGCGGCGCCTGATTCTTCTCTCTCCCGCCTGGCTACGCCCGCTGCTATCCCCTCCTGCCAAAGAACCACCGCCTTCTCGCCCTGCTTTTTCCCTGCCCTCCGGTCCAGTCATGTCACCCCGTTTTTCCCCTGCTAGCGCGTCCAGCGATTCCGTCTCCTTCTGGCGGCCATCACAGTTAGCATTCAATTAAGCAACGATCACATTATTTTAGAAATTTTTATCCGCCGCAATTGACAAGCGCGAAGCGCAGGCACAATAGCGGCTTACCCACTTGATGACCGTTTCTCCCCATGGTTATCCACAAAAGCAAGCAAGTTACTCACTTGCATTGCGCAGGCTTTGTCACTATCTTGTTACCAAACTAACAAAAAGACCCCATATATAGTGGTTTGCCCTCTGGCAGGGCGCTATTTTTGCCTGCGCGCCAGCGAGGGCGGTTGCGGGTCACTCAGACAGGTATACTGCCGCATGAACCAGAGTTTGGTCGTCACAAAGCGCGATGGACGTAAAGAAACCATTAACCTTGATAAAATCCACCAGGTCATCGACTGGGCGGCCGAAGGGTTGGAAAACGTTTCCGTTTCCCAAGTGGAATTACGCTCCCATATTCAGTTCTACGACGGCATCAAAACCGCCGATATTCATGAAACTATTATCAAAGCCGCGGCGGATTTGATTTCACGCGAGGCGCCCGACTACCAGTATCTCGCCGCCCGGCTGGCGGTGTTTCATTTGCGCAAAAAAGCCTATGGCCAGTTTGAGCCGCCAAAACTCTACGATCATGTGTCGCGGCTGGTCGCCATGGGCAAATACGATAAACATTTGCTGACCGACTACAGCGCCGAAGAATTCGAGCAGATGGACGGGTTTATCGATCATTGGCGCGATATGAATTTTTCTTACGCCGCGATCAAACAGCTGGAAGGCAAGTATCTGGCGCAAAACCGGGTGACCGGCGAAATTTATGAGAGCGCCCAGTTTCTATATATGCTGGTCGCAGCCTGCCTGTTCTCCGGCTATCCGCGCACGACCCGTCGTCTGGATTACGTCAAGCGATTCTATGACGCCGTTTCAACGTTCAAGATATCGCTGCCGACGCCGATTATGTCCGGCGTACGCACCCCAACCCGCCAGTTCAGCTCCTGCGTGCTCATCGAATGCGGCGACAGCCTCGACTCCATTAACGCCACCTCCAGCGCGATTGTGAAATATGTGTCCCAGCGCGCCGGGATAGGCATCAATGTCGGCCGCATCCGCGCGTTGGGGAGCTTGATTCGCGGCGGCGAAGCTTTCCATACCGGCTGTATTCCGTTCTATAAACATTTCCAGACCGCGGTCAAATCCTGCTCCCAGGGCGGCGTGCGCGGCGGCGCGGCCACGTTGTTCTATCCCATGTGGCATCTGGAAGTCGAAAGCCTACTGGTGCTGAAAAACAACCGCGGCGTGGAAGCCAACCGGGTGCGGCATATGGATTACGGCGTGCAGCTTAACAAGCTGATGTATCAGCGTCTGGTCAAAGGCGAAGACATCACGCTGTTCAGCCCCTCCGACGTACCGGGGCTGTATGACGCCTTCTTTGCCGATCAGGATGAATTCGAGCGGCTGTATACTTTGTATGAGCAGGACAGCACCATCCGCCAGCGCCGCATCAAGGCGGTGGAGCTGTTCTCGCTGATGATGCAGGAGCGCGCTTCCACCGGCCGTATCTATGTGCAAAACGTCGATCATTGCAACACCCACAGCCCGTTCGACGCCGCGGTGGCGCCGATTCGCCAGTCCAACCTGTGCCTAGAAATCGCCCTGCCCACCAAGTCGTTGGAGCATGTCAACGACGACAGCGGTGAAATCGCCCTGTGTACCCTGTCGGCCTTTAACCTTGGGGCTATCGACAGCCTTGACGATCTGGGCGAGCTGGCGACGCTTGCGGTACGCGCGCTTGATGCGTTGCTCGACTACCAGTACTATCCGATCCTGGCCGCCAACCGCAGCGCCATGGGCCGCCGCACGCTCGGCGTCGGCGTAATTAACTTCGCGTACTATCTAGCCAAACATGGCGTACGCTACTCCGACGGCAGCGCCAACAATCTGACCCACCGCACGTTTGAAGCCATTCAATATTATCTGTTGAAGGCGTCCAACGATCTGGCCCGTGAGCGCGGCGCCTGCCCGTGGTTTAATGAGACCACCTATGCGCAGGGTATTTTGCCCGTCGACACCTATAAAAAGGATCTCGACGGCATCGTTAGCGAACCCCTGCATTACGATTGGGAAGCGCTGCGCGCGGATATCAAGCAGTACGGCTTACGTAACTCTACCCTGTCGGCGCTGATGCCTTCGGAAACGTCTTCGCAGATTTCCAACGCCACCAACGGCATTGAACCGCCGCGCGGCCTGGTGAGTATCAAAGCGTCCAAAGACGGTATTTTGCGCCAGGTGGTGCCGGAATCTATCTCGTTACAGAACGCCTATGAGCTGCTGTGGGAAATGCCAAACAACGACGGCTATCTGCATTTGGTGGGTGTGATGCAGAAGTTCGTCGATCAGGCCATTTCCGCCAACACCAATTACGATCCGTCCCGTTTCCCGGCCGGTAAAGTATTGATGAAGCAGCTGTTAAAAGATTTGCTGACCGCGTACAAATTCGGGGTGAAAACCCTGTATTACCAGAACACCCGCGACGGCGCGGAAGACACGCAGGAAGACATGCAGTCGACGCAGCAGGACGATTGCGAAAGCGGCGCCTGCAAGATTTGAACATAGGCGCGGGCGGTAGCAATCCCGTCCGCGTGTAACGGGAGTTACCATGGCCTATACCACCTTTTCACAAGTTAAAAACGACCAACTGCTGGAGCCGATGTTCTTCGGCCAGTCGGTCAACGTTGCGCGTTTTGATCAGCAGAAATACGACATATTTGAAAAGTTGATTGAGAAACAATTGTCGTTTTTCTGGCGTCCGGAAGAGGTCGATGTGTCGCGCGATCGCATCGACTATCAGGCGCTGCCGGAGCACGAAAAACATATTTTTATCAGTAACCTCAAATATCAGACGCTGCTGGATTCCATCCAAGGCCGCAGCCCCAATGTCGCGCTATTGCCGCTTATTTCGATACCGGAGCTGGAAACCTGGGTGGAAACCTGGGCGTTTTCCGAAACCATACACTCGCGCTCCTATACCCATATCATCCGCAATATCGTCAACGATCCGTCGCTGGTGTTCGACGACATCGTCACCAATGAGGAAATCCTGAAACGCGCCAAGGATATCTCCGGCTATTACGACGGACCTATCGAGCTGACCAGCTATTACCATCTGCTGGGCGAAGGCACTCATCAGGTCAACGGTAAAACGGTGGTGGTGAACCTGCACGAGCTAAAGAAAAAGCTTTATCTTTGCCTGATGAGCGTCAATGCGTTGGAGGCGATTCGCTTCTACGTCAGCTTCGCCTGCTCTTTCGCCTTCGCCGAGCGCGAGCTGATGGAAGGTAACGCCAAAATCATCCGCCTTATCGCCCGCGATGAAGCCCTGCATCTGACTGGCACCCAGCATATGCTGAACCTGATGCGTTCCGGCGAGGATGATCCCGAGATGGCCGAGATCGCCCGCGAATGTCAGCAGGAAAGCTATAATTTGTTCTTGCTGGCGGCGCAGCAGGAGAAAGAGTGGGCCAGCTATCTGTTCCGCGATGGCTCCATGATTGGCCTGAACAAAGATATCCTGTGCCAATATGTGGAATACATCACTAATATCCGCATGCAGGCGGTCGGCTTGGATCTGCCTTTCGCCACCCGCTTTAATCCCATTCCGTGGATTAACTCCTGGCTGGTGTCGGATAACGTGCAGGTGGCGCCGCAGGAGGTGGAGGTCAGTTCCTATCTGGTAGGTCAGATTGACGTCGAAGTGAACAGCGAGGACCTTAGCGACTTCCAGCTGTAACATGGCGCAGCCCCTCATTCACCTGCGGCCGTGCGGTGCCGCGCTTTCCTGCCGCAAAGTATAGTGGCACACTGAATTTGACCACCTGAATAGAGGTGATATGCTCACATCAGAACAACACGAATGCACCAATGCAAAGAAAAAATTTTAGTCCTGAATTCAAACGCGAATCCGCTTAACTGGTTGTCGACCAAAATTACACCGCCGCGCCAGCAGCAAAAGCCATGGACGTCGGCCTTCCTACGATGATGAAATGGCTAAAATAACTGCGTGATGAGCGACAGGGGAAAACGCCAAAAGCCTCTCCTATAACCCCGGAACAAATCGAAATACGTGAGCTCAAGAAGAAGGTACAACGCATTGAAACGGAAAACGAAATATTAAAAAAGGCTACAGCGCTCTTGATGTCAGACTCCCTAAACAGTTCTCGTTAATCGGGAAACTCAGAGCGCATTGTCCTGTGGCCACACTCTGCCACGTGTTCAGGGTTCATCGCAGCAATTACAAATACTGGGAAAGTCAACCTGACAGGCCAGACGGCAGGCGAACGGTATTGCGCAGTCAGGGTTATGAACTGCACAATATCAGCCATGGGCGCCGCTGGCGCGAGAAGTATCGCCATCATGGCAACCCAGAGAGGCTTCCGGATGGGGCGCTGGCTCGCAAGCACAGGCTCATAAAAAAGCTGGGGTTGGTCAGTTGTCAGCAGCCGACGCACAGGTATAAGCGTGGCGGTCAGGAGCACGTTGCGATCCCGAATATCTTGAGCGCCAGTTCGCTGTAACGGAGCCAAACCAGGTATGGTGCGGCGATGTGCCGTATATCTGGACCGGGAAACGCTAGGCATACCTTGCGGTTGTTCTTGATCTGTTCGCGAGGAAACCGGTGAGCTGGGCTATGTCGTTCTCCCCGGGCAGTAGACTGACCATCAAAGCACTGGAAATGGCATGGGAAACGCGTGGTAAACCAGCCCGAGTGATGTTCCACAGCGAACAGGGTAAGCCACTATACGAGCAGGCAGTTCCGACAGTTGCTGTGACGTTACCGGATCAAACAAAGCATGAGTCGGCGGGGTAACTGTTGGGATAACAGTCCGATAGAGCGCTTCTTCAGAAGTCTGAAAAACGAGTGGATACCGGTAACGGGCTACATAAAGCTTCAGCGAAGCAGCTCATGAAGTTACCGACCATATCGTGGGATATTACAGCGCACTCAGGCCGCATGAATATAACGGTGGGTTGCCACCAAAGGAATCAGAAAATAGACACTGGAAAAACTCTAACGCGGTGGCCAGTTTCAGTTGACCACTACAGGCCGTAATGTACGCTGAGTGGATAATAAACCTTACATATTCATTTTTTCATTAA
>NZ_JBPESN010000027.1:0-31302 GCF_051710625.1 Sodalis sp. (in: enterobacteria) | reverse complement strand
TTAGAGGCATTAATAATGCCTGATTTGTAAGAAGGGGGAAAGGGTGTATTGGCGTTATCAGGACGTAAAGATAACTTAGATAGCCTGTTACTCCAACTTCCAAAAGAAGAAAAAGAACGTCTGATAGCCCTACACGAAGCTAAAAAGGGGGCGGTATCTGAAGAGTGTGCAGTAGCAGATGTGGTAAGCTTAAACTGTAAGAAAAGTGGAGCGGCCTAAATAAAGATTAGGCCATTATCTATTTCATTTCATTATTTTTATGATTTACTAATATTTTTTAACCTAATTTACATATATCTAATGGACGCCCAAAAGGCGTTTAAACTATTTTTAAATCTGCTCAAACCACAGTCATTCGAGTCCAGAATTTAGTGCAAAAAAATCATTTTTTGCCCATTTTTTTTGCGACGAGTCCAGAAATAATTGCCACCCCACAAGTCTGGGAGAAGGCCAGCAAACACCGCCCCATGATGGCTAACGCCGTCACAGACGGCGCCACGCCGTGCTTATAGCGCCGGGCTGTGCAGGCCCGATCAGCGGTTGGCGAGGGAAGGATCAGGCTTCGGGCGGCGTCGGTGTCGGTGTCGGTGTCGGTGTCGGTGTCGGTGTCGCAGAGGTAACGCTAGCGTTCTCGACAATCATTTTTTGCGGCATCGATAACGTAATACCGTCGGCACGCAGGCGCTTTAGGATCTCGAACAGCAGATCGCTTTTGGTCGATGCCACGACGCGCGGACTGCTGACGAAACCGGTCACGCTCAGTACGATACCCGACGGCGTCAACTGGCTGAAAGTGACCGAGGGCGCCGGCGCGCTTTGAATCGCTTCGTGCTCGCGGTAGGCCTCCAGCAGCAGCGTGCGTACCTGTTCAGGATCGATATCCAGCGGGAACGTCAGCGCGATCGTGGCCACGCCTTGCGCGTTGCCCATGGTTGCGTTGCGCACGTTCTGGGAAATCAACTGGGAATTGGGCACGATGACCGTCGACCGATCGCCGAGCTGGATTTCGGTAGCGCGCACATTGATACGGCGAATATCACCTTCAATGCCGCTGATGCTTATGAGATCGCCGACTTTCACCGGTCGTTCCGTCAGCAGGATCAAGCCGGAAATGAAGTTCTTCACGATCTCCTGCAAACCAAAACCGATCCCCACCGACAGCGCGCTGACGATCCAGGCCAGATTATTCCATTGTATGCCGAGGGTAGACAGCGCCAGCAGGATCACCAACACATAGCCGACATTGCTAAAGAGCGTCACCAGCGAGGAACGCATTCCCGGTTCCATCATGGTCTTCGGCAGGAAATCTCTTTCCAACCAGCGTCTGGCGGAGCGCAGGACATAGAGGGCGATTGCCAGGAAGATCAGGGCGTTCAAAACATGGGCGGGAACGATATTGAGCTTTTCAAGCCCTTTGCCGCCCCAGACTTTGAGCACTTTATGCAACAACGCCAACGGCGTGGTGGAGCCGAAATTGCCGTTGATCAGGGCCACGGCGCCGGACACAATCAGCAGCGTTTTGCCGATAGCCGCGAGCAGGATGGCTACCTGGGACAAATGGCGGTCATCGAGATTGAACATGTGCTTAATGCGCAGCCCCAGCGGCGTATTCGGTGCAAACAGGCCGTCGCATAAATCCACTACCAGATGAATCAGTAAATAAAGCAGTGACAGCACCATCGCCACCCACACCAGTTCATAGGTCAGGAAGTGGGCCAGCGAAATATAGCCTATCAGCAAGGAAATCAAAATCGCGGTGGCGGTGGCGGTTATGCAACCTTGTATCAGACCCACGACGGCCGACCGCGTTTCCAGCGGCGTTCCCTCGGCCACCAGTCTACGCCGCGTGCGTTTGATGCGAAGCGGGCCGCTGAACGCCACCAGCGCCACCAGCAGCGCCGAAAGCCCATAGCCGAAAATGGTCGTGGACACGCTGGTGCCGACGCTGCTATTGAGCTGCTCAATAGCGCCTGAAATCAACACGAAGGTGGCTAGCAGCGGCGGCAGCGGCTTCATGGCAAGGGCGATGGCGTCGGGGATTGCCGGCAGGCGCCAGGAAGGTCGATGGTTGGATAAAAACGCGCGGCCTAGCCCGGTGATGAGCGAGGCAAAAAACGTTAAACGCAGCACGCCATCGGCAAAATCTACCAGCTCGTCGGACACATCCGGCAGACGGGTGAGCAGCCAATAAAGCAATTGCGCCCCTACCCCTACGCTCAACACGGTGACCAGCGCGGTGGAGCAGGCGAGAAAGCTACAACGCAGGCGGCCTTCGGGCAGAATATGGATACTGAACCAGCCCAGGGGTTTATCCAGCCAGCGCGAGCTGAATCCCCACACCAGTAACGCCAGCGCCAGCAAAACGGCGGAGCCAAAGCGCCATTCTGGCGACCAGGCTTGCTGCCAGGCGTTGGCCACATCGTCGGAGAAACTGGCCAGTCGGCGCTTATCCTCAGACTGGGGCTGCGTCACCGGCGTCCAGAAGCGCGCCGACAGAATACTGCCCGAATTGAGCGCCATCTGCGAGCGCATGGTATTACGGCGAATATCGGCTATCTGCACCAACAGCTTGGTGGCGCTGGAGCTGATGGTTCTGGCGCGCTCGGTTTGGCTGTCCAGGAGCGCTTTGCGCGCGTTTAAACTATTGCGGCTCTGAGCGACGGCACTGGTGGTTTCCTTCATCGCGCCGGCCGCCGGCGGCGGTCCCAGCACGTCCAGCTGTCCCTGTAGCTGCGTGCAATCGGGCTGCAACGCGGTCATCAGGGTATCGGCGTCGCTGGCTAATTGCAGGGCACTGTCGTTCAGGGCGCTCAACTGGTTGTCCGCGGTAGCATTCGACACTTGCTGCTTTAGTGAATCAAGGCCTTTTTGCAATTTGCTCAGCTCCGCCGCGGCATTGATTTTCACCGGCGTAGCGCTGTCGCCGGCGGCCTCCGGCGCGTCATCCGCACGCGCCCCGGTTGAGAGAGTGCCAAACGCCAGCATGATGCTGAAAAGAAGGATCCAAAAAGCCTTCATACAACAATTGGAAAACCTAGGCATAGCGTAATTTATCTCGCAATCGTTAAAGCAGCAGCCACACGTACCGGGGACCGGTCACGTCGCAAATCTTCCATCGCCGGCGAATGCAGGGTGGCGTCAACAATCTTACCAGCTTATTATGTTTTTAGCGTCATCGTCAGCCGACAGTCAGCACCTTCGCGGATCGCGCTCTTTATTAAAAACGGCCTTAGGCATATTCAACCCCTCACTATCCGCCCGTCTGTACTACAATCGTAGCAACTGTCTACCCTGGCATACGCCGGTGCCCGCCGGCTCCTACTATCAACAAAGACCGAGGTAAAAAAACTATGGGAAACTTTATCTTTTCGTCACCGGGAAAGTATGTTCAGGGTAGCGGCGTCCTGGATGAATTGGGTCATTACCTGTCCGCTTTGGGCAGCAAAGCCTTTCTCATTGCGGACGATGTGGTGTGGGGCATTACCGGGGAACGGGTGCAGGCCACGCTGAAAACAGCCGACATCGCTTACCGCTATGAACGTTTTAATGGCGAGGCATCGGGCAACGAAATCCTCCGTCTGGCGAGGGTGGGGCCCGCGATGAGCAAACCGCCGTTGTGGTCGGTCTCGGCGGCGGCAAAACGCTGGATACCGCCAAGGCGGTCGCGGATGAATTGAAACATCCGGTGGCCATTGTGCCGACCGTCGCCTCCACCGATGCGCCGTGCAGCGCGCTGTCGGTCATTTATAGCGACGACGGTGTGTTCGACAGTTACCGTTTTTACACTAAAAATCCGGAATTGGTGCTGGTGGATACCGCCGTCTGCGCCCAGGCGCCAGTGCGGCTGTTTACCTTGGGCACCGCCGATAGCCTGGCTACCTACGTGACGTGGAAGCCCAGGCGGTTAAACGCACCAATGCCCTATCGATGGTCGGCGGTAAACCGCCTATCGCCGGTATGGCGATTGCCGCCTGTGAGGAAACCTTGTTTACATATGGCTACAGCGCTTACCAGGCGGTTGCGATGCGCAAGGTCACGCCCGCGGTGGAGGCGGTGGTGGAAGCCAATACGCTGCTTTCCGGGCTGGGTTTTGAAAACGCTGGTTTGGCGGGCGCCCATGCGATTCACAACGGCTTTACCGTCATTCAAGGGGATATCCATCACCTGACCCACGGCGAAAAAGTCGCTTACGGCACGCTGACGCATATGGTGCTGGAGCAGCGCCCGGACGATGAAATCGCCCGTTATATCCGCTTTTACCGCGCCATCCCTATGCCGACGACGTTTAAGGCGCTGCATCTAGAAAACGAGCCCTATGAAAATCTGGTAAAAGTGGGCGCGTTTGCCTGCGCTGAAGGAGACACCCTGCGCAATTTGAATCCCTATCTTAGCGCTGAGGATGTGGCGCAGGCGATTATTGCCGGCGACGCGTTCAGCCGTACCGTTGCCGATTGACGGCCCCATGGCCGCTAAAGAAGCCGAACTACGGAAAGTGAAGCGTCTGGCGCTGGCCTTGCTTGGTCAGCGCCGCGGCGGTCTTTATCCTCACGCTTTTCCTGCCGGCCAATTTCTGGGTCAACGGCCTGAAAGCTGTTTCTGAAGCGGCCATGGTAGGGGCGTTGGCGGATTGGTTCGCGGTAATCGCATTGTTCCACCGCGTGCCGCTGCTTTTTGTTGCGCGTCATACCGCCATCATTCCGCGTAATAAAGCGAAAATTGCCGATAATCTTGTGCTATTCGTCCAGGATAAATTTCTGGATACCGCGTCCATAGTTGCACTGATACGCCGTTACGATCCGGCGCAGCTTATTGCCGGCTGGCTTACCGCGCCGGATAACGCCGCCCGGCTGAGCGGTTATCCCCTGCAATTGCTGCGCGGCGTGCTGGATTTCACCGACGATCGGCGTATACAAGCCTTCCTGCGCCAGGCAGTGCATGCGGCGATCGACAAAATCGATTTGACCCGTCCCACGGCCTCGATTCTGGATAGCCTGACCCGCGACGGTCGCGACCAGGCCCTGCTGGATGCGGCGATTTCCCAATTAACTTTGTTGTTGAACAAGCCGGAAACCCGTGCGCTTATCAGCGAACAGATCGTGCGCTGGTTCAAACGCGAGCATCCCATCAAAGAACGGCTACTGCCGACGGACTGGCTGGGTGAACACAGCGCTGACCTGATTTCTAACGCGGTCAATTCCATTCTGGACGATATTGGCCAGGACAGCGGCCACGCCTTACGCCGGTGTTTCGATCGGATCACGCGCCATCTCATCACCCGGCTTAAACAGGACCCGGCAATGACCCTCAGAGTTGTGGAGATCAAGGCGTATCTGAAAAATGATGAGGTGCTTAACAGCTACATCCGCGAGCTGTGGGGCGATATGCGCACCTGGCTGAAAGCGGATCTCGCGAGCGATAGTTCGTTGTTGCATGCCCGGGTAGCGGAATCCGGCCGCTGGCTGGGCGAAACCCTATCGCGCGATCCCGGCCTGCGCGCATCGTTAAACCATCATATGGAATTAACGACGACGAAAATGGCGCCGAAATTCGCTCTGTTTCTCACCCGCCATATCAGCGATACGTTAAAAAGCTGGGATCTGCGGGACATGTCGCGGCAAATAGAGCTGAATATCGGCCGTGACTTACAGTTTATCCGTGTCAACGGCACGCTGGTGGGGGGGACTTATCGGCGTCGTCCTCTATCTGCTATCACAACTGCCGACGCTGCTGACGTTGATGCCGGAGTAACGCGCCCGCGGGACGGTAGTCAAGCACCGGGACAAACATCGCCGCGAAAGCCGCCGCCCTCGTGTAGCCCGCCGGGCAGGCGTTTTTGTCCGCCCGTGCGGTTTCCAAGCGCCGACGTCCGCCCTTTATCGCGCGTCAGCTACACTGAGAGGTAACGGATTTCAGACTGTTGGAAGGAAAGCGCCCGTTATGATGGATTTACCTAAACCTGGCATTACCCGCAATATTGGCGATCGCGGAATTATCGGCGATCTGCGCTCCTGTGCGCTGGTGGCGCGCGACGCAACCATTGATTACTTCTGCTGGCCCGATCTTGACAGTCCGTCGATCTTCACCGCGCTCTTGGACAGCGAGCAAGCCGGTCTGTTCAGCCTGCCAACCGGACTGGTCCGACGCACGGCTACAACAGTTGTACCTGCCGGATACCAACCAACATCCTGCAAACCCGCTGGCTATCGCAACAGGGTGTGGCGAAGGTAATGGACTATATGCCGATCGGCGACGATACCGATCGGATGCCGCTCATCGTTCGTCGATTGCAGGTGCTGAAAGGTAACGTGAACTGGCGCATGCGCTGCGCGCCAATGCCGGACTACGCGCGTGCGCTTCCCAATGCCCGTCACCATGATGGCACGGTGACGTTTGTCACTGACGGCCAAGCCTTCTCTGCGGCTGACCGCAAGCGTCGCACTCAAGTGCGAAGAGTAGGCCGCGGTGGCGGCTTTCTCGCGGGGGCCGGGCGAACAGAACAGGCGACCTTCGTTTTCGGCGGCGCCGACGATGACCGGGTGGCGGTGGAGAATACGGACCTTTTCTTCGCCGGGACGCTGCATTATTGGCAACGATGGTCGGCCCGCAGCAATTACCGCGGCCGCGGGCGGGAAATGGTTAACCGGTCGGCGCTGGCGTTAAAACTGCTCACGTCCGCGCGGCATGGCTCCATTGCCGCTCCTGGCTGCACGATGCCTCGTTTAGCGTCTATGCCTTGATACGGCTGAGCTATGCCGATGAGGCGAAAGCGTTTAACCACTGGGTCGGCCCGTGTATGGCCAACAGCCAGTTTAACCCGGAAAAGTTGCAGGTCGTTTACCGTCTCGACAGCGGCAGCGAACTGCCGGAAGCCGAGTTTCCCCATCTGGCCGGCTATGGCGGGGCCAGACCGGTACGCATCGGTAACCAGACCTATCGCCAGTTACAACTGGATATCTATGGCGAACTGATGAACGCCATCTATCTGGCCAATAAATATGGCGATGCCATTCCAAATCAGGGCTGCAGCATGCGGTGAACACCGTCAACCATGTATGCGAATGCTGGGAACAGGCGGACGCGGGTACTTAGGAAATGCACGGCGAGCCGCAGCATTCTCTCCATTCGCGATTAATGTGTTGGGTGGCGCTGGATCGCGCACTGCGCCTTGGCATGAAGCGGTCGCTGTCAATGCCCTATGACCGCGCTGGGACAAAGCCCGTTTCGCCATCCCCGAGGATATATGGCAAAATTTCTGGAACCCCAAACTCGGCCATTTTACCGCTACCCGCCACGGCAAAGATTTGGACGCATCGATATTGCTAATGCCGCTGTTCCGCTTCGTCAGTGCCACCGATCCCGACTAATTGGCAACCCTGGACGCCATCCGCGCCCAGCTGGTGCATGATGGTCTAGTATGGCGCTATATCGCCGAAAAGACGCCCGCTGACCCTTTATAGGGCAAAGAAGGCCCCTTCGCGGCCTGCTCCTTTTGGTATGTGGAATGTCTTACGCGCGCCGGGCGTGTGAGCGAAGCGCATTTTGAATTTGAAAAGCTGCTGCGCTATGCCAATCCGCTGGGTCTGTACGCCGAAGAGTTTGACCGATGCGGCTACGCCCTCGGCAACACGCGGCAGGCGCTTACGCATCTGGCGCTGATAAGCGGCGCCTTCTTCCTCGATCACAAACTTGACGGAAAAGACCCACTGTGACAGCCCTAGCGCCACCGCGGCGCGGGTAAGGGCGTTTCGCCCACGGTTGAGATACGCGCGCGATCACTTTATGTTAGCGATAATGGCAATGAAAAATTCAGCGGCGGGTCGCCTCTTTTCGGCTGGATAAGGTGAGAGCAATGCGCATATTAGTGGTTGGTGCCGGCGCGACCGGCGAATATTTCGGCGGTCGTCTGGCCCAAGCAGGACGCGATGTGCCGTTTTTGGAGCGCCGGCAGCGGGCGCAAACACTGCGGCAGAACGGCCTGCACATCTTAAGCCACAGCGGCAATGTGACGATGCAGCCAGCGCTAGTGGAAGCCGGCAGCCTCACGAGCCATTATGATCTGATCCTGTTACCGGTAAAAGCCTTCTCGCGGGCGACGGCAATGGACGACATCGCGCCCGCCGTCGGCCCGACAACGACTATCGTGCCCTTGCTCAACGGCACAGCGGCGGTGATGGTGAGCGCGTGTAAAATTGCCGCTACACTGGACGTACAGGGTCGCATTGTACAATTCACCCCGCTACATCAGCTCTGTTATGGCGAGCTGGATGATAGCCGTACGGAACGGCTGGCGCGCGTCGACGCGGCCCTGGACAACGCCGGTTTTGACGCCTGCGCCGTCCCGTCAATTACCACCGCGCTATGGGAAAAGTGGATATTATTATCAAGCCTGGGCGGCATCACCTGCCTGATGCGCGGCACCATCGGCCAGGTTGCGGCGGCGCCCGGCGGGCCAGCCTTCGCGCGCGCTGGTGGCGGAAGTGGTGTCGATCGCAGAGGCCGGCGGCTACTGGCAACGTGATGATGTCATCGCGGAAACCACCGACCTGCTGAGCCAACAGGGGACGACTATGACCTCTTCCCTGTATCAGGCTTTGATAGCCGGTAACGTCGTGGAGGCCGATCAGATCATTGGCTGAAAGCCCGCGCCGACCACGCCAGCCTGCCCGTTCCGCTGCTGAGTGCGGTATGGACGCACCTGTCGGTTTATCAGCAAAACCGGGGATAACGTGACGGGCCCAACTTAGCGAAACTTGGCGTGGTTCTCATCACAGGTCTGCTTGAACTGGCCCGCGCCTGTCTCGCGCCCTCTATATAGCCCTTCTCCACCTTTACCTGCGCCTGCTTGATTTGTCCCAATAACGTATCGATACCCCGCCGATAATCCTGCATTTGCGGGCTTTCCGGCGCTTGCCCGCGTAGTTTCGGCGGCGGCGCGTCGCGGGTATCCGCGGCTGCAGCGTGCATATCCTCCGCCAGCGCCTGTTTCAGAGTGGCCGGATTATCGGTGTGAAGGAGCGCACTGTAATTTGCGGCAATCATATCCATATCTTCGCTCAGCTCCCACGCCGTCGCCGAGGTGGCGAACAGAACGGCCAGAAGCGGCAACAGCGCGAGGAAGAACCTTCTCATTCCAGTGGCGACAAAGATCATGGTAAGTATCCGTTATTGACAGGTGACGGTAGGCCGAAGCCAATGATCGGTATTATTAACCGGCGATCTTCGTCTTCGAGTTAAATTTTATCGTTGACCGGCGATTTTCATCGCCGACAGCAGCACCGAACCGCATTAGATATTGCTGTGAATCTCGGTATCGCTGCCGATGCTAACGATATTGTGCAGCATCTCTTTCAGGTTGCCAACGATGGTTATCTCGCTGATCGGGTATTGAATTTCGCCGTTTTCCACCCAGAAACCGGCGGGGCCACGGGAATAGTCGCCGGTGATGGTGCTGACCCCCTGCCCCATCAGCTCCGTCACGACCAATCCGCGCCCCATCTGTTTCAACAGGCCGGCGAAATCGATCACCTGATGTGATATCCGCCAATTGTGTATACCGCCGGCCTGTCCCGTGCTCTCAAGGCCCAGCTTGCGCGCCGCGTAACTGCCGAGCAACCAGGTGTTGAGGACGCCATCCTGCACAATGGCACGATCGCTGGTTCTCACCCCTTCACTGTCAATCGGCGACGAGGCCAGTCCTTTGCGCAGATGAGGGCACTCTTGAATGGAGAGCCAATCGGGCAAAATGGCCTTACCGAGCGAATCAAGCAAGAATGTCGACTTGTGATACACATTACCGCCGCTGATGGCCCCAACGAGATGGCCAAACAATCCAGTGGCAACTTCGGCGGCGCCTCCATGGTCGGCAGTTTACGTGGATTAAGGTGCGCCAGCGCGCGGCGCGCGCACTCCTCACCCACCCACTCCGGCGAGCGCAAATCGCCAAAGGCACGGCCAAGGATATAGGCATAATTGCGCTCCATACTCGCCGCCGCTTTCGGCGATGACGCTATAGGAGAGAGAGTGGCTGCTGTAGCTTTGCAGCATGCCGTGACTATTGCCGAACACGCGGGTGCTGAAGTGGCTATTGAAGCTGCCCACTTCGTATGGGTAATACGCTTATCGCTTTTAAGGGCCGTTTGTTCGGGCTCGGCGGCCAGGGCAATCCCGTGTTCGGCGTCCAGCTCGGCGGAGTGGAATAAATCTAGATCCTGCGCCTCGAACGCCAGCAGCGTTTTTTCCGCCGGCCCCGAGGCGGCGGTGCGGGCAATCGCTTCCTGACTGAGATCGGTGGAGGAAGCGCTGCCTTTGCGCTGCTAATAATAAACGGTAATCCCCAGAGCGCCATCGCTGTTGAATTCGACATTCTCCACTTCGCCACAGCGGGTGCTAATGCCGATACCGGTCGTTTTAGTCACCGCCACTTCCGCCCCGTCCGAACCGGCGCACGCCAGCTCCAGCGCTTGAGCGACCGCGTTTTCCAAAAGTGTGCATTGCTGGGCGAGCTGGGTGACTAAATTCATAGTTCCGCTATTATTCATAGAGCATTATCCGCTAGAGGGGATCTCGCCGCACGCCCGGCAAAATCAAATTATGCGGTCAGCCAATCTGATACCGCTTTGCATCATGCCTTCAGTCTAACACCCGTAATGCATTTGGCACTGTGCGCGCGAAGGAAGAACGGCAAGCGAAGACTGCCGGCAAGCCACCCTCAATGCGCGGATTGGGCTCGCGCTCCCCGCGCGTCCTTCGCCGTGCTGTCGCTCCTGACCCTCGCCATCTGGCTCATCCGGCGGTCATGGGCGGCATTGACATCGTGCGGTAACAGGCGGCGATAACGAGCGTTTTAATATCGTGCAGTGATGGGCAGAGAAAATTAGCGTTTAAATGTCGCACGATGAAATAATGCCGTTGAGAATCCGAGGCAACCTGCTAGGATGAGCCTCTTTTTGAGGAACCCCTATGAATAAACAGCCGGAAGAGTGGCAGGACCCGCAGTCTTTGCAGCAGCAGGACGATGAGCAAGATGAAATAATCTGGGTCAGCAAGAGTGAAATCAAACGCGACGCCGAAGCGCTAAAACAGTTAGGTGTTGAGCTGGTGTCACTCGGTAAAAATGCGCTGGAAAAAATCTCGCTGGACGATGACCTGCGCGCCGCTATCGCGCTGGCGCAGCGCATCAAGCGCGAAGGGCAGCGCCGGCAAATTCAGCTTATCGGCAAGATGCTGCGCGCCCGGGATCCGGAGCCTATCCAGCAGGCGCTGGATAAACTGAAGAATCGCCATAATCAGCAGGTCACCTTGTTTCATAAGCTGGAAATACTACGCGACAAGCTGCTTGAGCAAGGCGACGACGCCATTGCACAAGTGCTGGAACATTATCCGCAGGCCGACCGCCAGCAGCTACGGGCGCTGGTACGCAATGCCCAGAAAGAGCAGGCGGCCAACAAACCGCCAAAAACTGCGCGCCAGCTTTACCAATACTTGCGCACCCTGGCCGAGGCGGACTAACGCCACGTCCTGGGTGCCGCGCGCACGTCGCCGTCCGGTACCCCACTGCCGTCAGGCGCCGCTGCCGTCTGTCAGCACGTTGAAATGCAGCTTACCCTGCAGTTCCTCTTCCGCTTCATCGAACAGCAGTATCAGCGCGCCAAAACGCCGCCTTTTCGAGGCGGTAAGATGCAGAAACTCAATTTCCACCGGCAGCGGCAAATAACTCATTGCCGTCCGCCACAGGCCGTCAAGATTGGCATCATAAGGCTCGCTAATGGCGAATTGGCGATCAAAAGCGCGATAAAAAGCCGGAAGATTGGCTATGTGATTAAAATCGAAGGATACTTTCTCCATAAGGCGCTCTCCGCCAAGCCGGTTATTCTCTTCCCGTACGGGCGCATAGCCGGTGTCCTCCCCGGCAAGGGCGGGCGGCCCCGGCACCCTCAGAAGTCCGCCGAGGTGCAGCGTTTTGACTTTCAAATAATCTTCCGTGCCCAGCATCGATCCTTCTCGCCCCAAGCCAGACTTTTTTACACCGCCAAACGGCCCAAGCTCGGTAAGATACTGCGCATTCGTTAATGCCCACCATGCCGTTCTCAAGCGCCGCCCCCACGCGAAACACCCGCGCCGGATCACCTCTTCCTCTTCGGTGAAACGGAAGCAGGCGGCAACCGGGCCAAAGGTCTCCTCGTGCGCCAGCTGCATCTCGTCGGTCACCTCGGTTAGCACCGAGGGCTGAAAAAAATTGCCGCCCAGCAAGTGGCGTTTACCGCCCGTTATCACGCGCGCGCCCTTCGCCAGCGCATCATTCACATGTTCTTCGGCTTTTTCCACCCAGGCGCGATTAATTAGCGGCCCGACTACCACGCCGTCCTCGGCGCCGTTGCCCACGGTTAGTTTCTCCACTTCCTACGCCAACTGCGTAACGAACCGATTGTAGACGCCGTCCTGAATAAAGAAACGGTTGACGCTGATGCACACCTGCCCCGCATTACGAAATTTGTTCGCCATGCGCCGGCCACCGCGGCCGAAATATCAGCGTCGTCAAACACTATATACAGGGCATTACCGCCCAGCTCCATGGAGATTTTTTTCATGGTATCGGCCGCATTGCGCATGAGCGTTTTGCTGACGTCGGTCGACCCGGTGAACGTCACCTTACGCACGGTGCTGCTGGCCATATATAGTATCGCTAATCGCATGGGTATCGCCAGTTACCCCGTTGAGAACCCCGTCCGGCACGCCGGCCTGCTGCGCCAGCGCCAGCAGCGCGAACGCCGACAGCGGCGTCGCGTTAGCCGGCTTGATAAGCGCCGTACAACCTGCGGCCAGTGCCGGCCGAGCTTGCGGGTAAGCATATCGCCATCGGGAAGTTCCAGGGGGTAATGGCCGCGACTACGCCTACCAGCTCGCGGGTGTCAAATATGCGCGAGTGGGCTTTGGCGGGCGGAATGATTTCGCCGTTGACCCGCTTGGCCTGTTCGGCAAACCACTGAATAAAGCTGGCGGCATACGCTACTTCGCCGGCGGCTTCCTTGACAGGCTTACCCTGCTCGGCGCTCATCAGTTTCGCCAGATAGGATTGATTCTCCATGATGAGCTGATACCAGTGGTAGAGCAGCTCTGAACGCGCTTTCGCGGTTTTGGCGTGCCAGACCAGAAAGGCCGCCGCGGCGGCAATGGCCGCATCAGTTTCCGTTTTGCCCGATTTGGCAACCCGGGCAAGGACTTCGCCGGTGGCCGGATTTTCCACATCGAAGGTGGTGTCGGACGTATGCCATTGGCCATTGATAAAATAGCCGGTATGGAACAAGGTATGCGCCTGAAGCGTTGCGTGATCTGTCATAATGTCCTCGCGATGAAAAGAGGTCCCTGCCGGGGAGAAAAACGCTGTTAGCTATCAGTATAGTTGCCGGCGCCGGGTTCGCGCGGGTGCGGCAAGAGGAAATGAGTCAGCGGCGCTGGCGCTGCCTGCATAAGTCGTGGGACCAGGCGTCGCCCTGCTCCGCACGGTCGCAGGGGATAACGCCCTGTCCGGGGCTGCCCGCTCCGCGTTAACCGCTCAGGGCGTGGCGGTAGTGCCGGAGAATATCGGTCAGGCGCTCTACCGAGGCAATGATGTCCGGTGCTACCTGATACACCTCCAGCTTATGCCGGTAAACGCACATCTCTTCGAGCAGCTGATCGAATTTACGGCTGCGGCGCGGATTGGAGCGCGACGCCAGGACCCGATCGGCAGTCGCACGAATCTGACAGTGCTAGGCAGACAAATCCTCATTGACCGGGATATCCGCGCTGCGCAGCCGCTGATGCGCCACAATCAGAAGCAACGGCAAGTGATTGACCCGCCGGCGCGTCTCATTGGTGGACATCGCTGAAACCGCGCCATAGACAAAGTAATTGAACAGGATACGTCCCGCGCGCTGCTTTGCGGTGTCGCGAATCAGTAAAATGACCAACATCACCAGAACACAACCGATAAGCTGGCCGATGGCGCTGTCGAGAAAAATACTGATATTGAAGGACATCGGGTTCGACAGCACCAGAACATTGATAGTGCCCGCCAAGGGTGCCCAGCGTCCCGAGACGTCGTTTTTGGACTTCGATGCCGATGATGAAAGCCAAAATGCTCAGGGCAATACAGAGCAATAACAAGCTCTGCTGGGTCGAGGGCATGATCAACATGTAATACAGCGCGCCGATGGGCAGCACCGCCGACATGCCGATCATAAAATCTTTCGCCACCAACAGCGGGTTGGGTAGCCGCATCGCCAGCGATGTGACCACCGCCAGCATTACCATACAGGCGCTGCCGGCGCTTCAGCCGATCCACAGCCAGAACAGGCAGCCGAGCGCAGTGGCGATACCGGTACGCAAACCGTTGATCATCGCATGTCGCCCTTCGTGAGAGGAAGCGCTCACCTCTTGCTGAGTGGTCAATACCGACGCCTCAATCCGTGCGTTGGTCTTCACTCCCTTCATCAGCAGCAGGTAGCGCGTCGCGCTACCCACCCATGTATAAAGGGTTTGCGGCGTATCCCGCGTTGGCGTGGCGGCGATCACCTGACGCATCAGCTTCATCCGGCGATGGATTGCGCCCACCGTATCGGCCAGCTCGCTCAGTAGCAACAGGAGATGAGACTTCACATAATGGGAATGATTTTGTAGGATCAACAGCGTTTCACACGCCTGGGTAATCAGCGTGAGTGACAGAGTATTGATGGCGATAAGCCACTGATTGCTGGCCTGCCAGTGGGCCGATTCCATCATCAAGTTGCTGCGCATGTGCCTAACAAGGCGTTGGTAGCTTTCACCAGCGTGCCCCAGGCATTATCCACCTCTTCTTTCGGCGCGTTGCTCACACACAGCTGCAGCAGGCGATAATGGTCGATAAGCAGCTTATCTAGCGCATGATCAATATCGCGCTTGATGGAACGGGGTAAAAAAAGGATATCGCGCAAACAATGCCCAGAACAATTTCGCTAACGCGTTCCACGGCGAACTGCGGCGCCATCTGCGGGAAGCTTTGAACGTCGACGATAATAATCAGCGTGGTGTAGCCCGCCAGGCCGAAGGCATACGAGTTCTCCACTTTCACCAGCGAGGAAATCCACATGCACAGACCGGCCCAGATGCAGCTCAATAATAGCATCACCACCGGCGCACAGATGGTCAGAATAATAATCACCAGCGCGCCCAGGCAACCGGTAAACGTACCGATAATTCTCAACATACCGCGGTGGCGGATGGCGCCTGCGAAAGGCTCACCGCCGGCAGCACAGGCCGAGCCGGCAGTAACGATGGCGGCGGTGGGAACCAACCAGCGCGACGTTTGCAGCTGAAAATGAAAACCGAGTACCAGCGCCAACAGAATGGCAAACGTCAGCTTGCAAGCGAAGCGCTAGTGGAAAAAGAGAGGTTGCAGCATTAGCGGGCCACCGGTTAACCGAACTCGCTCAGGCGGTGAATCAGCTGCATCAAAGGAGACACTCGCCCGGGCTCGCCGCCGCGCCGGCCGGTAATCACCACCGTCGCGGCCGTCCCTGCCGGGTAGAGATCGCCTTGCTGCTTATTAAGCAGAATTTTCACCGGGACCCGCTGCGCCAGGCGCACCCATTCTAGATTGGAATCCACGCTGGCGAGGCCTTTACTGTCCACCGCACTGCTGTTGTTGTTGACCCCGGCGGCGATACTGTCGACCGTACCGGTGAGGATACGGTTACTGCCAAGGGGCGTAATTTCCACGCGATAGCCCGGCCGCACCCTTTCCAGTTTGGTCTCTTCCATATACGCCAGCAAATAGAAGGTGTCTTTTTTCACCAAACCCACCGCTACCGAGCCGCGGGTGATGAACTCGTCGGCGTGAACATTCAGGTTGGTAACCCAGCCGTCCACCGCCGCCCGCACCTCGGTGCGCACCAGATCCAGCCTGGCCAGATTTCGCACCGCGATAGCTTTGGCCAGTTGATGGCTGACGGTTGAAAAATCGTTGCTGGCCTGATCAATTTGTTCCTGGGAGATGGCATTGGTTCCGAGACTGCGCCGCCGCGACGCTTCGCGTTTTTTCTCCTCCGCCAGCTCCTGATAGTAACTCACGTCCGCTTCCGCCAGCGCTTCCTGATACCGCGGCTTATCGACGACCAACAGCAAATCGCCTTTTTTTACCGGTTGATTATCACGAATAGGCACGGCGCTGAGCAGGCCGCTGACGTCCGGTGCAATGGCCACCACATCGGCGGTGAATTTGGCGTCCCGCGTCCAGGGAGATTTGGTATAAAAGGACCAGGTACAGAAAATAGCGATAGCGGCAATCAGCACCAGCACCAGAGTGACAGCAACGCGGAGGATTTTAGCGGGAAGGGTTTTCACGACGACCTCAGACGAAAAGACAGGAAATCAAATAAAAAACACAGCAATACAGCGCGGTATTGAATAATACCGGGTGCCGGACAAAATCATAGATTCCGCTGGGCAGCGAAAGCCTGCGCAGCGCAAAAAATAGTGCCGGCGAGAGAATCAGCTCGAATTAATACCGGTGGAAAGGACAGGCCGAAAATCACCATGACTGGAAGCAAACTCATACATTTTTCTTTGACTGCAACCGTACTGGTTCCTAAATGCCCTGCGCCGCCCTGGCATGATTCTCACGGCAAAAGGCCGTCATCCTCCTCCGTTCGCGCTCAGGATGAGTATAGAACCCCGTCGGGGAGAATGAAGACGCTTTCCGGAAGAGGCGGCGGTAAGCCGATCGTGTCCAGCCCGTTTAATTTGTTACTATTTATTAAAAACTAATGGATAATTACAGGCTGATAGGCACAATACACTGAACCAACGCTGCTATATTACCCTGTACATTCCAGTGGTTTCAACATAACGTAATATAAATCACTTATTAAGCCAGAGTGAATAATGGAAAAACCCAAACGCATGCTGATCTCCACCCGGGTGGTGGAGGCCAATTCGTTTACCAGCGCCGCCCGCCGACTGCAAATGAGCGTCTCATCCGTCAGTCAGACCGTGGCGAAACTGGAAAATGAATTGCAGGTTAAGCTGCTCAACCGCAGTACCCGCAGCATCGGTCTTATTGAAGCCGGCAAGATTTATTATCAGGGCTGTTTGTGGATGTTGCAGGAATTCAACGAGGTGCACGGGCAATTGTTCGCCTTTAACAATACCCCTATCGGTACTTTGCGCATCGGCAGCTCGTCAATGCTGGCCCATAATGTCCTGGCCTTGATGACCGCCACGATGCTGAAGGAGTATCCCGGCTTGTCGGTTAATCTGGTGACCGGTATTCCGGCGCCGGACCCTTATCGGCGACGGCCTGGATCTGGTGGTCCGGGTGGGCGCGCTGCAGGATTCCGGACTGTTTTCGCGCCGGGTGGGAATGATGCCGATGGTGGTGTGCGCCGCCAAAAGCTATCTGGCGCAGTGGGGAACGCCGGAAAAACCCGGCGATTATAGCCAATTTCTCTTGGCTGGAGTATGACGTGCGCCCCGACAGCAAGTTTGAGCTTATGGCGTACGCTGCATCCGTCACCGGCCGGCCGCATTGTCACCAATGACTCCCAGACGCTGATTCGCTGGCTTATCGCCGGCGCGGGCATTTGTTATGTGCCGATCATGTGGGTTTTGGACGAGATAAAACGCGGCAATGTCGAGATATTATTCAGCCGTTATCACTCCGATCCACGGCCTGTCTACGCAGTCTATACGACGCGTGATAAGTTGCCGCTCAAAGTACAGGTGTGCATTAACTATCTGACCAACTATTTTAACAGGGTGACGGAAATGTAGCAGACCTTCCGTCAGGACAGCGGAGGGTAATACCCGGCAAGCCCGACCACGCCCGGTTTGAACGACGGCGCGCGCTGTCGTGCGCAACGCTCAAGGATCATACCGCGCTACCGCAGGACTCCAGCTGGCACCTGTTGCAACGACGCGCAAGCCGAGTGGCGTGCGCCGCTTGAGAGGCCCGCGGCGCTAGCATAGCGCAGCGGCTCAGGCGGTACCACCCACGGTGATTTTATCCAGCTTGAGCGTCGGGTGGCCCACACCCACCGGCAGGCTTTGGCCCTCTTTACCGCAAATGCCGACCCCCTTGTCCAGAGCCAGATCGTTACCCACCATCGTGCCGGACCCGATAAGCGTTGCCCCCTTCACCGGCGTGGTAACGCGTCCATTCTCAATCAAATAGGCTTCCGAGGTAGAGAAAACGAATTTGCCGGAGGCAATATCCACCTGCCCGCCGCCAAAGTTGGGTGCGTAAATGCCTCGCTCCACGCTGACGATAATCTTCTCCGGCGTCGATTGGCCTGCCAGCATGTAGGTATTGGTCATACGCGGCATCGGTAAATGCGCATAGGACTTGCGCCGGCCGTTGCCGGTAGGCGCAACCCCCATCAGCCGGGCATTGAGTTTGTCCTGCATATACCCTTTCAGCCGACCGTCTTCGATCAGGACATTATATTATCCCGGCACACCTTCATCATCGATCGCCAGCGAGCCGCGCAGGCCGGCGAGCGTGCCATCGTCAACCACCGTGCATAGTTCAGAAGCCACCCGCTTGCCCATCTAGTCACTGAACACCTGAACACCGAGCTGCCGCGGCAGTTAAAATCGCCTTCCAAGCCATGTCACACCGCTTCGTGCAGCAGCACACCCGGCCAACCGGCCCCAAGCACCAGTGGCATGGCGCCGACGGGGGCCGCGGCGGCGGAAAGGTTCACCAGCGCCATTCTCACCGCTTCCCGCGCCCAGCTGTCGGCTCGCACCTCGCCGTCAACGTCTTCGAGGAAAAAATCGTAGCCAACGCGGCGTCCGCCGCTGGCGCCGCGTTCGCGTTTACCGTCCCCTGCTCGACCTGTACGCTGATGGACAGACGCACCAGCAGACGCACATCCGCTGCCAGCGTACCGCCCGTCGCGGCGACCAAGATCTGCTCATAAACCCCCGACAGACTGGCCGTGACCTCCTGGACGCGCGCATCCGCAGCGCGCGCTGCCTTATTCATTCGATGCAGCAGCGCAATTTTCTCCTCGCGCGGCAGGCTGCTGAGCGGATCCAGTGGCGGGTACAGGGGACGGTAGGTCACCGCGCCCAAGGTTTGCACCCGGCCGCTGCCCGCTTCGCTGACGATACTGCGCGCGGCCATCGCGCTTTAATTCAATGCCGCGAGAGTGATTTGGTCGGCATAGGCGAAACCGGTTTTCTCGCTGCTTACCGCCCGCACGCCCACGCCCTAATCGATGTTATACAACCCTTCTTTAATAATGTCGTCTTCGATGACCCAGGTTTCGTGATAACTTGACTGGAAATAGAGATCGGCATAGTCCAGACGCCGTGCGTTCATCTGCTCTAGCAATGAGAAAAAACGCTCATGCTGCAGACGATTAGCAGAAAATAAATGCTCACTGACTAACGTCAGACTCATAGGTTCTCGTTCTCAAATAAATGAATTTAACCCACCACGGCTCGAATACAGGCTTGCGCCATCTTTATAGACTGCGGCAATTCCCTGCCGGCGCCAAATAACCGGCCTTTATTTCGACTTGGCCTCCGACGCCCGTGCCTGACGTAAAACTTCCTCTATTTTCGGCTCGTCCAGGCTGCCGCTAATGTGGTAGCTAATAAGCGATAGCTTACTCCATAAGGGCGCCAGCACCTTGCTGGCGGCAAAGACCGCGGCACCCAGCATTGGGTTAATCACTAATGCCGTCGCCACCCCAACCGTTGCCGCAATTTCAGGCGCGATCACGGCTTCCATATCAATGCGCTGGCGATTCAAATCAACATCGCCGGTCATGACGATATCCGCTTCCAGGCAGTCAATCAGCAGGTCGTTGGTATGTAAGGTATCGTCTTTTAACCAGGCGGTACCTTTGATCGAGTCAAAATAAAATCCCTTGCCAAAAGTGTCGCTAAAATCAAATTGCAATTTACGCAGCAGTGCATCAAAGCTGACCAACCGCAGGAGGCGCCCGGCGCTGCCGCTGCTGATGTTGTCAATTTTGCCTTTGCCCAATTGGGGCTGTGCAGCACCCCGTTCAGACTGGCGATATCGGGCTGCCAGGGCGCTTCGCGCCAGTGCAAATCATAATTGAGGTGAAAGGGCGCCTCGCGTAGCGGCAGATCCATGCCGATGTAATCGGCCGCGGCGCCGATATCTTTCCCCGCCAGCGTCCCTTTCAGCGAGGTCCGGTTCTCGCGGCGGTTGTGCAGCCAGCTGCCCTCGGCAGTCAGCCGCCCGTTGCTGGTGTCGATAACTCCCGCCGGTGAGCATCAGTGTGTCCTGCTGCGGTTGGATAGTGGCGCTGATTTGCCTTAGATTCTGCCCTTTAATCCAGCACTGGCGGCAGGTGAAAGACAGCGCGGGCCAGCCGGCGAAGGTATCGCTGTCGCTTAAAAGCTGTTCCGTAGGGGATGCACCAGCATCCCCGCCGCCGGTAGCAAATGTCGGGTTGTAATAGAGGTAGGCCAGATCGGCGCGCCAGGGCGCGTTCGCGGCCATGGTCAGCGTGCCGTTAATCTCTTTTCCCTTCGCAGCCACCTTACTGCCACCGGCCACATTACTGCGGGTCAGCGCCAGTTGATGCCAGATCTGGCCGCCCAGGGTCAGGGCCGGGGTACGCAGCGTCAGCGCATCGGGATAACAAAAACGCGCGGCCGATAGCGGATTCCGCGCCGGGGCCGGCGATTTGAGCAGCGCCAGCCATTTTTCACCGTCGAGCGCCGGCAGCGACAGCGTCAGGCTGCGGTCCGCCGGCAACGGTGGTATCTTGCCGCCGTCCGCCCAGGCGCCGCCTGCCAGCGTGACCTGACGCCCCAGCAGCCATTGGCTATTGAAACTGTTGCCGCCGCCGGCGTGGCCGTTTAACAGGAAGTAACGCAGGTCGCCAATGGCGTTTACCGCAAGCGTAAACGGCCGGCCTCCGGGTTTATCCAGAGGCGGAGGCAAGTGACTGCTTACATTTTTCAGATCGCTCTTCACTGCGACCTGATAGCGTGCGTTCCCTTTCAGCGGTAAAGCGACGGCGATATCGCTCTGCCAGACGGCGCGGCCGTTGACCGATGTCTTCAGCGCGTCCAGCAGCCCGGGCAGTTGGTTAAGCGCCCAGTTTCCATTCAGGCTGACGTTTACATCAAGGCTGGTGGGCTTCTCCCTGGTTGTGAAATTCACCGCGACCGGTTGGCCGAACCACTGCGCATCAAGCGGCGCACTGTCCAAATTCCCGTTGCTGTAATGGAAATTACCGTTTAGCCGCTGCAGGGTCGTGCCGAGCGGTTTGATAACCAGTGAATTATTCTGCAGCGCTACATTGCCGGCAGCGGTCACCGGCTGACCGTCAAGGGGAATATCCAAATGCAGATTGCCGTGCACTTCTCCGCCAACCTGCAATTCATCAAGCGTTTACCGAGCGACGCTTTGAGCGGTGTTTGCAGGAAATAGTCGCGGATAGCATCGCCAGTGCCGCTGAGGCCGGCGTCGATCAAGAGCTTTTCTTTGGAATAATCGGGAATACTGGCGGCGATATTGCTGCCCTTAGCCTCACCGAGCGCGGTTTGCGGCGCATGCATAAACAGGCCGTCGTTGACGAAATTCAGGTCGATATCCAGCTGCGTCAGCGCCGGCCAACAGGGTTCAAACTCATATTCCGCCTGCTTGAGCGGCACCCACACCTCAAACTGCCCGTCATTATGTTTGAACGGAAACCGGCTGGGGTTGCCGGCAAACAGCAAGGTGGCATTATCGACCTGACCGCCTTTAAGCGCGCCGGTCAGATAGTCCACCAGACGGGTCCCCATCAGCGGCTCCGGAAAATAACGCCAGGCATCGGTGGCGTTGTCCAGGCGCAGACCGGCAAGGATATCCAGCCAGGGCTCGCCTCTTACCGGCTTATGGAAATAAAAATCGCCGTTGGCCCACAGCGACCGCGCCTGTACATCGATATTACGGCCCGACAGCACCAGCCCTTCCTGCGGGTTATGACGCCAGTCAAAGGTCGCACGGACGCGGGACAGCGCCAGCGGCGCGCGGAACATGCTCGGATAGGGAAGCGTGCTGTTGTTCAGCGCGAGCTGCAACCGGCCGGTGGCCAGCGAGCCTTCTGCCGAGCCAGAAACATGCTCCGCCCCCGGCAGCAGCTCCCAGGTCTGCCAACTCAGACTGCGCCAGCGCGCCTGAAAACGCGTGGCGCTGGGGTCGTTAAGCGGAATGTCCAGCGCCAGCGGGGATAGTTCGCCGCGCGCGGCTGCAGATCATGCCAACGGGCGCGTAGCGTCGGCGTCACCGCCGAAATAAGCGGTAGCAGCGGGCTGAATCGTTCTAAATCAAGCCTGCTGGCGCGCAGGCGGATCTCGCCTTCCCGATCGGGGAAAAAAAGATGCCGTTTCGCCGGCTGCCAGAATAAGGACAGCGCCGCGGGCGCCCAGGATTGGCCGTCGGTGGCAATATTCAGCGTCGGAACGTCCATCTGCCAGACGTCCTGGCGCTTGCTGAGATGGAGCGCCAGCCGATCGACACCGAGCCGGTGCGTCTGGTCGCCGTCCTGCCAGAGCGCCGCGACACGGCTGAGCAGCGCATCCGCACCGGCGATCTCCCCCTTTTCGAGAATTAGCCAGGCCGCCAGACTGAAATCGGCGCTTTGCAGGCCGGTATTGCTCTGCAGCAGTTGGCTGAACCACGGCTTGAGATCGATATCACGGGCCTGCAGATACACCTTGCCGTTATCGAGCAGCCCTTGCTGATCGTGCAGATCCATGCGCACGTCGATAGCCCCCTGCTGCACCTCGGTACTCGATAGGCTGATCTTGCCCCTTGCACGATGACGGTTGAAGGTATTAAGCCAAGTGAGCTGCGGTACGGAAAGCCGGCTCCGCTCTCCCGAGGGGGTCAAAAAGGTGATCTGGCTGCCGCGCAGGATAAAATGATCGAACTGACGCAGGAAAAGATTGGAAAGGCGATCGGAACTGATGGGGCTACCGCGGTGATCCCGTCCCATCAACGTGGTATTAAGATCCAATTGCAGGCGGTAAAAGGTGACATCGCGGAACTGCCAGCGCCAGTGCAACAAAGATTGCCACACGTCCAGCGCCAGCGTGGCGCGCTGCACATGCAGTTGCTCGTCGGCGCTAGCGGCATCAATGCCGCCAATGTCCAGCGTGGGTCCAAAGGATTGCCAGCTACCCTTTAACTGTCGCAGCTGAATATCGGCATCGAAAGCGCGATTCAATACGGAAACAATTTGCGGACGGAAGCGATCCAGGTGCGGCAACGCCAGACGCAGCGCGCTAACCGTCAACGCCACCAGGACGATCAGGGTAACACCAATTGCCATCAGTATCCCCGGTAGTCGCTTCACGCCTGTCTCCTTGCTTGCTGTTGCACAGCCGTCGCGTCCGACGTGACGGCTTTTACTGGTTACGGATCTGTATGAGGGCAACGGCTTGCATCATTACCACATTAAACTGCTCCTGGCTGTAGAGCGGCTCAATTTGCACCTTCACCTGCTTGCCGACGAGAATTTCCACCTCCGCCAACGCGTGGGATTCATCGCTTTTGAGCGCCTCACCCACCGCAGCCGAGGCATAGACCAGAAAACGATCGGAGTCATAGGCATGGTGGACGCGCACAATTTCGCGCATGATTTCATAGCACACTGTTTCGATGGTTTTCGCCGTTCCGCGGCCGTGACAGGTAGGACACTTGCTACACAGCACATGTTCAATACTTTCACGTGTGCGTTTACGTGTCATCTCCACCAGTCCCAATTGCGAGAAACCGTTGATACCGGTTTTCACCCAATCTTTACTCAGCGCCTGCTCAAGGGAATGCAGCACCCGCCGGCGATGCTCCTCATTGCTCATATCGATAAAATCAATAATGATGATCCCGCCGAGATTACGCAGCCGCAGCTGGCGCGCAATGGCCTGCGTCGCTTCGATATTGGTATTGGATCGTTTCATCGAGATTGCGGTGGCCGACGAAGGCGCCCGTATTGATATCGATAGTGGTCATCGCCTCGGTTTGATCGATGATCAGATAGCCGCCAAATTTCAACTCCACCTTACGTTCCAGTGAGCACTGGATTTCATTTTCCACATCGTAGAGATCGAAAATCGGTTGTTTGCCGCTGTAATATTCCAGCTTGGCGGTCATCTCGGGAATACATTCGGCGGTAAACTCTAGCAGTAATTCGTGCGTCAGGCGTGAATCGACGCAGATCCGGTCCAGCGCCGCCCCGACGAAGTCCCGCAGAATAACGCTGGGCGAGGGCCAACTCCCCGTGCAGTCTATAGCGGGTCTGATTGCGGCGCTTGCGCTTCATGACCTTGGTCCAGAGCCGTTTAAGGAAGGCGCCATCCTGAGACAGTTCTTCACTGCTGATACCTTCGGCCGCGGTACGGATGATAAAACCGCCCTGCTCATCGCAATACTGCGCCACGATTTGTTTCAATCGCTCCCGCTCCGCCTCGCTATCAATACGCTGCGATACACCCACATGGGCGGCGCCGGGCATAAAGACCAGATAACGCGACGGCAGCGTGATATCGGTGGTCAGCCGCGCCCCTTTCGTTCCGAGGGGAACTTTCACCACCTGAACCATAATATCCTGCCCCTGGCGCACCAGTTCGGCGATATCCCGAACCTGAAAATTCTTTTGTTCTTCGCCAGCCACGCATTCGGTATGGGGCATAATATCCGAAGCGTGCAGAAAGGCGGCTTTATCCAGGCCGATATCGACAAACGCCGCCTGCATACCCGGCAACACGCGGCTGACCCGCCCTTTATAAATATTACCGACAATACCACGTCGCGCTTCCCGCTCGATATGGATTTCCTGTAGGATACCGCCATCTATATAAACAACCCGAGTTTCGGAGGGCGTGATGTTGACCAGTAATTCAGCTGTCATAGATTCCTCTTGCTCATATCTGAGCGTTAAATTCACCGAGCAGTTCCCAGATTTCCACCAGCGGCAAGCCCACCACGGCATGATAACTGCCGCGTATCGATTGCACGAACGCGCCGCCTTTACCCTGAATGCCATAGTTGCCGGCCTTGTCCATCGGTTCGCCGCCAGCAATATAGCGGTCGATCTCAACCGACGTAAGCTCGCGAAACGTCACGTCAGTCACCATCACACGGCTCATTACCCGCTTGATATCAGCCACCGCCACCGCGGTTATCACCTGATGGTGCTGGCCGGAAAGCGGCGCCAGCATTTGCTGGGCATGTCCACAATCTTGCGGCTTCTCCAGCATCTGTTGCTTGAGCACCACTATGGATGGTGTCGACGCCTAACATTGGCCGGGGTTCCGGCGCGCAGGCCACGCCGGCGCACGCTTTCTCGCATGCCAGGCGCTACACGTAGTCTAGCGCGCTTTCCCCGGACCGGCGCCGCTCTTCCACCAGGCGGCAATCACCACAAAAAAGACATCCAGCAGCGCCAGTAATTCCCTGTGCCGGGGCGAGGCAGACGCCAGATATATCGCAGTCATTGCGGTTTCCTTCTATCGCTACCGCACGGCAAATTGCCGGCGTATTTTGCGCATCAGCAGAAACAGCCAGGGCCACAATACGCCATCTACCACGCTGCTCCAGAATATTTCCGGGCGGAATGAAATATTAATCACTAAAAATTCCGCCCAGAACACGATCACCTGGGTTGTTAATGACAGCAGTATCACAATCAGCGCCTGTTGCCAAAGGGCCATGTTGCGAAATAACTGAAATTTAAATACTACCAGATAGGCGAGAATACTGAGCGCCAGGGCGCGCACGCCCAGCGTTGAGCCGAGGATCAGATCCATTATCAGCCCGAGGATAAACCCGGTGCCTACATTAACCCGATGCGGCAACGCCATCACCCAGTAAATGAGCAGCAGGTTGAGCCAGGAGGGGCGAAAAAGATACAGCTGCGGCGGCCAGGGCATAATTTGCAGAACAATCGCGATAAGGAATGAGAGCCAAATGATCCAGCCGCTGTGGCGGTGATACCGGTTCATTGCCGCCCTCCCGCGCCGCTGAATAACGGCCGCCGCGGCGGCGGATTCTCGGCTGCGCCGGCGGCATCCTGACGACCGCCGCTGCCCGCGCCTTCGGTCGCTGTGCCGCCCGCGGCGGACTGGGCAACGCCGCTGGCCGGCGGCGGCGGCACCTGCGACATCATCTGCATCAGGCGCTCATTGGCCACCCTGTGGACCTCATCGGGCGGCAGCGGCACTTCGCAGTGCGGGTCGGTGCCCCATAGCAATAGCAGATAGCGCAAACGCTGCAAACTCGCGGCGGGTCGAGCCTGAATAACGGTGTAGGCGCGTTGGGTATCAACTTTTACCGAGGACACCACCGCTACCGGATACCCTTCCAGGAAGCGGCCGCCCAAACCGGAGGTCACCAGCACATCGCCGACGTGGATATCGATATTGCCCGGCAAATGCTCCAGCTGTAGATCCCCGGTGCAACCGTTGCCGGCAACGATCACGCGGATATCGTTGCGAAGTACCTGAATCGGCAGCGCATGGGAAGCGTCGCAAATCAGCAGCACGCGGCTGGTCAGCTTGCTGGTGGCAATCACCTGACCTACCACGCCTTTGTCGTTGATAACCGGCTGGCCGACATAAACGCCATTATCCACCCCCTTGTCGATCACCACCTGGTCGCTATAGGGATCGGTACTGGTAGAGATCACCTGGGTGACCATTTTCTGTTCATCCTGGCGCAGCGGCGAGCCCAGCAGCTCGCGCAGCCGGGCGTTTTCCTGCTTATACTGGCCCAGCAGCAGCTGCTCGCTGTTCTTTAACAGCAACTCCTGGCGCAGCGCCCGGTTTTCCAGCGCCAGCTGGGCGCGGGTCGCCAGCGTCTGCGACACATCATCCAGCATCTGACGCGGGCCATTCGCCAGGAAGTAGAAGGGACTGGCGGCCGTATCCATATAAGTACGGATTTTCACGAATGTCCCTAGCCGGCTGTCGGCGGTCATGGCGGCAATCGCCACCATGACCGCCAGAAAAAGCCGCAGTTGCAGAGAAGGGCCTCTGCTGAAAATCGGCTTCATAAACTATGCGTTTTCCTCAATAAAAAAGGGGGGCGCCGTTTAGAACTGCCCATTACCGCATTCACCCGGACGGTTCCCCCCCTTTTCGAGGCAGATTATTCTTCGCTGAACAAATCACCGCCGTGCATATCGATCATCTCCAGTGCCTTGCCCCCACCGCGGGCGACGCAGGTGAGCGGATCTTCCGCCACCACAACCGGGATGCCGGTTTCTTCCATCAGCAGGCGATCGAGGTTACGCAGCAAAGCACCGCCGCCGGTAAGCACCATACCGCGCTCGGAGATATCGGAGGCCAGCTCTGGCGGGCACTGTTCCAGCGCCACCATCACCGCACTCACGATACCGGTTAACGGCTCCTGCAGCGCTTCCAGAATCTCGTTCGAGTTCAGGGTGAAACCGCGCGGCACGCCCTCGGCCAGATTGCGGCCACGCACTTCAATCTCGCGCACCTCGTCATCCGGATAGGCGGAACCGATACCGTGTTTAATCCGCTCCGCCGTGGCTTCGCCTATCAGCGAGCCGTAATTGCGGCGCACATAGTTAATAATAGCTTCATCGAAGCGATCGCCGCCAATGCGCACGGAAGAAGAGTACACCACGCCATTAAGCGAAATAACCGCGACCTCGGTGGTACCGCCGCCGATATCCACCACCATCGATCCCGTCGCTTCAGAGACCGGCAGGCCGGCGCCGATGGCGGCAGCCATGGGTTCTTCAATCAAAAACACTTCTCGCGCGCCTGCGCCCTGCGCGGATTCGCGAATCGCTCGGCGCTCTACCTGGGTCGCCCCCACCGGAACGCAGACCAGCACGCGCGGGCTGGGCCGCATGAAGCTGTTGCTGTGGACCTGTTTGATAAAGTGCTGCAGCATTTTCTCGGTGACGAAGAAATCGGCGATAACGCCATCCTTCATCGGCCGGATGGCCGCGATGTTGCCGGGCGTACGTCCCAGCATCTGCTTAGCTTCATGGCCGACGGCCGCAACGCTTTTCGGTGAGCCGGCGCGGTCCTGACGAATGGCAACGACGGAAGGTTCGTTCAGGACAATGCCCTGTCCTTTTACATAAATGAGGGTATTGGCGGTACCCAGGTCGATGGACAAGTCATTGGAAAACATGCCCCGAAATTTTTTAAACATAACTGAAGGATAATCCTGCAAGCTGGGGCGAAAAATGAAATCCGCCTACTTTACCAACCACGAGAAGCAGCGACAAGGCGTAAAAACGCGCGACTTCTATGAAAAATACGTCCCCGTTAACATTCTTACTTACCGAAGAAATTTCTTTTGCGGATTTTAGCCAGGCGAAGTGCGAGATTATCACTTTTTCTGACGTTCAATATGACGAATATAGGGGTCAGAATCAAGTAAATTCCCCTATTCATGCATTGTGATCGCCTACTAACGTGTGAAGCTGTTGAGGCGTATTGTACGTTACTTTTGCACGGACTTTTATACTCATCTCGGATCAAATCGTGAATATTTTTTTAGCAACTCTCCTAACGCCGCGATCGGTGCGAAAAAATCTCTCTCGCCCCCGCCACGGCATTATCCAGCAAGGTTTGCCACTCGCGCGCGCTGCGCACGCCGGTCGCAAAAACCTGCGTCCGGGTGCCCAGGCAAGCTTCCGGCAAACTTTGCACGAACAGCTGATTCTCCTGACGCCGGTCGATATCGCGCACCAGACCGGGATGCAGTTTGATAACCGAAATTGGTACCAGACTGATATAACCGATACTGACCAGGGTCACCCCCACCCGGTTGACCGTTAGCGGGCAACCGAGTGCGGCCAGCAGGCGCAGCGCCGGACGTAACGGCTCCAAGTGTTGACAGAGATCCGCCTCAACAAGTTCAAACATAATTTGGCTACGCATCAATTTACCGCACTGCATAAGGGCATCGCGCAACCAGCGGCGGAAATCGCGCTGCAAGAGTGAGTTCACACTTACCGCGATTGATAACACCACCCCGGGCAATTGGGACAACAGCGCGATGAAACGTAGCAGTTGCTGGCGTTCATAACCCTGCACCAGGCCAAGTTGACGCATCACCGGCAGTAATTCAGCGGCGGTCAAGGTTATCGCCGCCATCATGGATACGATTGATAACCACGTAATGATCGAGCGCGCCGTCACGGCCGAAAGCGGGACGGATGAGCAGTTGCGGGCCGCCGCCGGCCAGCGTGTTTTCTAGCAGGGTGCGCCATTTGACATTACCCCGCCCCACGCCTGCTGCGGCACGCGGTTATCGTAGACCGACCAGCCGTTGCCCCCCCTGTAGTCCCGCCTCGCGGGCGGCATGTTCGCTGCTCTCCATCACCTCCACCGCCGTCTGGCCGGGGCGGTAGGCGCTTACGCCGATATGCAGCAGATCGTCGCAACAGGTGGCGGGTATATCCGGCAGGGTGGCCAGCGCGCCCCCAGCAGTTGTTGGGTCAGCGATTTCGCCTCTTTTAACGAGCGATGCGGTAGCAGAATCGCCAGATCGTCGCGGAAAAATAGTGCACCAGCAACGCGTCCGGATGGCGTTTGAGCGATACCGACACTAAATTGATCAAGGCGTCGTCAATCGCCGCGACATGGGTCGGCCCCAGCCCGCTCGGCCAGCCGCATAATCAACAGCACCACGCCATGGGCGCCGACATCCTGATTATCCTCAAGCTGCAGCGCCAGTTGGCTCTCGAACAACTGCCGGTTGGTCAAACCGGTACGCGCGTCCTGGGCGGCGAAAGCGCGGATCAAGATCAAGATATCGACCCGACTACGCTGCTTACTCGCGCGCCTGCGCCAAATCGCGCAACAGGCGATCAATCGCACTGCTGGTCAGAGTGAGCATTTCATCCGGCTGTTCACCTACGTTGTCCCGCTCGCCGTAGATAATGCGTCTGGCGCGTGTTTCCAGCAACTCTTGCAACTGTATTTGCCGTCGCAGCCAGCGCAGGGCGAGGAACAAAAACACGATGATTAACCCCAGTGCCACGCTGACCGGCGCGGTTGCGCGCAGGGAATGTACATCGCTGGCCAGCGTGTCGGTGTTAGGAGATAACCAACCGGTAATCAGGATGGCGCGGCAAGGGCAATTCCCGCTGCCGCTGGGTGTCGGATAACGGGTCGCCGCGCCCGTTGCCTGGCGGGCAACGCCAAGCGGTAAACGGTCTCCCCTTGGCGTTGCAGCGCCAGTTTGGGTGATACCGGCTCTTGTCCATCGCCAGCGGCAGCCAGGGCGCTATGGAAGACAGCGGCTCGGTCAACATCAGGCGGCGATCAAAACTGTCGGCCATCGCCGTCAACTGCCTGTCCAGGCGTTGCTGGTGTAACCTGAAATAACTTAATGCGCTGCCCGCCAGCATCAGCAGCGTTACCAGGGCACAAAGCATGGCCGAGAGTCGGACGTTGAGTCGCATCCCTGAACTCCATAACAAAAGAAGGTTACCGGTATTCGTTCACGGGCTGCATTAAAAATAGCCGTTTCCGTCAGCGAATAAAAACGCAATTTATACGTCATACTTAAACAAACCGGCACTAAAATTTTTCCGCTGGAGTCCGTCATGAAACCTTTGCCCCCCTTACGCGAGGCCAACGTCACCGCTGAAGACGTGTTTTTCCAGCGCCGCAAAGTACTGAAAGCGCTAGGCATTACCGCTGCTACCGGCGGCGTGGCACCTGAAAACGCCGCTCACGCTGGTAGACAAGGTCACCGGTTACAATAACTTTTACGAATTCGGGCTGGATAAGGCGGGCCCCGCCGCTCACGTAGGTGGGTTAAAAACCGAGGGATGGCGGATCCGCATCGACGGCGAGGTGGCTAAACCGATGACGCTGGACATGGCCGATATTTTCAAGCGGTTCGCGCTGGAAGAACGTATTTACCGGCTGCGCTGCGTGGAGGCCTGGTCGATGGTGATCCCCTGGATCGGTTTTAAGCTCAACAAGCTACTGAAGCTGGCAGAGTGTAGTGACACACTGAATTTGGCCACCTGAACAGAGGTGATATGCTCACCTCAGAACAACACGGGTGTACCAATGACAAAGAAGAAATTTTAGTCCTGAATTCAAACGCGAATCCGCTCAACTGGTTGTCGACCAAAATTACACCGCCGCGCCAGCAGCAAAAGCCATGGACGTCGGCCTTTCTACGATGACGAAATGGGTAAAACAACTGCGTGATGAGCGACAGGGGAAAACACCAAAAGCCTCTCCTATAACCCCGGAACAAATCGAAATACGTGAGCTCAAGAAGAAGGTACAACGCATTGA
>NZ_JBPESN010000026.1:0-31740 GCF_051710625.1 Sodalis sp. (in: enterobacteria) | reverse complement strand
ACTATTGGGATAACAGTCCGATGGAGCGCTTCTTCAGAAGTCTGAAAAACGAGTGGATACCGGTAACGGGCTACATAAGCTTCAGCGAAGCAGTTCATGAAATTACCGACTATATCGTGGGATATTACAGCGCACTCAGGCAGCATAAATATAACGGTGGGTTGCCACCAAACGAATCAGAAAATAGATACTGGAAAACGCTAACGCGGTGGCCAGTTTTAGTTGACCACTACAGTCAGCTGCTGGGCAAACACGGTGCCAAAATCAATAACTTTATCCGTTTTGAAGTGGGCGAAGGCATTGAGAAAGCTGAAGTCGATTTCGCCGCCGAAGTGGCCCGATGGGTAAGCAGTTTTAATTAAGTTGTTGGGAACTGCCTGCTGGCGGTTCCGCTTTTTAATGAGCCGGAATAGTGTCAGACGACGTGTGCCGCACTTATCAGCCGGGCGCGGCACCAGGTTAATTCCATCCCATCAAATCGCTCTCAAGGAACAGATCAAATGGCAACCAACGCAAAACCCATTTACCAGCGTATTCTGCTCAAATTGAGCGGTGAAGCCCTGCAGGGCGCCGACGCCGACGGTTTTGGTATCGACGCCAGCGTGCTGGAGCGCATAGCCCAGGAAGTGAAAGAACTGGTGGAGTTGGGTATTCAGGTGGGCGTGGTCATCGGCGGCGGCAACTTGTTCCGCGGTGCGTGGCTGGCAAAGGCCGGTATGAACCGCGTGGTGGGCGATCATATGGGAATGTTGGCGACTGTGATGAACGGTCTGGCGATGCGCGACGCATTGCACCGCGCCTATGTTAACGCCCGCCTGATGTCGGCGATTCCTCTGAACGGCGTCTGCGATAATTACAGCTGGGCCGAAGCCATCAGTCTGTTGCGCAATAACCGCGTCGTGATTTTCGCCGCCGGTACCGGCAATCCCTTCTTCACCACCGATTCCGCTGCCTGTCTGCGCGGCATTGAAATCGAAGCCGAAGCCGTGCTGAAAGCTACGAAAGTGGATGGCGTCTTTTCCGCCGATCCGGTAAAACATCCGGATGCTACACTTTACGATCAGCTGAGCTATCAGGATGTGCTGGAGAAAGAATTGAAAGTTATGGATCTGGCCGCCTTCACTCTGGCGCGGGATCACAATCTGCCGATACGCGTGTTCAATATGAACAAGCCTGGCGCGTTACGGCGGGTGGTCATGGGTGATAAAGAAGGCACCTTGATTACCAAGTAATGCATAACGGGGCCTGGCAACCAACGGCCACGGTCCGCCCGGATAACCAAGTCTCAAGGGTTCGCAACGTGATTAATGAAATCCGTAAAGATGCCGAGATTCGCATGGAAAAATGCGTCGACGCGTTCAAAAGCCACATCAGCAAAGTCCGTACGGGCCGCGCTTCCCCGAGCCTGCTTGACGGTATTCAGATCGAGTATTATGGCTCGCTGACGCCGCTGCGCCAGCTGGCCAATATTATTGCCGAGGATTCCCGTACCCTGGCCATCAGCTTCTTTGACCGCACGCTGGCACCGGCGGTGGAAAAGGCCATCATGGCCTCCGATCTGAGGCTCAATCCGTTTTCCGCCGGCACGGTGATTCGCGTACCGCTGCCGCCGCTGACCGAAGAGCGCCGCCGCGACCTGATAAAGGTCGTGCGCGCCGAGGCGGAACAGGGCAGGGTATCGGTGCGCAATGTCCGCCGCGATGCCAACGACAAGGTGAAGGCGCTGTTGAAAGACAAAACCATCGATGAAGATGAAGATCGTCGTTCCCACGACGAGATCCAGAAGCTGACCGACGCCTGGATCAAAAAGCTTGATAGCGCCCTGGCGGAAAAAGAAGCGGAATTAATGGAAATTTAATCCCCCGGCAAAATGATATAGTCTGCGCCACTTATCCCGTCGATGAAGGCCAGCCGGGTAAAATCAGTTACAGGCCGTGTATGCACACGGCTTTTTTGCGCGTTCGGGGCCCTTTGTTCCGGTAAGACAGTGGTATTCTCAGTGAGGAAATAGGTAAGCGTGATGTCGTCCGAAAATCAGCAAGAGCCAAAAGCGTTGCCTTTCTCCTCACCACGCCATGTGGCTATTATTATGGATGGCAACGGTCGCTGGGCTAAAAACCGGGGGAAATTACGTATCTTCGGTCACCAGGCCAGCGTCAAGTCGGTCCGCCGCGCGGTAAGCTTTGCCGTCAGCCACCATTTCGGCGCGTTGACGCTGTATGCGTTCAGTAGCGAAAACTGGAACCGACCCAACCAGGAAGTGTCCGCGCTGATGGAGCTGTTTATCCGGGCGCTGGATAACGAAGTGAAAAGCCTGCACAAGCATAACGTCCGGCTGCGGATCATCGGCGACACCTCGCGTTTCGGTGGAACAACACCTAATGATGCCAACGCATTCTAGGGGGGATTTTTGCTGAAGTATCGCCTGATTACTGCCTTGGTCCTGATACCCATCGTTATCGCCGCACTGTTTTTGTTGTCACCGGTCGGCTTTACCCTGGTCACCCTCGCGGTGTGCATGCTCAGCGCCTGGGAATGGGGCCAGCTCGCGGGACTGGCCTCGCGCAGCCAGCGCATCTGGCTGGCCATTCTCTGCGGTCTGCTTGCAGGGGGCTGATGGTGCTCACCGTGCCGCCCTAGCGGCCGTTCGTGACCGTCTGACAGGCGCAATATGCCCTGTGGGCCGCCCTGGCCTGGTGGCTAGTGGCGCTGCTGCTGGCGTTCGACATCCTGACCATTTTGCCCTTCTTCTGGGGCATGCTAGCGCTGCGTCAGCACCATTATGAGATTAACCACTTCACCGGCGCCTGGTGGCTATTGTATGTCATGGTGCTGGTGTTGGGGCGCGGATTCCGGCGCTTACATGTTCGGGCGCGCGCAGGGTCGCCATAAGCTGGCGCCAAAAGTCTCTCCCGGTAAGACCTGGGAAGGGTTGGTGGGCGGGTTGGTCACCTCCGCGGTCATCGCCTGGCTGTTTGGCAAGTATGCGCCGCTTGACGCCGCACCGCTTACGCTGCTGGTCTGCTCAATCGTGGCGGCGCTGGCGTCGGTGTTGGGTGATTTAACCGAAAGTATGTTCAAACGGGAGGCCGGTATCAAGGACAGCGGCCGTTTAATCCCCGGCCATGGCGGCATTTTAGATCGTATAGACAGCCTGACCGCCGCAGTGCCGGTGTTCGCCTATCTGATGCTGCTGGTCTTTAATGCTATCTGAGTCGGGACTAGAAGCGCTTATGCTGCACTTTTTCTGGAGTCTTGCCGCGTTTATCGTGACGCTGGGCGTTTTGATAACGGTGCACGAGTTCGGTCATTTCTGGGTGGCCCGCCGCTACAGCGTGACGGTGGAACGTTTTTCCATCGGTTTCGGGTGCGCGCTCTGGCGTCGGCGCGATAAACGCGGCACGGAATATGTTATCGCCGCTATTCCCCTGGGTGACTATGTCAAAATACTGGATGAGCGGGTAGACACCGTCGCGCCCGAACGTCGTCATGAAGCGTTCAACCACGAAACCGTCTGGCAACGTGCCGCGATCATAGCCGCCGGACCGGTATTTAACTTTTTTTTCGCTATTTTTGCCTACTGGCTGGTGTTTCTTATCGGCGTGCCGAGCTATCGGCCGATGACCGGCGAAGTGGCCCCGCATTCTATCGCGGCTCAGGTCGAAATTTCTCCCGGCATGGAACTTAAGTCGGTTGACGGTATCGAAACGCTTGATTGGGATTCAGTTCGTCTGCAGCTCATCGACAAGATTGACGACGGTGAAAGCACCCGCGGCGTCGCCCTGTTCGGCTCCCAAAGCGCCGAGCAGAAAACGCTGGATTTACGCGACTGGCAGTTTGAGCCGAACAAGCAGGATGCGATCGTGGCGCTAGGTATTTGTAGTGGCACACTGAATTTGGCCACCTGAACAGAGGTGATATGCTCACCTCAGAACAACACGGGTGCACCAATAAAAAGAAGAAATTTTAGTCCTGAATTCAAACGCAATTCCGCTCAACTGGTTGTCGACCAAAATTACACCGCCGCGCAAGCAGCAAAAGCCATGGACGTCGGTTTTTCTACGATGACGAAATGGGTAAAACAACTGCGTGATAAGCGACAGGGGAAAACGCCAAAAGCCTCTCCCATAACCCCGGAACAAATCGAAATACGTGAGCTCAAGAAGAAGGTACAACGCATTGAAATGGAAAACGAAATATTAAAAAAGGCTACAGCGCTCTTGATGTCAGACTCCCTGAACAGTTCTCGTTAATCGGGAAACTCAGAGCGCATTATCCTGTGGCCACACTCTGCCACGTGTTCAGGGTTCATCGCAGCAGTTACAAATACTGGAAAAATCCTCCTGACAGGCCAGACGGCAGGCGAATGGTATTGCGCAGTCAGGTTTATGAACTGCACAATATCAGCCATGGTGCCGCTGGCGCGAGAAGTATTGCCACCATGGCAACCCAGAGAGGCTTCCGGATGGGGCGCTGGCTCGCAGGCAGGCTCATGAAAGAGCTGGGGCTGGTCAGTTGTCAGCAGCCGACGCACAGGTATAAGCGTGGCGGTCAGGAGCATGTTGCGATCTCGAATTATCTTAAGCGCCAGTTCGCTGTAACGGAGCCAAACCAAGTATGGTGCGGCGATGTGACGTATATCTGGACCGGGAAACGCTGGGCATACCTTGCAGTTGTTCTTGATCTGTTCGCGAGGAAACCGGTGGGCTGGGCCTATGTGGCTCTCCCCGGACAGCAGACTGACCATCAAAGCACTGAAAATGGCATGGGAAACGCGTGGTAAACCAGCCGGACTGATGTTCCACAGCGATCAGGGTAGCCACTATACGAGCAGGCAGTTCCGGCAGTTGCTGTGGCGTTACCGGATCAAACAAAGCATGAGTCGGCGGGGTAACTATTGGGATAACAGTCCGATGGAGCGCTTCTTCAGAAGTCTGAAAAACGAGTGGATACCGGTAACGGGCTACATAAGCTTCAGCAAAGCAGTTCATGAAATTACCGACTATATCGTGGGATATTACAGCGCACTCAGGCCGCATAAATATAACGCTCGGTTGCCACCAAACGAATCAGAAAATAGATACTGGAAAACGCTAACGCGGTGGTCAGTTTTAGTTGACCACTACACTTTTCAATGATTTCTCCAGGTTATGATAGCCTGAGATTGTGTTAGGAAGAACGCATAACCGCGATGGCGATGAAAAAGTTGCTCATAGCATTGCTGCTTCTTAGCAGCGCTACCGTATACGGTGCAGACAAGTTCGTAGTGAAGGACCTTCATTTCGAAGGACTGCAACGGGTCGCCGTCGGTGCGGCGTTACTCAGTATACCGATCCGTGTTGGCGACACGGCGACCGATAAAGATATCGGCAATACTATCCGCGCGCTCTTCGCTACCGGAAACTTTGAGGATATCCGGGTACTGCGTGACGGAGATTCACTGGTCGTACAGGGCAAGGAGCGTCCGACCATTGCCAGCATTACCTTCTCCGGCAACAAAACGGTGAAGGAAGAAATGCTCAAGCAAAACCTGGATGCCCAGGGCGTTCGGGTCGGCAAGGCACTTGACTGCACTACCATTTCCAATATCGAAAAAGGTCTTGAGGACTTCTACTACAGCGCCGGGAAATACAGCGCTACGGTCAAGGCGGTGGTCACGCCGCTGCCGCGCAACCGCGTTGATCTCAAGCTGGTCTTCACCGAAGACGTATCGGCCAAAATTCAGCAAATCAATATTGTCGGCAATCACGCCTTCACGACCGATGAGCTGATTTCACGCTTCCAGCTGCGCGATGAAGTGCCGTGGTGGAACGTAGTGGGCGATCGCAAATACCAAAAGCAAAAGCTAGCCGGCGACCTGGAAACCCTGCGCAGCTTTTATCTTGACCGCGGCTATACCCGCTTCAATATCGACTCTACGCAGGTCAGCCTGACGCCGGATAAAAAGGGTATTTATATCACCCTGAATATCACCGAAGGCGCGCAATACAAGCTGTCCGGTACGGTGGTCAACGGCAACATGGCCAGCCACTCCGCCGAAATCGAGCAGTTGGCCAAGGCACAGCCGTGCGAACTGTACAACGGCGCCAAGGTTACCAAGATGGAGAACGACATCAAGCAATTGCTGGGTCGTTACGGCTATGCCTATCCTCGCGTGGCGACGCAGCCGGAAATCAACGACGCGGATAAAACGGTTAAGCTGCACATCAGCGTCGACGCGGGCAACCGGTTCTACGTCCGCCACGTACGTTTTGAAGGCAACGATATCACCAAGGATTTCGTGCTGCGCCGTGAAATGCGCCAGATGAAAGGCGCCTGGCTCGGCAGCAATCTGGTCGATCAGGGTAAAAAGCGCCTTAATCGCCTGGGCTACTTTGAAACTGTAGACACGAGACCCAGCGTGTGCCCGGTTCGCCGGATCAGGTGGACGTGGTCTACAAGGTGAAAGAGCGCAACACCGGCAGTGTCAACGTCGGCGTCGGCTTCGGGACCGAGAGCGACGTCAGCTTCCAGTTCGGTATCCAGCAGGATAACTGGCTGGGGACCGGTAACTCCGTCGGCTTTAGCGGCACCGAGAACGACTACCAGACCTATGCCGAGCTGTCGATGACCGATCCGTACTTCACGGTGGATGGCGTCAGTCTGGGCGGCAAGGACGTGCCGTTCTACGACAACTTCTATGCTGGTGGTTCCAATACGGTGCGCGGTTTCCGTTCCAATACCATTGGTCCGAAAGCGGCGTATTATAAGTGCAATAGCGGCAATACTTGCTATAGTGATTGTCCAGTGGACAAATCCAGCGACGCCGTGGGCGGGGTAACGCGATGGCGATTGCCAGCGCCGAACTTATCGTGCCGACGCCGTTCTTGAGTGAGAAGAATGCCAACTCGGTGCGCACTTCGCTGTTTGTCGATGGCGGTACCGTGTGGGATACCAGCTGGTAAAATACCAGCGCCACCCGCGCAGTCGGTATTCCGGACTATAGCGATCCGGGCAATATTTGTATTTCCAGCGGTATCGCCCTGCAGTGAATGTCGTCGCTGGGGCAGTTGGTATTCTCTTATGCGCAGCCGGTCAAGAAATACGACGGCGACAAGTCAGAGCAGTTCCAGTTTAATATCGGCAAAACGTGGTAATATTACACGGGATGATGTGTAGGCTAAGGAGCAGGGCGACAGGGGCATTGACGCAGTACAGAGATGTTACGTGAAAAGCATGTTTTCACCGTCGCCTGGCTTTACATTGAAGCAAGACACAAATAGTGGTTAAGGAGTTTATAGTGAAAAAGTGGTTATATGCCGCGGGCCTGGGTTTAGCACTCGCCACCTCCACCGTCGCGCAAGCTGCCGATAAAATCGCTGTGGTTAACGTCTCCAGTATTTTCCAGCAGTCGCCGCAGCGGGCCGTGGTCGCTAAACAGCTCGAAAACGAATTTAAGGGCCGCGCCACCGAACTTCAGTCCATGGAACGTGACCTGCAGACCAAGGTGCAGCGTTTGCAGCGTTTGCAGCGTGACGGCTCCACCATGAAAGCCAGCGAGCGCAGCTCACTGGAGAAATCGGTGATGGCGCAGCGCGAAACCTTCTCCACCAAAGCGCAGGCGTTTGAGCAGGACAACCGTCGTCGCCAGACGGAAGAACGTAACAAGATTCTGAGCCGCATTCAGGATGCGGTGAAGAGTGTAGCCACCAAAGAAGGCTATGACGTGGTGATCGATGCTAACGCCGTGGCTTACGCCACCAACGTCAAAGACATCACCGCTGACGTTCTGAAGCAGGTTAAATAAGTCATGTCTTCAATTCGACTGGCTGATTTAGCACAGCAGTTGGATGCACAATTGCACGGTGATGGCGATATTGTCATCACCGGCATTGCCTCCATGGGCAGCGCGCAAGCGGGCCAGATTACGTTTCTCTCGGACAGCCGCTTTCGTGAAAAACTTTCTTCCTGTCAGGCGTCGGCGGTGGTGCTCACCGCCGACAGTCTGCCTTTCTTCACCGGCGCCGCGCTGGTGGTCAGCAACCCTTACCTGACTTACGCCCGTATGGCGCAGTTGATGGACACCACGCCGAAACCCGTCGAGGATATCGGCGCCAGGGCGGTCATTGCGCCGGACGCTACCCTGGGACAGGGGGTGGCGGTGGGCGCTAACGCCGTGATTGAATCCGGCGTCGTGCTCGGGGATGACGTGATAATCGGCCCTGGTTGTTTTGTCGGTAAAAATACCCGTATCGGCGCCGGCACGCGCTTATGGGCCAACGTCACCGTGTATCACGGGATTTCCATCGGCGAGCGTTGCCTGATTCAATCCGGTACCGTGATCGGCGCAGACGGCTTCGGCTATGCCAACGATCGCGGCAACTGGATCAAGATACCGCAGCTGGGACGCGTTATCATTGGCGATCGGGTTGAAATCGGCGCTTGCACCACCATCGATCGCGGCGCGCTGGACGATACCCGCATCGGCAACGGCGTGATTATTGATAATCAGTGCCAGATTGCACATAACGTGGTTATTGGTGACAATACCGCGGTTGCCGGCGGTGTTATCATGGCGGGCGGCCTGACTATTGGCCGCTATTGCATGATTGGCGGCGCAAGCGTCATCAATGGCCATATAACTATCTGCGATAAAGTTACGGTAACCGGCATGGGCATGGTAATGCGCCCGATAACCGAACCCGGCGTCTACTCATCCGGGATCCCGCTGCAACCGAATAAAGAGTGGCGGAAGACCGCCGCATTAGTCATGAATATCAGCGATATGAGCAAGCGGATGAAAGCTATCGAGCGAAAATTAGCAAAAAACTAATCGCTCCCGCCCCTTATAGAGGATAATGCGCGTCACGGCACTGTTGCCCGGTGAGCCATTATTATATTCGCGGCCTGCTTGTTTTGTCCTGCCGGGATTAAAGCAGGCCGTGTTGTTAATGCCACATTTTTTATAGACAGGAAGAGTATTTTGACTACTGACACTCATACTCTGCATATTGAAGAGATATTAGAACTTTTGCCCCACCGCTTTCCGTTTTTGCTGGTGGACCGCGTGCTGGATTTCGAGAAAGAGAAGTTCCTGCGGGCGGTAAAGAATGTTTCCTTCAATGAACCCTTTTTTCAGGGCCATTTCCCGGGTAAACCGATTTTCCCCGGTGTACTGATTCTGGAAGCCATGGCACAGGCGACCGGCATTCTGGCGTTTAAAAGCACCGGTAAGCTGGCGCCGGGGGAACTCTATTATTTCGCCGCCATTGATGAAGCCCGTTTTAAACGTCCGGTACAGCCGGGCGATCAGATGATCCTCGAAGTAGAATTCATTAAAGAGCGTCGCGGCGTCGCGCGCTTCAAAGGTGTTGCCAAAGTTGATGGTGAAGTGGCTTGTGAAGCGTCGATGATGTGCGCCCGTCGTCGGGAGGCCTGAATACGTGATTGATCAATCGGCCTACATACATCCCAGCGCTATTGTGGAAGACGGCGCTATCATCCACGCCGACGTGCATATCGGCCCGTTTTGCGTTATCGGGCCGCAGGTCGAAATCGGCGCGCGTACGGTGCTTAAGTCCCACGTGGTGGTGACCGGCATCACCCGCACAGGTGAAGATAACCAGATTTACCCGTTCGCCTCACTGGGCGATGTTAATCAGGATCTGAAATATGCCGGGGAGCCCACGCGGGTCGAAATCGGGCACCGTAACCGGATTAGGGAAAGCGTGACCATTCATCGTGGCACGATACAAGGCGGAGAAGTCACCCAGGTCGGTAGCGACAATTTGCTGATGGTGAATGCCCATGTTGCCCACGACTGTACGGTAGGCAGCCACTGCATTATGGCGAATAACGCCACGCTCGGCGGCCATGTGGCGGTCGACGATTACGCCATTATCGGCGGTATGACCGCGGTACATCAGTTCTGCGTCATCGGCGCCCACGTAATGGTCGGCGGCTGTTCCGGCGTTGCCCAGGATGTGCCACCGTTTGTTATTGCCCAGGGTAATCACGCCACGCCTTTCGGCCTGAATATCGAAGGGCTGAAGCGACGCGGTTTCGATCGCGCCGCGCTGCACGCGATACGCACCGCCTACAAGATTATTTACCGCAGCGGCAAAACTCTCGACGAAGCCAAGCCGGAGCTGGAAGCGCTGGCGCAGGAACATCAGGTGGTTAATATTTTCCTGGACTTTCTGTCACGCTCCCAGCGCGGTATTATCCGCTAATTATGTTGGCATGCCCCATCACTATCGGTCTGGTGGCCGGCGAGACGTCGGGGGATATCCTCGGCGCCGGGTTGATACGCGCGCTGCGCGGCCATTTGCCGGAGGCCCGCTTCGTCGGCGTTGCCGGCCCGCGTATGCAGGCGGAAGGGATGGAAGCCTGGTATGACACGGAAGAGCTGGCGGTGATGGGCATCGTGGAGGTGGTCGAGCGCCTGCCGCGGCTGCTGCGTATTCGCCGCGACTTGACCCGCCGCTTTACCGCGCTGCGTCCCGACGTCTTTGTCGGTATTGATGCGCCGGATTTTACGATTGCGCTGGAAGGCCGCCTTAAGCGGCGCGGCATCCGCACTATCCATTATGTCAGCCCCTCCGTCTGGGCCTGGCGGCAGAAGCGGGTGTTTAAAATCGGCCGCGCCACGGATAACGTACTGGCCTTCCTGCCGTTCGAGAAGGCGTTTTACGACCGCTATAATGTCCCCTGCCAGTTTATCGGCCATACGCTGGCGGACGCCATGCCTCTCGATCCGGATAAAGTCGCCGCGCGCCAGTCGCTGGGTATTACCGCTGAGGCGCGCTGCCTGGCGCTGCTGCCGGGCAGCCGCCAAAGCGAGGTGGCGATGCTGAGCGCGGACTTTCTGCGCGCCGCCGAGCGGTTGTATGCGCGCTTCCCAGGGCTGGAGATTGTCGTACCGTTGGTGAATCCGGCCCGGCGGGCGCAGTTTGAGCACATCTTGGCGGCGGTAGCGCCGACGTTGCCGGTACGGCTTTTGGACAACCAGGCCCTCCAGGCCATGATCGCCGCCGATGCCGCCCTGCTTGCTTCCGGCACCGCGTCCCTAGAGTGCATGCTGGCGAAGTGTCCGATGGTAGTGAACTATCGCATGAAGCCCCTGACGTTCGCGCTGGCGCGGCGGTTGGTGAAGACGCCGTGGGTGTCGCTGCCCAATTTGCTGGCCGGCCGTGAACTGGTCAAAGAGCTGTTGCAGGAAGCGTGCCAGCCGGAGGCGCTGGCGGCAGCCCTGGAGGCGCTGCTTGACGATAATGACCAGCGCGCGACGTTGCTGGCGACGTTTCGCCAACTGCACCAACAGATTCGCTGTAACGCCGACGAACAGGCGGCGCGCGCAGTGCTGGCGCTGATTAACCGTTAATTCTTTTGCAAGTAGTGAAACCCATGACGAAATCTTTTATCTATCCTGCGGCGACGCTTATTGCCGGCGTCGACGAAGTGGGGCGCGGACCCTTGGTGGGGGCGGTGGTGACCGCCGCCGTGATCCTGGATCCCGCCCAGCCGGTGTTGGGGCTGGTGGACTCGAAAAAGCTGAGTGAAAAGCGGCGCGAGGCGCTGTATGAGGAAATAACCCGCTGCGCCCTGGCCTGGAGGGTGGGCCGCGCCGAAGCCTCTGAGATCGGCAGTATCAATATTTACCGGGCCACCCTGTTGGCCATGCAGCGGGCGGTCGCGGGTCTGGCGGTGGTACCGGATTTTGTGCTGGTGGACGGTAATCGCTGCCCGCTGTTACCGATGCCGTCGCAGGCGATAGTGAAAGGCGATAGCCGGGTGGCTGAAATTAGCGCCGCTTCCATCATTGCCAAAGTCATCCGCGACCGGGAGATGACCGCGTTGCATCTGCAGTTCCCCGAATATGGTTTCGCCCAGCAAAGGGGTACCCGAGCGCCTTCCATCTGGAAAGCTGGCGCTTCACGGCGCGACCGTGCATCATCGGCGAAGCTTTGCGCCGGTCCGGCGGGTGTGCTGGAGCTGGCATGAACCTGTCACCGTCGCGCGGCGCGTTCGTCGCGCCAAAATCTCTTAACGGGTAATGCACATGGCCGAACCACGTTTTATTCACCTGCGCGTACATAGCGACTACTCCATGATAGATGGACTAGTCAAAATCGGCCCGTTGGTAAAAAAAGCCGAGGCCCTGCATATGCCGGCGCTGGCCATTACCGATTTCACCAATTTATGCGGGCTGGTTAAATTTTACGGTAGCGCCCATGGCGCTGGCATCAAACCGATTATCGGCGCGGATTTTTTTGTACAAAGCGAGATGCTGGGTGACGAGCTGGCGGAATTGACCATTCTGGCGGACAATAATGTCGGCTACCAGCATTTGACCCTGCTGATTTCCGATGCCTACAAGCGCGGATACGGCGCTGCCGGGCCGGTTATCGATCGTGACTGGCTGATTGAGCATAATGAAGGGCTGATTTTGCTCTCCGGGGCGCGTAAAGGGGATGTTGGCAAATTTCTGATGCGCGGCAACATGGCGCAGGTGGAACAGTGTTTGGCGTTCTACGAGCGCTATTTCCCCGACCGCTATTATCTGGAACTTATCCGCACCGGCCGGGCGGATGAAGAAAGCTACCTGCATGCTGCGGTTGAGCTGGCGGCGCGTCGGGGACTGCCGGTCGTGGCCACCAATGACGTGCGTTTTACCAGCCCGGACGATTTCGGCGCCCACGAAATCCGGGTGGCGATTCACGACGGCTTTACCCTGGATGACGCCAAACGACCGCGGAATTACAGTTTGCAGCAGTATATGCGCAGCGAAGAGGAGATGTGCGAGCTGTTCGCCGATCTGCCGGAAGCGCTGGCCAACAGCGTGGAAATCGCCCGACGCTGTAACGTCACCATCCGCCTCGGGGAATATTTTCTGCCGCAATTCCCGACCGGCGAGATGTCCACCGAAGATTATCTGGTCAAATGCGCGCGCAAAGGGTTGGAGGAACGGTTGGCATTCCTGTTCCCCGATGCCGATATGCGGCGGGGAAAACGGGCGGCCTATGATGAACGTCTGGCTATCGAATTGCAGGTGATAAACCAGATGGGATTCCCGGGTTACTTCCTGATCGTCATGGAGTTTATCCAGTGGTCGAAGGATAACGGCGTCCCGGTCGGGCCGGGCCGCGGATCCGGCGCGGGCTCGCTGGTGGCCTATGCGCTGAATATCACCGATCTTGACCCGCTGGCGTTCGATCTGCTGTTTGAACGCTTCCTGAACCCGGAACGCGTATCGATGCCGGACTTCGACGTCGACTTCTGCATGGAAAAGCGCGATCTGGTAATTGATCACGTGGCCGAAACCTACGGTCGCGACGCGGTTTCGCAGATTATCACCTTCGGTACCATGGCGGCCAAAGCGGTGATCCGCGACGTCGGGCGGGTGCTTGGGCATCCTTACAGCTTTGTGGATCGCATCTCCAAGCTGGTGCCTCCCGACCCTGGTATGACGCTGGAAAAAGCCTTTGTCGCCGAGCCGCAATTGCAGGCGATTTACGATGCCTACGAAGAGGTCAAAGCGCTGATTGATATGGCGCGCAAGCTTGAAGGGGTCACGCGCAACGCCGGCAAACACGCCGGGGGCGTGGTGATCGCGCCGACCAAAATTACCGATTTTGCGCCGCTTTACTGCGATGGCGAAGGCAACCATCCGGTGACCCAGTTCGACAAGAACGATGTGGAATACGCCGGTCTGGTGAAGTTCGACTTCCTCGGCCTGCGCACCTTGACCATCATCAACTGGGCGCTGGACATGATCAACGCCCGCCGCGCACGTCAGGGTCTGAAGCTCATTGATATCGCTGCTATCCCCTTGGATGACAAGAAAAGCTTCGATATGCTGCAGCGCTCCGAAACGACTGCCGTATTCCAGCTGGAATCGCGAGGCATGAAGGATCTGATAAAGCGCCTGCAGCCAGACTGTTTCGAGGATATGATCGCGCTGGTGGCACTGTTCCGCCCCGGACCGCTGCAATCGGGGATGGTCGATAACTTTATCGACCGCAAGCACGGTCGTGAAGCGATCTCCTATCCCGATATCGAGTGGCAACATGCCTTGCTGCAACCCGTGCTGGAGCCGACTTACGGCATCATCCTCTACCAGGAACAGGTCATGCAGATAGCCCAGGTCCTGGCGGGCTATACCCTGGGCGGCGCGGATATGCTGCGCCGCGCGATGGGGAAAAAGAAACCGGAGGAGATGGCCAAGCAGCGCTCGGTGTTCAAAGCCGGCGCGGAAAGTATCGGCGTCGACGGCGAACTGTCGATGAAGATCTTCGATCTGGTGGAGAAATTCGCCGGCTACGGCTTTAACAAATCTCACTCCGCCGCCTATGCGCTGGTGTCGTATCAAACCCTGTGGCTGAAGGCCCATTATCCCGCCGAGTTCATGGCGGCGGTGATGACCGCCGATATGGACAATACCGAAAAGGTGGTGGGGTTGGTTGACGAATGTCTGCGTATGGGCCTCAAGGTCCTGCCGCCGGATATTAACAGCGGGCAGTACCATTTTCACGTTAACCCAGAGGGCAAGATAGTCTACGGCATCGGCGCCATCAAGGGCGTGGGGGAAGGGCCTATCGAGGCGATTATCGAGGCGCGTAACCAGGACGGACACTTCCGTGAATTGTTCGATCTGTGCGCGCGTACCGATATCAAAAGACTCAATCGCCGGGTGCTGGAAAAGCTGATTATGTCCGGCGCCTTCGACCGTCTTGGGCCGCACCGCGCCGCGCTGATGAATAGTCTCGGCGACGCGCTTAAGACCGCCGATCAGCACGCCAAAGCCGAGGCCATTGGTCAGGGCGATATGTTTGGCGTGCTGGCGGAGGAGCCGGCAGCGGTGGAAGCGTCCTACAGTACCGTGGCACTTTGGCCGGAGCAGGTGGTGCTGGACGGCGAACGCGAAACGCTCGGCCTCTACTTGACCGGCCACCCCATCACCCAATATCTGCGCGAGATTGAACGCTATGCGGGCGGAGTGCGCTTGAAGGATATGCACCCCACCGAGCGTGGCAAGATGGTTACCGCGGTGGGGCTGGTGTTGTCCGCGCGGGTGATGGTGACCAAGCGGGGCAACCGCATCGGCGTTTGCACGCTCGACGATCGTTCCGGCCGTCTGGACGTGATGCTGTTCACGGATGCGCTGGAAAAATACCAGCATTTACTGGGAAAAGACCGTATCCTTATCGCTCAAGGACAGGTTAGCTTCGATGATTTCAACGGCGGCCTGAAGATGAGCGCCCGTAAATTGATGGATATTAGTGAAGCACGTGAAAAATATGCGCGCGGGCTTGCTATCTCGCTGACCGACAGGCAAATTGATGACCAGCTTCTCAATCGTCTCCGTTTATCGTTGGAACCGTATCGATCGGGGACGATTCCAGTGCATTTTTATTATCAACGGCAAGATGCGCGCGCGCGGCTGCGCTTTGGGGCAGCCTGGCGGGTGACGCCGACTGACCGTTTACTGAATGACTTGCGAACACTTGTGGGAAATGAACAGGTGGAACTGGAATTTGACTAATATAGGAATACTATGAGTCTGAATTTTCTTGATTTTGAACAACCGATTGCAGAGCTGGAAGCGAAAATTGACTCGCTGACCTCAGTCAGCAGTCAAGACGAAAAATTAGATATTAATCTGGATGAAGAGGTGCAGCGCCTGCGTGAAAAAAGCGTGGAGCTGGCGCGGAAAATATTCTCCGATCTGGGCGCCTGGCAAATTGCTCAGCTGGCGCGTCATCCTATGCGTCCTTATACGCTGGATTATGTCCGCCATATCTTCACTGATTTTGACGAACTGGCGGGCGATCGCGCCTATGCCGACGATAAAGCTATCGTCGGCGGCATCGCGTGTCTGGATTCACGGCCGGTCATGACCATCGGCCACCAGAAAGGGCGAGAAACCAAAGAGAAAATCCGCCGTAACTTCGGCATGCCGGCACCGGAAGGTTATCGCAAGGCGCTGCGGCTGATGGAGATGGCAGATCGTTTCAACTTGCCGCTGCTCACGTTCATCGACACACCGGGCGCTTACCCGGGGGTCGGCGCCGAAGAGCGCGGCCAGTCCGAAGCTATCGCGAAAAACCTGCGTGAAATGTCGGGCCTACGCGTGCCGGTGATTTGCACCGTAATCGGCGAGGGCGGCTCCGGCGGGGCGCTGGCGATTGGCGTAGGCGACAAAGTCAATATGCTGCAATACAGTACCTATTCGGTTATTTCCCCAGAAGGCTGCGCGTCCATTTTGTGGAAAAGCGCGGATAAAGCCCCTATCGCCGCCGAAGCCATGGGCATTATCGCCTCGCGCTTGAAAGAGCTGGAGCTTATCGATAGCATCGTGCCGGAGCCGTTGGGCGGCGCACATCGCGATGTGCCGGCCATTGCCGCCTCGCTGAAAGCGCAGCTGCTGGACGATTTGGCCGAGCTTGACGGCCTGAATACGGAAGAGCTGCTGAACCGCCGTTATCACCGTCTGATGAATTACGGCTATTGCTGATAGCCTGCGCCGGCCACCGGCGCAGGTGGTGCCCGGGCCAGCCCGGTGATGTCTCACACCCCGCATGCTCGCGCCTGCGGGGGTGTTTTGCTATTTCGGGTCGGCAAGCCGCAATGCCGGCTATGCTTATCGTTAGGCCGAGACAAGCGAGCGAACGACCTTTGTAAGGATGCGCTGAATGAACATTATTGCGATACTTTTGCCGGATCAGGTATTTTACAAAGCCGAACCCGTACGGGAATTGGCACAGGCGCTGACCGACCAGGGCTATCACATCGTCTGCCCTACCGGCAGCCAGGATTTATTGACCTTACTCGAGCAAAACCAGCGCATCGCAGGGATTATTTTCGACTGGGAACAATATGGCATGGATCTTTGCCTGGCGATTAATGAGTTCAACGAATACCTGCCGCTGTATGCGTTTATTAGCACCCACTCGGTGCTGGACGTGAGTGCCAATGAAATGCGCATGGCGCTGTATTTTTTCGAGTACGGTTTAAACGTCGCCGCTGATATCAGCCAGCGTATTTGACAATATACCACTGAATATATTGACGCCATCATGCCGCCGCCGCCCAAGGCGCTATTCCATTATGTTGAAGAGGGAAAATATACTTTCTGTACCCCGGGACATATGGCCGGTACCGCCTATCAAAAAAGCCCTGTGAATAGCCTGTTTTATGACTTCTTTGGCGGCAATACGCTAAAGGCGGATGTATCGATTTCCGTGACCGAGCTGGGATCGCTTTTGGATCATACCGGACCACATCTGGAAACGGAAGAATATATTGCCCGTACCTTTGGCGCGGAACAAAGTTACATGGTGACCAATGGCACCTTCACCTCCACCTCCACCTCCAACAAAATCGTAGGAATGTACGCCAGCCCCGCCGGCAGTACGGTGTTTATCGATCGCAACTGCCACAAGTCGCTGGCCCATCTGCTGCTGATGAGCGATGTCGTGCCGATTTACCTGACGCCGAGCCGCAGCGCCTGTTCAGCCGCGCAAGTATCTCGAAGAAAGTGGCGGCTACTCCGCAGGCCAGCTGGCCTGTGCATGCGGTGATTACCAATTCGACCTATGATGGCCTGCTGTATAACACGCAACACATCAAACAGACGCTGGCCGTGCCGTCAATCCATTTCGACTCCGCCTGGGTGCCGTACACCAATTTTCATCCTATCTATCGCGGCAAAAGCGGCAAAAGCGGCAAAAGCGGCAAAAGCGGCAAAAGCGGCATGAGCGGAGAGCGGATCCCCGATAAAGTCATTTTCGAGACACAATCGACGCACGAATTGCAGGCTGCCTTTTCACAGGCCTAAGTTATCCATATTAAGGCTAATTATGATGAATGCACCTTTAACGAAGCGTACATGGTGTACACCAGCACCTCGCCCCATTACGGCATTGTGGCCTCCATCGAAATGGCGATGGCGATGGTGCGCGGCAAACCGGGGCGCCGGCTTATCCAACGCTCCATTGAGCGTGCGCTGCATTTTCGTAAGGAGGTCCAGCGTTTACGTCAGGAGTCGGAGGGCTAGTTTTTCGATATTTGGCAACCCGAGATTATTGAAGACGCGGTCTGTTGGCCGGTGGAGCTGGGCGCGACATGGCGCCGGAGGGGATCCCGGCCTTGCTGGTGGCTAAATTTCTCGACGAGCGCGGCGTAGTGGTCGAGAAAACCGGGCCATACAATTTACTGTTTCTGTTCAGTATCGGTTTTGATAAAACCAAGGCGATGAGCCCGTTGCGCGGTCTAACCGAGTTCAAGCGCGCCTACGATCTCAACCTTCGGGTGCGCAATATGCTGCCGGATCTGTACGCGGAAGATCCTGATTTCTATCGTCATGTGCGCATACAGAATTTGGCACAGGGCATTCACCAATTAATTCGTCAGCATCATCTGCCGCAGTTGATGCCCAGTGTTTTCGCGGTACTGCCCCAAATGAAAATGACGCCCTATGCCGCGTTTCAACAGCAGGTGCGCGGCAATGTGGAAACCATAGCGCTGTCGCAAATGGTCGGCCGCATCTCTGCCAATATGCTGTTGCCGTATCCGCCGGGGGTACCGGTAGTGATACCCGGCGAGGTGATCACCGAACGCAGCCGCGCGGTGCTCGATTTTCTATTAATGTTGTGCTCGATCGGCCAGTATTATCCGGGTTTTGAAACCGATATCCACGCTGCTGAACTGAGCGATGATGGGCAGTACCGGGTACGGGTGCTGAAAGAAACCGCCAGCCGGGAAACGGCTTAGGGATGATGGTGGGCCGGGCCTGTACGGCGCGCGCTTAAATTGATACAAAGGCGGGAAAGCCGGCCGCGGGGACGACTGCGCCGGCGCGCGGGCAGTTTTCGCCAGCAAGTAGATGCAAGACGGGAACCTTAACACATGATTAGCCTACAGCGGATGCACCATATCGCCATTATCGCCAGCGATTATGCGCGCAGTAAAACTTTCTATTGTCGGATCTTGGGGTTTACACTCATCGGCGAGCACTACCGCGCTGAGCAGAATTCCTGGAAGGGCGATTTGGAGCTACACGGGCAATACCTCATCAAGTTGTTCTCCTTTCCCGGCGCGCCGGCACGGCTGAGTCGGCCGGAAGCCCAGGGATTGCGGCATTTAGCCTTCAGCGTCGCCGATATTGATCAAGCGATTGCCGGCCTCGTTGCCGCCGGCGTAGCCTGCGAGCCGGTGCGGGTCGATCCGCTGACCGGCAAAAAATTTACGTTCTTTACCGATCCCGATCAATTACCGCTGGAGCTGTATGAAGCCTGATGCCGAGGGGGTAGTGCTGGCGCTGCGCCGCCGCATCGCCCCTTACCGTGCCCTGCTGCTGGCGTTCAGCGGCGGTCTGGATTCCACGGTATTGCTGGATGCCCTCGCCACGCTACGTGATGGCGACTGCCTCCCCGGCGGTGACGGTGCGCCGACGCTGCGGGCGGTTCATGTCCATCACGCCTTGAGCCGTCACGCAGATGAGTGGGCCGCGCACTGCGCGCAGGAATGTCATCGGCGCGACGTCGCCTTTACTGCGGTACATGTCGTCGTCGACGCGACGTCGGAGGGGATCGAGGCGGCGGCTCGCGGCGCGCGTTATGGGGCGCTGGCGGCGGCGCTGACACAGGATGAGGTGTTGCTTACCGCCCAGCACCAGGACGATCAGGCGGAAACGCTGCTGCTGGCGTTGAAACGCGGCAGCGGGCCGGCCGGTTTGGCGGCGATGGCGGCGGATGCGCCGTATTTAGGCCACCGCCTGGTGCGCCCATTGCTGGACTTTAGTCGGGTGGAGCTAGAAGCGTATGCTCAGGCACGCGGGCTTCACTGGATTGAGGACGACAGCAATACCGATCTGCGGTTCGATCGCAATTTTTTACGCCTGCGCATCCTGCCACCCTTGCGGCAGCGCTGGCCGCAATTTGCTAACGCCGCAGCGCGCAGCGCGCAGCTTTGCGGCGAGCAGGAACAGCTTCTCGATGAACTGCTGGCAGAAACACTGGCCGATATCATCGCACCAGACGGGTCGTTACGCTTGACGGCGCTAATGACGATGAGCGAAAGCAAGCGCGCGGCCTTGTTACGCCGTTGGCTGGCCAGCCGCGGCGTGAGAATGCCCGCACGAGCGCAACTGGCGCGCCTGTGGCAGGAAGTGGCGCTCAGCCGGCGCGACGCCGTTGCACAACTGAAACTCGACGGCCGGCTGGTACGGCGCTTTCGCGATCGTCTTTATGTCGTGCCGCGTTTGCCGCCGCTTATGGACGGCGAGGCGGTCTTCCCCTGGGCGCCGGAAAGCGAACGTCTTGCGTTGCCCGCCGGTCTGGGGCACCTTTATCGACGCCCGGTTGACGCCGGAAGCGCGGTACCGGGGAAAGCGTTCATCGCGGCGGTGAAGGGAGGCAGCAATTTAGAGGAACGGCAGGACGGTAGTGCAAGTTGCGCCTCAGACGCTGACCATGCCGCCAATACCAATACCAATACCAATACCAATACCAATACCAATACCAATACCAATACCAACGCTAATGCTGACGCTAACGCCAATTATTCCGCCCACGCCGTCCATGCCGGCAGCATAGCGGCGCCGCTGGCCGTTGTGCGCGCACCCTTGTCCGGCGAACGGGTTTCGGTGCGTTTCGGCCCCGTGCATAGCCTGTTGTATATTGTGGGGCGGCGACGCGGCCGAACGTTGAAAAAAATCTGGCAAGAGCTGGACATCCCGCCGTGGCGGCGCCGCAGCACGCCGCTGCTGTTTTATAATGACCAACTCATTACGGCGCTGGGCGTCTTCGTGACCTGGGAAGGCGCGGTGCGTGAGCATCACGCGCAATGGCAGCTTTTTTGGCGGCCGGACAGTAATAGGCCGCCGCGCCAGAGGGCGGCGGTCAGAACGGCGTGTTGTCAGGCGAGGAAAGCGGGAGCCATTAGCGGGCTACGCCAGTAGCCCGCGTGAGGGAGAGGGAATTATTCTGCGCTGACCACCACGGTACCCAGTTCGGGATGGGTGAACCTGGCAATATGATCCAGCCGGATGTCCTGGCTGACGCCTGCCTGATCGATAATCAGATACTCAACGCGTTTTCTCGACAGCATTTCGCGTGCCGCGCCGGTCACTGTTTCCCCATTACGGAGCGTAAGGTTTAATATCCAATGGCGCGTACAGGCGAGCTCAAGATTATCGTAATCATCACAATTAATGGGCTGATATTCTTCGTTTATAGTCATAAGCGCTCACCTACATTTATTGGGCGGTGTTCCCTGAGGAAGGATAGACCGCGCCTTGCCGGCAATCCCACACATCAATCAACAGTTATTCCTTAAATGACTATAGCACAAAGCGCCCCCAATCCTTTAAGAAAAGGCGGTGGATTCGCGGGCCTGTGGACCCGAAACCGGCACTGCTGGTCGCCAACCGGCGAAGTCGAGTACACTGCGGTTATCAACAATAAAGGGAAATCATAATGGCGCTGAAAGCCACCATCCACAAAGCCACGGGCAATATTGCCGATATGGACCGCAATTATTATTTTGAAGCCAATCTGGTATTGGCGCAGCACTCCTCGGAAACCCCGCAGCGCATGATGTTGCGGCTGCTGGCATGGGTATGCCACGCGCATGAGCGTCTTGAATTCACCCGCGGGCTGAGTGCGGAAGATAAACCGGCGCTGTGGTGGCGAAATGATCATGGCGAAGCCGAAGTGTGGATTGAACTGGGCCTGCCGGCCGAGAAACGTTTACGCAAGGCTTGCCATTAAGCCCGTCAGGTGGTGTTGTACGCCTATAATGCGCGCGCCGCCCGCGTTTGGTGGCAGCAAAACCAGCCGCTGTTGTCCGCGCAGTCTAATTTGTCGGTACGCTTTATCGACGATGAACAGCTTAGCGCGCTGGCGAGTTTGGTGCAGCGCACTATGGTGCTGCAGGCAACGCTCCAGGACGGGCTCATCTGGCTATCCCATGCCGACCAATAGGTGGAGCTCGCCTTCGAGGTGTGGCAATAACGTACATATCAGCGCTGGCGTGCCGCCGGCAGGTGAGGGGGCCTTTACGCCCATGCAGCAGTATTATCAAGGAACGCTGCCGGGCGAGAACCGCGAGGAAATAGAAACCTCATTATTTCTCGCTGAAAACGGCACCTGCATCATGCAACAGCTTTACAGCACCGGCGCCCGCGTCGCTCGCATGCAATCCAGCGCCGGGCAATGGACGCGTACCGCCGACAAATTAACTCTGGTAGAAAACGCGACCGGCAAAAAGCGTTTTTTCCGGCCGGCGGGCAATTCACTGGAAATGCTGGATGATAATGGTGTAATTATTCCGTTCGCCGGTTGCCGTTTTTTGCTCTTGCCGTCGCGCGACAGGATTATGACCTGACGCCTTGCCCTAACCTGAGGCGGAGCAGAGCCGCGGTAGCTGACATCCATACCGCTGACCCGAGGTGGCAAACCGCGGCGCTTACCTATGGCTTGAGCACCGGACGCGCAGACCGGTGGGCATGGCTGTATTACGCAACCCGGAGGCTTTAAGGGATTAACCGGCAGCGTGCGCGGACGGGCTCGGTTGGCTCGACCGCCAGGGCGGGTGATGCGCGCGTGAGACGATTCAAAGACATTTTATTGGCTGTGCAAGGGTGTCTGATTAACAGCGCGATAAAATCGCGCTATCGCAACGCTATTGTTGTTCAACGAGCCGGCATATTCTATTCCTCCGAAAATAAGCCTTTGTTATCTTCATCTCCTCACACACTGCCATTTTAGAAACATGGCGAATAACGAAATGAATTCTCAATATTTAAACCCCATGTCATAACGTTTTAATTGACGTTTAAGGCGTGATGGATAGGCAAAAATAAATTGCTGTGGCAAGTTGTTTCATTGTTAATGAAACAACCTGTCCCTAATCGGCATAAACCAATCAAGGAGAATTGATATAATGTGGCCCTTTTTTATCTGGTGGTACCCTTATAAATTAACCTCATGGTGTAATTTCTTTTCCGTATTGGCCAGCGCTCACGATAAAGCGCTTGACCATACTATTACAGCCAGGAAGATGTCGATTCAGCTTGAGCGTAAAGTCTGCGGGGATGACATCGTTTTGGCCTGTTTAACCGCGTCAAATAAAGGGAGCCGTGCATTGTTTTTGCACCCTCAGCAAGTGGGTTGTTGCTACCGATAAGGGTTATGCCGTCATTACAGAAAGGGCGGGGCATGGCGTTAGCCGGCATGCCGTCAGCGCCGAGCCGTGCGGTGACGACGCTACCGGAAGCCAGGCCGAGAACAGCGTCATCACGAGAGATGCAGTCCAACGCGGGCCACAGTGACCAAGTTCTATTATCAGGTCCGGAGGTGTCTGGGGTCGAACCATTGACCGATGGGGAGCAGGCCTTTATGCATCTGGTACGGCGTCGCGCGTCAGCGATAGGAACTTGATGCCGACGTGCGCGTTCAATCTTGAACTACAGGATTACTGGATACGCTTTGGCACGAGAAAACGCCAGTTTGCAGCGTTCCTTGCTCACTATGCTGACATTCTGATACCGTCCAACACCAGAAATGCCCTGCCGGGAGACGTTCAAGAGGAAAATATGGCGAAAACGCCCGGGCAAAAACAGCGCGCTATGCTGGTCGAGCGCGAACCCTGGTTACATGTTCACGGTCTGTCCCAAGAGGGTAAAGACCACCCCGAAGAACGGCATTAGCACTACTTGTATGAGTTGCTGAATAAAAAACTGGCGCACTATACTCCCCCCCCGCGAGCAGTTTATCGATAAGCTGGACCTTAACGTAGAGCTAAGCGTGACATTTATTGTCGAGGGACCATCAGACCTGCTTTTTAGTATTGCGGATCGCAAAGTGGTCAGGCTGAGAGAGGTTCTGACCGGCGATGCGCTGCGCGTCATGGAACGTCAATTAGTTGCCAAAGACCGAAACGCACGTATCGGGGAGTTGCTCTTAACCGATCCTGGCGGCGCGATGAATGCGCGCTTTCTTAAGCTTATGGCCCATTTGGCCAAAGACGCGTTTTTTGATCTCCACGGCGAGTTAAACGCGCAATTACAGGAAGTGACCGACAGCAGCGAAATTGAAAATGCCTATTTCACGATGGCCAGAAACAGACTGGCATGCGCGTTATTACCGTTGCTGAGGAAGCACGAGCATAACGCGGTGGTGGCATTAGCGCAGAAATGGATGGTTAATCAGCTAACCAAGCAACTGGTGAGGTTGCACCAGGGCGGGAAGCGCATTCAGGTGCCGGAAGTGGTGGCGTTAGCTGAACCCACCGGCGGCGCATGCTCATCTCGCTTTCTAACGGCAGAATTTATTTATGGACCCCGGATGATATCTCTGCGGCCTTAAGGACGTTCCTTCACGATCATCTGTCGCTACGTCAACGACAATCGCTCATTGGCCTGCCGCTTGTCGCCACCGTCGATCTACAAACATGCCGTATTTTGCCACCGATCTCCTTTAACGCAAGCCAGGATATCTGGCGGGCGTTGAAGCAATTGGACCATGATAAAATGGTCGAGCATCTGCACGATTATGTTCAGCAGCAGAGACAGCCTTATTTACAGCAACCGCACCAAGCGGAAGAGGATTCGCACCACGTCGCCCAGCAGGTTTTATTGTATGGCGGCCTGGCGTTGTCGGTTCTGGCATTATTTTTCAGTGGTGGTTCGGCCGCCGTTTGCGCTTCATTTATGCTGGCGAATCTCGGCGTAGGCGTCGTCAGCTGCGGCAGAGCGATTATTTTGGTTGAGAGTCTGATAAAAGAGGGGCAGGACAATCTGCGCCAGTTTGCTTTTAGCAGTGCAGAAGCCATGTTGCGCATTAACCAGATTACCGGTCGCATAAATTTTCATCAGTACCAATCCTTCCGCGCTTTGGGCCAGATCCGTCGGTTTTTCCGCGATTTGGTGGCCATTACCAGGCGTCAGGCGCTGAAGATGGTGCCACGTGGCTATGAGCTGGCGGCATTTGGTCATGCCGGTGAACAGGCCGAGTTGATGCTTATCAACCGCGGAGAAGGCCGGTTCGGCGGATACCAATTGGCGCCGCTTACCGGCGACCGCGCGTTTCAGGATGGCTGGGGAACGGTCAGGCTGGGCGATTTTACCTTTGATGCGGATCATCTGGTGCTGGCCGACGGTCAACGGGTGCAACTGGTGGTGGAAGATTACCGGCAGTTACCGGCGCAAACACAGGCCTTCATTACCTATGATGGACCGCTGTCGACGAGGTTCCGACGCTATTGCCAACACCTATCTCGTCAGGGGCATCGCGCTGAGTTGTTGACAAAGGCGGAGACTTTTATAAAAGAGAATGCTTTCACGGCAATTGAGTGCCGGGTGCTGCTTTATTGGGTTGAATCTGAGGGATACCGGGAGATGCGGCATTATCTGCTGGTGGCAGAAAAAGAGGGGACCCGTTATGTCGTGGACCTGGCGACGGAAAAATTGGCCTTCCTGAAGATCCCGACGATGTCACAGCCCTTTATCCAGTCTGAACAACAATGGCTGACGGCTTTTTATCAAGCGGAAAGCGACACGCCAATTCGATACCAGACATTTGCCAGTATAGACGCGACATTCGCCTATCGCCGCGAGGAATGGCCCCAGATCAAAGAGTAATGGCTTATTAAGCCGCCGGATGTCAGCACTATGTAGTGGCACACTGAATTTGGCCACCTGAACAGAGGTGATATGCTCACCTCAGAACAACACGGGTGCACCACAATGAAAAGAAAAAATTTTAGTCCTGAATTCAAACGCGAATCCGCTCAACTGGTTGTCGACCAAAATTACACCGCCGCGCCAGCAGCAAAAGCCATGGACGTCGGCTTTTCTACGATGACGAAATGGGTAAAACAACTGCGTGATAAGCGACAGGGGAAAACGCCAAAAGCTTCTCCCATAACCCCGAAATAAATCGAAATACATGAGCTCAAGAAGAAGGTACAACGCATTGAAATGGAAAACGAGATATTAAAAAAGGCTACAGCGCTCTTGATGTCAGATTCCCTGAACAGTTCTCGTTAATTGGGAAACTCAGAGCGCATTATCTTGTGGCCACACTCTGCCACGTGTTCAGGGTTTATCGCAGCAGTTACAAATACTGGAAAAGTCGTCCTGACAGGCCAGACGGCAGGCGAACAGTATTGTGCAGTCAGGTTCATGAACTGCACAGTATCAGCCATGATGCCGCTGCCGCGAGAAGTATCGCCACCATGGCAACCCAGAGAGGCTTCCGGATGGGGCGCTCGCTCGCAGGCAGGCTCATGAAAGAGCTGGGGCTGGTCAGTTGTCAGCAGCCGACGCACAGGGATAAGCGTGGCGGTCAGGAGCATGTTGCAATCCCAAATTATCTTGAGCGCCATATGGTGCGGCGATGTGACGTATATCTGGACCGGGAAACGCTGGGCATACCTTGCGGTTGTTCTTGCACCTGTTCGCGAGGAAACCGGTGGGCTGGGCTATGTCATTCTTCCCGGACAGCAGACTGACCATCAAAGCACTGGAAATGGCATGGGAAACGCGTGGTAAACCAGCTGGAGTGATGTTCCACAGCGATCAGGGTAGCCACTATAATACGAGCAGGCAGTTCCGACAGTTGCTATGGCGTTACCGGATCAAACAAAGCATGAGTCGGCGTGGTAACTATTGGGATAACAGTCCGATGGAGCGCTTCTTCAGAAGTCTGAAAAACGAGTGGATACCGGTAACGGGCTACATAAGCTTCAGCGAAGCAGCTCATTAAATTACCGACTATATCGTGGGATATTACAGCGCACTCAGGCCGCATAAATATAACGGTGGGTTACCACCAAACAAATCAGAAAATAGACACTGGAAAAACGCTAACGCGGTGGCCAGTTTTAGTTGACCACTATACTATTATGCATTATGATGATGGAATTAAATATTTCCTTCTTCCCTCGACTTCTTCTCCGCTGGTACAACAGAAGCGCTTGGCAAAAATCATTCCTAATTTAATGATAAATAATGATCTCTGCCGGTTGAATTATGAATTCATGCTATATATTTTCTATAATTTTTCTTCGTCAAGACAGCAAACATTGCTCAATCAGGTTTTTATTCAGAAGCAAAATGCGCACCGAACGCTACGCGCGTTCATTGGCTCCACGAAGTTTATCTGCACCTACAGCGAAATGCTGCGCACGGAACCCGGTAGGCTAATCATTTTCACGCGCGCAGATGACACAACGTTTCGCCACTGGATGATAAGTTTAGGTAACAGCCGCTTTGCCGGCATGAATAATATGAAGATTGCAGCCCATCTTGGTGAAGATAAACGGGTGTTGCTGGCGGAGCAGTTAAGGGAATTTAAAGATAATTTACTCCACCCGCGGGGGGCAAATTATGGTTTCTCGGTTACCAAGCATACCTTCATGGAATCGGCGCCGGAGCGTTCTTTGCTTCAGGTAGCAAAAGAGTTGCTAAAGCGTTCAAACACCGCCTCAGAACGCCTGTGAGTATGCGTTAAGTATTCTGGTGCATGCCAACCGTTTGTCGCCGCAACAATCTGTCGCGTTGCAAGACGCCATGACTAAATTGGTCAAACCCACGAACGGGGGATTTCTGTTGCCGGGTAAACTTGAAGATATTCTATCGAATGTCCAATCCATCATGCTCAGCGTAACATTGAGCGATTTACCACCGGAAAAATTGGTAGTCCTGTATACGCCGTCGAAGCAATACCATATGTTACTGAGTTTAGGAGATAACCACTTTTCTGGCCTAAACAATCATTTATTTAATCCTACGTTAAGTCCAGATGATAATATCATCAGCGCCAGACAGTTGGGGATGATTAATAATGGAGTGTTAAGTGGTGATGTTAATGTCGAGAAAACCCGCGTATCCGCTCTGCTCGGACCCGACAGTCGCGTCGCCATCCATGATAATGCCAACGTGCAGGGGGGGTGCAGATGCTTTTGAAGGCCCACGGCGCGCCCACCAGCATAAACCATTATGACGCTGTGGAATGTGCCGAGGTGGTGTTAGGCATTAACAAACTGTACAATCAGGGCAGACAATTAAAAGAATTGGAGCTTATCTCCTGCTACGGAGGTTATGGCGGCGCACATTCATGCGCGCAAGTGTTGGCGAATCGCCTGCAAATACCGGTGAAAAGTTATCACCGGGTGGTAGTTGATCACAAACTGCAGCGGCAGGGAACCGCACTGGAATTTACGCCGCAGATTACGCTGGGCGTCAGACGTTTGCATGAAAATAAAGTTTGGCATTTGCGTCTGCATAATTTTCTTGAATGACTGTGTTTACAGTGGCACCAGCTTGTCAGCGCGCGTCAGCCGCGATCGGAGCCTACTGACATGTCCTTTATTTTGATTGCATTGAGTATGCTGCAAGTATTGAAAGGCATGCTCGATGGTGAGACTTTTCTCGAGCGTTTTCCCGGTTTCACCACGCCGCAGTTGATAAAAAACGCGTTAGCGGAAATAGACGCGGGCGACGCGCCGATCGGCGCGATACTTTTATTGTTGTATGGGGATCGGAAAATGCAGTGCGCGCTGCAGCAGTTTCTGGTGGAAAACGATCGCGATCGATTGCGCCATGTTGCTGAAACGCAGAATTATCCGTCGGCGGCTCCCAGCGCCCAGGAATATGAAATCGGCAACGGCGAAGAGTATATCGCGCTTGTCCCCTTGGAGGCATGGCGCGATCTCCCCCCTATGAGTCAGATTTATATGAATTTCAGCGCCACTGCCTGGAGCGCGTCGTCAATATTGATATGCAGGATATCGATAAACGGCGGTGGCCGCGTAAGGTAGCGCAAGCCCTTAACGATTTTTCCAGTTTGCCATTGCAAGCCGGCCAGCGAGACGGCACGTGTCTTGTCACCGGTGACGACGAAAAGGAGGATCTTATTTACATCAATGCCAATGCCGCTTGTGATTTTACTCTCTAATGGGCGCTGATTAATGATAATGCGCCGCCGCAAACCCACCATCCCAACACGTGGTTGTTGTTTCCGATCGTTGGCAATAAAAGGAAGAAGACATACCAGACCTATCTTGATTTTTCGTCACTGTGGCTTCAGGCGGACAAGCCGGCCATATCGCTGCCGTCACGGGGGAATGTGCCTTTGGCGGTGCCACGGGTGAGAATTCAGATTCTTGAGAACGGCAGCCGGATGATTATTATGCAGCGGCGTTTACCGCAAACGTACTTTGACAGCAACGCTAAACTGGCCCTTTATATCGCCCGAGAAATTAACGGTTATACCGCGCGCATCAAAATGGGTGAAAAGCGCGGTGGGACAATATTGTTGATTACTTCTGCTGATGGGAACCTGATTTATATTGACCAGGACTGCCTGGCGCAGAGCAGGGTCATGGAAAATGTGGTGCTGGCGTAATTGGCTACCAATAGTGTTGGGTGTGCACGTCAGACAATAATGCGCCGTCCACGACCGTGGACGGCGTTTGAGGGACATTCGGCCGCGAATTTTATTTCGCCGCGGCGATTTCGCTTACCAGAAAGTCAACGATAGCGCTGAGTTTAATCATCCGCTTCTCACCGCTGCGCCGGTTTTTGTATTCGATTTCTTCGGTGTCCAGATTGCGATCACCAATCACCAGCTGATGCGGGACGCCGATAAGTTCCATATCGGCAAACATGACGCCCGGACGCTCTTTGCGGTCGTCGAGCAGAACGTCAATACCGCGCGCCTGCAACTGCTGGTAGAGGTCTTCCGCTGCCTCTTTTACCCGGAAGGATTTATGCATGTTCATGGGCAAAATCGCGACATTGAAGGGCGCCAGGGCTTCCGGCCACAGAATGCCCCGGTCGTCGTGGTTTTGTTCAATAGCGGCCGCCACCACGCGGGTGATGCCGATACCATAACAGCCCATGGTCAGCGTTTGGTTGCGACCGTCCTCGCCCTGCACCGTGGCTTTCATCACTTCCGAATATTTGGTGCCTAACTGGAAAATATGGCCCACTTCAATGCCGCGCTTGATTTGCAGTGTACCGTTACCGTCCGGACTGATATCGTCATCGACAACCTTGCGCAGGTCGGTTACCTGCGGCAGCGGCAAATCCCGTTCCCAGTTAATCCCGAAGAAATGTTTACCCTCGGCATTGGCGCCGGCAGCGAAGTCGCTCATCACCGCCACGCTGCGGTCAATGACCAGCGGCAGCGGCAGATTGACCGGTCCAAGCGAGCCGGGGCCGGCGCCCACCGCGAGGCGGATTTCTTCTTCGCTGGCGAACGTTAGCGGGGCGGCAACCTGCGGCAGCTTCTCGGCCTTGACGTCGTTAAGCTGATGATCGCCGCGGACCATCAGCGCCACCAGCGGATGTCCGGCGTCTTCGCGCGCACGAACCAGCAGCGTCTTGACGGTTTTTTCCACCGGCAACGAAAATTGCGCCACCAGCTCGGCGATGGTGCGGGCGTCAGGGGTATCCACCAGGCGCATGTCTTCGCCCGGCGCGGCGCGCGCGGCGGCCGGGGCGACCGCTTCCGCCAGTTCAATATTGGCGGCGTAATCTGATGCCGTTGAGAACACGATATCGTCCTCACCACTGCTGGCCAGTACCTGAAACTCATGTGATGCGCTGCCGCCGATGGAACCAGTATCTGCCTGCACCGCGCGGAATTCCAGGCCCATACGGGTAAAAATAGCGCTATAAGCCTGGTACATGGCGTCATAGGTCGCCTGCAGCGAAACCTGGCTGGTGTGGAAAGAATAAGCGTCTTTCATCACAAACTCCCGCGAGCGCATAACGCCGAAACGCGGACGCACTTCGTCACGGAATTTGGTTTGGATCTGATAGAAGTTCAGCGGCAGCTGCTTATAAGAACTGACCTCGTTACGGATAAGGTCGGTTATCACCTCTTCATGCGTCGGACCCAGCACGAAGGGGCGCGCGCCGCGGTCGGTAAACCGCAGTAGCTCCGGGCCGTATTGTGCCCAGCGTCCGCTTTCCTGCCACAGATCCGCCGGCTGCACCACCGGCATGGACATTTCAATCGCGCTGGCGTTGTCCATCTCCTCGCGCACGATATTTTCTACTTTACGCAGCACGCGCAAACCGGTCGGCAGCCAGCTGTAAAGGCCGGACGCCAGTTTACGAATCATCCCGGCGCGCAGCATCAGCTGATGGCTGACCTCTTCCGCGTCCGCGGGGACTTCCTTGAGGGTGGAGAGCAGATATTGGCTAGTACGCATGTTAGTTAAGTTCCACAAAAGCAGCTCAATGCCGGAGGCTGCCGGCAGGCAGCAAAAATACCGAAAGTGCTATAGTCTACCAGCGCCCACTTGTAGTGGCACACTGAATTTGGCCACCTGAACAGAGGTGATGTGCTCACCTCAGAACAACACGGGTGCACCAATGAAAAGAAGAAATTTTAGTCCTGAATTTAAACGCGAATCCGCTCAACTGATTGTCGACTAAAATTACACCGCCACGCCAGCAGCAAAAGCCATGGACGTCAGTTTTTCTACGATGACGAAATGGGTAAAACAACTGCGTGATGAGCGACAGGGGAAAACGCCAAAAGCCTCTCCCATAACCCCGGAACAAATCGAAATACGTGAGCTTAAGAAGAAGGTACAACGCATTGAAATGGGACACGAAATATTAAAAAAGGCTACAGCGCTCTTGATGTCAGACTCCCTGAACAGTTCTCGTTAATCGGGAAACTCAGAGTGCATTATCTTGTGGCCACACTCTGCCACGTGTTCAGGGTTCATCGCAGC
>NZ_JBPESN010000025.1:0-31899 GCF_051710625.1 Sodalis sp. (in: enterobacteria) | reverse complement strand
GCTACATCACGAGGTATTACAGCGCTATCCGGCCTCACTGGTGTAACGGCGGCTTAACTCCAAACGAATCTGAGCGACTGTTCTACATACAGTCTAACGCGGTGGCTAGTTTTAGTTGACCACTACAAATAATCTGTATCTCCGAAGGGGAGTAGCTGGAGAAGCTTGACGCCCGCCTTAGCTATAGATTTTGCAATCAATTCTGGACTGTCCAAAATAGCCATTTTTTATGGGTTTAAGGGAGTCCAGAACTGTCTGCAAATTAGTCCAAAATATTTTGCATCGCTACACGATGACCACAGCCGGGTGGAAAAACTGCAAAACTATGTCGCGGGCCATATCGATAATGCCTGGATCGAATCGCTGTCCGCCAGCTCCGAACGTCCGCGCCGCCTGTCGCCACCGGCGTTCAGTTATCAGTTGACCGAACTGGCGCGCCAGGTGGGTAAACGCATCGTCCTGCCGGAAGGCGATGAGCCGCGCACCGTGAAGGCGGCATCCATTTGCGCCGAGCGGGGCATTGCCCATTTCGTCTTGCTGGGCAACCCCGATGAAATTTAGCGCGTCGCCGCAGTACAAGGCGTGACGCTCGGCGACGGCATCGAAATTATCGATCCGGAAGTGGCGCGCGAGAAGCATGTCGCCCGTCTGCTTAAACTGCGCAAAAGCAAAGGCATGACCGAAGTGGTGGCTCGCGAACAGCTGGAAGACAGCGTGGTGCTGGGCACGCTGATGCTGGAGCAAGGCGAAGTGGACAGGCTGGTGTCAGGTGCGGTACTACCCACCGCCAACACCATCCGTCCGCGGCTGCAACTTATCAAGACCGCGCCGGGCTAGCGGTGGTGTCGCGTCGGTGTTCTTTATGCTGCTGCCTGAACAGGTATTGGTTTACGGCGGCTGCGCCATCAACCCGGATCCGACCTCGGAGCAATTGGCGGAGATCGCTATCCAGTCCGGCCGATTCCGCTGCCGCCTTCGGTATTGAACCGCGCGTGGCGATGATTTCCTACTCCACGGGCAACTCCGGCGCCGGCAGCGACGTTGAGAAGGTGCGCAAAGCCACCCGTTTGGCGCAGGAAAAACGTCCGGACCTGGTCATTGACGGCCCGCTACAGTATGACGCCGCCATTATGGCCGACGTCGCGCTGTCGAAAGCGCCCAACTCGCCGGGGGCCGGTCAGGCGACGGTGTTCATCTTCCCGGATTTGAACACCGGTAATACGACCTATAAAGCAGTGCAGCGTTCAGCGGATCTGATCTCCATTGGCCCGATGCTGCAGGGGATGCGCAAGCCGGTCAACGACCTCTCGCGCGGTGCGCTGGTAGACGATATCGTCTATACCGTCGCCCTGACCGTTATTCAGTCGAAGCAGGCGGAAGGCTGATTTAGCGTTAAAGCGTCAGAAACGACCACGCCGCCCCAGGGCCGGCGTTTTTTTGCCCCGCAGAGGGCTTCTTTGAATTTTCCGCGCGGTTGTCCCTATCCGGCCCGGGCGGGAGCGAGGGTTTTCCCGAGCGCGGCCCCGGGTCACACCGCACAGACGTGCTGCGACTTTCCTGAAACGAAAACCGGCTTGCCCGCGCAACCGTACTGCCACCTTCCTCCCGCGTACGCCGGCTAAGCGCCCATGCTAATGTCATGTGCCCTTTCCTACGCCTGCACCGGTAAAGCTGGTGCAAATGTGCTGCGTCTGGCCTCACACCTAGGCCGGCTTGCCCGTGCAAGCGTACGAGGGTCTTCCTCGCGCGTATGCCGGCTAAGTCCGTGCAAACGGACCAGGGTTTACCTTATGCGACGCAGATGCCCGCTACTGAGCCGCGCCATCGTCCGACGTTTGCGCGGCCAGCGGCTTGCCAAAGCTTTGGGCGTTATTGCGGCTCAGCCACAGCGATAGCGCTTTCAGCGAGTCCGGTGTGAATTCGTCGCAGCGGCCGGTAATTTCCTCCGGCGTCAGCCAGTTGACGGCCTCGACCTCGCTTTCCTGGAGCGCAAACGGGCCATGGGTGACGCAGCTGAACAGCGAGCCCCACACGCGGCTGGCCTCATTCTCGAAATAAAATTGCCCGTGTTCAGCAAAGGGGACATCCGCGATGCCCAGCTCTTCTTCCGCCTCGCGACGGGCGGAATCGAGCATTCCCTCGCCGCTTTGTACCACGCCGCCGGCGGTCGCATCCAGATAGCCCGGATAGAAGTCTTTGCTGGCGGTACGCCGCTGAACCAGAATATTGCCCGCACCATCATGTACCACAATATAGCTGGCGCGGTGACGCAGACGTTCCGCGCGCATCTGGTGGCGGCGGGCCTGGGCGATGACTTCATTGTTCTCATTGACAATGTCGACCCATTCCTCACCGGCAGACTGACTCTGTGGCTCCATCCTATGACACCCTTATGCAATGGCGCGGACTGCCCGCGCGGTATGGTTGAACGTAAGAAACGCGACTGATGTATTTTGTCATAACTTAGAAGGTTATTGCGACTTGCGCAATAGTTTCCACGCTATCTAATGCTACCGCCTGTAACCGGCCATTGGCCAGCAGCCCATAGCTAGCCCAGTAGCCGCCTTTTGGCAGGCTGACCGAGCCCGGATTGAACAGAATATGCTCCCCCACTCGCTCCGCCTGGGGAAGATGGGTATGGCCGTACAACAGTGGGCCGCCGGGCGCCAGCGGCGGCAGTCGCCTCGGATGGTAAAAATGCCCATGGGTTAGAAACAGCCGCCTGGTTTCCCCCAGCAACACCTGCTGCCAGGGCGCGTTAGAAGGGAAAGTCTAGCAGCATTTCATCCACTTCGCTGTCACAATTGCCGCGTACGGCGATAATTCGCTCGCCATAAATATTAAGCGCGGCGGCGACCTTCGCCGGTCGATAGTCTTCAGGTAGAGGGTTGCGCAGACCATGCTTCAGAAAGCCCCCCAAAAGCAGCAGCCAGCGGGCACCGCTTAAATCAAACGCGGCCAGCAGCCGGCGCGTGGCAGCCAGCAAGCCATGAATATCGGACGCTATCATCAATTTCATTATCGTCTCCTGTTAGCATGCCGAGACGCCACACGCACAGACGGTGCGGCACGCCAAGCTTAACAAACTTCAGTCTCCCTGCGTCAACGCTATCCCGTTATAGTCAGCCGACTGACGCCTTTTTGCGCCAAAAACCCCGCTCACACCCCGCCGCTTAATTCGCTTTTATCCCCTGCGCTTTTGCACTACAGTTAAGCTACCCGCTTCATCCTGATGGAGGCTATATGATCGACGTTTATTATGCGCCCACGCCCAACGGCTATAAAATTACGCTGTTTTTAGAAGAGACCGGCTTGCCGTATCAGCTTCACCGCCTGGATATCAGCGCCGGCGATCAATTCAAGCCGGCCTTTCTGGCCATAGCGCCAAACAACAAAATTCCGGCCATTGTCGACAATCAACCAGCCGACGGCGGCGCGCCGTTCAGCCTATTTGAGTCTGGCGCCATTTTGCTTTATCTTGCGGATAAAACCGGACAGCTGCTGTCCCACGACCTGCGCGAACGCCATACCACCCTGCAATGGCTGTTCTGGCAAATGGCGGGCTTCGGGCCGATGCTCGGCCAGAACCACCACTTCAGTCAGTGCGCGCCCGAAAAAGTCCCCTACGCTATTAACCGCTACCGCACCGAAACCGCGCGGCTCTACGGCGTGCTGGATAAGCAACTGCAGGAGCACCGTTACATCGCAGGTGAGCAGTATAGCATCGCCGATATCGCCACCTACCCCTGGGCGGTATCCCATGAAAAGCAGAATATCTCTCTGGCTGACCATCCCGCGGTGCAACGTTGGTTCAACGAGATCCGGACGCGTCCGGCGGTGGAACGCGCCTGGTGGCGGGCTAACGGCTAAACCCTGCCGGCCCGGCGGCGGCGCAGATTCCGGCACTGTGTCCGCCACGGGCATTTCCCGCCGCCGTAGCCTATGCTTTAGGCAGAATGGAGTTTTGCTATCGTTGCGCGCGGCACCTGCGGGTCGACGCATTGATTGACGTCGGGCAGAGAAAACCACCATGAAAATTTTATTGACCGGCGGGACCGTGCTTATTGGCCGGCACCTGGTTATGAGACTGCAGACCTTATCGCACCACGTCACCGTATTGACCTGCGACGCCCAGCGCGCGCAGCAAACGCTGGGGCCTGAGATCGCCACCATGACCACGCTGGCGCCGCTGTCGCACCTCAACGAATTCGATGCGATGATTAACCTGGCCGGCGAGTTTATCGTCGAGCGCCGCTGGACCGACGAGCAAAAAAACAAGCTGTGTCAGAGCAGCTGGGACGTCACCGGTCAATTAAGTCTGTTGATACGCCAGAGCAAGAATCTGCCCTCGGTGTTCATCTCCGGCTCCGCTGCCGGCCATTATGGCGACCAGGATGATGCCCTGGTGGACGAAGATGAACCGCCGATTATCGATTTTGCCCACACGCTGTGCGCACACTGGGAAGATTTGGCTCTCAGGGCGCGCAGCGAAAAAACCCGCGTCTGCCTGTCGCGTACCGGCGTGGTGCTGGCCGCCTGACGGCGGTCTGCTCGGCAGGTTGCTGCCGCTGTACAAAGTTGGGCTGGGCGGTCCCATCGGCGATGGCACCCAATTCATGTCGTGGATCCATATCGACGATATCGTCACCGCGCTGCTGTTTATTCTAACCACCGACGGACTGGCTGCCCCGTTCAATGTTTGCTCGCCTTATCCGGTGAGCAATGAACATTTTAGCAGCGTGCTGGCAGGAGTCCTGCACCGACCCGCTTTCACTCGCGTGCCGGCACAGGCGGTGCAATTATTCTTAGGTGAAGGGGCATCGCTGATACTGGGTGGCCAACGGGCGATGCCGCGGCGGCTGACCGAGGCCGGCTTTACCTTTTGCTATAGTGAGCTGGAAGCGGCGCTAACGGAAATCGTCAACGCCATCTAACCGGCAAGGCGGTTACTTGAGGGCTCCGGAGAGGAACAGCTGCTGCCGCGGGCTCTTCAGGCTGCCGAACACCTCTGACGGCGGCCCCTGCTCCTTGATGACCCCTTGATGCAAGAAAATGACGTGGTTCAAGACATGGCGCGCAAATTCCATCTCGTGCGCCACCACCATGGTTTTGCCCTCTTCAGCCAGCTTTTGCATGATGCGCACCACCTCACCCACCAGCTCCGGATCCAGCGCCGAGGCCGGTTCGTCGAACAACAGAACCTCCGGCTCCATTGCCCGCGTGCGGGCAATGGACACGCGCTGCTGTTGCGCGCCGGAAAGATTGATAGGGTATTTGGCGCGCGCGCGCTCATCAATACCCACTTTGTCCAAATAGCGCACCGCGCGTTCACGCGCTTCGCTTTTGCTGAGGCCCAGCACCTGTTACCGGCGCTTCCATGACGTTTTCCAGCACGGTTATATGGCTCCATAAATTAAAATGCTAGAATACCATCGTCAGGCAGGTGCGTAGCAGCTGCAGCTGTTTTTTATCAAACACCTTAAACTGGCCGTCATGGTCGCGCACCATATGAATATTTTCGTTATTAACGGCGATCGATCCTTCGCTGGGTTTTTCCAGAAAGTTAATGCAGCGCAAAAAGGTGCTCTTACCTGAGCCTGAGGATCCGATAATACTTATCACATCACCGGCGCGCGCTTCAAGCGACACGCCTTTTAGCACTTCATGGTCACCGTAGCGTTTGTGCAGCTCCTGGATCGACAATTTGATTTCTGGCATATACGTATCCTGCACGTGGGTTATTGCGGTTTGACATGGCGCAGCCAGCGCTTTTCCGCCTGTTTAAACAGTTTAATCAACACAAAAGAGATCATCAGATACACTACCGCGGCAATGCCGAAGGCATAAAACGACTGATAGGTCGCCGAGTTGATATCCCGGGCGATTTTAAGAATATCCGGTACCGTCGCGGTAAACGCCAGCGCGGTGGAGTGCAGCATTAATATGACTTCATTGCTATAGGCCGGCAACGCCGTGCGCAGCGCGGAGGGCAGTATAATGGCGCGGTAGAGCTTAAACGGCGAGAAGCCATAGGCGCGCGCCGCCTCAATTTCGCCGTGCGGCACCGCTCGGATGGCGCCGGCGAAAATTTCGGTGGTATAAGCGCAGGTGTTAAGGGTCAACGCCAGTAGCGTACAGTTCATGCCGCTGCGAAAAAACGCGTTTAACACATCGGTGCCGCACACGATTTCCAGGCTGTACATCCCGGAATAAAACACCAGCAACTGAACGTACAACGGCGTGCCGCGAAAAATATAGGTAAACAGCCAGACCGGTAAACGTATCCAGCGGCGGGACGACACGCGCGCCACCGCCAGCATCCCCCCCAGCACCACCGAGATGATCAGTAACCACAGGGTCACCGCCAGCCCGCTGAAACGGTAGCCGTCGCTCCACAGCAGCGCATGCCAGTATTGTTGTAAAATATCGATCATAATTCCGCCTTCTTCACGCCCAGCGAGTAGCGAGCGCCGCGTAAGCCACAGCAGCACGCCGTTGGACAGGGTGGTGAACAGCAGATACACACCACGCCGGCGACGATGGCGAAATAAAACGGTTGATAGGTGGCCCTTACCCGCCAATTGTGTGGCCTTCACTACATCATTCAATCCGAGCAGCAAAACCAGCGCGTTGGCCTTTAAAATGACCTGCCAGTTATTGCCGATGCCGGGCAGCGCAAAACGCATCATGGCGGGAAAGAGAATGCGGCGGAAGGTCTGCGAAGCGCTGAGGCCAAAGGCGGTGGCCGCCTCGATTTGCCCGCGCGGTACCGCCAAAAACGCCCCGCGAAAGGTTTCCGTAAAATAGGCGCCGTAGATAAAGCCCAGGGTAATAATCCCCGCGGCCATCAAATCGATATCGATCTGATCGAAACCGACGGTTTCCGTCAGGATGTTCAGTGCAATTTGCAACCCGTAAAAAATCAGCTACATGCACACCAGGTCAGGTACGCCGCGAATCAGGGTGGTATAGCCTTCAAAGCAACCCACCAGCGCGCGGCTACGGGAGAGTTTGGCACCGGCGTCGATAAGACCGATGACTACCGATAATAAAACGGAACTGAGCGCCAGCTCCGGGGTCACCAGCGCGCCGTTGATAATTAATTGCGAATAACCAAAAAGCATCGATCTTACCTGTCCTGGCGAAGAAGAAATACCGGCGTAGCCCTTGACGCCATAGGCTTATGCCCTATGACAGGATTAACCGCCGTACACGTCGAAATCAAAATATTGTTTAGCGTATTTATCGTAACTTCCGTCTTTGCGCATCTCGGCAAAAGCCTTATTCAGCGCATCTTTCAAATCGGTTTCGTCTTTACGTAATCCCATGCCGGTACCGATACCGAAGAATTTGTCGTCTTTCACCGCCGGGCCGGCAAAAATATACCCTTTACCCGCAGCCTGCTTCAGGAAGCTTTCGCTGCCGGCGACTTCATCCTGGAAAGCGGCGGCGATGCGTCCCGAGGTCAAATCGGCGTAAATGAGATCCTGGTTTTGATAAGCGACCACGCCCCCCCCCCTTTCGGCTGCCACATCGCATTGGCGTAAACTTCCTGGGTTGACCCCTGCAACACGCCCACACGTTTGCCGCGCAGAGAATCCAGCGTCGGGGTAATCGGGCTACCGGCTTTGGCAATCAAACGCGCGTTAGCGGCGTAAAGCTTGTCGGTAAAGGCAATTTCCTGCTGGCGTTTTTTGGTTATCGACAGCGAAGAAATAATCGCGTCAATTTTTTTCGTTTTCAGCGAAGGGATAAGCGCATCAAAATCGCTTTCCACGAAGGTACACTTGGTTTCGATACGCTTACACAAATCTTTGGCCAGATCGATATCGAAGCCCACCAGCTCGCCGCTGGCGTTTTTCGATTCAAAAGGGGCATAGGTCGGATCGGTGCCAATGCGGATATTTTTGGGTACTGCGGTAAACGCGCTGCCCGCGCAAGCCAGCGCCGCCACCAAAGGAAGAACTTTTACCAATTGTTTTATAAATTACCATCAGTATAATTATTTAATGCCCGGCAGATAGTGTGTCCTTTTCCGCCGGAACCATTGCACTTTTCATGCCATATATCGCGCCGCGCCCGCGATGCGCGTTCAGGGCGCCAGAAGCCGTTGTGGCCTCTGACATCTGGCGCAATTCGGTAGTGCGACTGACGCGCTGGACCGTGCGTGCGCCAATCGCTCCCCACGCTGCACCATCCATTTACACAGCATGTTTATTATTAGTGCAATGTTATTTTTCTGCACTATTATCAGGAGAATAATTTTATTGTGAGTTTAACTAATAACGGCGGCACTCAGCCGCTTTGCCAGCGCGGAAACAGGTCTTGAAGCAGCACCAGATCGAATTGATCCAGCGTCCGATTGACCGTTTGGTCGATGATATCGCTTATCTGGGCAGGGCGGTGATAGAACGCCGGCACCGGCGGCATAATGATCGCGCCCAGCTCGGCCGCCAACGTCATCAGGCGCAGATGGCCCAGATGCAGTGGCGTTTCACGCACCCCCAGCACCAACCGGCGCCGCTCTTTCAACACCACGTCCGCCGCGCGCGTTAGCAGCCCGTCGCTGTAGCTATTGACGACGCCGGAGAGGGTTTTCATCGAACAGGGCAAGATAATCATTCCCAGAGTTTGGAATGAACCGGAGCTGATGCTGGCGGCAATATCGCGGGAATCATGCACGACATCCGCCAGCGCCTGCACCCCGCGCAGACTGTACGCGGTTTCCAGCGTCAGCGTCTGCCGCGCGGCCGGGCTGATGACCAGGTGGGTTTCAATCTCCGGCAGCGTGCCCAGTACCTGCAGCAGGCGGACGCCATAAATGGCGCCGCTGGCGCCGCTGATACCGACTATCAGACGTTTCATACCTCAACTCCTGCCAGTGGCAAAGACGAAAAAACCCGGCGCGGTTGACCGCCCGGGTTGAGATGACCTGCCGCCATAAAGCACGGGTCAGAAGCATAACCTACTGCACCCGCGCAGTACCGATCGACCTTCGTTATACATTTCCAGGTTTTCGACCTCGGTCTGGGCGCGCATCGCTTTGGAATCATCGTTGCGCAACGACTCCAGCTAATCCAGATAGCGCTGATCCACGTCGCGGGTCACGTAGATGCCGTTGAATACCGATGATTCAAATTGCTCAACGTCAGGATTATCTTCCCGCATCGCCCGTTCCAGATCGGCCAAATCCTGGAATATCGGCGCGTCTGCGCCGCGTCTGCGCCGATGAGCTGCCGTATTTCATCAACCTCGCGGCCGTGGGCAATCAGTTCCGAGGCACTCGGCATATCTATGCCGTAAACGTTTGGAAAGCGGATTTCCGGCGCAGCGGAGGCCAGATATACGTGACGGGCGCCCGCCTCGCGCGCCATCTCGACGATTTGCTCAGAAGATGATACTACGCATGCTGGAGTCGTCCACCAGCAGCACATTCTTATCGCGGAACTCGGCGCGGTTGGCGTTAAGCTTACGGAGCACCGATTGCCGGCGCACCTGCTGACCGAGCATGATGAAGGTCCGGCCGACGTAGCGGTTTTTCACAAATTTTTGACGATAGGGCTTGTTCAGTATCCGGACTACTTCCAGCGCGATATCGCAGGAGGTTTCCGGAATCGGGATCACCACATCAATATTCAGATCTTCCCACTCGCGGGCGATTTTTTCGCCTAGCATTTGGCCCATGCGCACGCGGGCGCTTGTAGAGTGAGATTTTGTCGATGAACGAGTCCGGCCGGGCGAAATAGACATACTCGAACAAACAAGGGTGATGCCTGGGGTTCTCAGCGCACTGCCGGGTGAACAGCTGCCCTTTTCCGGTGACGTATACCGCCTCGCCCGGCGCGATATCGCGCCGGAAATCAAAGCCCAGCGTATCCAGCGCTACGCTTTCGGAGGCCACAATATATTCATTGCGCCCGTCCGCCAGCGTGCGCTTGCCGGTGGCCAGTGGGCAGATGCCGTTGGGGTCACGAAAGGCAAACAGGCCATGACCGATAATCATGCCGACACAGGTGTAGGCGCCGCGGATCTGCTGATGGGTCGCCGCCAGCGCCGCGAAAATGTTGTCCGCCTTCAACGGATAATCCAGGAAGCGATCCAGCTCGGCAGCAAAAACGTTCAGCAAAATTTCCGAATCGGAGGTGGTATTGACATGATGCCGCCCGTTTTCAAACAACTTTTTATGCAGTTCGGAGGCGTTGGTCAGGTTACCGTTGTGCGCCAGAGTGATGCCGAACGGGGAATTGACGTAAAACGGCGGCGCCTCGGAGGCGCTAGAGCTGCCGGCGGTCGGGTAGCGGACGTGGCCCCCCATATTGCCCTGCAGGCGCTGCATATGCCGGGCCTCGAAAACATCCTTAACCAGTCCATTGGCTTCACGCAGACGAAAACAATTCAAGGCATCGATGGTGACGATGCCTGCCGCATCCTGCCCACGGTGCTGAAGCACCGTTAATGCATCATAAATAGACTGGTTTAGCGGTATGAAACCGGCGATTCCGACAATACCGCACATGTTGTCATTTCCTCATCAGCGTTACCGGGACAACTACTGCCTCGGTAAGAAACTCGACGTGCTTTGCAGATAGTCAAAAAACCATCTGATGTTACCGCTGAATTGCGGTATCAGTTGGGACTGCTGCCAGTCCTGACTGTGGGAGAAACCGGTGAAGGTGTCGAGAAAGAACAACGCCGCCGATACAATTAAAACGCCGCGCAGCGCGCCAAAACAGACGCCTAATACCCGGTCGGTGCCGGACAAACCGGGCTGCTCCACAAGCGAACTAATGACGTAATTGACGATGGCCCCGACGATCAGGGCAGCCACGAACAGCAGGGCAATCGCAATACCCTTGCGAACCATCTGCTCTTCAAAGCGGGTAAAGTATATCGCAAAATAACTATAGTAATGGCTGGCGACAAAAAATGCACAGACCCAGGTCACTAAAGATAATGCCTCACGTACAAACCCGCGAATCAGACTCACCAAAGCGGAAAAAATAATGATGCCGATAATGACGTAATCAATCCAGATCATGCATGCATCCCTTGATCATTCGCCCGGTCAGCTGGTTCGCGGCGAATTCTAACAGAAAAAGAAAACGTTTGCGTAGGGGATTTATTCCCCCGGTTTAAATAAATCACGGTGAGTGAAAAGACCCATCGCCGCAACAAGATAGCGCAACCTAACGCGCCGACCGCCTGTATGGCGTCTGAGGCCGTGCGGTCAAAACGCCGCACCTGCGTGAGCAGCAGGGCTCGCCTGTCCTGTCCTGTCCTGTCCTGTCCTGTCCTGTCCTGTCCTGTCCTGTCCTGTCCTGTCCTGTCCTGTCCAGCAAAAGTCTACCGTACGCTGTAGGGGCGCAATTGGCCGTTAAGGCCGCTCAACTGGTTAAGTTCGCCCAGCGCACTTTGCAGCTTATCCCGGGAAGCATCGGGACCGACAAAAATCCGGGTAATCTGCCCCTGCACCGGCGCCGATGGCGAAGTATAAACGCGATAGCCCGACAACCGCAGCTTGGCGACGATTTCCGACACCTTATTGGCGTTCTTCAACGCCCCGAGCTGCACTACCCACGCCTGCCCTTTTGGCGCCTGCTTGGCGGCAGGCGCTGAGTCAGATTTCGGCGCCGGCGGTTTGGGCGCTTCGACTTTCGGCGTCTGCGGTTTGGGCATTGGCTTGCTCTCAGGCCGCGCTGTTGGCTTGACCTCCGGTTTGGCAGCTGCGGGCGGACTGACTTTCATTTCCGGCGGCGCCAGCGTTTCCGGCTGACGGGTACCGCTGCTGGCAACATCGGGCAAGGGTGCCGACGGCTGTCCGCTGCCGGCCAGCCGGCTGGATTGTTCTACCGCCTCGCCCGCCCCTTCCGGCGGCAGGCTCGACAATTGCTGGCTGGCCGGCAGCGTCGCGTCGAGTTCGTCACTGTCGCCGGGCTTCGGCACCAGCGGGATAGCGGCAAACTCGCCTTGATAGTGCTTCTTTTTACCATCCAGCAGACCGGGCAAAATGATGACACCGAGGGCGACAAGGATAATGGTCCCGACCAGGCGGTTTTGAAATTTACTTGTCACAATACGTCTCCCTTTCAGCCAGCTCCAGGACCGGCGCCACGGTATGGAAAGAGCCAAATACCAGCACGCAATCCTCGGGCGCGGCGTCCGCTATTGCCTGATGCCAGGCGCTTGGCACATCCTCAAACCGTTGCGCGTCGCTGTCAAGATGCGCCGCCAATTGCGCGGCGCTGGCGGCACGCGGCCCGTCAAGCGATGCGCAATACCAAACATCTACCTGCCCGCGCAAGCCGGCAAGCGTGCCGGGAATATCTTTATCCGCCAGCATCCCGACCACCGCCCGGACTTTGCCGGTGCGGGGCAACGCCGCCAGACGCCGGGCCAGATAGCCGGCGGCATGGGGATTGTGCGCGACGTCCAGAATGGTCAGCGGTGCCCGTCCGATACATTGAAAACGTCCCGGGAGCGAAGCCTCGCGCAGCCCCTGGCGCACCGCCGCTGCCGGTACCGCGAACGGCAGGCGGGCAACGGCAGCCAGCGCCGTTGCCGCGTTTTCCAGCGGAATGGCCGGTAGCGGCAGCGCGGTAAGCTCGCGCATATTGTCCCACCAGCGCCAGTGCTGGCCGTCGTCCTGCCACCACCAATCGCGATCGCGGGCGTATAGCGCTGCGCCGCAGTCGGCAGCGGCGGCGTCGAGCGTCGCCGGCCGGTCGGGCCCATCCACGACCGCCGGTTTGCCGCGACGAAAGATACCGGCCTTTTCCCGCGCGATACTGGCACGGTCCGGCCCCAGCCAATCGGTATGATCGAGGGCGATGGAGGTCGTTACGGCGACGTCGGCATCGACGATATTGGTTGCGTCCAACCGCCCCCCCAGCCCGACCTCAAGGATCACCACATCCAGCGCCGCTTGCCGAAAAAGCTGCAGCGCCGCCAACGTACCGAACTCGAAATAGCTTAACGACGTCGCGCCACGGCCGGCTTCGATAACCGCCATCGCTTCACTATGGGCGGCTTCCGGCAATTCGTCGCCCTGAATGCGCACCCGTTCGGTATAGCGCAGCAAATGCGGGGAGCTATAGACGCCGACATGCATCCCGCTTGCCAGCAAAATGGCTTCCAGCAGCCGACAGGTGGTGCCCTTACCATTGGTGCCGCCAACGGTAATGACCCAGGTGGCCGGGCGCAGCAAATTCAGGCCGGTCGCCACATGGCGTACCCGCTCCAGGCCCAAATCGATGGGTTTGGCGTGCAGACGTTCAAGATAATAAAGCCACGCGGCCAGTGGCGACGTCGCTTGGGGGATAGGCAGATTTTCCATACGTCCGTTCATTGGCTTATGCTGGGTTCTCACTAAGCTTGCCCCGCCCAGGCTGATGGCCGCGGGCAGGCTTGCGCCGCCCTTTATACCTGATGATCCTCCGGGACCGCATCAGGGCGCGGCTCGTGCGGCTGGGGCCGGTTGGTCAGTTTTGCCAGCAGGCTGGCCAGACGCAGACGCATTTCCGGACGGCGCACGATGAGATCGATAGCGCCCTTTTCCAGCAGGAATTCACTGCGCTGGAAACCGGCCGGCAGTTTTTCGCGTACCGTCTGTTCTATCACCCGCGGACCGGCGAAGCCAATCAGCGCTTTCGGCTCGGCAACGTTCAGATCGCCCAGCATCGCCAGACTGGCCGAAACACCGCCCATGGTGGGGTCAGTCAAAACCGAAATATAGGGCAACCGCCGTTCGCGCAGCCGCGCCAGCGCGGCGCTGGTCTTGGCCATCTGCATCAATGACATCAGCGCTTCCTGCATGCGGGCGCCGCCGCTGGCGGAAAAGCACACCAGAGGACAGTCGTCCGCCAGCGCCTGCTCGACCGCGCGCACGAAACGCGCGCCGACCACCGAGGACATCGAACCGCCGATAAAGGCGAACTCGAATGACGCCACCACCACCGGCATGCCGTACAGCTCGCCTTTCATCACCACCAGCGCATCTTTCTCGTCGGTGGTTTTCTGGGCCGCCGACAGGCGATCCTTGTACTTTTTCGAGTCCCTGAATTTCAGGATATCTTTCGGCTCCAGCTCGCTACCGACCTCGGACTCGCTTCCTTTATCCAGGAAAGCGTGCAAACGCGCGCGCGCGGTCATCCGCATGTGGTGATCGCACTTCGGGCAGACCTCCAGATTGCGTTCCAGCTCCGCGCGATACAGCACCTGGCCACAGCTAACACACTTGGTCCATACGCCCTCAGGAATGTTCGCCCTGCGCGCCGGGGTGATAGTGCTCTTATTGAGAATTCGTTCAATCCAGCTCATCGATAACCTTTCTGTTTGAACCTGGCATTCGCCAGTCTGCTATATTTACTTGACCTTTAACCGCGGCGGGAGGGCCGCCGTCTCGCACGCTCCCCGCCGGGGATGGCGTGCCAAAGGTTGTTCATTAAACCATAATGACCAGCGACTTGGCACAGAAAACTCTGTGCTTTGTTCACATTCTGCCCGCCGGCTTCGGTAAATTACTTACTTTTAGCGTTGGCAGCCATCCGGCGATGACGCTACACTTTAATGACGCCCGGCAGCACTGACAGCAGGATAATCGCCACGACAAGCCACTTCAGATTTTGCTGCACCATCGGCATATTGCCAAAGAAATAGCCGGCGTAGCTGAACAACAACACCCACAGCAGCCCACCCGCGACATTGTAGAGCGCAAAATGGCGGTAACGCATATTGGCCCATGCCGCCCACAAACGGCGCGAAGGTCCGCGCGATGGGTACAAAGCGCGCCAGAATGATGATTTTACCGCCGTGCCGGGCATAGAACTCACGGGTTTTGTCCAGATAGCGGCGGCGAAAGATTTTGGAGTCCGGATTGCTAAACAGCTTTTCACCGAATAGGCGGCCAATCGTATAATTGACCGCATCGCCGGCGATTGCCGCCAGCACCATCAACAGCACCATCACATGAATGTCGAGCCCGTTACTCGGCAGCGCCGCCCGCGCGACGGTGACAAACAGCAATGAGTCTCCCGGCAGGAAGGGCGTTACCACCAGGCCGGTTGCGCAAAACAGAATCAGAAACAAAAACGCATACACCCAGACACCGTACTGCGCCACCAGCTCTGCCAGATGCGCATCGATATGCAAAATAAAATCGATGATAAATTTGATATATTCCATTCAGTTTTCCCGGTAACGCAAGTCGAAAGAAAGTAAGCGGTTAATCCGCAAGAAATAACGGCCCCGGCGGCAACGCGGGCAGGGCGAAACGCGACGGATAATCCACCGCCACCAGGTAAAGCCCCTCCGCGCGGGCGGTAGCGCCGGCCTGTGTCCGGTCGCGGCACGCCAGCAGGTCGGCGATCCAACTTTCCGGCCGGTTGCCGCACCCCACCTCCAGCAGACTGCCTACAATATTACGAACCATATGATGAACAAAAGCATTGGCTTTGATATCGACCACGACATAGCGTCCCTGACGCGTGACGTGCAGATGGTGCACGTTGCGCCAGGGGCTGCGCGACTGGCACTGCAGAGCGCGAAAAGACGTGAAATCGTTTTCGCCCAATAAGCACTGGCCGGCGCGCGCCATCGACGGCGCATCGAGCGGATGATAATAGCGGGTCAACTCGCGGCCGAGCAGTGCCGGGCGCAGGCGATGATTATAAATAATATAGTGGTAGCGCCGGGCGGTCGCGCTGAAACGCGCATGAAAATCGTCCGCCACCGGCGCTACCCAACGCACGGCAATATCGGCCGGCAGATTGGCGTTGACGCCGAGCGTCCAGGCGGCATCCGGTCGCCGCGATCGGGTGTCGAAATGAACCACCTGCCCCGTGGCATGCACGCCGGCGTCGGTACGGCCGGCGCAATAAACCGTGACAGTTTCATCGGCGACCGTAGAGAGCGCGCGTTCGAGGCACGCCTGCACGCTCGCCACTTCCTGCTGACGTTGCCAGCCGTAATAGGCGCTGCCGTCATACTCAATCCCGAGCGCCAGCTTCATCGTGCCCTTATTAGCCGCCGCCGGCAGTGCCTCGTCCGCGCCGGGCAGGGGCGCCGTTTGTAGTGTTACCACGCGCTGGCTTCGGCCATCACTTTCTCCGCGGTCAACGCCGCCATCAGGGCGCCGCCGAAGTGGACATTATCCTCCACCGACCAGAACTGCAGCAGATCGGGCATGTCGTAATCGTTGCGCAGACTACCGATATTCAGGGCGACGTTTCCCGAGGCGTCCTCTACCGGCGTCGGATAGTTCAGCTCTTCACTCAGCGTCAGCCCCTCGACGGCCTCTAGCGCCACGCGCGCTTCTTCCGCAGTTATTGGCCGCTGCGTTTCTAGATGGACCAGCTGTGCACGACCGTAAAATATTGGCGCCTGCACACGCTGCTGACCGAGATAGGCAGCCCCTCATCACGCAGGATTTTACGTATTTCGTCCACCAGACGACGTTCGCTGCCGCACCGAGCCGACGTCGTCGGGCAGCAGCGGCAGCAGATTGAACGCCAGCTGACACGGGAAAAAGCCCGGCTCGGCGGGCAAGCCATTCAACAGGCAGGCGCTCTGGCCTGCCAAATCATTCACCGCCGCTTTGCCGTAGGCGGAGGCAGACAGCAAATTGCTGACGTGCAGATGCCCCAGGCCGGCCAGATCGGTAAGCGGCTTTACCGCCAGCAATAGTTGACTGGTCAGCGCATCCGCTACCGCGACCATATTGCGATTACGGTAATCGGCCAGCTCGTCGTCATTGACGCCCGGTACCACGAGCGGCATGTCCGGCTCCAGGGCAAACAGGCCGCCGACATCGACCACCAGGCAGCCGGGGCGGCCTCAGCCGCATACAGCGCCAAGGCCTGCGCGCCAGCGACAAAGAAAGCCAGTTGCGCCTGCGACCAATCGAATTGCGCCGCTTCGCTAACCTGCAAACTTTGTCCGTTAACCCGCACCGTTTCGCTGGAGCAGCGCCCACTAAACAGTAAAAACAGCTCCTCGAACGGGAATTGGCGTTCCTGCATAATTTCCAGCAGCGCCGTACCGACTGCGCCTATTGCTCCCAGAAGAGCAATATTCCAGCCGTCAGACATCATGTTATCTCCCGTTTTGCGATACCGCGGCGCGCTGCACCTGCAGCATCCGTCAATCAAAATGGCGTAAAAGGCCCCGCGCGCGTCCTGCCGCGCATCCTTCGGGCCACGCTATCAACCGCCGCCAGGCACGACCGGCTGAGCTTGGAACCCCAACTGCCGCAGCGCATCCGCGCCAATGCTATCGTCGGTTTTCACGCACAGCGATGACCACTCCCGGCGCTGATAGTAATTTTTGCGCAAGCAATCGAATTTCCCCGGCAGTACGGCCGCGCGACGTAACTGCATATCATCTCGCCGCACATCATAGACCAGATGCGCCAACAGACGCAGCGCCTCTTCATCAATCGCGCCACGCAGACGGATACGCTCCACCGCCGGCGGCGGCAACAGCGCCGCCAGGCTCGCGCGCTTATCACTACCGACATAAGCGCTGTAGGCATCGAAAACCTGCGTGGTGCCGCGCGCCTTGCCTTCCAGGGTATAACCGGCGATATGGGCGGTGCCAATATCGACGCGGGCCAGGAGCGGCAACGACAGCGCGGGCTCCGGCTCCCAGACGTCGAGCACGACGCTCAGCGGCTTGCCGCCCTCCAACGCCTGCAGTAGCGCGGCGTTATCCACCACCGCTCCGCGGCAGGCATTGATGATAATGCGGCCGGCGGGCAGCGCCGCCAACAGCGCCTGGTCCACCTGATGCCAGGTGGCATGCCGGCCGGCGCGCGTGAGGGGCGTATGGAACGTCAGCACATTCGCCTCAGCCACTAGCGTTTCCAACGGCTGCCAGTCGCCGGGAGCGCCAGCCTCCGCCAGCGGCGGATCGCACAGCAAGGTACGCACGCCAAAGGCGTTAAGCCGCCGTTGCAGACGGCCGCCGACATTCCCGACGCCAACAATGCCGACGGTCTTGTCGCGCAGCGCAAAACCGTCCCGCTGCGCCAGCCACAGCAACGCGGAAAAGACATACTCCACTACCGCAATCGCGTTGCAGCCCGGGGCCGCGGAAAAATTGATCCCCGCCTGCGCCAGCCAGTCTTTATCCACATGATCGGTGCCGGCGGTAGCGGTACCGACGAATTTCACCCGGCTGCCGTCGAGCAGAGCGCCGTCGACGCGGGTCACCGAACGCACCATCAGCGCGTCGGCCTGCGCCAGCGCCGGCGCGGGAATCGCCCTGCCCGCCACAGTCTGCACGTCGCCAACACGCCCAAACAGCGCCTCGGCATAAGGCATATTCTCATCCACCAGGATTTTCACATCGGGCTCCGGCAGCACACTGCCATCAAACGTTAAAGGGGGAATATTCTGCCACCGAATGCGTAAGAATCCCAACTCTATCACGCTTCATTTTGTTATTGTCGCCGATGAGAGCGGCTAAGCTTGCAGCGGCAGGGTTCACTCATCTCGTCCGGCAGAAAATGCCATCCCGACGCCGGATGCTACCGCTGCCGGCGTGGACTTGTTATTATCAGCCCCCAACAGCGCGCCGTTAGCGGGGCCGCACCTGATTTTCACCGTCTCCCCTCCCGAGAGGATATGCATTATGCAACCAGTTACCGGTCCCGGTACGCCGCCACGGGGTCAAACGCCACCGGCGCCCGACCCGGATCAACCCCTGACCACCGCCCAGCGCACGACGCTTGAGCGGTTTATTACTCGTATTATGGCTTTAAGCCCCAGTAAACCGGCGGAAATCTGGGCCGCGCTGTTTCACCATCTGCAAATCGCCGGCGACGGTGAGTTACGGGTACGCCACTTTCTTCCCGCCGAACAGCTGCCGCAGGGGAATAACCGCCAGGCGGTGAGCGATTTTATTCGCAGCCAGTTTGGCCACACCGTTCTTAGCCAGCTGGATGCCGGCCAACTGCGTCAGGTGCTGCATTTACTGCAAAATGGGCAGTTGGACATTCCGGCGCCGCAGCAGGCCGCCATGACCGATCGCACCCTGCTGCCGGCGGAACACCAGGCCCTCAGCCAGCTTATCACCCGCCTGGCGGCGCTTACCGGCGGCCGCCGACCGAGCTGTGGGAAAGTCTGCGCCGTATGATGGGGCTGAAATCCGGCGATCCTATTCCCGCCCGCCCATTTCCCGTTATTAAGTCAGTTCTTGCAAAGCCATCTGACGCTGTCGCAGCAGGGGCATCCCACGCTAACCACGCTCACGGCGGTGCTCAAGCATCCCGTCCACGGCGAGGAGCAGCAGGCCGTGGAACAAGTACTGCCGGCAACATTTCGCCGCTGACAGCCAGACGCCGCTGACCACCGCTCAGGTCAACGCGGTGATGCAGTATTTGTTTATTTATCGCCTGAGCCGCACCCAGAGAGCCAGCACCAGATGCCGGATGTCCGCCTGCTCCAGCCGCTAACCCACCCGCTTATCGCCACCGAACACGAACCACGGCCGGTCTGCGCGGCGCGATCGCAGCTGGTGATAGGGGTCTTTGTCGCCGTGGTACTGGTCGTTATATGGCTGCTGGCCCGCTGATGGCCGAAAGGGGTGGCGCGCCCGCAGGAACCTGCCCTTGATGATGCCGTGTGCGTCCCTGTGCGCGGTGCAAAGCCTCCTGCCGGCCCGTCGCGGCAGGGAGGGCAGAAGAACATGGTAATTTTACTGCGGCCCCGCCCGTTGCGCGCGGAAGTGACCCGTCCGCCAGGGGCGCCACAGCGCGTAGGATAGGAATGCCTTTTTAACGGGAGTATAGGCCGCCCGTCAGGCGTCGGTGTCGCCGCTCGTAAGACGCCGCTGCCAAGTAAACAGCAGCGCCACGGCGATGCCAGCCAGCGCGCAGAGCATGGCAGCGCCAAATACCGAGGCGTAGCCTAGGGCGGTTACCAGCATGCCCAGCAACGGACCGGTCATAGCGTAGGCCACATCCTGGAACGCGCTATAACCGCCTACCGCGGTCGCACGCACTTGCACCGGCACCCGTTTCACGACTCCCACTCCCATGGCGGGAAATATCAATGAACAGCCGGCCCGGTCAATCCTGCGCCCAGCAACGCCAAACCGGGTTCTGCCGCCAGCCACAGCAATGCCAGACCCAGCGCTTCCACCGCCAGTGAAATGAGCTTCACCCGCACGGCCGCCCAGCCGATCGGTCCACTGACTACCCTAGAAGCGTAGAGCGACAAAAGCAATACCGAAAGCGCTGAAAGCAAAACCGGCATGATCCCAATGCCGCAAATTAAAATACAATGAAATAAAGATGCCGACGGCGGCGAACCCTACCCCCTGTAGCGCCAGCAGCGTGGTTAATCCCAGCGTAACAAACCCGCCGGAGCGATGATAGCGCAACAAGCCCACCGCTTGCCCCCACCGCCAGCGACCCATAAATAGCGGCGCCGTTCCACGACATCACCTTGCCCGCGCGCGCCTGCCCCAACAAACCGAACCCCCAGCTTAACGTACCGGTCAGCAGTTGACTCTCGCCGAAACCCAGCATGACGCGCCCTATCAACAGCAGCCCGTAGCGAGAATACACCGGCAATGGCAGCAACGCCGAGAGCAGATAAAATACCCGGGCCAACCCGCATGCCGCCATTCCCTGCAGCGCGGAACGTTTAGCGCCGAACAGCTCGGCAAGTCTACCCGTATAACTGCGGGTCAATACCGTGGGCAGGAATTGAATGCCTATTGCGACGCCGCCCAGCGTATTGCTGAGTCCCAACTCGTCATGGACATTAAAGAGGTATGACCGGCAGGGGCAGCGCCCCGGTCAAATAACAGAGAAACACCGCACTGCACAGCGAAAACAGTGTTTTATTCGCCGGCATGGTCTCTAATGTAGTGGGTTCAGCATGCATGATGCTGAGCTTGCTCCTGGCAAATTAGCAGCAAAGAGAGCATAAAAAAACCAACGCCCTTCCCTTCCCTAGCCGTCAGAGTAGGAAGGGATGCGTTGGTTAGTGTGTGAACGCTTACGTTGACGCGGGCGCACGACAACGGGTCTCCGGCGCCACCAGGCGCCACACAGCCCGGCAGCAGCCGACACGGCTTAGCCGTATTTACGCATCACGAGCGTTGCGTTCGTGCCGCCGAAACCAAAGCTGTTACTCATGACGGTGGTCAATGCACGCCGTGTCGGCTCGGTAATGACGTTCATGCCTTCCGCCTGCGGATCAAGCTGTTCGATATTGATACTCGGAGCGATAAATTCGTGCTCCAGCATCAGCAGCGTGAAAATGGTTTCATGCACCCCGGCGGCCCCCAGGGAATGACCGGTCATCGCCTTAGTGGAGGAGAACGCCGGATGCTGGCTGCCAAAGGTTTCCCGGATAGCCCACAACTCTTTGACGTCGCCAACGGGCGTAGAGGTCCCGTGGACGTTCAAGTAATCTACCGGGGTATCGACATCTTTCAACGCCATCTGCATGCAACGGATGGCGCCTTCGCCGGACGGAGCGACCATGTCCGCGCCGTCGGAAGTCGCGCCATAACCGATAATTTCAGCATAAATATGGGCGCCGCGGGCCAGAGCATGCTCCAGCTCTTCCATCACCACGATACCGCCGCCGCCGGCGATAACAAACCCGTCGCGATTGACGTCATAGGTGCGCGACGCTTTGGGCGGCGTTTCGTTGTAGCGGGTGGATAGCGCGCCCATGGCATCGAATTCACAGGCCATTTCCCAGCACAGCTCTTCTCCGCCGCCGGCGAATACCACATCCTGTTTGCCGAGCTGGATCATTTCCACCGCATTGCCGATACAATGCGCGGAGGTCGAACAGGCGGAGCTGATGGAGTAGTTGACGCCACGGATTTTGAAAGGGGTCGCCAGACACGCCGACACGCCGGAGGCCATCGCCTTGGTAACCATGTAAGGTCCCACGCCACGCAGGCCGCGGGCGCGCATACCGTCAGATCCGGCAACCTGGTTGCGCGGCGAGCCGCCACCGGAGCCGACGATAAGGCCGGTACGGTCGTTGGACACCATGTCGGGCGCCAGCCCGGCGTCGGCAATCGCCTGTTCCATGGACAAAAAGGCGTAGACAGAGGCATCACTCATAAAGCGCGCCATTTTGCGATCAATCAGCCCGGTGGTATCGAGTTTGACATTGCCCCAGGCATGGCTGCGCATGCCGGAATCTTTCAATTCCTGGGAAAAGGTAATCCCGGAGCGGCCTTCTTGCAACGAGGCTAGGACTTCTTTTTGGTCGTTACCGATACTTGATAAGATCCCCAGGCCGGTAATCACAGCACGTTTCATTTAATACCTCTTGTAATAATATTTGAGTTTCAGTCACGCACTTTAGCTTACAGATGTAAGCTGAACAAGTCCGATCAGAGGATGTTAGCAAAATTTGCACCGGAAAGCCCGCGTGGTTAGAATCGTCCCACTTTCCCTGCCGTGAGCCTGCTACCGTGAACCGGCACGCCGTTGAACCCACCGTATTGCGCTGGAACGATCAGGGTACACCTGTATCCCAAAAATTTGATGACGTCTACTTTTCCAATCAGGATGGTCTGGCGGAAAGCCGCCACGTTTTTCTGCACGGTAATGGCTTGCCTGCTCGCTTAACCCCCCATCCGCGCCCAGTCTTTCGGGTAGCGGAAACCGAGTTTAGCACCAGCCTCAATTTCCTGGCGTTATGGCATGCCTTTGATACGCACTGCCGGCAGCAATCGGCGACCGGCGCGAGGCGCCTGCACTTTATCAGCTTTGAAAAATACCCGCTCGGCCTCGGCAAGGAAGATTTGCGCAGTGCGCTCGAGCCCTGGCAAACGCTGGCGCCGCTGCCGGAAGAACTGCTGTCCCTCTGCCCGCAGCCGGTAGCCGGTTATCACCGCCTGGTGCTGGCCCACGGCAGGATCATTCTCGATATCGGCTTTGGCGATGTCAATACGCTGCTTCCCGCGCTGGACGTAAGCCTGGACAATCAGGTTGACGCCTGGTTTCTGGACGGCTTCGCGCCGGCAAAAAACCCCGATATGTGGCAGGACACGCTGTTTGCCGCCATGGCCAGACTGGCAGGACCGGAAGCCAGCTTCCCCACCTTTACCGCCGCCGGTTTTGTCCGCCGCGGGCTGCAGCAAGCCGGTTTCGCGGTGATAAAGTCAAAGGCTTCGGCCGTAAGCGGGAGATGCTCACCGGCATACGGGCGCCGCACGGCGACGTTGATGCCGATGCCGGTGCCGGTGCTGCGCCCTAGTATGCCCCCGCCCCTCGGCCGCCGGGCCCGACGATGTGGCCATTATCGGCGGCGGGATCGCCAGCGCTCTGGTCGCGCTGGCACTTCTTCGGCGCGGCGCCCGTGTCACTTTTTACTGCGCCGACGATCAACCGCCGCAGGGCGGGCTCGGGCAATTGTCAGGGGGTGCTCTATACCGCTGCTGAATCATCGACATGACGCCCTGGCCCAATTTTTTGCCGAGGCCTTTCCTTTCGCGCTGCGCTGCTATCAGCACTTGGCGGCGCAAGGGGTGGCGTCTGAACATCAATGGTGCGGCGTCACGCAACTGGCCTGGGATGAGAAAAGCGCCGGCAAAATTGCGCGCATTCTCGACGCCGGCTGGCCGAGCATCCTGGTGCGGCCGTTGGCCCGTGCAGCCATGGCCGCGCTGGTGGGGGTAGAAACCGGTCGTGATGGCCTGATGTATCCGGCGGGGGGCTGGCTCAATCCGGCGCAGTTGACCGCCGGCGCGATGCGGTTGGCGGCGCAACAGGGGCCGCAAACACATTACCGCCGGCGATTGACCGCGCTCAGCGCCGATGATGGCGCCGGCTGGCAGTTGACCTTTGCCTGTGGCGACGATGTACGCCATGCCACGGTTGTGTTGGCTAATGGGCATGAAATGAGCGGGCTGGCCCCAACCGCTGCGCTACCGCTCTATGCGGCATGCGGTCAGGTAAGCCATCTCCCCGCGACGGTGACGGGCTATGCCAATTTATTCATGTTGGGGGAAGGTTAGCTTCCCGCGGTTTATGCAGCGCGCTGCTGGCGGCGGAAATCGTGGCGGCGCAAATTTTTAGCGAGCCTTTGCCGGTCACCCGCACCGTGGCGCAGGCGTTGAATCCCAACCGGTTCTGGGTCCGCAAGTTATTAAAAGGCAGGGAGATTGCCCAACCCCGGCGCTCCCATACGCTCAAGGGGATTTAAGTCTGCGGCTTACGCTGGCGGCGATCGAGCCCCGTGCCATGCGTTAATCATCCCCGCCATTAGTGCCGCGGGCAGCGGTGCCGCGCAGACAAAACGCCAGCGGTCAAACGTCAAACCGTTGTCGCCGACTGTCGAAGCCGCGTGCCGTGCTTTACGTCTCCTTTGCTGGCGCGCGCGGTGTCGCCCTTCACACAGCGACCGCCTGGCCTAGCGAATCCTGATGCCGCCCCCGGTTTGGCCGGCAGGAACCAAGCTTTCCAGCTTGGCGCCGCAACCGTCCCCCGGCAGTAGTATCGGCTGATCGACGCATTCGCGGCTACCCAGCCGGACAGCGCAACCGGACATGCATATGGGCGCAGTGCCCGAACCAGGGCCGGACTTTGCGTAACCAGTCGCGATCGCTGCCCGCATCCAGGCACAGTTGTTTTTTGATGGCCGGGTTGACAAAAATACGGGTGACCTGGTCATCCTCCGCCGCCAATTTAATCAGCGCCACAGACGTGGCACCACTCCGCGGCCCGTCAGCCGCCACCAGATCCAGCGGCTGAGGTTTTAAGCAGCTGATAAGCGCTCCAGCGCTGGCGTGGCGTCTGCAACCAGATATCCGCGTCAAGCCCCCACTGATGGCTGGCGGGGCCGCTGCTAAAACGGCCGCCGGGCGGCATCGCCATATCCCCTACCAGCACCTTAGCCAGCCCCAGATGTTTTACCTGATTGCTCAGGCGCTGGATAAACAACAGCAAATCGGGGTGGCCAAAGTAGCGCCGCTGAATCCGGCCGCAGTACCTGATAGTTGCCTGCTTCCAACGGCAGCGGCTGGGCCCCGATAATGCAACCATTGGCGAAGCTGCCAATGGCGCTGGGCGCGCCGGCGATCGGATGGTCGATTTTTTGCCACGGCGTCTGTGCGGCCTCCGCGCAATATGCCGCCAGCGCCAGACAACCGATTAATACTTTGCGCATTGCCATCACCTTATCGGCGCCGCTGCAACGACGTCCGCGCACTGCGCACGCTGGCGCAAGAAATGATCCATAAGCACGATAGCCATCATGGCTTCAGCGATCGGTACCGCCCGGATCCCAACGCAGGGATCGTGCCGGCCGCGGGTGACCATCTCTACCGCGTCGCCGCTGCGGTTTACCGTCCGGCCGGGCACCATGATGCTGGAGGTGGGCTTCAGGGCAAGATGCGCGATAACCGGCTGGCCGCTGCTAATCCCGCCGAGAATGCCGCCGGCCTGATTGCTTTGAAAGCCCTCGGGGGTAATTTCGTCGCGGTTTTCGCTGCCGCGCTTGCCGATAACTGCGAAGCCATCGCCGATCTCTACTCCTTTCACCGCATTGATGCTCATCAGCGCATGGGCCAGATCGGCATCGAGGCGATCAAATACCGGCTCGCCGAGTCCGGCGGGCAGATTTTCCGCCACGACCGTCACCCTGGCGCCGATGGAATCCCCCGCCTTTTTCAAATCACGCATTAGCGCCTCCAGCGCCTCCAGACGGTCGACATCGGGACAGAAGAACGGATTTTGCTCCACCTGCGCCCAGTCTTTCAGCTCGCAGTAGATATCGCCCATTTGCGCCAAATAACCGCGCACCCGCACCCCGCACTGCTGGGCCAGGTATTTCTTGGCGATAGCGCCGGCGGCAACGCGCATCGCCGTTTCACGCGCCGAAGATCGGCCGCCGCCGCGGTAGTCGCGTCGGCCATACTTCTGATCATAGGTGTAATCGGCGTGACTGGGACGGTAGAGATCCTTGATGGGGCTGTAATCCTGCGAGCGTTGATCGGTATTCTCGATAAGCAGCCCGATGCTGGTGCCGGTCGTGACGCCCTCAAACACGCCAGAGAGAATTTTTACACGATCCGGCTCGCGCCGCTGCGTGGTATAACGCGATGTCCCTGGCCGCCGGCGGTCAAGGTCGTGCTGCAAATCTTCCTCGCAAAGGGGGATACCCGGCGGTACGCCATCGACAATCCCGCCCAGCGCCGGGCCGTGGGATTCACCGAAGGTCGTCACGCGGAAAAATTGTCCAATACTGTTCCCTGCTATCGGGACTCCTTACCAATTCCTGATAAAAAAAGAGACACGCCGGCGCCGCACGCGGGCTTGATCGGGCGTTTTAATCACGATAGAGCTTGAAAAGATCACCGCAAGCAACCAATTGCTGACGCGTCAGTATGAAAACACCGTCGCCGCCCTGGGCAAATTCCAGCCAGCGGAACGGCACCTGCGGATATTGGGCTACCAAATGCACCATACTGTTGCCCACTTCGCAAATCAGCACACCATCTTCGCCTAAGGTAGTCGGGAGCGCAGGCAAGAATACGTCGTACCAGCTTAAGACCATCGCTGCCGGCGGCCAGACCGAGCAGCGGTTTGGCATGAAACTCCGCCGGCAAATCGTTCATATTCTCTTCCTCCACATAGGGAGGATTGGTAATAATCGCGTCATAGGCCAACGGCGGCAAGTCGCGAAACAGATCGGAGCGAATCGGCGTTACCCGTTGCTCAACGCCATACGCCCGTATTGTGCTCCGCCACCGCCAATACGCCGGGAGCGATATCCACCGCGTCCACCTTCGCCTCCTCCGGCCGGATAGGCATAGGCGCAGGCCACGGCAATACAGCCGCTACCGGCACACATATCCAGCAGATGCGCCGGCGGATGCGGCAGCAGATGGCGAAAATGTTCGGTAATCAGCTCGCCAATCGGCGAACGCGGGATAAGCACCCGGTCGTCGACATAAAATTCAAGACCGCAAAACCAGGCCTTGCTGGTCAAATAGGGCACGGGGATACGTTCGTTCACCCGACGAATAACGCGTTCGACCACGCGCGCGCGCTCACTGGAGGTCAGGCGCGCGCCATGCATCTCCGGCGGCGGATCCAGCGGCAGAAACAGGCTGGGCAACACCAGCTGCAGCGCTTCGTCCCAAAGATTATCGGTACCGTGGCCGTAATAGATCTGCGCGGCGTTGAACCGGCTGACCGGCTAGCGCAGCATATCCTGAATGGTATGCATTTCCGCTACCGCTTCATCCACAAAAATTCTGTCCAATCTGTCCTCCGCGGCCTTCGCATTCATCAACAGGCGCTAGTGTGCCATGAAGTGACGGACAAAGCAGCAGCCAGTGCGCCCTCAAAGGTCACGGCGCCACATTTTTCGCCATCGATGATAAGGAAAGGGTAAACTAATACAAAACGCGAAGCGCAGAGCAGAGCAGAGCAGAGCAGAGCAGAGCAGAGCAGAGCAGAGCAGAGCAGAGCAGAGCAGAGCAGAGCAGAGCAGATAATGAAGAAATGATATACGCTGGCCGAGGATGATCTGCAACTGTTCAGGTAAACGGTGGTGGGCGCCAAGCCGCTGCCGCAGGACCGGGTTATACCCTCTCCTCCGCGGCGCACCAAAACCGTCCTACCGGCGCGAAGATTAATACAAGAGCAGGTCGACGCCAGTTTCTACTTTTCCGATGAGTTTCAGCCGCTGCTTCAGGAGGAGGGACCGCCCCGCTATGTGCGGCCGGACGTCAGCCCTTATGAGGTAAAAAAGCTGCGGCGCGGCGTACACGCCCGAGTTGTTTTTAGATCTGCACGGACTGACGCAGGCGGAGGCCAAGCAAGAATTAGGGGCGCCGATTGCCGCCTGCCGGTGTGAGCATGCGCACTGCGCCTGCACATATTTTGAAGCAGCAGACGCCGCTGTGGCTGGCGCAGCATCCTGACATCAGAGGTTTTCATCAGGCAGGCGCCGAAGGAATTTGGCGGGAGCGCGGCGCTGTTGATTCTGGTGGAATTGGCGTCTTGATGGGGGTCGTTTTGGTGGTCCAGTCGCCGTAATAGCGCGCCGCTTGCACGCCTATTGGTTTGCGGAGATGCTACTTCGCAGGGCTCGGGCGCAGGAATTGGCGCGCCCAAGCCGAGAAGAGGCTCAGTTTACGCAAGGCCGGGCATTTTTCCAAATCACCGGTCCTTTCCAAATCGTCACATACCCTTTGGTCAGGAGTAATTCACCCTGGCGAGCCGTTATCCGATCTTTTATCAACCGGTATGCCTCGACAGTCTGGTTAAGAGCGTAGAACACCTAGCCTGATGCGCAAAACCAACTGGGACGCGACAGCCAATGGCGCGGTACAATGTTATCGCCGTTGATGGTAAGTTCACCCGCGTTTATCCGATTGTTTATGGCATTCAGCGGCAATATTTCCCAAAAGTCGCCACCGTAAATGCGATAGATATGGTTTTGCTACATCAACGTCAGAATTTCGCGATTAAAGTCCCGATTACGCTGAAAATTAATCTGGCTATTGTGATTGACGGCCGCTGGATACCAGCACGATCTCAAAAGAGCAATGAAGAAGGTAATGACGGCCAGAGCGCTTTTCGATTTGAAAAGCAGGATAATTGATCATAAAGTTAAATGAACAGCGACAATTTAAGTAGCGACATAGCCCATTGAACATGGCGCGACGAATCAGAATTTAAACTTGCCACCGCAAACAAGCCAATCACAATGCCTATTGCCGCGAGAATTAAAAAAAAGTCTAGTAAGCTCGTTCAACATTCTCAACAGCGGCTATGTTTGTTTTGATCCTTGCCGTGGTCATTACCATGCCATAAATAAATGCCGCCACATAACAGAGCAGCATAACAATGCTTAAAATATAGAGCGGGAAGCCCACGCTAATAATCTTCATTCCTGCAAAAACATCCGTGGCCATTGTGCCGCCGAGAAGTGAAATGACGAGACGTGATAGATTAGTGATAATATCTGACAGACTGTACAACGTTAACAACTGCAAATAATTGACTTCTAACTGGCCGGTGTGTTTGAGCAATGCTGCATTGCCAGCATAACCGGCGATGATACCGGCTAACGCTAAAGCGGAAGGATACACGCTTTTGCGAACACCAAAGCAGAGAATTAATGCTACTATCAGAGGTATCGCCACCAGCGAACCTCTAATCGGTGCCTCCAACGCGATTAGCGCTATGGGCAAAAAACTTAACACCTAATAACTCCGGCAAAGGCGTAGCGACGCCTGAAAGGCAAGAATCGCCGCGGCAATGAACAACACAATGTTTGCCAAACACGATTGTTGTCCTAGCATTATATCAAAATCACTGTGCCCCAACGGAATAAAATGGCTGCGGCGAGCGCCAGCGCCATGGAGCGTCGAGCCAATACCGAGGTTAATATCAGGTAATTCATAAGAAACCAGAAGGCAATACTCAGAGCCGATCTAAAAATATAGGCCTTATAACCGGAAAGTCCCAGCAACATGGTAAACGCGACAAAATAACTGGAACGCAGAAAGATAATCTGATCGCCATAGGAAAAATCGGCCGGCAGCAAACTTTGTTTTTCAATTATCGCGCGGGCAAGCATCTGCATGGCTGCGGCGTCACCATGAAAATAGATAGGATAGATAAAGTATTGGTGGATAAAGCCGATAGCAAGCCCAATCAACACAACAGCGATGATCAACGCCAGCTTAGCGTACAGTGATTCCGTCCTCGGTGCCAAAGAAGCATAAGGTTTATACATCGCGAGCCGTCTTCTATTTAACAGTTTTTTTTGAAGTATCGTAAGTCATCGGAATTGCATTTACCGCCTGTGCTGTGGCAGCAGTGTTTGAGACACTGCCTCCGTTGATTTCGTTCTCGATAAAGAAAAGCGGTCTATTTTTTACTTCGGTGTAAATTTTGCCAATATATTCACCCACCACACCTAAACAGAGTAACTGCACACCACTAAAAAACAAGATGGCTAAAGAAATGGAGGCCCAGCCCGCGACAGTATGCCCACTCATTTTCTGGTATAACGTATAGATTATCATCAAGGCTGACAGCAAACAGATGATAAAGCCGGTATGAAAAATGATTCTCAGGGGATAGATCAAAGAAGATGTTATCTTTCTCACCGCCAGAGATATCATCTTTGCCAAAGGATAGTGCGTATCGCCGGCAATGCGCTCCGCGCGAGAATAAAAAACCTTTGCACTTTGAAAGCCAATCAAGGGTACTATGCCACGCAAATAGATATTTTTTTCTTTCAGGCTTAACAGTGCCTTAAGCGCTTGTCTGCTAAGGAGCCTGAAATCAGCATGGTCATGAATTTGCTTGACACCCATCACAGCCATAACCCGATAAAAAAGTGTGGCAGAGGTCCTTTTGACCCAGCTGTCGGTATCTCGCCGCGAACGGACACCGTAGACGACATCATTACCTTTTGAGTAGCAATCAATCATAAGTTCAATGCAATTCGTGTCGTCCTGCAAATTCGCGTCGATGCTGATGACTACATCAGCGTCAGCATGGCTTAGCCCTGCCAGCAATGCGGCCTGATGACCAAAATTTCTGGATAACTTTAATCCATGAACACTTTTATTGTCTGCCGCCACGCTGCTGATTAATTGCCAATTATTGTCCTGACTGCCGTCATCGACAAATAATAAATGACTACCCTGCCGTATTTTATTACTACGTTGTAATTTCTCTACCACTTCCATCAAAGAATTTAAACAATAGTGAAAGGCAGCTTCTTCATTATAACAAAGCACGACAATCGCTATCAACGGTAGATTACTCACATTCATTTCATAGCCCATAATTTAGTTAATAGAAATCCTGTGATCGTATAGGTCACCATACCGGCAATTTGACTTGAATAAATTAAATTTGAGTTAGTTTGAATAATCATTTAAATAACACCGATATTTACCAAATAGGAGGTCAGGCATGTTAATAGAAATTTACCTAAGCGATGAAAAGACAGGGATGTCAAGAAGGTAAAAATGGTATTGATAACGAAGCTGAAAGCTATACCGACAGCATAACCAATAAAGTTGGATAGGTAAATGCCGGTGCCGATATGAATAAAAGCAAAAATAACCGCCGCTGTAAGCGCCGTGTTCAGTAATCCAACCAGACAAAATTTTATCGTTTGTATAAACGTATTATCTGGGGAACGGAAAAATATACGTAACGCCCCACGGCGTTTCATTACTTGAATTTTCAGAATCCCCCCGAGAGCAATACTTTTACAACCCGCCCATGACATCATCATCTATCTGCAGGTGTTACATTAGGTAAATTATATAAGATACCAACCATAATTATGCATGAATTCTGCTTACCCTCTACGATTTTATGGTCTATGGTAACTCATTGAATATAAGTAATTTATTTAATGCGTACGTGATAAAGGGAAATTTCTTTCGCTGTCTCATGGAATTTCAGCAAACGTACTGATCCAGCAGGCGGGGCAAATCGCGGACGGGGAGCTGTCTATTGCGTTTTCAGTCGGTGTTGCCACCTGTTGTGTAAACCGTGTAAACGCTTTTTTACGACGTCTTGCAACGTACGGGATATCGCTGCCTTATCACGCCGTGAAGATAAATATCTGATCACATCGCCTCTCCTGGCTGCACTGGCGTCATGAGCAAGCTTAAATATTGGTGCCCTTCACGCGGAAGACTGACATGTGGGGTGGCAATCATTTCTGGACTCTTAAGTTAAACGATAGGTTAGCCGGAAGCCCTTTAATGGTGCGGCTTACAGAGATTTTATAGATTCTGGCCTCGTTGCAAAAAAAATGGGCAAAAAATGATTTTTTTGCACTAAATTCTGGACTCGAATGACCGTGGTTTGAGCAGATTTAAAGGTAGTTTAAACGCCCTTTGGGCATCCATTAGATATATGTGAATTAGGTT
>NZ_JBPESN010000024.1:0-33094 GCF_051710625.1 Sodalis sp. (in: enterobacteria) | reverse complement strand
ACTCCGGCTGGTTTACCACGCGTTTCCCATGCCATTTCCAGTGCTTTGATGGTCAGTCTGCTGTCCGGGGAGAATGACATAGCCCAGCCCACCGGTTTCCTCGCGACCAGATCAAGAACAACCGCAAGGTATGCCCAGTGTTTCCCGATCCAGATATACGTCACATCGCCGCACCATACCTGGTTTGGCTTTGTTACAGCGAACTGGCGCTCAAGATAATTCGGGATCGCAACATGCTCCTGACCGCCACGCTTATACCTGTGCGTCGGCTGCTGACAACTGACCAGCCCCAGCTCTTTCATGAGCCTGCCTGCGAGCCAGCGCCCCATCCGGAAGCCTCTCTGGGTTGCCATGGTGGCGATACTTCTCGCGCCAGCGGCACCATGGCTGATACTGTGCAGTTCATGAACCTGACTGCGCAATACCGTTCGCCTGCCGTCTGGCCTGTCAGGACGACTTTTCCAGTATTTGTAACTGCTGCGATGAACCCTGAACACGTGGCAGAGTGTGGCCACAGGATAATGCGCTCTGAGTTTCCCGATTAACGAGAACTGTTCAGGGAGTCTGACATCAAGAGCGCTGTAGCCTTTTTTAATATTTCGTTTTCTATTTCAATGCGTTGTACCTTCTTCTTGAGCTCACGTATTTCGATTTGTTCCGGGGTTATGGGAGAGGCTTTTGGCGTTTTCCCCTGTCGCTTATCACGCAGTTGTTTTACCCATTTCGTCATCGTAGAAAAACCGATGCCCATGGCTTTTGCTGCTTGCGCGGCGGTGTAATTTTGGTCGACAACCAGTTGAGCGGATTCGCGTTTGAATTCAGGACTAAAATTTCCTCTTTTCATTGGTGCACCCGGGTTGTTCTGAGGTGAGCAGATCAGCTCTGTTCAGGTGGCACAAATTCAGTGTGCCACTACAAACCGCGGTGGTGGAAGATGACGTTTCCATCCTGCAATCCATTACGCTCGGCGGTACCGGCAAGACCATCGGCGATCGGCATCCTAAAATCTGCGAAGGGGTGATGATTGGCGCCGGCGCCACTATTCTCGGCACGGCAATATCGAGGTGGGCAGAGGGGCGAAAATCGGCGCCGGTTCGGTCGTCTTGCGCTCGGTGCCGGCCCATACCGCCGGAGTACCGGCGCGGGTCGTGGGGAAACCGGACAGCGACCGGGCATCGGAAGAGATGGATCAGTCTTTTGGCAGCCCCGGTTTTGAATTTGGCGATGGTATCTGAAGAAGGCTAGTCTCTGGCGCCGGCGTAATCTAACTGGCGCCAGGCGTCATACACCACCACCGACACCCCATTGGACAGGTTCATGCTGCGGCTGTCCGGCTGCATCGGGATGCGGATTTTCTGCGTCATGGGTAGCGCGTCGAGAATTGACGGCGGCAGAGCCCGCGGGTTTCCGGCCCAAACAGCAAATAGTCCCCGGCCTGATAGCGCACGGCGCTGTGTGCCGGCTGGCCCTCGGTGGTCAGGGCAAACAGCCGCTTGTCATCCCAGGTGAATCCGAGCGGTTGTATGAGATGAAGGTAAAAACCGGTATTCGCGCACAGGCGGATGATATTGCCGGTGTTGGGCGGAATTTCCGGGTTATATAAATAATATGATGTTCAGCATGATGCCCCCTTAAGCGGGGCGCAGGATAGCAAAAAGTGCGCTCTTGCCCCGTTAGCCATGCTTACGCGTTGAGGTCTGCCGCGCTCGGGCAGGGACATTAGCGGCCGGTGAGCCGGACGGGCGGCTTTCTCTTCCGAACTGCTGCTCCGGCGTTCGCGCCGGGCTGGCTTAGCGCTGAGGCAATAACGGCAGCCAGATAATCAGCCGCAAACCGCCGAGCGGGCTGTCCTCGGCTTTGACCCAGCCGCGGTGCTGCATGACGGCGGTTTCGACAATCGCCAGCCCCAGACCGGTACCGCCGGACTCGCGATCGCGCGCTTCATCGGTACGGTAAAACGGGCGGAAAATCTGCTCGCGATCGTCCTCGCTGACGCCGAAACCATCATCATCCACGGTAATGGTGATCCCCTGCTGATCGGCGCTGAACCCGACCATAATACGCTGGTGCGAATAACGCAGGGCGTTACGCACGATATTTTCCAGCGCGCTGTCCAGTGCGGAGGGGTTGCCCAGCAGTGTCCAGTTGCCCGGTGGCGAGGTGACCTCCAGGCTTTTGCCCATCTGCTCGGCTTCAAACGTGGCGTCATTAAGCACATCTGACCACAGATCATTCGTCTTGAGCACTTCCCGCGATAGCTCGTTTTTATGCTGATTGCGTGACAGCACCAGCAGATCGTTAATCATCGAGTCAAGCCGCTGCGCTTCCGTCTCGATGCGCGCAAGTTCATGTCCCTCGCCGTGCCGTCGACGCATCAGCGCAGTGGCTAACTGGAGCCGGGTTAACGGCGTACGCAGCTCATGGGAGATATCGGACAGCAGACGCTGCTGCGCGGTGACCATCCGTTCCAGGGCGCTGACCATCTGATTAAAGCTAACGCCGGTAGCCAGAAACTCCTGCGGCCCTGCTCCCAGCTCAGGGTGCTGCCGCAGATTCCCGCGCGCCACTTCATCGGCGGCATGCTTCAGTTTACGCGCCGGTTTGGCCAGGCTCCAGGCCAGCCACAACAGTAGCGGAATACTGATAAGCATGGTGACAATCAGCAATAGCAGCGGGCGATCGAACAACAGACTGATAAAGTCGGACTGGGCGCTGCCTGCCGGGCGAATCTGGTAAAGTTGATAATTGTCCTCGCCATCGCGAATGGCAAAAGGCCCCACCAGTTCGGCGCGGCCGTATTTTTTCTTTTGGGGATGATCGGCATTGTCCGATTGGCCGATAAAGTTGCGGATAATCTGCATTTCATTGCGCTGGGCGCCAATAACCCGCCCTTCGCTGGTCACCAGAATCAAACGCTGGCCGGGCGGCGCCCACTTATCAATGGCGCAAAACAGCCGGCGCCACCACATCAAATCGTTGGCCGGATCGGCGGCCAGCTCCGCCTCTACATGCTCCTGCAGCATTACGCCCTGGCGCTGCTCGCTGTCGAGCAGTTGCGTCATTTGCCGGGAATCCAGCTTGGGCACCATAAGTACCAACATGAGCACCAGCGCGAGGGTCAACCAGAATATGGCGAAAATGCGTGTGGTCAAGCTATTGATCATGCAGCGGATACCATCAAATAGCCCCGGCCACGTAACGTTTTGAACCACGGATGCCCATCTTTGCGTTTCGGCAGCTTACGACGCAAATTGGAAATATGCATATCAATGGCCCGATCAAACGGCGTCAGGCGTTTGCCCAGCACTTCCTGACTCAAATGCTCCCGCGACACTACCTGGCCTAAATGATGCGCCAGCAGATACAGCAAAGTAAACTCGGTACCAGTCAACTCCAGCGGCGTTCCGTCAAAGGTGGCCTCCTGCCGGCCCGGATTCAGGCGCAGAAAATCTACCTCCAGCGACGGCGTGCCGGTCTCGCCGGTCTGCTGTTGTTCCGTCCAGTATGAACGGCGCAATATTGCCCGGATGCGCGCGACTAGTTCCCGGTCGTTAAAAGGCTTGGGCAAATAATCATCCGCGCCTAATTCCAGGCCCAAAACGCGATCCAGCTCGCTACCGCGGGCGGTCAACATAATCACCGGCGTCTGGTGCTGCTGCCGCAGCTCTTTAAGGGTGTCAATGCCGTTCTTACGCGGCATCATCACATCGAGAAGCAAGAGATCAATGGAACTGTCCAACTGGCTCAACGCCCGTTCTCCGTCATGGGCCACTTGGACGTTAAAGCCTTCCATTTCCAATAGTTCCTTCAACAGCGACGTTAATTCGCGGTCATCATCAACCAAAAGAATTTTATTCATTTTATTCACCTCCTGACGCAAAATACGTCATCAATCCCTTCCAATCCATGACTTTACGTAGCTTTACACCTCCTGACGCATGTTTGCAGCGGTTTGGGGAAACTCACTTCCATCGTATAGCGACAAAGAAACATGCCAAAGGGGCCGGGATGCACAAAAACATCCTTTTGTTCATCGCCGCCTCGCTGGTCTCTGTTAATACTGTAGCTGCTGATAACAATACTTTGGAAATCTGGCAACAGGATGCCATTAGGCATCGGATACAGGAAAGCCATTACAGCATGTTTGACGGCGTAAAGCTGACGGAACAGCAGCGGCAACAAATGCGGGACCTCACGAACCTCGCCAGCCGCGATGCGCCCCGTATCAATATTAGCGAAATGGAACGCCTGCATATGCCGGTTACTGCTAAAACTTTCGACGAGGCTGCCGTCAGGGAACAAACGGAAAAGATGGCCCAGGAGCAGGTTGCTCGTCAGGTCGAAATGGCCCGGGTGCGCAACCAAATGTTTAACTTGTTTACGCCGGAACAGCAACAGATTCTAGAGCAAAAGCATCTGTAGCGAGTGAGTGATTTAAAACTGCAGATGGTGGACAAGATTTCAACTTCTGCCCAGAAGCCAGCAGTAAACGAATAGAGAACGACCTTTTTTTCCTTGCCATAGACACCATCCCTGTCTTCCCCCCTCCTCATCAGCGGGGTTTTTTTTGTGTCTTGGTTGAGCTAATTCACCGTTTGTGATTGCAAGAGCAAAGGTATGAGCTGCTTTTGGGTAAGCGGCGCCAGCGGAACATCTGGATTGGCTGACGGATCAAGCCACATGACATCAGCTATCTCCGCGGCGGGGGTGACCCCGTGATCAGGAGCAGGCACGGCAAAAATATCGGCAATCAGCCTGTGACCGGGTTCGTTGGCGGCGATATCGGTGAACTGACCGAGAAAAATGACCTACTGTTCCGGTATCTGCAACTGAAGTTCCTCGTGCACCTCATGCACCAGAGCCGTTTCCGGTCGTTCTCCGGCCTCAAGTTCGCCACCTGGCTGCATAAAAAAAGCCGAATTTTGTTTTCTTATCAGCAGTAGTCGATCCCGCACGTCAATGGTGACCGCCGCAGCAATGTGAATAACCTTTTCGTCCGCCATTTTCTGTCCCCTCACTGTGACCACTTGACAACCGGGGCGCGATAGTCAGCAAAATATTGTGTTATTTCGTGCAAATTTTTCGAAAAAAGCAGCATATCTTCATAGCTCTTTTTCAGAAATTCCTTATCAACCATCTGATAGATCATCTCTTTTAGCGGGCGGTAAAAACCGTCGACATCAAGAAACGCGCAGGGCTTGGTATGTAACCCCAGCTGCGCCCATGTCCATTGCTCGAAAATCTCTTCCAGCGTCCCGGCACCGCCGGGCATAGCGATAAACGCATCAGCCAGCGCCGCCATCTTCATTTTACGTTCGTGCATATTAGCCACTACGTGGAGGTGAGTCAGCCCGGTATGGGCGATTTCACGCTCGACCAACGATTGAGGGATCACCCCGGTGACCTTGCCGCCGTGCTTTAATGCCGCATCAGCGACAGCGCCCATCAGGCCGACCTTTCCCCCGCCATAGACGATACCCATCCCTTTTTTGGCCAATAGCTGGCCCGTCTGGCTGGCGGCTTCCCTGTAAACCGGGTCACTGCCGTTAGCAGAACCACAAAAAATACCAATGTTAATCATATTATTATCCTGTTATTCAGCTAGCGAATATTTTTCCCTTGAAGAAGCTACCCGACGCGCTTAGCGGTTAAGTCAAGGTGCTTAACGCTGCCCCTGCCGCGCTCACCTTCTCACCCACAATGCCTAGCCCTTTAGCCGCAGCGGCTATGCCCACCATAAAGGAATGCGAGAGCGTCAAAATTCTATCAGTCTGCCGCTGACTTTTTCATCAACACGTCAAGGATCTTGTCGTCATCCTTGCTATTGATATCCCCATTACAGACATCCCATTACCGCTATGGCCCTCTCATTAGTAGCAAAAATCCAGTGATGATACCGCTGATATTTGTCCGGAAGGAACATCATATCAGCGTGCTACCAGGATAGAGTATCGCGTCACAGCCAGGTGAATTTACCGCCCGTCGGCGATTGTAGCCAGCTAAGGCCCTGTAAAGCCCGGGAGAGCGTCGGTGCATAATCGACTGTTGTCATCAATTTGGCTACTGCGATCGGATTATAAGGCGGTGATAAGACCCTCTGGACGCGCAAGCTTACCCGCACGATGCGCACGACATTTCTTATTGCAGTGAAGCACTCGATGGGGATGCGGTCTGGTACGCCGTTTCCGAGTGCGTCGATTCCCCCGTTGTGCAACAAGCCCCATCATGGGGGGAAGGCGTGGCGATAATTTCTTACTGATAATAGGTGAAAATGATGCCAGGGATCCATTCCTTTGACGGTCGCCAGGGCAAAGCCTTGTGCATTCCGTACCCGCACAGCAGCGCGAGATCATCACGCAAATAGGCTCTGATTCTAAGATCAATTTGATACTCATTAATATAGGGATAAAGCAGAAAAATGAGCTGCGGCATGGTTAAGCTTAATGCGGCGACGGGATCGGCGTTCAGCAGCGCTATAATGAATGCACGTGCATATTTGTTGCCATTTAAGTAATTTCACTTGTCCTGGGTCTGTTCAGAATAATCAAAAACCATGAGTTCCAGCGTTAAATAAAACAAGGCACGATGAATGACTTTTTGTTTATCCTTATGTTGCAAAACAGCGAAATGCTGCTGATGGAAATGCTCTAATAAAACGGCGGATTGTAATTTTTTAAAAGCTAATAGGGCAAGTTTATTCATTTTTTCCTGCTTGATAAGCATAGAAAATCTTTTTCATGATTGACTTACGAGTAGAGATAATTTGAGCGAAGAGTGGCTGGCAGAAAGGTTACTACAAAAAATAAGGCCGAATAGCAGTTATTTTAAACATTGTCCGGGTGTGACCGTTTCATTTAAGGAGGATGTCGCCTGGCGCGAGCGGTATTCATAGCTTGGACAAACGTCAGGTTATTGCATAGCGGTGTTCTCCTTCACTCGGCATCCAGGCATCAGGCGCCCCGGGGCGTCAAATTGGTTTTGCTTACTTGCGTGCGCTGATGTCAAGCAATGACTTGTCATGATAGATTAGGACGGTAAAATATAGAGCGAAGTCTGTACATAGCGACGTGCAATAAAAATAACACCTTAAGAATTATGACTATGTCGAATAATGTTTACTGCAGGGGCTGCGGAAAGCAAATCCATGAAACAGCAAGAAGTTGCCCGCATTGTGGTGCCATCAATAGCGTCGTCTGCAGCAAAAATCGTATCGCCGCCGCGCTGTTGGCGTTTTTCCTCGGCGGTTTCGGCGTTCACAAATTCTATTTAGGCAAAACCGGTTAAGGAATATTGTATCTGTTATTTTGTTAGACCTTCATCCCCGCGTTTATAGCGTTCATTGAATTTATTATTTATTTATGTACTTCTGATAAAAATTTCGCCAGAAAATACGGTTAATCCGCGGCGGTTTTTTTAAACCGGCGCAGGGTGAAGTGTCCCCCTTCTTGCATGACGCTACGCATCGCGTATCGCTTTAAGCTACGGCAAATTTCAGGGCCGGGTCGATACAATCACAACGGCCAATAACTCAGACCGCCTGGTTTGCGCTAGCAGTCAGCGCCGCGGTCACCGGCTAGCGTCAGCGCCGTAGCGCAAATCATCGCGCCGCAGAATCTGCGGCTCTACCAACTCACCCGTCGAGCCGACGACGGCCGCTATCGCCGGAAAAGCATTGTCGTTCATTTTCTCCTTGGTAGTTGCACCTGTTCATTATGCCCACGCTTCGGGTTGGCGTTCAGCGCTAGTATAGGGGGCGGGACTGCGTTAACGTGAAGGCTATCTCCAGGCTATTGCCGCAGGCATCATGCCCATAACGCATCGTGATAGGGGCCTGTAATGGAGAGGAAAGCCATGAGCGGCGGGACGAAAGCCGTTGTTGCCGTGATCCCCAAGCATCACCCAGGTAAGAAGCAAGGCATGCATAAGCACGCAATATTGCGCTCGGCGCTCGACAACCGGCAACTTTTCACCGCGATGGCCGCCCATAACCCTTTATGTGCACGCCTTGCCGCAGAGGCGGGCTTTGACGGCGTCTGGGGTAGCGGTTTCGAGTTGGCGGCCAGCTACGCGGTGCCGGACGCCAATATTCTGCCGATGAGTATGCATCTGGAAATGATGCGCGCTATCGCTGCCGCCGTGGCGGTGGTGGTGATGGAGGATAAGACCTTTCCAAAAGACACCAGCCTGCGCGCCGGCGGCCGACAGGAACTGGTCAGCATCGAGACCTTTCAAGGCAAGATTGGCGCCGCCATCGACGCCTGTCAGGATAGCAATTTGGTCATTATCGCCCGGGTCGAGGCGTTGATTGCCGGGCTGGGGCAGGGCGACGCGCTGCGCCGGGCATACGCGTATCAAGACGCCGCTGCGAATGCGATCCTCATTCATTCTCGGCAAAAAACCCCCGCGGAGATCCTCTCTTTTATCGATGCCTGGAAAGGCCGGATTCCGCTGGTGCTGGTGCCTACGGCCTATCCGCAGCTTACCAAATCAGCCATTGCCGAGAGCGGCAAAGTGGGGATCGTCATTTACGGTAATTATGCCATCCGCGCGGCGGTGGGCGTGATGCGTCGCGTTTTCGGTCACATACGGCGCGATGGCGGCATCTATGGTGTGGGGAAACCGCCTTACCGACCGTCAGCGATATCATGACGTTGCAGGGGGACGAACGAATGCGCACGGTGGAAAACCGGTTTTTGCGCTAAAAGCGACGGCAGAACCGGGCAGGGGTGGCGGCGCCAACAGGCGCCTGTCGCGCAAGGCGACTTGAGGGCCGGGCGTTATTCGCGCATCAGCCTGGTGCTGTTTGCCAGCCATAACGTGATTACCAGTATCAGAATGGCGGCGGAATAACACAGCATATCCAGCGGGTTTTCATGATCGACGACGATGAGGCGGATATTGGCCATGATGCCAATATAAATAAAGTAACGCAGAGGAAAATGATTCCCTGATTGGAAATATTTTATTGTCAGGGCGATAAACTCGAAGTAAAGAAAATAGGTAACAATACCTTCTATCAACAGATAGGTAGAACTTTGTTCCCCGGCGTTAAGCAGCACCCGCCCTAAATCGAAGGTTTGCCTGCCCGGAAAAATAATCAATATAATGCTTAAGCATACCAGGTCGATATTTAAAAGCAATTGCAGTACATCGGCAATACGCGTTCCGGAGATCATGGTGTCATTACCCTGCGCTAATGTTGTCGGGGGATTTCACCGGCAGTATAACGCTTTTCAATGTGATGTATGTCACAAAACGGCGCTAATGCCCCTAAATGGTATCCGGTTTAACAGTGGTTTAACCTATTCCCCAGAGCAAAATCAGCGCTACACGAACCAGGAAAATGACACCGGGATTGGGCAAGCGACTGGTACTAAAAGGAGGATAAAGTAGCATCATATTAGCGCCGTTAAACGCTGACAGAAGCGATTTTTCATGCGGCAGTGATAGAGAGAGGGCACATTAAAGCGGAAGCGGCCATGCACGTTTTACAGTATGATAAAGCCCGCAAAACGGGTATTTATTAGCTGAGTAATGGAAAGTAGTCTGATCTGAATTAATTCAGCTTTGGCGATTTGTTATACTCTTTCTTCACAAGCTCCGGCATCCGTTGCGGGTGGGAAAAGCGGTAACAAACGTATTGTATTCTACAAGCGGTATCTTAAGTTCAGAGGTAGTCATGATTAAAAAAATCGGCGTACTGACAAGCGGCGGTGATTCACCGGGAATGAATGCGGCTATCCGGGGCGTGGTACGGGCTGGGCTTTCCGAAGGCCGGGAGGTCTACGGCATTTATGACGGTTACCTGGGCCTGTTTCAGGATCGGATGGTGAAGCTGGATCGTTATAGCGTTTCGGATATGATTAACCGCGGCGGCACCTTTCTTGGTTCTGCGCGTTTTCCAGAATTCCGAGAGGAAGTCACCCGCGCTATCGCGATTAAGAACATGACCAAACGTGGTCTGGATGCGCTGGTGGTAATCGGCGGCGACGGTTCCTACATGGGCGCCAAGCGTTTGACCGAAATGGGTTTCCCCTGCATTGGTCTGCCGGGCACGATTGATAATGACGTGGCGGGCACCGATTACACCATTGGCTACTTCACCGCGCTGGAAACCGTCGTCGAGGCTGTTGACCGGTTGCGCGATACGTCTACGTCACATCAGCGTATTTCTATTGTCGAGGTCATGGGCCGGTATTGTGGCGATCTGACCATGGCGGCCGCAATTGCTGGCGGCTGCGAGTTTATCGTGTTGCCTGAAGTGGAATTCAAACCGGAAGACCTGGTCTACGAAATCAAGGCGGGTATCGCTAAGGGTAAAAAACACGCCATTGTTGCGATTACCGAACACATTTGTAATGTTGCCGAGCTTGCGCAATATATTGAAAAAGAAACGGGACGGGAAACCCGCGCCACCGTACTGGGTCATATCCAGCGCGGCGGTAGCCCGGTGGCTTACGATCGTATTTTAGCCTCGCGCATGGGTGCCTATTCCATTGAACTGCTGTTACAGGGCTACGGCGGCCGCTGCGTCGGAGTGCAAAATGAGCGACTGGTGCATCACGACATCGTCGACGCCATTGAAAATATGAAACGTCCTTTCCGACGCGATATCCTGGAAACGGCAAAAAAACTCTTCTGATTTTGCCGCTTTCCTTGCCCTCGGATCTGGGGGCAAGTGCTCTAGCGCGCCCGACGCTCACCCCGCCATGCTATCAAGCACATTATATTATTTGGTTATATAAACTATTTTTATATTCTTTTAGCCGGCTAAATTTTTTTGCCACTCTCTGTAGAAATCATTTCCAACTCTAGAAAAATTTTCAGAGGGAGTAAATAATGTCCAAATGGTGTGCCGGCGTGTTACTGATGTTGCTGTCGGGAAGCGTAGCAGCAAAAAATATTCAGCGGCTGAATGTTTCCTATGATCCTACCCGGGAGTTCTATCAACAATACAATAAGGCGTTTAGCCAGTACTGGCAGCAAAAAACCGGCGATCATGTTACGGTGCGCCAGTCCCACGGCAGCTCCGGCAAACAGGCGACTTCCGTCATTAACGGCATAGAGGCGGATGTGGTCACGCTGGCGCTGGAGTCGGATGTAGATGCTATCGCCGAGCGCGGGCGCATCGATAAAAACTGGATTACGCGCCTGCCCGACAACTCCGCGCCTTACACCTCAATCATCGTTTCCCTGGTGCGCAAGGGCAATCCGAAACAAATTCATGATTGGTCCGATCTGATTAAACCCTGCGTGTCGATCATTACCCCGAACCCGAAAATGTCCGGCGGGGCGCGTTGGAACTATCTGGCGGCCTGGGCTATGCGTTGACCAGAATAATAATGATCAGGCCAAAGCGCCGGCGTTTGTGAAAGCGTTGTTCAAAAATGTGGAGGATCTCGATTCCGGCGCGCGCGGTGCGACCAACACGTTTGTTGAGCGTGGCCAGTGGGATGTGCTCATCGCGTGGGAAAATGAAGCGCTGTTGGCCATTAATGAGTTAAATAGCAAGGATCAGTTTGAAATCGTCACCCCGAGTGAATCGATTTTGGCTGAGACGACGGTGTCGGTGGTGGATAAGCGCGGCACCCGCGATGTGGCCACGGCCTATCTGAACTATATCTATTCGATTGACGGGCAACGTATTGCAGCGCAAAACTATTATCGCCCGCGGGACGCCAACGTGGCCAAAAAATATGCTAAAGAGTTTCCAACCCTGAAGCTGTTTACTCTGGCTGAGACCTTCGGCAATTAAACCAAGGTGCAAAAAGAACATTTCGCCAGCGGCGGCAGTTTTAATCAAATCAAGCAGCGTTGAGCACAGGCGGGCGGGCAACCGCCGCTTGACCTGTTAAACACCATCGGGCCGGTCAGCGATTGACCGGCCCGATGCTTTTGCGAGGGGCTGCGTTATCCCCTCGGCGGGCTTGAGCTATCAGGCCTGTTTCGCTTTTGCCGAGGCTTTAACGATCACCGCGAAGGCGTCAGCCTTCAGTGATGCGCCGCCGACCAGGGCGCCATCGATATCCAATTGGGTGAACAGCGCAGCGGCATTTGCGGCGTTGACCGAGCCCCCGTACTGGATGATAAGTTGTTCCGCGATTGCCGCGTCGTGCTTGGTGATATGGCCACGGATAAATTTATGCACCGCCTGCGCTTGCGCAGGCGTGGCGGAGTTACCGCTACCAATAGCCCAGATGGGCTCGTAGGCGATGACGCTATTCTCGAACGCTTTGGCGCCCAGGCTGTTAAGTACCGCATCAATCTGACGGGCGCACACCGCTTCGGTTTGGCCGGCTTCATTTTCCGCTTCGCTCTCGCCGATACATAATATCGGAATCAGTCCGGCTTCTTTCAGCACGGCGAATTTTTCGGCGATAAACTCATCGCTTTCCTTGTGATAGGTGCGGCGTTCGGAGTGCCCGATGATAATATATTTCGCGCCGATATCTTTAAGCATTTCAGCAGAAACTTCGCCGGTATAGGCGCCCGAAAGATGGCTGTCGACGTTCTGTGCACCCAGCGCAATCCGGCTGCCGCCAAGATGGTGTTTCGCCAGATCAAGATAGGTCACCGGCGGCGCGATGGCGACATCGCAACCGACGACGCTACTGAGTTCGTTGCGCAGTGCTGCGATCAGGTCATTGACCATGTGTTTGCTGCCGTTAAGTTTCCAATTACCCATCACTAATGGATGTCGCATTGTTATTCCTTTATTCAGGGAACGCGAGAGATGAAAAGTGCTGCCACGGGGCAAGTTTTACCTGACCTCAGTATAAAGAGGAAATACTAAGGTGGCTTTGTTTTTTGTCATTTATCGTGCATGAATTAGGGCTCCGCCAGCGCAAGTTTGACGGGTTCGACGGCAAGAGTCAGGCCTTTGTCACCGTCGCCACCATTACCAGTAATGCTCGCTGGTCATATGGCCCGGCTTGCGCTTGAAATGTTTGCGCATGCCGCGGCTGTCTTTCAACAGCTGCTGCGTGTCGCGCACCATCTGCGGGTTACCGCACAGCATGACGTGACTGTTTTCGGCCTCCAGCCTTACATCCACCGCCGCTTCCAGCGAGCCATCGGCGATAAGGGCAGGCACCCGGCCGGTGAGCGACCCGGGGGCCTGTTCGCGGCTGACCACGGTTTGGATGCGAAGTTTACCGTTAAAGCGCTGCTGGAGCTCCAGCATCTGTGGTAAGTAGCTCAGATCCTGAGCAAAGCGCGCCGCGTGCACCAGAATGATCTTACTAAAACGCGCCAGTCCTTCGCCTTGTTCAAGAATCGATAAATAGGGGCCTAACGCGGTACCCGTCGCTAGCATCCACAAATTGTCACAGGGCGGGATCTCGTCCAGCACAAAGAAACCCGCCGCTTTCTTGGTCACTATCAGATTATCGCCGGGCTGCAGCGCGTGCAGCGGCGGGCTGAGTTTGCCTTCCGGCACGCTGACCAGGTAAAACTCCAGGTTATTATTTCGCGGCGCGTTGACGTAGGAATAGGCGCGCTGAACCTTTTCGCCGTTGATTTCCAGCCCCAGCTTGGCGAATTGTCCGGCGGTAAAGGGGTCGACAGGCGCATGGACGATGAGACTAAAGAGACTGTCCGTCCAGTGCTTCACCTGCACCACCTTACCCGTTACCCATTCAGCCATAGTATCTAACTCCTTTTGATCCTGCCGGTTGTTTCCCAGTCGACATGCGTTTATCCACTCTGTCACAGCGGCTGAAATTGTCCTTCAGGACGCGTCGGCGTTCGGCGCACGGCCTGAACTCCCCATCTGCGGACGAGCCATTATCGGCTAATTTCGTTAACGCATCCAGTCCGCGGCGCGGCAAGCGGTTATTCAAGGACGCGTACAGAATAATTTACCGTCCGTTCACCGCTCATTACAGCGCAAGGGTCGAGATAATGAAGATATTAACTGGACTTAAAGCTTTGGTGTGGTATTTATGTCTGAAAATAAACCTCTATTCTGTATATATCACTATTAGCAAGCAATACACAGAATTACTTATCTGCCTAAGTAATGTTTATAATAAACCCGCGTGCGGTCTCCGTGTTGATGCTATTAATTTATCCTGGTGGCCGTTGGGCAGATGACGCAGACCATTTATGTCCCGGGCATTCCTCTTATCGCCCGCGATCTCATGGTGCGCGAAGGGATGATATAGCGGCTAATGGCCGCCTATCTCCTGTGCTATGGCGGTTCGTAGCTTATTTTACGGCTCGCTTTCCGATCGGGTAGGGCGCCGGCCGGTCATCTTGAGCGGGATGGCCATCTTCTATCTGGGGACGATGCTGGCCATGCTGAGCACATCGCTATCGCTGCTGACGCTTGCCTGCGGTATCCAAGGCATCAGCATCGGCGTGGGTGGCGTGATGGCGCGGACACTGCCGCGGGACATCTGCGATGGACGCTCGCTGCGGCAGGCTAACGGCCTGTTCAATATGGGCATTTTAATCAGTCCGCTGCTGGCGCCGCTGTGATAGGCGGCGTGCTTGCCGACTGGCTGGGCTGGCGAGCGTGCTTTGCATTTTTGCTGCTGCTCAGCTGTAGCGTTAGTCTGCTGGTCTGGGGGCGTTTACCGGAGACGCGGCCGATGCGCCCGGCCGGCAGCGGCCGCAGCCTCGGTTTTTGGCGTCTGTTGAGCGAAAAGATATTTAATCATTACCTGCTGATGCTGGTCGGCAGACTGTCGGGGATTGTCGCCTTCGAGGCCAGCAGCGGCGTGCTGTTGGGCAGCGTGGGACCGACGGGCCGGGAGGTCAGCCTGCTATTCATCCTGCCGCTGCCGGGTACGTTTCTGGGCGCATGGTATGCGGGGCGCGCAATCAAGCCCTTCAGCGCGCTGATGTGGCGGGCGGTAAGCTGCCTGCTAGCGGGGATATTGATGTGGTTGCCGGCCTGGTTCGGCATCATGACGCTCTGGACGTTGCTCTTGCCCGCCGGCCTGTTCTTTTTCGGCGCCGGCATGCTGTTTCCGCTGGCCACTACCGGCGCGATGGAGCCTTATTCCTACTTGGCCGGTACCGCGGGCGCGCTAATCGGCGGCCTGCAAAATATTGGCTCGGGCGTCGTTGCCGGCTTCTCTTCGATGCTACCGCAGCAGGGTCCAGTTCAGCCTCGGGATGATAACCTCCGCCATGGGAAGGCTAATCCTGCTGTGCTGGCTGCCGCTGTCGCAAACCATGCATCGCTAGGGGTCGGAGATCGTCTAGGGGAGGCACGGCGGCGCCCCGGCCGACGTCAGAGGATAAAAGGATGCAGCGCGGCATCTTTGCGATCGAGATAGTGGATAGAGGTAATGCGGCGAATGGTGCGGCTTTTCCCGCGCCTGAGCAGCGTTTCGGTGGTCGTGATATTGCCTTTACGCGTGATGCCGTTCAGCAAGTCCTTTTTGGTAATGCCGGTGGCAGAAAAAATAACGTTGTCATTGTGTGCCATATCTTCCAGCCTTAGCACCTGATTCGCCATGATCCCTATTTCCGCGCAGCGGGCGAGTTCACCCGCGCCTAGCAGACGGTTCTCTTCGCTGTCGCCTTTCACCTGATGGCGCGGCAGCAGGCGGCCTTGCATATCACCGTCCATGGCGCGCCTCACCGCAGCGGAAATCACCCCTTTCGGTGCGCCGCCGATGCCGTACATTACATCCACTTCGCTGTCGGGTATGCAGGTAAAAATGGAGGCAGCGCCGCCGCCATCGGGAAACGTAAAGACGCGCACCCCAAGCCGTTGCAGGGATTGAATGCAGGCCTCATGGCGCGGCTTGGCCAGCAGCGATACCGTCAATTCCGACAGGGTTTTACCCAGGCGGCTGGCGATCGCGCGCAGATTATCTTCCAGCAGAGCGGCGAGATCGATGACGCCCCGTGCCGCCGGGCCAACCACCAATTTTTTCATGTACATATCCGGCGCGTGTAAAAATACGCCTTTTCCCGCCATGGCCAGCACCGTCAGAGCGTGGACTGCCCAAGCGCGGTCATACCGGGTTCCTTCGATGGGATCGACGACGATATCCACCGCTTCGCCGTCGCCGGTACCGACCGCTTCACCGATATAGAGCATGGGCGCTTCGTCGATCTCGCCTTCGCCTATCACGATGCGGCCATTGATAGGCACCTGATTCAGGACAATGCGCATGGCCTGAACCGCGGCATTTTTATCGCCGCGGCCCAGCCAGCTATAGCCGGCCAGGGCGGCGGCTTCGGTGACGCGGGAAAACTCAATGGCTAATTCACCTTTCATGACAGTTTCCTGACGGTAAAAGGAGAAGCAATTGCCGTCAGTCTATCACACTCAGCTGTCGCTTCCGGGGATTCAGGCTAAAAGGGCGGCGGCCGTTACTCATTATCCTGCTCTTCCCAGGCCCGCGCGCGCCACCGCTTTCTTCCAGCCTTCATAGCGATAATTACGCTCCACGGTTTTCAATAACCGGGGCGGAACTCGCGTTCAATAACCGCTTTACTGCGCACCTCCTCCAGATCGCTCCAGAAGCCGACCGCCAGGCCCGCCAGATAAGCGGCGCCGAGGGCGGTGACTTCCCGGACCTTCAGCCGTTCGACGCGGGTCCCCAAAATATCGGACTGGAACTGCATCAGGAAATTATTGGCTACCGTGCCGCCATCGACTTGTAACGCTTTCAGCCGCTCGCCGGAATCCGCCTGCATGGATTCGATAAGATCGCGGGTTTGGAAGGCGATGGACTCAAGCGTCGCACGGATGATGTGGTTGCTGTTCACGCCGCGCGTAATGCCGAAGATGGCACCGCGGGCGTAGGGATCCCAATACGGGGCACCGAGGCCGGTAAAGGCCGGCACTACGTATACGCCGTTGGTATCTTTCACCTTGCTGGCGAAATATTTCGAGTCGGTGGTGTCGTTAATCAGCTTCATCTCATCGCGCAGCCATTGAATGGCGGCGCCGGCGACGAACACCGCCCCGTCCAGCGCGTAGTTCACATCGCCACGCGGTCCGCAGGCGATGGTGGTCAGCAGACCGTGGCGCGATTGTACCGCTTCGGTGCCGGTATTCATCAGCAAGAAGCAACTGGTGCCATAGGTATTCTTCGTCATACCGGGGGTGACGCACAGCTGGCCGTACAGCGCCGCCTGCTGATTGCCCGCGATACCAGCGCTGGGAATACGGGTACCGCTTTTGCCGCCGATATTGGTCTGGCCATAAATTTCCGAAGAAGGCCGCACTTTGGGCAGGCTGGCGCGCGGAATATCGAGGATATCTAGCAAGCGCTCGTCCCATTCCAGTTCAAAAATGTTGAACAGCATAGTGCACGAGGCGTTGGTGTAATTGGTGACATGCACCCGTCTCTGGGTCATTTCCCAGATGAGCCAGCTGTCGAGCGGTGCCGCACAGCAATTCGCCGCGCTTGGCGCGCTCGCGGGCGCCCTCCACATGGTCGAGGATCCATTTGACTTTGATCCCGGCGAAAATAGGGGGCGATGACCAAGCCCGTGGTGTGGCGCACATACTCTTGGAGCCCGTAGCGTTTCAGCTTCTCGCAGATGTCCGCGGTACGGCGACACTGCCACACGATGGCGTTGTAGATAGGTTCCCCGCTCTCTTTATCCCACACCACGGCGGTTTCGTGCTGGTTGGTGATGCCGATGCCGGCGATTTGATCGGAGCGGATATCCGCTTTGGCCAGCACTTCCACCAGCGTCGAGCTCTGGCTGGCCCAGATTTCCATCGGGTCATGTTCCACCCAGCCCGGCTTGGGATAAATTTAGGTAAACTCCCGCTGAGAGACACTGACAATGTTGGCGTCGTGATCGAGCACGATCGCGCGCGAGCTGGTGGTCACCTGGTCGAGTGCGACGATATATTTTTTTCTGATGGCATAAGAGTTTCTCGCTATTTTAGACGTTCAACAAAGAAAATCAGGCTTTGGGCTCGGAATGCGTAGCGCGACTCTGCGCGACGGCGACGTCATCGGCCTCTTCACCGCTCAGTTGACCGGGCAGATGGGGCACAATCAATGCGCGGTAGCCGAAGGCGCCCAGACAGCCCCCCCCGACCACAGGTGCAATCAGCGGGACCAGAAAGTACGGGATCTCCCGGCCGCCGGTATAGGCAGCTTTGCCCCAGCCGGCCAGGAAGGCAAAGGTTTTTGGGCCGAATGTAGTGGCACACTGAATTTGGCCACCTGAACAGAGGTGATATGCTCACCTCAGAACAACACGAATGCACCAATGAAAAGAAGAAATTTTATTCCTGAATTCAAACGCGAATCCGCTCAACTCATTGTCGACCAAAATTACACCGCCGCGCCAGCAGCAAAAGCCATGGACGTCGGCCTTTCTACGATGACGAAATGGGTAAAACAACTGCGTGATAAGCGACAGGGGAAAACGCCAAAAGCCTCTCCCATAACCCCGGAACAAATCGAAATACGTGAGCTCAAGAAGAAGGTGCAACGCATTGAAATGGAAAACGAAATATTAAAAAAGGCTATAGCGCTCTTGATGTCAGACTCCCTGAACAGTTCTCGTTAATCGGGAAACTCAGAGCGCATCATCCTGTGGCCACACTCTGCCACGTGTTCAGGGTTCATCGCAGCAGTTACAAAATACTGGAAAAGTCGTCCCGACAGGCCAGACGGGCAGGTGAACGGTATTGCGCAGTCAGGTTCATAAACTGCACAATATCAGCCATGGTGCAGCTGGCGCGAGAAGTTATCGCCACCATGGCAACCCAGAGAGGCTTCCGGATGGGGGGCTGGCTCGCAGGCAGGCTCATGAAAGAGCTGGGGCTGGTCAGTTGTCAGCTACCGGCTCACAAATACAAACGCGGCGGCAATGAACACGTTGAAATACCGAACCATCTCAACCGCCAGTTCGCTGTAACGGAGCCAAACCAGGTATGGTGCGGCGATGTGACGTATATCTGGGCCGGGAAACGCTGGGCATACCTTGCGGTTGTTCTTGATCTGTTCGCGAGGAAACCGCTGGGCTGGGCTATGTCGTTCTCCCCGGACAGCAGACTGACCATCAAAGCACTGGAAATTGCATGGGAAACGCGTGGTAAACCAGCCGAAGTGATGTTCCACAGCGATCAGGGTAGCCACTATGCGAGCAGGCAGTTCCGACAGTTGCTGTGGCGTCACCGGATCAAACAAAGCATGAGTCGGCGGGGTAACTGTTGGGATAACAGTCCGATCAAGCGCTTCTTCAGAAGTCTGAAAAACGAGTAGATACCGGTAACGGGCTACATAAGCTTCAGCGAAGCAGCTTATGAAATTACCGACTATATCGTGGGATATTACAGCGCACTCAGGCCGCATAAATATAACGGTGGGTTGCCACCAAACGAATCAGAAAATAGATACTGGAAAAACGCTAACGCGGTGGCCAGTTTTAGTTGAGCACTACAGTATGCACTCTTCTCTACGGTGGGGGTCGCGCCGAAAAAAACGGAGGCCCGAGCCTCCCGTTGCGGATGTCGATTACCCTAAAATGCGTTACAGGATAAAGCGGCTCAAATCTTCATCAGATACTAACTCATCCAGGTGGCCGCGAACATAATCCGCATCAATAGAAATAGTTTTACCGTTCCACTCGCTGGCGTCATAGGAAATATCTTCTATTAAACGCTCCAGAACGGTATGTAGACGACGGGCGCCGATATTCTCAGTGTGCTCGTTCACCTGCCAGGCCGCTTCGGCGATCCGCTTGATGCCATCCTCGCTGAAGGTGATGCTCACTCCTTCGGTCGCCATCAGCGCGATATATTGGGTGGTGAGCGAGGCGCTCGGTTCGGTCAGGATGCGCTCAAAATCCTCGGTAGTCAGGGCTTCAAGCTCGACGCGGATCGGCAGACGGCCCTGTAGTTCGGGAATCAAATCCGACGGGCTGGAAACCTGGAACGCGCCGGAGGCGATAAACAGGATATGGTCCGTTTTCACCATGCCGTGCTTGGTTGAGACCGTACAGCCTTCTACCAGCGGCAGCAGGTCCCGCTGCACCCCTTCCCGGGAAATGTCCGGTCCGGATACTTCGCCCCGTTTGCAGATTTTATCGATTTCATCGATAAATACGATGCCGTGCTGCTCTACCGCTTCGATCGCCTTCTCTTTCAGTTCTTCGGGATTCACCAGCTTGGCAGCCTCTTCCTCCACCAGCAGCTTCATGGCCTCTTTGATCTTTATCTTGCGCGGCTTCTGTTTCTGGCCGGCCAGATTTTTGAACATCAATTGCAGCTGATTGGTCATCTCCTCCATGCCGGGAGGCGCCATGATTTCAACGCCCATCGGCGCCAAGGCGAGATTGATTTCAATTTTATTCTCATCCAGCTGGCCTTCGCGCAGCTTTTTACGGAAATTCTGGCGCGCGCTGGAGGGCTCGCCGCTCTCCTCCGGTTGGCCCCAGTTATTCTTAGCCGGTGGGATCAGGACGTCCAGCACCCGCTCTTCCGCCAGCTCTTCGGCGCGAAAACGATTTTGTTCAATGGATTGCAGACGCACCATTTTGACGGCCGCATCGGTCAAGTCGCGGATGATGGAATCCACTTCTTTACCCATATAGCCGACTTCGGTGAATTTGGTGGCCTCGACTTTGATGAACGGGGCGTTGGCTAGTTTTGCCAGGCGACGGGCGATTTCCGTCTTACCGACGCCGGTGGGGCCAATCATGAGAATATTTTTCGGCGTCACTTCATGGCGCAGCGCTTCGTCCAGTTGCATGCGACGCCAACGGTTACGCAACGCGATAGCCACGGCCCGCTTGGCGTTGTGCTGGCCGACGATATAGCCATCGAGTTCACTGACGATTTCCCGTGGGGTCATTTCAGACATTTTCAGGATCCTTCGCTTTGGACGTTAATTCTTCAATAGTGTAAAACTGGTTGGTGTAAATACAGATATCACCAGCAATTCCCAACGCTTTTTCGACGATCTCGCGGGCGCCCAGTTCGGTGTTTTCCAACAGCGCGCGCGAAGCCGACTGGGCATAAGGGCCGCCGGAGCCAATAGCGATAAGGTCATTTTCCGGCTGAATGACGTCACCATTGCCGGTGATAATGAGCGAGGCTGATTCATTGGCGACCGCCAGCAGGGCTTCCAGACGGCGCAGCATGCGGTCGGTACGCCAGTCTTTGGCTAATTCAACCGCGGCTTTGACCAGATGGCCCTGATGGACTTCCAATTTACGTTCAAACAGTTCAAACAGGGTAAAGGCATCCGCGGTGCCACCGGCGAAGCCCGCGATAACTTTGTCATTATATAGGCGGCGAACTTTGCGCACGTTACCTTTCATGACGGTATTACACAGAGTAGCCTGTCCGTCACCACCGATGACGACATGCCCTTTGCGGCGTACGCTTACGATTGTTGTCACGAGCAACCCCTTGGAATGGAAATGGTGAGCGCCTCGTAAAGAATACGAGGCGAGGATAACTATTAAATGGGGTGGGATTCGGGGTTTTCAACCCCCGGCGGCAACGGGGATGCAATTTGATACCCCGGTAGCGCGCACGCTTTGCAGGATCTTATCGGCGCCGGCGCGGCTGGAATAGGGACCCAGCAGGACGCGATTCCAGCCGCCGCCGGTGGTGATGCGGCTTTCAATACCGGCGAATGCCAGCTGTGCCCGGACCGACTCCGCCTGGTCCATCGCCTTGAACGGGCCGCACTGAACCAGCCAGCGCTGCGGTTTCTCTTTCGGCGTCTCTTTCACCGCGCCCGCCTCGGCACTCTTCTGCACCGGTTGAATCGGTGCCGGCGCGACCGTGGTCGGTGCCGCCTGGCGCGGGGCCTGCACGGGTTGCTGACTGAAAGGATTGCGCGGCGCTTGCGTCGTCGGACGCGTTTGCGCCGCACCGGCCGTTTTACTTTGATCGTTGTAGGGGACTTCGTTCAGATGCGTAGGCTCCCGGCGCATATCCGCCTGCATCTGCTCCAGCAACTGGCGCTGTTCATTAGTTAACTGCGCCGGAGAGTTCACCTCGCCGCCCGCGGTGGGCTCGGTTGGCGACTGTACGCCAATCTGACAATTTTCCAGCTCTTTGATATAGCGCCAGCGTTCCTCCGGCTTAGGCGGTAGCCCGTTGCCGGCGTTCTTGCCGCGGTTAGGCACAATCACCGCATCTTCCGATTTGTTGTGCGCGATGAAATAGAGACCGCCAATAAATGTAATCAATACGGCCGCCGCCAGTGCGATCATCGTTTTGGACGTGCCGGAGGAGGAAGGTTTCTTTTTACGGTTGGTCGTTTTGCGCCGCGTGCCCGAGGACTTGGCACGGCCTACATAGTCTCTTTGTGCCACTATCGTTTCGCTAAATTTGAGATAATCATCAGGCCGTCATGTTACTGAAGGCAATAATATTTGACCAGTGTCAGCATTCCGAAAGCGCATTAGTGATGCGTCTGCGGCAGGGCGCTGGTGCCGCGTATGATTAATTCACTGTCGAGCATTATTGATGCTGCCCCTGCGGCATGTTGCCTGAGTTAGCGCAAGAGTAACAGCACTGCTTCGCGGCCAATACGATAACAGGGTGGCGCCACCGTCGTCAGCGGCGGACAGCAGTAGGACGTCGCCGCCAGATTGCCAAACCCGGTCAGGGAAAGTTCTTCGGGTACCCTGAGGCCTGGCTGCTTCGCCAGCGCTAATGCACCCAGCGCTATCATATCGCTATGGCAAAAAATAGCGGTAGGCGGCTGTAGTTGTGAAATCAACATGTTAAGTCCCGCTTTGCCGGTCTGGCACGTCAGCGGGCCCAGGAGGATGCTCTATTCTCGCGGCATTATGCCGTGGCGCTGCAGCGCCTGCCAATACCCCTCCAGGCGCAGCCGGCACGCGGGCAACTGCGCTGAACCGCTGATACAGCGGTGCCCAAGCCGGTGAAGATAATCCACTGCCCCCCAGGCTGCGGTCAGATTATCAGTATGCACCGTTGGCAGCGCCTGCGCCGGCACGTATTTATTCACCATGAGCATCGGCGGCAAAGGGGATGGCACATCGCCATTCAGGCAAAACGGCACATCAGCGCCAAGCAGCAACATACCATCAATCGCTCTGCCGCAGATCACGTCGCTTAGGTTTTTTTTCTGCGCCGGCGCAGGGCGATAAGGGAGCAGCAGCAGCCAATAACCCTGGGCGGCGGCTGCCGTGCAGCACCTCGCTAAGATGCGAGTCGCCGCTATCAGGCTAATGCCAGAAGCGTGGCGCTTTCGTGGCTTTTTATCAGCCGGCCAGAATAGAGCAACGCATAGCCAATGTTAAACGCCGCCCGCCGCACCCGCTGCAGCGTCGCCGACGACACCTTATTCCGGCCGCATGAGCGCCCGCGAGACGGTCGCGGTGGGAACGCCCGCCTGCTGCGCCACATCCCTCATTGTTGAGGGGCAAGCACGGCTTCTTTTTGGTTCCACGCATCACTCCTGAGGGCCTCCCTGTCCCTGTTCATACTTGACGGCACCCCTCCTTTGTATCAGATCCCGCGTTGGCGAGAAGAGGCCAGGAGTCTGCCGAAATTCTTTTTTACGTCATTGCCGAAGCGGGATCGCAAAAACGTGCCCTCAGTTATCGAGCGGGTCTACGTCCAAAGACCATTTCACTTTGCGCGCCTGGGGCAGGGTGCTTACCAGCGGTAAACTGGCGGCGACCAGGCGCTGTAGCTGTGGACGCGAAGGGTGGGACAGCAGCAATTGCCAGCGGAAACGTCCGCCGCGCTTGGGCGCCAGCGCGGGGATCGGTCCCATCAGCCATAAGGCATTGTCACGCAGCAAGCTGGCGTCCAGCAGTTGACGTAATTGATCGAGAAACAGCCCCGCCTGGCGATTGTCGTGATCGTCCGCGCGAAACAGGATATGACTGGTAAAGGGCGGCAACCCCGCCTGGCGACGTTCCTCCAGGGTCTGCTGAGCAAAATCCATATAACCGCGATGCAGTAACGTTTGCAGCAGGGGATGCTCTGGATGGTGAGTCTGTAACAAAACCTCTCCCTGCTTGCCGGCGCGGCCGGCGCGGCCGGCAACTTGCGTATACAACTGGGCGAAACGTTCGGCGGCGCGAAAATCACCGGAAAATAGTGCGCCGTCCACGTCCAGTAACGACACCAGCGTGACATCCGGGAAATGGTGACCTTTGGCCAGCATCTGAGTGCCGATCAAAATGCGCGCGCCGCCGCGCTGTACCTGATCCAGGTAATCTTCCAGCGCGCCTTTACGCACCGTAGTGTCGCGATCGATGCGCGTCACCGGCACGCCTGGAAACAAGGGCGTCAACGCCGCCTCCAATTGCTCGGTGCCTAACCCGACCGCGACCAGCTGGGTAGAACCGCACTGCGGGCATTGATACGGCAGCGGGCGTTGGCTGTCGCAGTGGTGGCAGCGCAACTGACGCTGATGTTGATGCAGCGTGTAATAGTGATCGCAGCGTTGGCATTCGGCGATCCAGCCGCATTCGTGGCACAACAACGCCGGCGCGAAGCCGCGCCGGTTCAGAAACAGCATGACCTGATTGCCAGCCTGTAAATGCGCACGCATTTTATCTAGCAGCGGCGCCGAGAGGCCGTGGGTCAGCGCAAGCCCCTTCATATCCAGCAATTGCTGGCCTGCGGGTCGGGCGCTGCAGGGGCGTTTGCCCAACGTAAGCTGGCGGTATTTTTTCTGCTGCACATTATAAAGAGTTTCAAGAGCGGGGGTGGCGGTGCCAAGCACAATCGGTATCTTTTCTTCCCGCGCGCGAAAAACCGCCAGATCGCGCGCGTGATAACGCCACCTTTCATGCTGCTTATAGGAACTATCATGTTCCTCGTCGATGACGATAATTCCCAGCCGGGCGAAGGGGGTGAACAGCGCCGAACGGGTGCCGATGACGATAGCGCATTCACCGCGCCGCGCTTTCAGCCAAGCCGCCAGCCGTTCACTGTCGTTTAGCCCCGAGTGCAGAACCTTAACCGGCGCATTGAAACGCTCGCGAAAGCGAGCAATGGTTTGCGGCGTCAGGCCGATTTCCGGCACCAGCACCAGCGCCTGTTGGCCTTTGGCGAGAATATTTTCCAGCACCGTTAGATACACTTCGGTTTTGCCGGAGCCGGTCACGCCGGCCAGCAACCAGGCGGCAAACCGGTCATCCTCGCTGCGGATAGCGCCGACGGCGGTGGCCTGTTCGGTATTCAGCCGCAGCCGTTCGCCGTTAACCCGGAACCCGGGTCGCCAGTCGTGCGTGTCCACCGCCTGGGGCCGCAAATCGCATAACCCTTTGGCGCGTAGCGCCTGCAGCGTCGTGTCGGACAGCTGTAGCTCGCTCACCTGATGGCGATACACCGCCCCCCGCAGCAGCGCCGCCAGCGCCTGTTGCTGTTTGGGTGCCCGCTTCAAATTGTCGGGGAGCGTGCTGCGCCCCTGTTCCGTAGCGAACCACTGCCACAGCGGCGCCATCGTCGCAGGTTTGCCCTGGCGCAGCAGAACGGGTAAGGCGTGGAACAGCACTTCGCCGGCGGGATAATGGTAATAGCCGATGGCCCAGTTCAGGATGCGCCACAGGCTGTCCGGAAACAGTGACTGACTGTCGAGGACGTCGCTGATGGGCTTTAACTTGTCCAGGGCCACCTCGCTGTGATCGCGTACGGCAGTAACGATGCCAATGGCCTGACGTTGACCAAACGGAACCCGGACCCGCCCCCCGATCGCCGGCGCCGCGTCAGCGGGCAAAAGATAATCAAATATCCGAGCCAGCGGCACCGGTAATGCGACGTTTACAACGGACATGCATCCATCCTGGGTGGCAAAAAAGTGCTGCTAGTGTACACTGTGTCGTCTTTGATGTGCGGATTCTGTTTGCAAAGATTGACGGCATTCTGTATGATTCGTCGCCTTCGATGTTATCCGGCATTAAAGTGATAAACTCCATTCGCGTGGTGTCTAGCTAAAGTAGACTGGATAGCGACGCGGCCTTAGGAAGAGGTTTTCCATGCAAAAAGATATTCATCCGAATTACCAAGAAATTACTGCTACCTGTTCTTGCGGTAATGTTATCAAGACCCGCTCCACCGTGGGCCATGACCTGAATCTGGACGTTTGCGGCGCTTGCCATCCGTTCTACACCGGTAAACAACGTGTGGTTGATACTGGCGGTCGTGTTGATCGCTTCAATAAGCGTTTCAGTATTCCAGTTGGCAAGAAATAATTGCCCTGCTGGTAAAGAGAAAAGGCGCCGTTGGCGCTTTTTTACCAAGTCACTTGTCGAAAAAGATTTCCTGAGTCTTACCCGCAGCGGGTTCACGCTTTCCGTCTCACTGTGCTTAGCATGGCATTTCAGGTCACCGCCGTTTTAGGGTTATTGCCCCGGCAATAACTTTTTTCCGGGTTTCATTTCATTACCTCTCCTACAGTTTAATCATCATTAATACCAGCGTCTTATTTATGGCTATTATTGATTAATAATGTACCCTATTTGAGCATAGTCAGGAGTTAATCCATTAATAAGCGTGCGCGAAACGGTCATGCCTCGAATAAGATATTCACCTTATTACCGCCGTCTGCAAAAAATACTACAATAACATGCACGCATTACTTGCGAAGGACGTCGCTGAATTTATATTTCAATAGAAAAAGAATATATCGAGAACACGTCATGTTAACTTGCGTTGTGTTCTTGCGTGAATGAAATAACGGCAGCAATGCTAGGCCAAGGCCTAAATAATCTCTTTGTAGAGGAATAGATTTGATTAAACTACTCAACCCTTAATAGACGGCAATGACGCCACTTTAGGCGCAGGCTATATGCCTGAAAATAGTTTTTACTTTCCTACATCGCTTACGCGTTGTTTAACCAGCATGCATTCATTTATCCTAAAGAGGAGAGTATGGTTACAGCTAATACCTCCATCAACGCTACCTTGAAATTTGCTTGCACCGCGGGCACCGGCTCATCTCACGCCATGAAAAATGCTACGTCGCCGACAGGTATTCTCCAGCATTTATTAGATATTTTGACATTTGGCGGTATCCGGCGAGAAAAGAAAAATTTATACACGGTAGTGATGGATAAAATGGTCGAAGCCCTCAAGGGAACAGATATTACCGAGCTGAGGGATATCATTTTGCATGATGTCAGTGGCTATCAAGTATCGTTCAAACTTCCATCCATAATCAACGATGAAAAAAAGTTACGGTGAAAGTTGGGGCAGGTAGCCATGCTGTCAGTCATAAAATTGATCTCAAGACATACCACGATGTTTGCCGAAGATTAATGCTTAGAAACGAATTTCACCTTTCTTAAGACCCCGTTATTTTAGAACAAGGTAAATTGAACCTGGTCGGAGCCAATCTGGCCGGTTTTGATCTGTCGGGGGCTGATTTGACCGATACGAGTCTTTTCCGTGCCAATATTGACCGATGCTAACCTGGAAGACGCCACCTTGGCCGGCGTTAATTTGGTGCGGGCTGATCTCAGCGGTGCTGATCGGACCGGCGCTGATCTCACCCGGGCTGACCTGACAAAAACCGATCTGGCCAACGCTACGCTGATTAACGCTGAGCTGAAGGATACTCTCTTAATCGACGCTAAACTGGTCCGTGCTAATCTGACGGAAGCGCATTTATTGTGAACGCGTCTGAATGGTGCTGATTTGTCCAATGCTATTTTTATCAAAGCGGATATCTCCGAAGCCAACCTGATCGATGCAGAGATGATTAGCGCTAATCTGGCGGAGGTAAATTTGTCTAGGGCGCGGCTAAACGGCGCTTACTTAACCAAAGCCAATATGACCTTTGCTAACCTGGCTGAGGCGGATCTTGCCCAAGCCGAGCTGGTTGATGCCGATCTGAGCTTCGTTAACTTGGTTGGTAGCAATCTAAATGGCGCTAATCGGTCGGCAGCAATCTGAAGGGTGCTGAAGGGTTGTCTTCAATCTGAAGAACGTTGATTTGGCGGCGTCAATCTGTTCTTTTCCGACCTGTTTCATGTCTATCTGATTAGGCGTGGCATCCCGATAGTCAAGCTGCCGGGCGCTATTATGTCCTCAGGTTTTGTGGCTTGACGCGATAACAACAATGAAATCAGGGATCTCAACAATACCCGTTGAGATCCTGTTTACCGCAACCCCCCAAGCAGCATCAGCCCACTCCCCTAAGCGCCCGAGACCGTCAATCATGCGAGGCGTGGGCATTAGCCAATGCACAGCAATCGACATGATGCAGGTTTAGCCATTATGACGGCACAGATTTGGCACACGCGGGTTAACATGACCCTGTGACAGGTCAACACCGAGTAACAAACAGTACCCGCGGCGTGCGGAGAGTAAACGACCTCAGAGATGTCGTATTTTGCCGGATAACGAGCGACGGCGGTTCTGTGTGCCACTACGTCGCGGTTGGGTGGCGTGGTGTTAATATTCCCACGTATCGGGATCGATCCCCATTTCACGCATCATATCCTTCGCCACTTCCGGGATTTCATCGTTACGCTCTTTGCGCAGATCGTGATCGTCCGGCAGCGGTTGGCCAGTGAAGGCGTGCAAAAACGCTTCACACAGCAGCTCGCTGTTGGTGGCATGGCGCAGATTATTCACCTGGCGCCGGGTTCTTTCGTCGGTCAGAATTTTGAGAACCTTCAGCGGAATGGATACCGTAATCTTTTTGACCTGTACGTTTTTTTTACCATGTTCAGCATAAGGGCTGACATACTCACCTTTCCATTCCGCCATGGGATACCTTAATGTCTCAACGAATGAATATAAATTGCAGAAAGTTCGCTAATTATGCCGTATATGCGGGAAAAGCTCTACTTAATGCCGGCTAAATTTGCTGTTTATCACCATTTCCTATCGTTTCGGCCTCGACCTCGCCGTTCGCCTGCGCTACAACATTTGGACTGGTTTTAACAGTTTAAACCAGCATAATTTTAGCGGTTATTGTTGCTGTGCTCAATCTATACGCAAAGAAGTTTAGATGTCCAGATGTATTAACGTCTATCTTTGCGCGGTTTATTTTTTCACCTCACTTTTAGCATTAGTCAGGATGCGACACCATGACGCGCAAGCAGGCCACCATCGCAGTTCGCAGCGGGTTGAATAACGACGAGCAATTCGGTTGTGTCGTTCCGTCGATTACCCTCTCAAGTACCTATAACTTTACCGAGTTCAACCAGCCGCGCGTCCACTACTACTCCCGACGTGGTAATCCGACGCGCGACGTCGTGCAGCGTGCCCCGGCGGAACTGGAGGGCGGTGCGGGCGCTGTGATGACCAGCAGCGGAATGTCGGCTATTCATCTGGTATGTATGGTTTTTCTCAAACCCGGCGATTTGCTGGTGGCGCCGCATGATTGTTATGGCGGCAGCCTATCGGCTGTTCGACAGTCTGAGCAAACGCGGCGCCTATCGGGTGAAGTTCGTGGATCAGGCAAACCCGCAAACGCTGGCTCAGGCGCTGGCCGCCAAACCGAAGTTGGTGCTGATTGAAACCCCGAGCAACCCACTCTTGCGGGTGGTGGATATCGCCGCCATCGTGCGTGGTGGACGACACCTTTGTGAGTCCGGCGCTGCAGCAGGCGCTGGCGCTGGGCGCCAATCTGCTCGTGCACTCCTGCACCAAATATCTTAACGGGCATTCCGATGTGGTCGCGGGGGCGGTGATTGCCCGCGAGGCGGATGTGGCCATCGAACCCGCGTGGTGGGGCAACAATATTGGCGTGACCGGCAGCGCGTTCGACAGCTATCTGCTGCTGTGCGGAATACGGACCTTCACGCCGCGTATACAGCAACAGCAGAGTAATCCCCAAGCTATTGTCGCGTATTTACAGCAACATCCGCAGGTGAAAAAGTTGTATTATCCTGACCTGCCGGAGAATCCGGGGCACGAAATTGCCTGTCGTCAGCAAAGCGGCTTTGGCGCGATGCTCAGTTTTGAACTGGACGGCGACGAAACCACGCTGCGCTAATTCCTGGCCGCGTTGACACTATTTAGGCCGGCTGAATCGCTGGGTGGCGTGGAAAGTCTTATTCCCACGCCGCGACCATGACGCACGCGGGAATGGAGGCGGTAGCCCGCGCCCGTGCCGGTATCGGTGAAATGCTGCTGCGCCTGTCGGTCGGGATTGAAGATAGCCAAGATTTAATTGCCGATCTGGAACAGGCTTTCCAGGCGGCACTACAGAGGTAAGCATGAGTCCATTAGTAAGCGCGGACAGCCCGCCCGGCCGTCAATTGCATAAATTTGGCGGTAGTAGCCTTGCCGACGTGAAATGCTACCAGCGGGTGGCGGGGATTATGGGCGAGTACAGCCGGCCCGGCGATCTGATGGTGGTTTCCGCGGCGGGCAGCACGACCAACCAGCTGATAAGCTGGCTGACGCTGAGCCAAAGCGATCGCCTGTCCGCCCACCAGGTGCAGCAGAATTTACGCCGCTATCAAAGCGAACTGATTAGCGGTTTGCTGTCTCCCGCAGACGCTGAAGGGTTGCTTAGCGCGTTCATTCGCGACCTGGAGTGGCTGGCGGCATTGCTGGATGGTCCCATAACCGACGCGGTGTACGCCGAGGTGGTCGGCTATGGTGAAATCTGGTCGGCGCGGCTGATGGCCGCGCTGCTCAGCCAGCGGGATATGGAAGCGCAGTGGCTGGACGCACGAGATTTTCTGCGCGCCGAACGCGCCGCTCAACCCCAGGTCGATGAGGGCCGTTCCTGGCCGCTGTTGCAGCAATTGTTGACGCAACATCCTTCCAGGCGGCTGGTGGTCACGGGCTTTATTTGCCGCAACCAGGCCGGGGAGACGGTGTTGCTCGGCCGTAACGGCAGCGATTATTCCGCCACCCAGATTGGCGCGCTGGCAAGCGTAGCCCGTGTCACTATCTGGAGCGATGTGGCCGGCGTTTACAGCGCCGATCCGCGCAAGGTGAAAGATGCCTGTCTGTTGTCACTGCTGCGTCTGGATGAAGCCAGCGAACTCGCGCGGCTGGCAGCGCCGGTCCTGCACGCCCGTACACTGCAGCCGGTTTCCGGTAGCGATATTGATTTGCTTTTGCGCTGCAGCTATCAGCCGGAGCAGGGTTCGACGCGCATTAAGCGGGTATTGGCCTCTGGTACCGGCGCCAAGATTGTCACCAGCCATGATGACGTCTGCCTGATCGAGCTGAGAATCCCGTCGCAGCACGACTTCGCGTTGGCTCACAAAGAGATGGAGCTGGCGTTGAAACGTGCGCAGATCAAACCGCTGGCGGTGGGGGTCCATCGCGACCGGCGTTTGCTGCAGCTGTGCTACACCTCCGAGGTCGCCGGCAGCGCGTTGCGTATTCTTGAACAGGCCGATCTGCCGGCGCATCTGCAACTGCGCGAAGGCGTGGCGCTGGTCGCGCTGGTGGGCGCCGGCGTGGCGAAAAACCCGCTGCACAGCCACCGTTTTTATCAGCAGCTTAAATATCAACCCATTGAATTTTTCTGGCAGGCAGAGGACGGCATCAGTCTGGTGGCGGTGCTGCGCGTAGGGCCTACCGAGCATGTCATTCAGGGGCTGCACACCTCGCTGTTCCGCGCCGAAAAACGTATCGGCCTGATGCTGTTCGGCAAGGGCAATATCGGTTCGCGCTGGCTGGAGCTTTTTGCCCACGAGCAAAAAAATCTCTCGGCGCGTACCGGTTTTGAATTCGTTCTCAGCGGCGTGGTAGACAGCCAGCGCAGCGTGCTGAGTTACGACGGGCTTGACGCCAGCCGAGCGCTGGCCTTTTTCAATGATGAGGCGACGCTCACGGAGCCGGAAGATCTGTTTTTGTGGATGCGCTCCCATCCTTATGACGATCTGGTAGTGCTGGATGTGACCGTCAGCGAAGCCGTGGCGGATCTGTATCTGGATTTTGCCAGCTACGGTTTTCACGTCATCAGCACCAACAAGCTGGCGGGCGCGTCTGACGGTGATAACTACCGCCAGGTGCGTGATGCCTTCGCCAAGACCGGCCGCCACTGGCTTTACAACGCGACGGTGGGCGCCGGACTGCCGGTGAACTATACGGCGCGGGATTTGCTGGACAGCGGTGATAGCATTCTCTCTATTAGCGGTATCTTTTCGGGGACCTTGTCGTGGCTGTTTTTACAGTTTGACGGCAGCGTGCCCTTCACCGAACTGGTGGAACAGGCTTGGCAGCAGGGCCTGACCGAGCCGGACCCGCGCGTCGATCTTTCCGGCCAGGATGTCATGCGTAAGCTGGTGATTCTGGCTCGCGAGGCGGGGTACGCCATCGAACCCAATCAGGTCTGGGTCGAATCGCTGGTGGCGCCCGGGCATGAAGTGGGGTCAGTGGATCACTTCTTTGAAGAAGGCGGCGAGGCGCTGAACGAACACATGCTACAGCGTTTGGAGGCGGCGCAGGAGATGGGGCTGGTGCTGCGCTATATCGCCCGTTTCGAGGCTAACGGCAAGGCACGGGTGGGGGTGGAGGCGGTACGGCGGGAGCACCCGATGGCCTCGTTGCTGCCCTGCGATAACGTATTCGCTATCGAGAGTCGCTGGTACCGCGATAATCCGCTGGTCATTCGCGGCCCTGGCGCCGGGACGGGATGTCACCGCCGGGGCTATCCAGTCGGATCTTAACCGTCTGGCGCAATTGCTCTGAGCGGGCAGCGCGAGGATGTCCGGCGCCGCGGTCGACATGCCAGATGGCGATAGCGTTCCACGTTGCGCCCCAGGGGGCCCATTCCGGTAGTGAATAATCGGCTTCTTCTCGCCGCGTCGTGCGCCAATGCATTGCGGGAATGCCCGTCTTCTTTATTTAAAAGAAACCGTCCAAGGCTTTTTCCCCGCGCTATGTGCGAGATCTTCTTACCTCCCAGGTTGTAACCGTTTCAGACTCACTTGGCAAAATTGAAAATTATTTACGCTCCTTGAATATTACTCGCCTCCGGCAACAATGAATTGATTGACAAAACTCGTAAATTCAGTCATTTTCTATTTAGACATCTAAACGTATAGACGCTTATCTGTGGCGGGCATAACGCCCCTCCTACACTGTGTCATGAGGTAACGGTATGTAGTGGTCAACTAAAACTGGCCACCGCGTTAGCCTTTTTCCAGTATCTATTTTCTGATTTGTTTGGTGGCAACCCACCGTTATATTCATGCGGCCTGAGTGCGCTGTAATATCCCACGATATAGT
>NZ_JBPESN010000023.1:0-33682 GCF_051710625.1 Sodalis sp. (in: enterobacteria) | reverse complement strand
AACCAGTTGAGCGGATTCGCGTTTGAATTCAGGACTAAAATTTCTTCTTTTCATTGGTGCACCCGTGTTGTTCTGAGGTGAGCATATCACCTCTGTTCAGGTGGCCAAATTCAGTGTGCCACTACACTTCTTAGCCTAAGTGATGATCTGAACATAAAAATCTTACAGCTTCCTCCTGAAGAAAAAGAGCGTCTAATGCGGCTCTATGACCAAATCAAAAAGGGGGCTAGTGAGGTTGGTAAAGTAGCATCAGAAGATAGCCTAGCAAGCAAACGCAAAAAAGCCGTTTAAAAAACTATAAATTTCTTGTTTATTTTTAGCAACACAATTGTTAATGAGAGAATTTTTAAACGACTTTCAAACTTATCTAAATTACAATCAATCTAGTTCAGAATATAGTGCAAAAAAATCATTTTTCGCTCATTTTTTTGCGACGAGTCCAGAATCAGTAAAATCACTGTAAGCCGCACTAGTAAAGGGCTTCCGGCTAATCCATCGTTCCCCTTAAGAATCCAGAAATGCTTGCCACTCAACATGAGGGGGCAGAGGCCGTCACACCGAATACGGGCGTAAAAGTAATTATTGTTGCTCTGGCCAAAGATGCAAGTACCGCTCGCTAAACAGTGGATAGCAGAAGAAAAAAGCGTTATCGGCGGCGCGAGCGAGGGAGAGCTGCCCAATAACCGGCTGATTCCCCCCCCCCAGGGATGTTTCCGGCGACGGGATTTTGCAAAGAAGGTCGCGGCAAGGGGTAAAGGTTTCGCAAAGGTCAGCACGGGCCTGCCGAGAATCGCTACAGTGAAGGGGTGAACCCGATGTAGAGGAGAAAACAAGATGATGCGCAATACGTTACTGGCTATGGCCCTGATGACCACCGCCGGTCTGGCGAGCCGCGGCGCGCTGGCTGCTCCGACGGCCGGCGCCGGCAATACCCCGACGCTGGGTCCCCCCTGGCGCGCAATACGGTCAGCCCTCGCAGGGAACGTTGTTACCGCCGTTTCCGGGGCCTCGCGGCGGTCCCGGTGGTCCTGGCGGCCACGGTGAGGGTTTTTGCCGCGGCAGTGAGCTTTTCTGCGCCTTGATGGCCAGCGGAAATCCGGCGGATAGCCTGCAGAAATTGACTAGCATCCAGCCGCCAGCCGCCAAGGGCGTGCATTATCAGGTGCGGGTGGCCGTTGTGGCGATACCGGACCACGGTCCGGGCGCCGGGGATGAGCACGGCGGTAAATCGGCGCCAAAACCAGGACAGAACGCGCCTCAGCCATAAAAAGCCGCGGTTTTCAGGGCGCCCCAATGGCGGGCGCCCCAGCCGCAGCTGATCGTCAATCCCCCTTGCGCCGGCCGATTTTGGCGGCGGCGTTTATACGCGCCGCCCTTTTTCAGGCGCTCAATCACGAGGTAATTTGATGCGTGCCGCACTGCGCTGCGCTGCAGACTCCACCAGGAATACACCACGTTAAACATCACCACCAGCGCCGTGACAAAAAACACCGCCCGGAAACCGTAGCTGGCCGAGATAAAGGCGCCGAGCAGCGGCCCGCTGACGTTGCCCACATCGCGAAACGACTGATTGTAGCTGAAGATACGGCCCGCAACCTGACTGGATGGGTTATAAATCAATAGGGTTTGCACCGCCGGCTGCAGCGCGCCATCGGTGGCGACCAGCAGAAAGCGCAATAAGCCTAACTGCCAGGGGGCCTGCACGAATGACGTGGGAATGAGCAGCAGTACCGATAATGCCATTATGCTAATTAATATGTGTTCTGGACCGACCCAATCGCCGAGCTTGCCCAGACGCGGCGCATTCAATAGCGCCGCCATGCCTGGCACGGCGGCAATCATACCGCTGATAAACGTCAGATTTTGCGAACTGCCAGCCAGTTCGCGGACATACAGGGTGAGGATAAACGCAATGGAGCCGGTAGCAACCTGGATGATAAGGGTGGTGATGAACAGGCTCAGCACCAGACGCGGATTTTTCAGCGAGGCCAGTACCTGCCGGCCAGAGAGCATGTCCTTTTTGGGTACCGGAGTGAAATGCTCCTGAACGAACAGCACGGTGGTGATAAAGCAAATAAGCAACACCAGCGGGGTAATGAAGAACACCAGCCGTAAACCGTAGAGATCTGCCAGCAGACCGCCGATTAGCGGGCCCTATCAGCGCGCCACTGACCGCGCCAGTGGATAGCGTACCTAGGCCGCTCTTGTTGCGCGGCACCTGGGTGACGATCAGTGCGTTGGCGTTGGGCACGGAGCCGCCAAGCAACCCGAGCAGCGCGCGCAGTACAAGAAACTGCCAGACGTTCTGAGCCAGTCCAGTCCCATCAGCATCATCACAATTGCCATGCCCAGCGCCGAGCGCTGCAGCATCACTTTGCGGCCTTTTCTGTCGGCCCGCCCGCCCTAAAATGGCAACGCGATGGCGGAAAATAGGAAGGTGATGCTAAATATCGCGCCGGACCACAGATTCAGTTTTTCGGGAAAAGACACCGCCAAGAAGTTCAACGTAGAGCGGCAGGAAAGGCATGACCAGACTGAAGGCGGCGCCGGTGAGAAAACAGCACAGCCAGGCCACGAAAAGATTACGTTTCCAATTGATAAGAGTCGGTACCGGCGTCGTGACGTCCTGTTTAGATATGTACGGCGGTCGACAACACTACAGGGCTGGGAACGCTCTCGCCGGTGGAGATTAAGTCAGGGACACAGTATGCGCCGAAAAGGCGGCAGGGGCAATTTCACCGACCGTTTTTTGCGCGGGTTTTCGCAATCCCCGCGCCGGCGGAGGCCGAATGCGGCAAGAATCAGCGGTACAACGAAGGTTCGCCGGGCGGGCGGGTCTTAAAGCGCCGATGCAGCCACATGTACTGATCCGGCGCCCGCAGTATCCCCTGCTCCACCACCTTGTTCATATAGCTGGCGGCGGCAATATCGCTATCCAGCGGCATGTCGCGTTCATCGGGCAAAATCAACAGCTCATACCCGTGCCCCTGAGGCAAACGGCGCGGCATAAACGGGATCACCGCCGGTTTGGCCGTTTTGGCCAGCAGATAGGTGCCGGCGGTGGTCGCGGCCTGGGGAACGGCGAACAGTGGTGCGAATACGCTGCTTTTGGGGCCATAGTCGTGATCCGGCGCGTACCAGATGATATCGCCGTTTTTCAAAGCGCGAATCATGCCTTTAATATCCGACCGATTCAGCATGGATTTGTTAGAGCGCATACGCCCCCAGGTTTGCAGCCAGTCCAGCAGCGGGTTATCGTTGGGGCGATAGACGCCGATACCGGGGTTATACATGCCAAAAATCCGCCCCCCCAGTTCGAGGGTGAGAAAATGCATGCCGATAAGCAGCACCCCTTTGTTTTCCGCGCGCGCGCCGGCGATATGCTCCAGGCCGCTGACGGAGATCCAGCGCTTGATACGCCAATCAGGCCAGAACCAGGCGATGCCGGTTTCGATAAGCCCCATGCCGACCGATTCAAAATTCTGCCGCAACAGCGCTTCACGCTCCGCTTCCGGCATGGCGGGAAAACACAATTGCAGATTACGGCGCGCGATCACCTCTCTGTGGCGCATGAAGTGCATCGCAAGCCGTCCCAGACGGGTACCCAGCGCGTAGAGCAGCGGATAAGGCAGCAGTACCAGCAAATAGAGCGCCCCGATACCCAGCCAGGTCAGCCAATAACGCGGATGCAGCAAAGAAGAATTAAAAACAGGAAGTGTGGTCATAGCGTCCCATATGTGAATGTTACGGGTGAGCCCGTACCTTCAGTCATGCCGTTATAATACCTTGCAATATTCTGGCATTTTTTTGCTGCGGTGGAATAAAGTGTCGCGCTATGGGAATTATTGGCCTAAGCGCGCGCTTTTTGTGCAATTAGCGGTTGATAACGCTACGTCCGGCGAAATAGCCCCTTTACCTCATGGGGTTCGCAGCGCCAATATTGCTTGGGTCCTTGCACTTGGGCGCCGAGTTTGGCTGCCGCATGCCAGGGCCAGTGGGGATCGTACAATGCGCCGCGGGCCAGCACGATAACGTCCGCATCGTTGTTGGCGATAATTGCCTCCGCCTGCTCCGGCTCGGTTATTATGCCGACTGCGAAAGTTGTAAGCCCGGTCTCCTGCCGGATCCGTCTGGCGAAGGGCACCTGATAACCGGGGCCGACGCTGATGCGCTGCTGCGGTAACAGGCCGCCGCTGGACACGTGAATATAATCGCATCCGGCCGCTTTTAGCGCCCGCGGCAGCGCCACGGATTGCGCCTCGTCCCACCCGCTTTCAACCCAGTCGGTGGCGGAGATGCGCACCTCTACCGCCATGGTTAACGGCGGCGCCTGGCGCAACGCCTGAAATACTTCGAGCGTCAGACGCATGCGGTTTTCCAGGCTGCCGCTGTACCGATCGTTGCGCTGATTGGTGAGCGGCGACAAAAATTGATGCAACAGATAGCCGTGGGCGGCGTGCAGTTTGATGAGATGAAAACCGATACACTGTGCGCGTCGGGCGGCGGTGAGGAACTCGTCTTTGAGCACCGCTATTTCATCAAGACTTAACGCCTGCGGTCTGGTCGCGGCATCATCGTAAGCAAGCGCCGACAGCGCGACCGTTTGCCAGCCGCCCCGTTCGGGAGCGAGAGACTGTCCGCCGGAACCACGGCGGTGCGATGGACGCTTTCCACCCGGTGTGCGCTAGCTGGATCCCCAACGCAATCGGGAAATGGGATTTTACCGTATCCACTACGGCCGCCAGGGCGCGCTCGGTCTGATCGTCCCACAACCCCAAATCCTGCGGGGAGATGCGCCCGACCGGATTGACCGCGGTGGCCTCAAGAATCAGCAGGGCGGGCGCCCGACAGCGGCAGATGGCCGAGATGCACGGTATGCCAGGAGGTCGCTTCCCCCTCAAGGGCGGAATATTGGCACATGGGGGCAATAACGATACGGTTTTCAAGCTGTAGATTGCCCAAAGCAATAGGGCTGAACAGATGACTCATTGGCGGGCCTCTCATCAATGAATGGCCTGCCGGGAAGATCCCCGGAATCGGCACGGGTCGTGGCTAATAGTGATCGCCCTGCGGGGTATCGTCAAGTTGTTGCCCTGGCGCGAGCACGTCCGGGCTAATCGGGGAGGGGAATTTCGCCTCGTGGCTGGCGCTTTGTCGTCAATGCGGTAAAATGCGGCCCGGCGGCCGGGGTAGTGGCCGCCGATAATTTGACTACCGACAGGAACGTACAGCATGCCAGTGTTACATAACCGGGTCTCCAACCAAGAATTACGGGCGCGCATGTTAGCCGAAAGCGAGCCGCGCACCACCGTCTCGTTTTATCGCTATTTTACCCTGAGTGATCCGCAGGGCTTCCGTGATGATCTTTACCGCACGCTCTCAGCGCTGCAGGTCTTTGGCCGCGTTTATATCGCTGCTGAAGGGATCAATGCGCAAATCAGCGTGCTGCAAAGCCGTTTTGATGCCATGCGCGAGGCGCTGTATGCCGCACATCCGCAGCTAAATGGGCTGCGGTTGAATGTCGCCTTGGACGACGACGGTAAATCTTTCTGGGTACTGCGCATGAAAGTGCGGCCGCGGATTGTCGCCGACGGTATAGACGATCCCACGTTCAATCCGGCGAACGTTGGCCATTATCTGAAAGCGGAAGAGGTCAACGCCCTGGCGGACGATCTGCAAGCGCTGTTTGTCGATATGCGCAATCACTATGAGTACGAAGTGGGGCATTTCGACCAGGCCATTGAGATCCCCTCCGACACGTTCCGAGAGCAACTGCCGATGGCCGTGGAAATGTTACAGCATGACAAAGATAAAAAAATCGTGATGTACTGCACCGGCGGGATCCGCTGCGAAAAAGCCAGCGCCTGGATGCGGCATAACGGTTTTAAAAATGTCTATCACGTGGAAGGCGGAATTATCGAATACGCGCGTCGCGCGCGGGAACAAGGGTTACCGCTGAAGTTTACCGGCAAAAATTTTGTCTTCGACGAACGTTTGAGCGAGCGGATCACGCCGGATATTATCGCCCACTGCCATCAATGCGGCGCCCCCTGCGACAGCCATACCAATTGCCGTAATCAGGGTTGCCATCTGCTGTTTATTCAATGCCCCGTTTGTGCCGAACACTATGCGGGTTGCTGCAGCGTGACCTGTTGTCAGGAGGAGCTGTCGCTGCCGCTGTCCGAGCAGCGCTCGCGCCGCGCCGGCCGGGAAAACGGTATGAAAATCTTTAATAAATCCCATCAACGCCTGCAACTGACATTAACAGGGGACGATTCGGCACAGAAATAGCGTCGCGCCTGCCGTCAACGGGAAGCGATTAGTCGCGGCTGGGGTGTGCCGTTGACGGAAAGCGACTAGCCGACGGCAAAACGGCGCAGCACAAACGGCGTTAAATCGAAACCGCTGTCGCGGCCTTCAGCGAAGGCCGCCGGGATCTCTCCCAGCCCGCTGGCAAATTTAAAACCGTGGTCGCTCAGGCCGAATATCACCAGCACATTGTCGTGTTCCGGCAGCGCATCAATGATGAAATCCTCGTCGGGGGAAAGATCATAGGTGCAGGACTGGCCATTAAGACACACGCCGACGCCTGGCAAAAACGTGCGCAGAAAAGCAAACACCTCCGTACCGTCCTCGGCCAGGGAGCCAAACGGTTTACGCTGCTCCGGCGTGGTAATGCGCTGACCGCCGGTGTGTTTACCCACGCATTCTCCAGGGCCGGGAAACTTGCCATCGGGCGCTCCAACGGTGAAGGCGGGGAAATGATTATCTTCGCTGAATCGCTTATCTGCCTGGTGCCAGGAAAACACCTTGCGTACCGGCGTTATCGGCGTTATCGGCGTTATCGGCGTTATCGGCGTTATCGGCGTTATCGGCATTATCGGCGTTATCGGCGTTATCGGCAGTAATTGTTTGACCCAGGTGCCGGCGGCGACCAGCAATTTTCGCCGTTGATAACGGTTACTTTCGCGCGTTTCCACTTGCGCGACCCCGTCGGCGAGGTTGATGTCCGTGACGCCGCAGTTGAAGAGCTGCGCGCAGCCGGGCTTCTCCGCCAGTGAAATATAGCAAGCAATCGCCAGCTCCGATTTCAAATAACCGACCTGCGGCTCAAACACGCCGATATAATCCTCAGGCACCCGCAATACCGGCCAGCGGGTGTTCACCGCGGTACCGGTCATCAATTCGCAAGGTAGCTGGTGGCGTTTTACACCGCTGGCGGCATTCTGAATAAACAGCGATGTGTGCGGCCCGAGATTTATCAAGCCGCTGAGGTGAAAAACCGGCGTTTGGCCGCTATCGCTGAGCGTTTGCCATAAGGTTTGAGCGCGCTGTAGCAGCGACACGTATTTCTCGTCTTCGCCGTAGGCATGGCGTATAAGACGCGTATCGCCATGGTGGCTGCCGGCCCTGGTGCGGCGGAAATGCCGCATCGATCATCAGCACATTCAGTCCGGCCTGCGTGGCGTAATAACCCGCGGCCGCCCTCACAGATCTGCTGCTGATGACGATTAAATCGTAAACCATACCCTCATGCTCCTGAGTGGATTCTGGCGGCCGTCGCGCCGCGTCGGATAGTCGGATAAGTGTAGTGACAGTCTGAAAGCACGAATAGGGTCATCTGTCTGAAATAGGGCCAACGCAAAACAAAAACACCCGCGGCAGAGCTGCGGACGCATGAGGGGTGACAGAACTAATGCTTGCGGTAAACCAGGTGTTCCGTTGATTCTATTTTGGCGATACCGGCTTCAAGTATGGAAATCAGCTGCTTGGCAACATCGGTCGTCAGCGACAAAGTCCGGTCAACTTCCGCATCAGCAGTGGCTTGGTCGGGGGAATTAACATAATGCAGGCGAATCATCATGGCATCATAGGGATCTACTGTACTGATATCCCAGTTGACCAGCGGGTGTGTATGAATGATTTCGTTTTTTCTGTCCATATATACCCCTTATTTGACTCGTTATGGTTTGAGTGACAATGAGGTTCTGGCATCTCCTGGTTCGCAGGTAGCTTCATTATACCCGCCTTTTCTAATTTTTTCGCAATTAGAGACTTTTTTTGTAATAGAAAACGTCGCAAAGGGTTACTGAACGTACCGGCGCCGGCGGCTGAGGCCTGCAGCGGCGCTCATTTTCAGTCCTGCAGCGGCGCGAGAGGCGGCGTCACCGGCGTGACACGTCGGGCCAGCTCTTCCGCTAATTGCGCGAAATATTTCTGCATAACGGCGTCGCGATTTTGATTCTGGGCCTCCAGCATCAGGTTATAAATAAGCAACTGGTTCGCTTTTTCATCGAGGCTAAAAAAAGATAGGAAAAAGCAATTTCCAGCACGCTCAGCCTGCGCTGCTGTTCGCTTATCAATTGCAGTAACTCACCGAAGGTCATCGCTTCTTCTGGTTTTTCCGAGGTCATGGTGTTTTCCCGAAAGCGGTGGTGCCGTCTTGGACAGATAGCGGCAATGGTTTTTCCTATCATAAGCCGCATTAGAAATTTTTACAGGGGTAGCCTGCGTTTTTAGGCGAAAGTGACAAGAAAAAAAAGGCTGGGTAGCGCCCGGCAAGCGGCAGTACAACAAAACACGTTTATGGCGAGAGTGGATCAAACCAATCATCGGCGCTTTCCCACGTCTCTTGCAGGATGTCGGTGATGAGCGCCTTGTCTTCTTTGTTACCGCCCAGGGCCTTTATGCCATTGGCACTGGCATAACGTAGCTGCAGCTTGGCGTCTGCAAACTGCTTATCGATACGAAGATGTAATTCTTTGCTCAACGCCTCGAGGGCACCAGCAGGAAGCGGTGTCGCTTTGGCGAGGGTGATTTCAATGCGCATTGGTCTGCTCTCACAGTAATGGTGCCTGTTTATTTATCGGCCTTCCCTTGTTGTGGTGGATCGGGGCATTATAATGGCAATCTTGATACTCTGAGGTGCCAGCCATGGACGAAAAGTTTCTCTATGCCCACATTCTCAACCTGTCCGCGCCGTGGCAGGTTAATTCCCTCTCCCTCGATAAAAATGCTGGTTCTGTGACGGTCACCGTCGGTATCGCTGAGCATACGCCTTTAACCTGTCCGACCTGCGGTAAATCCTGGCCTATATATGAATGACCATCGACATCCTAAATGGCGTCACCTTGATACCTGCCAGTTCACGGCACTGGTTGAGGCGGATGTTTCTCGCATAATTGCCCTGAACACGGTTGCCGGACACTCCCCGTTCCCTGGGCTGGCCCTGGAAGCCGGTACACGCTGTTGTTCGAGTTCTTTGTCCTCTCATCATGGCTCAAAATCAGCACGGTAGATGCCGTCAGAAAGCAGCTTGAGCTAAGTTGGAATGCCGTGGACGACATCCTGATGCGCGCCGTTAAACGGGGTCTTGCCCGGATAAAAAACCTTTATCAGCCCGCCACCTCTGCGTGGATGAAGTGGCCTTCAAAAAAGGCCATCAGTACGTCACCGTTATCTCTGACCGTCAAGGCCGGGCTCTGAAACTGACAGGTGACCGTGGTATGGAGAGTCTCGCCAGCTATCTGCGCTGCCTGAGCGATCGCCAACTGGACGAGATAAAAACGCTGTCGATGGACATGAACATGGCCTATATCAGCGCGGCCTGGATCCATCTTCCCAATGCTGTGGATAAAATCGCCTTCGACCACTTCCATGTGGCAAAAACGCTCTGCGCCGTTGTTGATAAAACACGTATGGCTGAAATGAAACGCATCCCATCGTCAGACAGGAAAGGGGCTCATCGCTCGCGCTATCTGTGATTTTACGGTAAACAGAATCGGCATGGACGCAGTTCCGACAGGTTGGAAGTTGAACGCTTGGTGTTACCCCAAACCAGTCAGTGCTGAGTCATGAAAGAACTTGCCCGCGACCTGTGACACCGCCGCTATGACAGCCATAGCCGAAAGCTGAGGTAGGAATAAATGATAATGGCAAAGAGCAGCGGAATAGCGCTGATGGCCAGCGTTAACAAGATGGTGGCAAAGCGCCTTTACGGCATCCTGAATGCGATGAAAAACCGAGTGTCAAACGGTAGTGCGGAGTCGTTAAACAGTAAAATACGCCTGCTCAGGATTAAGTCACGCGGCTTCAGGAATAAGGAACGGTTCAAGCCGGGTGTGCTGTTCCACTACGGAAAGCTGAACATGGCGTTCTGAGTCTTTCAGCATGATCGGGGAAGGCTCTTATTTATACAGTATTCTGACGGGGGACGCATCCTCAATAACCCGCGCCGCCGCAATGCCCTGCGTCAGAAGTTCGCTGGCAAAACAGGGAGAGCTATGGGAGTGGCGGCACATTCGCACCAAGGGCAAACAGGCGGCGGGGCGTCTGCCCCGGCGCCGGATGCCGACAACGCTTTATGCGGGCGACGGACGGCGCCCGAGCGGTGGGTTAATGGTCGCTTTCGTCAACCACGGTCCAATTGGGCGTCTGCTCGGCAAGGAAGGGGACCAGCGTTTCGCCGTCACCGCCCGTCAGAGGAATGGGCGCGGGTTGCTGATGGGGTTCACGGCGCAGGGTAATAAAATCATCGTTAAGCGGCAGACCGTAAAAGCGCGGACCGTTTAGCAAACAAAAAGCTTCAAAATGCGCCAGCACAGCCGCAGTCCGATTCTTTACGTCCGCGCGCGTGAGGGGCGGTATCGGTACCGAGGAACAGAAGGTCGCAACCGCTGGCCACCGCCGCGCGCAATGCCTGCTGATGTACATTGCGTTTCAGGATAGGCAAAGTAGAGATGCGGACGCACGCCTCCCACCAGCATATGGTTGCGGTTGAACATGAGATGCTGCGGGGTAAGGGTAGCGGCCAAATACCTATCGCCGGCCAGCACATAATCGGCGGCTTCTTTGGTGGTGATATGTTCAAACACGATCTTCGGCGCCGGAAATTGGCGGCGAATCGGCGTCATGACGTGTTCAATAAAGCGCGCCTCGCGATCAAAAATATTGATGTCTGCCGCCGTGACTTCCCCGTGAATAAAAAGCGGCATACCGATGCTCTGCATGGCGTCAAACAAGGGATAAATGGCGACAATATTCGTGACACCATGCTGAGAATTGGTGCTGGCATTGGCCGGATACAGTTTGGCGGCGGTAAACACCCCCTGGCGCTGGCCGTCAATCAGCGTTTGCTTGTCCAGTGAATCCGTCAAATAGCAGGTCACCAATGGCGTAAACCGGTGACCCGCCGGCCGCGTAGCCAAAATACGTTCGCGATAGGCTGTCGCCTAAGCGAGTGTCGTAATGGGCGGCGTCAGGTTGGGGATAATAATCGCCCGGCCAAAATGGTGGCCGTACCGAGGACAAAAAAAAGACCCGCCGCAGCGGGTCTTAGCGAGGGGAGCTTACAGCGGGTCCGGCGTGTCCGGACGGGTTGCCGGTGCGGTCGCCTGATGGTCCGCGGCGTGACCGCCGGCGGCGCCGCGGCCATCGAAGCGGTAGTCCGGCCGTTGCCAGTCGCTGACCGGTCGCGGCGAAGGCGTATAAACCGGCGCAGGTACTTTGGTCATCGATGCGCTGGCGTGATGCTTAAAGCGCGTGACTGAGTCCTTGGGCATTGCCGGCAACGGCTGTCCGTTTTGCGCCAGCGGCGTGCTGATGGGAGAAGTGGTCTGCCCCATGCCGAGAGTCTCGCTGTCCGCCGCCGACACAACCGGGGGGAGTGCGGCGTCAGAGGACGCAGCGGCCTCCGACGCGACAGAGGCGTCATTGGGCTGTGCAGGCGCTTGAGACAGGTCTGCGGCCGTTTGCGCCACGGTGCCAGCGGCGGCCGGCTCGGCTTGCTCAATCTGGCGTTGTGCCACTTGCCAATCCTCGGAGGCGGTGACCGCTGGCACCTCATCAACGCCAGCTTCCTGTGCTGGTGAGGGATCCTGCGGGACCAGCGTGGTGGGCGGCAGCGCTTCGCTGACCGTCATCGTTCCGTTTGCTACCGTCGCGGCAAATGCCGTCTGTGGCTGTTGCTCTGCGGCGGCAGCCACCTCTGTGGTCTGGGAACCTCCGGCCACATCGGTGAACGCGTCTTGTTCCGGCTGCTCGATGGGCGTGACGGGATAGCTGACCCACACTTTACCCGAGGCCATTTCCGGCGACACGACCGCGCTGGTAAGTGGTACCGGCGACGAGAGCGGATAACGTTCATCGCGGTAACGGCGGCGGCGCTGGCCGCTTACGCGCAGATGACGCGGGGAACGCCGTGAACGGCGCGGAAGACCTGCCTCGTTACCGTTACGTCCGGCATCGGCATTGCCGGCATCGAACGCGACGTCATTCTCGCCTTGCAGGACGTCGTTACTTTCATTGTCGTCCTGACTTTCTACCGCCGCATTTAATGCGGCGGTGGCGCTTTCCGCGGCGGCGGTCGGCGCGGTGGCAGGGGGGGTGGGCCGATCGCCGCCGCGAATTTTGCGATTCAGTGCGCGACGCTGACGGCGCGGTTGAGCCTGAATCGGCTTATCGTCCTCGTCGGAGGCGTTGCCGCCGTCTGACTCTATCGCAGCGGCTGGCAGAGCTTTTATTTCCTGCTCTGCGGTCTGCGCTTTCGCCTCTTGTTGACGTCGGCGCTGACGATCCTGACGCGGTTCGCGACGCGGCTGGACCTGCTCTTCCTGCGGTGTTTCTTCAACAATGTCGCTTGCCGTGTCTGTTTCATTAAGGGTCTGCGAACGCTTGCGGCGCGGATCGTCACGGCCATCCCGGCGCTGATGGTTTTCCAGGCTGGCGCGGGCCGGTTCGCCATTCCGGTCACGGCGGCCGCCCTGCCGGCGTTGACCGCGGCGATCCTGACGCTCCTGGCGACGTGGCGTTTCCGCCTTGGCCGGTGCCTCGACGACTACCGCAGCGGCGGCGTCGGTTTCTTGCTGTGGCGCCGGTGTGCCGAGGAGGGATTTGAAACCGTCGACCAGACGGCCGAACAGGCCGCGCGATGCGCCGGCGCTTGCCGTCAGCGCGGCAAGCGCCGGCGGTATGCTGCTCGCATCAGCCGTAGCCGGTTTCTCGCTGATCAGCGGCGGATCGGGCATCACAAATGCCACTAGCGCCGGCTGTTCTGGGCGTTTGCGCTCCGAGGCAGGCTCCTCTGACGGTTGGGTCATTTCCGCTTCATGCAACTGCGGCAGCAGATAGCTCAGGGTGGGGGCTTCTTCGCCTTTGCGTACGCGCAGTACCGCATAATGCGGGGTCTGCATTTGATCGTTCGGCACGATAATCGCCCGGACGCCGCCCTGACGTTTTTCAATGGCGTTAACGGCTTCGCGTTTCTCGTTCAGCAAATAAGAGGCGATAGGCACCGGCACGATGGCGTGCACTTCGTGGGTATTCTCTTTCAGCGCCTCTTCTTCGATAAGCCGCAGTATGGAGAGGGAAAAAGATTCGTTATCACGAATGGTGCCGGTACCGCCGCAGCGGGTGCAGATGTGATGGCTCGATTCACCCAGCGACGGGCTGAGACGCTGACGGGATAGCTCCAGTAGGCCGAAGCGGGAAATGCGCCCGATTTGAATGCGGGCACGGTCCTGACGGACCGATTCGCGCAGGCAATTTTCTACTTCGCGCTGGTGGCGCACCGGCGTCATATCGATGAAGTCGATAACGATCAAACCGCCCAAGTCGCGCAGACGCAGCTGGCGGGCGATTTCATCCGCCGCCTCAAGGTTGGTATTGAAAGCGGTTTCTTCAATATCGCCGCCGCGGGTTGAGCGCGCGGAGTTGATATCAATGGCGGTCAACGCCTCGGTAGTATCGATGACAATGGAGCCACCGGAGGGCAGCCGCACTTCACGCTGAAAGGCAGATTCAATCTGTGATTCGATCTGGTAGTGGCTGAACAGAGGAATTTCTCCACTGTAAAGCTTAATCTTGCTGGTAAAATCAGGGCGACCCAATGAAGCAATATGCTCTTTGGCCAGGTCCAGCACTTTGGGATTATCGATCAGAATTTCGCCGATATCCGGCCGCAAATAATCGCGGAAGGCGCGGACAATAACATTACTTTCCTGGTGGATCAGAAACGGCGCCGGGCGTCCGTCAGCGGCCTTTTTAATCACCTGCCAGTGTTTGAGGCGGAAAGCCAGATCCCATTGCAGCGCGTCGGCCGACTTGCCGACGCCGGCGGTGCGGACAATAAGTCCCATGCCGTCGGGAAGCTCAAGGGAGGATAAGGCTTCTTTTAGCTCGGTGCGATCATCACCCTCGATACGGCGTGATATGCCGCCCGCGCGCGGATTGTTCGGCATCAGCACCAGATAGCTGCCGGCCAGGCTGATAAAGGTGGTCAGCGCTGCGCCTTTATTACCCCGTTCCTCTTTATCAACCTGTACGATGACTTCCTGGCCTTCGCGCAGCACGTCCTTGATATTGGGTCTGCCATGGGAAGAATATTGAGGAGGAAAATACTCGCGGGAAATTTCTTTAAGGGGAAGGAACCCGTGGCGCTCGGCGCCATAATCCACAAACGCTGCTTCCAGGCTGGGTTCAATACGGGTGATTTTACCCTTGTAGATATTGGCTTTTTTTTGCTCATGTCCGGGGCTTTCAATATCCAGGTCATACAGCCGTTGGCCATCTACCAGAGCGACGCGCAACTCTTCCTGTTGAGTTGCGTTAATTAACATTCTTTTCATCGTAACTTACTCATTTTTTATGCATTGGCATCAGAGCTGCGGGCAAAAAACCGCATGGCCGGGTAATCACCGACGGCCCCGTGACTTGGCGCAAAGCCGTCAACCTCACAGTTGTCGCTTACTAAGGGGCGAATTATTTCGGTAGCTTGTTTCCCATAACGGAAAACAGCACTTCTATAGGGGAATAACGTCTGATGATTATTGCCAAAATGGATTCCTTTTGCTGGCCAAGCTGCAATCCGCAGCCCGCTAACTGCCCGATTAGCCATTACGTCTTACGCCATTGCCGCGTTTAGGCTGAACCAGACAAATTCAAAATTCCTTGATTACTCGTCCTGGACGCGAAAACCTGGAAAGTAAATGCATTATTCCACTGCTGACTCGCATATAGCAAGACGACTTTAGCCATCAATGACAAGTTTCAGACCCATCCTGATGGCTTCTCAAAGAATAGCGTAGCGAGTCCACCGAATCAGAAAAAACCTTTTACTGATGAAACCACAGTTAAGCACATAAAAAGAAGTGGCGCTATGGTGTCGGTATATTTAGAATCCCGGCCCATGAATAAGAATAATCCCGGCGTACATTTTATCACCATCTCCGCAGACGAAGCCGGTCAGCGGATTGACAATTTTTTGCGTACGCACCTCAAAGGGGTGCCGAAAAGCATGATTTACCGCATCGTGCGTAAAGGTGAAGTACGCGTCAATAAGAAAAGGGTAAAACCGGAATACAAACTGCAAAATGATGATGAAGTACGTATTCCGCCGGTGCGACGTTCTGATGAAGAACAGGCGCCCATATCCACCGGACTGGATAAAGTTGCCGCGTTAAATGACGCGGTGCTTTACGAAGACGATCACCTGCTTATCTTGAACAAGCTGGCCGGCACGGTGGTGCATGGCGGCAGCGGTCTTAGCTTTGGCGTTATTGAGGGCCTGCGCGCGTTGCGCCCCGACGCACGTTTTCTGGAATTGGTTCACCGCCTGGATAGGGACACCTCCGGGGTGCTGTTAGTGGCCAAGAAGCGGTCGGCGCTGCGCGCGTTGCATGAGCAGCTGCGCGCTAAAGGAATGCAAAAGGATTATCTAGCGTTGGTGCGCGGTCAGTGGCAGTCCCATGTCAAAACGGTCGCGGCGCCGCTGTTGAAAAACGTTCTCGCCAGCGGCGCGCGCATCGTGCGGGTCAACAGCGAGGGCAAGCCATCGGAAACCCGTTTCAAGGTCGAGGAGCGGTTTACGCTGGCCACGCTGGTTCGAGCCAGCCCGGTAACCGGACGTACCCACCAAATCCGTGTTCATGCTCAGCATGCCGGCCATCCGATTGCGTTTGACGATCGCTACGGCGATGGCACGTTTGATCAGCGGCTGAAAGGCTGTGACCTGAACCGGCTGTTTCTGCACGCAGCCGCGATGCGCTTCGACCATCCCGGCAGCGGCGAAACGTTGCGGATAGACGCGCCGCTGGATGCGTTGTTGCGCCAGTGCCTGTTGTATTTGCGCGACAACCACAAATAGGCGTGCCGGCTGTTAGCGGTTACCGGCGTAGCGGATTGAGCCCCTCCCGGCGCAGCATATCGGCGAGCGCCAGCAGCGGCAATCCGATCAGCGTGTTGGGGTCCCGGCCCTCCAGCGCCTCGAAGAGCGCGATCCCCAAGCCTTCGCATTGAAAACTGCCTGCACATTGCAAGGGCTGTTCCAAATGCACATAGCCGGCGATTTCCGCGTCCTCCAGCGCGTGGAAACGAACGACAAAGGGTTCTGTACAGGCCTGCGAAGCCCCGCTAGCGCTATTAAGCAGCGCCAGGCCGATATAGAACGTCACGGCTTTATCGCGGGCACCGGGTCAGCTGTGCGATGGCGTTGGCTTCTGTGAGCGGCTTCCCCGCGATTTGGGCATCCAGCACGCAGCATTGATCGGCGCCGATAATCAGATGCTGGGGATAACGCTCGGCCAGCGCCTGCGCTTTCGCGATGGCCAGGCGCTGCACCATTTGTTGCGCCGCGTCTTCGCCGGCGTGCGGCGTTTCATCGATATCCGGTGCGTGAAAATCAAACGGTATTGTTAATTTCTCCAACAGCGCGCGGCGGTAAGGGGAAGAGGAGGCCAGAACGATTTTATGCATCACTTTATTATCCGTAGGATGGGCAAATTCATCGCCGCATTCTAAACTGTCCGGCGTCAAGATAGCGAATATGGGTGAAAAGCGGTGCAAAACACCCTTTTTCTTTGACTCCCGCTCGTTACAAAGTTAATATGCGCCCCCTATGCAAAAGGTAAAATTACCCTTGACCATTGATGCAGTACGTACCGCTCAGAAACGCCTGGACTACGCTGGTGTCTATGCGCCTGAGTGGGTAACGCGTGTTGCCGAATCCGTGGTAAGTGTGGAGAGTGATGTCGAGGCCGCGTTATCGTTCGCAATCGATAACCGGCGCCTGGCGGTGATTAGCGGCCATGCGGACGTAGAGGTGGCTCTGCGCTGCCAGCGTTGCAATCAGCCGTTCCCGCATCAGGTACACACGACATTTTGTTTCAGTCCGGTCGTCAGCGACGAACAGGCTGAGGCGTTGCCGGAAGCGTACGAAGCGGTCTACGTCGACGAATTTGGCGAGGTGGATTTGTTGGCAATGATAAAAGATGAAATTATTCTTTTATTGCCTATCGTGCCGGTGCATGATCCTGAACACTGTGAAGTGTTCGCAACGGAACAAGTATTTGGTAAACTACCTGCCGAAGCGGAAAAACCTAATTTATTTTTCGTATTAGCCAGTTTAAAGCATAAGTAATCGAGGAGTAAGGGCCATGGCCGTACAACAAAACAAACCCACCCGTTCCAAACGGGGTATGCGCCGTTCTCACGACGCGCTGACCACCTCCACTGTATCAGTGGACAAAGCTTCCGGTGAAACCCACCTGCGCCACCACATCACCGCCGACGGTTTCTACCGCGGTCGTAAAGTTATAGCCAAGTAATTCCTAAGGCGATACATTGAGACGTCTAACCCTTGCGTTAGATGCTATCGGCGGCGACTTCGGTCCCGCCGTGACGGTACCTGCAGCTTTGCAAGCACTGGGCTCATATCCGCAACTTGAACTGCTGCTTGTCGGCAATCCCGCAGCAATACATCCTTTACTGGTAAAAACCGATTCCGTTCTGCTTGAGCGATTGACGGTCATTCCCGCTGAATCGGTTATTACCAGTGACGCCAAACCGTCGCAGGCCATTAGGGCAAGCCGCGGCACCTCCATGCGCGTTGCGCTGGAGCTTATCAAGGACGGTCGCGCCCAGGCCTGCGTCAGCGCCGGTAATACCGGCGCGCTGATGGGGCTGGCGAAGCTGGTGCTAAAACCCCTGGACGGTATTGAACGGCCTGCGCTGATGGTGGTTTTACCCCATCAAAAGCAGGGTAAAACGGTCGTGCTGGATTTGGGCGCCAACGTCGCCTGTGATGGGGGGATGCTGGCGCAATTCGCCGTGATGGGCGCGGTGATGGCGGAGCATATCGTGGGGGTCACTAACCCACGCGTGGCGTTGTTGAACATCGGCGAGGAAGAAACCAAGGGCCTCTACCCGATTCAGCACGCGGCGGCACTATTACGGGATGTTCCGTCAATCAATTATATCGGCTATCTTGAAGCCAATGAATTATTGACGGGGAAAACCGATGTCCTGGTCTGTGACGGTTTTGTGGGTAACGTCACATTAAAGACTATGGAAGGGGTGATAAGAGTTTTTCTGTCATTGCTGAAATCCTCTGGGAAAAGCGGCAAGCAGAGTTGGCTGATGCAATGGGTCAAGCGGTGGATAAAACGTCGCTTGATGCGTCAATTCGGTCAGCTGAATCCCGACCAATACAATGGCACTTGCCTGATAGGTTTGCGCGGGGCCGTTATCAAAAGTCACGGTGCGGCCAACCAGCGCGCGTTTACCGCCGCTATTGAACAGGCAATGCAAGCGGTGGAGCGGCAGATCCCGGAACGGATAGCCGCACGCCTGGATGCGGTACTACCCAAGAGTGATTAAGCGTACATGTTTACAAAGATTCTCGGTACCGGGAGCTATCTTCCGGCGCATATCCGGTCCAACGCCGACCTGGAAAAAATGGTGGATACGTCTGATGAGTGGATCGTCACTCGCACCGGTATTCGCGAACGCCGTATCGCCAGGGCCGATGAAACCGTCTCCAGCATGGGGCGTGATGCCGCTGAACAAGCGCTGACTATGGCTGGTGTTGCGGCGGAGAAAGTTGGCATGATCATCGTTGCCACCACATCGTCGAGCCATGCTTTTCCGAGTTCAGCCTGCCAGATTCAGCGCGAGCTGGGCATCAATGACTGCATCGCTTTCGATTTGGCGGCGGCCTGCGCCGGTTTTGCCTATGCGCTGAGCGTGGCGGACAACTACATTAAGAACGGCGCGGTCGAATACGCGCTGGTGGTTGGCTCTGATGCGTTAAGCCATACCCTGGATCCTGAGGATCGCGGAACGCTGATTCTGTTTGGCGATGGCGCAGGCGCGGTGGTGCTCAGACGTTCCGTCGAGCTGGGCATCATCTCCACGCATCTGCACGCCGATGGCCGCTATGGCGATTTGCTGACGCTTCCATACCATAATCGTCTCGATCTGGCCGTATCCGCTTACCTGACCATGTCGGGCAATGAGGTGTTCAAGGTGGCGGTGACCGAACTGGCGCATATCGTCGACGAAACGCTCAGCGCCAACGGGCTGGACCGCAGTGAGCTGGACTGGCTGGTGCCCCATCAGGCTAATCTGCGCATTATTACCGCCAGCGCTAAACGCCTGGGAATGGGTATGGAAAAAGTGGTTGTCACCCTTGACCGGCACGGTAATACCTCTGCGGCTTCCGTGCCGCTGGCGCTGGACGAAGCGGTACGCGACGGCCGCATTCAGCCGGGACATCTGGTGCTCCTCGAAGCATTTGGTGGCGGTTTCACCTGGGGTTCAGCGCTGCTACGGTTTTAATCGACAGGAAGAAAAAGAATGACTGTTTTCGCCATGGTATTTCCAGGACAGGGTTCCCAGACGGTAGGTATATTGACGGAGCTGGCGGCAGACCACGCGGTAGTCAAGGCGACATTTGCCGAAGCTTCCGCCGTCCTGGGTTATGATTTATGGCAGCGGGTGCAGCAAGGCCCGGCTGAAGAGCTGAACAAAACCTGGGTGACTCAGCCGGCATTATTGGCATCGTCGGTCGCTATCTGGCGCGTCTGGCAGCAGCAGGGAGGGCAGGCGCCGGCGCTTATGGCCGGCCACAGTCTGGGCGAGTATTCCGCGCTGGTGTGCGCAGGCAGTCTGGATTTCGCCGCGGCAATCGCGCTGGTGGCGCTGCGTGGCAAGCTGATGCAGGATGCGGTGCCGGCCGGTACCGGTGCGATGTCCGCTATTATCGGTCTGGATAACGATGCTATCGCCGCCGCCTGTGAACAGGCGGCCCAAGGGCAGGTGGTGTCGCCGGTTAACTTCAATTCACCGGGCCAGGTGGTTATCGCCGGGCATAAAAAAGCAGTGGAGCGTGCCGGTCTGGCTTGTAAGGAAGCCGGAGCCAAGCGCGCGTTGCCGCTGCCGGTTAGCGTGCCATCCCATTGTGCGTTGATGAAGCCCGCCGCGGAAAAATTGGCGCTAGCGTTGGAAGCGGTAACATTCGCCGCCCCGCAGATCCCGGTGATTAACAACGTGGATGTGCGCGTGGAGCAGCATCCGACGGCCATCCGCCAGGCGCTGATGCGTCAGCTATACAGCCCGGTGCGCTGGACCGAAAGCGTGGGGTACCTTGCGTCCCACGGCGCAGAGGTGTTGCTGGAAATCGGTCCCGGTAAAGTGCTAACCGGCCTGACCAATCGAATTGACGGCAACCTGTCGGTCGCGGCGGTGAATGATCCCGCCTCGCTGGCCGCAGCGATCGAACACTAAAATTGGGGTTACAGATGAGTTTAGAAGGTAAAATTGCGCTGGTGACCGGTGCCAGCCGCGGCATCGGCCGCGCAATCGCGGAAATGCTCGCAGCGCGAGGCGCAACGGTGATTGGTACCGCTACCAGTGAATCGGGTGCTGCCGCCATCAGCCCCTATCTGGGCGATAGCGGCAAAGGAATGGAATTGGACGTTTCTAACAACGCTTCAATCGATGCTTTTTTAGAAAAAATGCGCGCGGAATTTGGCGACGCGGATATTTTAGTGAATAATGCAGGTATTACGCGTGATAATCTGCTGATGCGCATGAAAGAAGACGAATGGCAGTCTATTCTTGATACTAATCTGACGTCCGTATTCCGCATGTCGAAAGCGGTAATGCGGGCCATGATGAAAAAGCGCTACGGCAGAATTATTACTATCGGTTCTGTTGTAGGCGCCATTGGTAATGCCGGGCAGGCAAATTATGCTGCCGCCAAGGCGGGCCTGGTCGGGTTTAGTAAATCGCTGGCCCGTGAAGTCGCCTCGCGCGGCATTACGGTCAACGTGGTAGCGCCGGGATTTATCGCGACTGATATGACCGAAGCGTTGACAGATGAGCACCGTGCGGGCATTTTGTCCCAGATTCCGGCAAGCCGTCTTGGCTATCCGAAAGAAATCGCCAGTGCTGTCGCTTTTTTCGCCTCTGAGGAGGCAGCATACATTACCGGCGAAACGATACATGTCAATGGCGGCATGTATATGCTGTAAAAAGCGCGAAAATCATTTGCGTTATTTGTGGTAAATAACCGCAAAATAGCATAAAATCGTGGTTCGACCAGCCGGGATTGAGTTGCATCTTTTTCAACATTTTATATACTACGAAAACCATCGCGTAAGCGAGTTTTGATAGGAAATTTAAGAGTATGAGCACTATCGAAGAAAGCGTTAAGGCAATCATCGCTGAGCAACTGGGGGTTAAGAAAGAAGAAGTCGTTAATAATGCTTCTTTCGTTGACGACCTCGGCGCTGACTCTCTTGACACCGTTGAGCTGGTTATGGCGCTGGAAGAAGAGTTCGATACCGAAATTCCGGACGAGGAAGCTGAAAAAATCACTACTGTTCAGGCAGCAATTGATTTTATTCAGGCAAGCCTGCAGTAAGCGAACATCCCTAGGCGGTCACTCGACCGCCTAAGTTTTTTAGTCCCACAGTAAACTATTTTCCCTCCCTGGAGGACAAACGTGTCTAAGCGTCGAGTAGTTGTGACCGGACTTGGCATGTTGTCTCCTGTTGGCGATACTGTAGAATCTACGTGGAGCGCGCTCCTTGCCGGACAGAGTGGCATTGGCCTGATCGACCATTTTGATACTACTGCCTATGCAACACGTTTTGCAGGCTTAGTTAAAGATTTTAATTCTGAAGATTGTCTGTCGCGCAAAGAAGCTCGCAAGATGGATGCCTTCATCCAATATGGCGTTGCTGCAGGCCTCCAGGCAATGCAGGACTCCGGCCTGGTTGTGACCGAAGACAATGCCGATCGTATCGGTGCGGCCATCGGTTCGGGTATTGGCGGGCCTCGGGTTGATTGAAGAGAATCATACCGCGCTGGGGCACGGCGGACCGCGTGAAATCAGTCCGTTTTTCGTGCCCTCGACCATCGTCAATATGGTGGCCGGTCATTTGTCCATCATGTGCGGCCTGCGCGGACCCAGCATTTCTATGGCCACCGCCTGTACTACCGGTGTGCATAATATCGGCCATGCGGCGCGTATTATCGCGTATGACGATGCGGACGTCATACTGGCAAGGGGCGCCGAGAAAGGCAACACGCCGTTCGGCGTTGGCGGCTTTGGCGCGGCACGAGCGCTGTCGACCCGCAACGAGAGTCCTGAGACCGCAAGCCGGTCCTGAGATCGCGATCGTGACGGTTTCGTGCTGGGCGACGGCGCGGGCGTCATGGTGCTGGAGGAGTACAAGCACGCCAAACGGCGCGGCGCGAAAATTTACGTCGAAGTGGTCGGGTTTGGCATGAGCAGCGATGCTTACCATATGACATCGCCGCCGGACGATGGCGCTGGCGCCGCGCGCTTAATGATTAATGCGCTGCATGATGCGGGCATAACGCCGGCACAGGTCGCCTACATCAATGCGCACGGCACCTCGACACCCGCAGGCGATAAAGCAGAAACCCAGGCGGTAAAGGAGGTCTTCGCCGAGCATGCGCGCAAAGTGATGGTCAGCTCGACGAAATCGATGACGGCTCATCTGCTCCGGGCGGCCGGCGCTATCGAGGCGATCTTCAGCGTGTTGGCGTTGCGCGATCAGGCGATTCCACCGACCATCAGTCTGGATAACTCCGACGAGGGCTGCGATCTGGACTATGTGCCAAAAGAGGCTCGCCAGGTGAAGGGAATGGATTATACCTTGTATAACTCGTTCGGCTTTGGCGGGACCAAAGGCTCGCTGGTGTTCCGCGCGATATAATCGTAACATGTTGTCTAATGGGCCGTTAACGGGCCATTTTTTTTACTATCCTACGACCGGCCCACAGGAGGCGAAATGTATTGGATCAACGGGATTCCGCAGGCACAATTGCCGCTCGCCGATCGTACGATACATTTTGGCGACGGTTTCTTCACCACCGCCCGGGTGCTGGATGGTGATATTCCCTTGTTGGCCTGGCATCTCGAACGACTGGACCTGGCGGCGCAGCGGTTACTGTTCGCGCCGTTCGATGCCGAGGCCCTGCGCCGGGAAATGCTGATGGCGGCAGGGGACGGCGGCGATGGTGTCCTCAAAGCGTTGATAAGCCGCGGCAGCGGCGGCCGGGGCTATAGCTTTAGCGGCTGTGGCGCGCCGGTGCGCATCGTTTCGCGCTCGCCTGCGCCGGCGCATTATCCCCGCTGGCGCCAGGACGGGGTGCGGTTACATCAAAGCCCGGTACGTCTGGCGCGAAATCCGCTGCTGGCCGGCATCAAACATAATAATCGGCTTGAGCAGGTGCTGATCCGCGCCCATCTGGAGCGCGACGACGCGGATGAAGCGCTGGTGCTGGATAGCGAAGGGGTGGTGGTGGAGTGCGCCGGCGCCAATCTCTTTTGGCGCCGGGGGCAGGACGTGTTTACGCCCGCGCTGCACTACGCAGGCGTTGCGGGTGTGGTGCGTCGTCACGTTATGTCGTTGCTGCCGGCGTTAGGCTATGCGCTTACGGAGGTCGCCGTCGGCCCCGGGGCACTGGCGACCGCGGACGAGGTGTTCATCACCAGCGCGCTTTTGCCGATAGTGCCGGTCAAAGCGATAGACGAACGGCACTATGGCGATAGAACCCTGTACCTGCAGCTTTACCCGCTGTGTTGAGGGGCGCCGGACGAAAAGACGTTATTGTGGCCGCCGTTTGGCAGGCCAGCGAGATTGGAAGGGAAAGAAAAGTAAACGATGAAAATGAAACGGCCTCTGATCTTGGTGCCGCTGGTGCTGCTTGCGCTGGTCGTCGGTTGCCTGCTGCGGTTAAAACACTTCGCCGCCGAGTCTCTGCTCCTCAAGCAGGAAACGATTTTTACCCTGCCGGCCGGCACCGGCCGCGACGGCCTGGAAAAGCTGCTGCGCCAGCAGCATTTGGCGCGGCATGTCGGCTGGCTGCCCTGGCTGATGGAGTTGGAGCCGAAGTTCGCGCCGGTAAAGGCCGGTACCTATCGCCTGAAGCCGGGGATGACGGGGCGCGATCTGCTACTGCTGCTGGCCACCGGCAAAGAAGCGCAGTTTGCCATCCGCTTTATTGAAGGGTCGACGCTTAAAGAGTGGCTGGGCGTGCTGGCACAGGCTCCCTATCTGAAACACGATCTGCAGGGCGTTACGCCGCAAATGTTGGCTGCAAAATGGGGGGAACCGGCGGATAGCGTGCTGGAGGGGCAATTTTATCCCGATACCTATCTGTATACCGCGAATACCCCCGACAGTGCGATTCTCAAGCGCGCCCGCCAGCGCATGAAGACCACGCGGGCCGAAATTTGGCAGGGACGGGCCGAAGGATTGCCGTACACCTCCCCGCAGGCGCTGTTGACCATGGCCTCTATCGTTGAGAAAGAAACCGGGGTGAAAGAGGAACGGGCGCGGGTGGCGTCGGTGTTTATCAACCGCCTGCGTACCGGGATGAAATTACAGACCGATCCGACGGTAATATACGGTATGGGCGACGATTATCGCGGTACGATCACGCGGCAGGATTTAACCGCGCCGACGCCGTATAATACCTATATTATTACCGGGCTGCCGCCGACGCCGATTGCGATGCCCGGCCGGGCTTCCCTCGAAGCCGCCGCGCATCCGGAGAAGAGTGCCTATCTCTATTTCGTCGCCGATGGACGCGGCGGCCATATTTTTTCCACCAATCTGGCGAGCCATAATCAGGCGGTGCAGCAATATCGGCAGCGGCAAAATGCAAAGGAAAACCATGAACAGTAAATTCATCGTGATTGAAGGCCTGGAAGGCGCCGGCAAAACCAGCGCCATCGCGCAGGTGGTTGACGTCCTGCGGGAGCAGGGCATTCGCGATGTCGTTTTTACCCGCGAGCCGGGCGGCACGCCCCTGGCGGAGGTGCTGCGTACGCTTATCAAAGACGGGGTAGGCGAGGAGCCTGTGACCGACCGTGCAGAATTGCTCATGCTCTACGCCGCGCGGGTACAGCTGGTGGAAGGCGTTATCAAGCCGGCGCTGGCTCGAGGCGCCTGGGTAGTGGGCGACCGCCACGATCTTTCCTCCCAGGCTTATCAAGGTGGGGGACGCGGTATGGATGCGCGTCTGTTGCAAACCCTGCGCGATGCGGTACTGAGGGATTTTCGTCCCCATTTGACGCTGTACCTCGATATCCCGCCGGCGCTCGGTTTGGCCCGCGCCGGCGCCCGCGGCGAGCTGGATCGCGTCGAGGTGGAATCGCTGGCGTTCTTCGATCGCACCCGCGCACGTTATCAGGCGCTGGCGGCGGCGGACGATCGCATCGTCACCCTTGATGCCAGTCAGCCGCTCGCTGTGGTGAGCGCCGCGCTTCGTCATCAACTGACGCAATGGTTGCGGGCCCAGGCACCATCGCCATGAAATGGTATCCCTGGCTAAACGGCCCCTATCGGCAAATCCTGGCGCTCTACCAGCAGGCGAGTGGGCATCATGCTTTGCTGTTGCACAGCCAGCCTGGCAACGGCGCGGCGTCGTTATGCTATGCGCTGAGCCGCTGGCTGATGTGCCGGCAGCCGGATGGTAGCAAGAGCTGCGGCGTTTGCCACAGCTGCCGGCTGATGATGGCCGGCAACCATCCTGACTTTTATCAGCCGGAGCCGGAAAAAGGCCGCCAAAGTCTGGGGGTGGATAACATTCGCGCCATTATCGACAGCGTGTATGGCCGCTCCCGTCAGGGAGGGGTAAAGGTGGTCTGGCTGCCCCACGTCGAGCTGCTCACTGAGCAAGCAGCCAACGCGCTACTGAAAACACTGGAAGAGCCGCCGGCAGACACCTATTTTCTGCTGGGCTGCCAGACACCGTCGCGCCTGTTGCCGACGCTCAGAAGCCGCTGTCTCTATTGGCCGCTGCCAGCTCCTGATGAGGCGCTGGGCCTGCGCTGGTTACGACAGGCGGGTTTTGACGACACATTGTCTGCTTGCACCGCGCTGCGGCTGTGCGCTAACGCGCCACTGGCGGCGGAAGCGTTACTTCAGCCGGCGTGTTGGCAGGAGCGGCTGGCGCTGTGCGCGGCGCTGCACGAGGCCCACGGCACCGGCGACTTTTTAACGCTCTTGCCGGCGCTAAACCGGGATAAAGATGATGGGCCGCTGCATTGGCTCCTCAGCCTGCTGACCGATGCGCTGAAATGGCAGCAGGGCGCGCAGGCCTCTCTGGTCAACGCCGACAGGGCGGAGCTGGTGGCCGCGCTGGCCGCGCGCTGGCCGGCCGAGGTACTACACGCGCAGTGGCAACAGTGGCTGCAATGCCTGCGTCAGTGCCAGGAGATAAGCGGCGTCAATCGCGAACTCTTGCTGACCCACTACTTGCTCAATTGGGAGCAAGGTGTGCCGGATGCCTGCGTTTCCTTGTGATATAAAAAAAAGGTTAAACTATGTTTCTGGTCGATTCCCACTGCCATCTCGATGGCCTGGATTATCAAACGCTGCACCGGGATGTGGCGGATGTCGCCGACAAGGCCCGCGCGCGCGATGTGAAGTTGATGCTGGCGGTATGTACTACGCTCCCCGGCTTTCATGCCATGACGGCAATGATAGGCCGCCGCGATGATGTGCTGTTTTCCTGCGGCATCCATCCCCTGAATCTCGATGAGCCTTACGATTTCGCCGACCTGCGGCGTCTGGCGGCGGGGGAGGGCGTGGTAGCGCTCGGTGAAACCGGTTTGGATTACTATTATCAGCAGGATAATAAGGCGCAGCAGCAGGCGGTGTTCCGCGAACATATCCGCGTGGCGCGCGCGCTGAATAAACCGGTAATCGTGCACACCCGCAGCGCGTGCGAAGACACGCTAGCCATTCTCCGTGAGGAGCAGGCCCATGAATGCGGCGGCGTATTGCACTGCTTCACTGAAGACCGCGCGACGGCCAAAGCGCTGTTGGACCTGGGCTTTTACATCTCGTTCTCCGGGATTGTCACCTTCCGCAACGCCGAGGCGCTGCGCGAGGCGGCGCGCTTTGTTCCCCTGGATCGGCTACTGGTGGAAACCGACTCTCCCTATCTGGCGCCGGTACCTTACCGCGGCAAAGAGAATCAGCCGGCTTATGTGCGTGATGTGGCGGAGTATATGGCGACACTGAAAGGGGTCTTCCTAACGCAGTTGGCGGCCGCTACCACCGCCAATTTCGATCGTTTGTTCCACGTCGACGTGCAACCCTACCTCGACGCCAGCTGATGTAAATCAACTACCTTATTATTTGACTTGAAATAAATATTAAATGGTGTTACTTTTGCGCGCAACTATACCCGTGTGGATCGAACGGCAAATGTCCGGCAGCGCGGCGCCACCGCGAGCGTCTGCTGCTGTCCGCCATCTGGCCGCCGTCGCGCACGGCGGCGTCGTAAATACAGTGACCTGATATAGGTCTAAAATGCCGGTTGAGCCCGGGCGCTTTCTTTTTCAGGGTAATAACGTCTATCCACAGGTTCCAGCACCGGTTTGCTCCCGACGCGGCGTCTGATGCACCACGATTCTGCTTCAGGAGTGAAAAAAACATGTTGCAGAATGCATTCGCGCACCTGCAAAAAATCGGTAAATCGCTAATGTTGCCTGTTGCCGGCATTTTACTGGGGGTAGGCTCCGCCGAATTTAGCTGGCTAGCGGCCGTTGTCTCGGATGTCATGGCGGAGGCAGGAGGAGCGGTTTTTACCAATATGCCGCTGATTTTCGCGGTTGGCGTGGCGCTGGGTTTTACCCATAACGACGGCGTTTCGGCTTTGGCGGCGGTGGTGGCCTACGGTATTATGGTAAAAAGCATCGCTGTCGTGGCGCCGTTAATTCTCCATTTGAGCACAGACGAGGTCGCCGTCAAACATCTGGCGGATACGGGGGTTTTGGGGGGGGATTATCGCCGGGGCCATCGCCGCGTCGATGTTTAACCGCTTCTAGCGCATCGAGCTGCCGGAATATCTCGGTTTCTTTGCCGGTAAACGCTTTGTGCCGACTATCTCCAGTCTGTTGGCGATTCTGGTCGGCCTGGTGCTGTCGTTTATCTGTCCGCCTATTAGCGCTGCTATCCAGGATTTTTCCCACTGGGCCGCCTACCAGAATCCTATGATGGCCTTCGCGATTTATGGCGTGGTGGAGTGGGCGCTGGTGCCGTTTGGCCTGCACCATATCTGGAATGTCCCCTTCCAGATGCAGGTAGGTGAATTCACTAATGCCGCCGGTCAGGTTTTTCATGGTGATATTCCTCGTTATATAACGGGCGATCCCACCGCCGGCAAGCTCTCGGGCGGCTTTTTGTTTAAAATGTATGGCCTGCCGGCCGCGGCCATTGCTATTTGGCACACCGCCCGGCCGGAGAATCGCGCCCGCGTCGGCGGTATTCATGATTTCCGCCGCGTTGACCGCCTTTTTGACCGGTATTACCGAGCCAATCGAGTTCTCCTTTATGTTCGTAGCGCCGGTGTTGTATGCCATTCACGCCTTGATGGCCGGGCTGGCGTTCCCGTTGTGTATTCTGCTCGGCATGCGCGACGGCACCAGTTTTTCCCATGAGTTAATCGATTTTGTGGTTCTCAGCGGCAACAGTAGCCGCATCTGGCTGTTTCCGCTGGTGGGAATAGCGTATGGTCTGGTGTATTACAGTTTGTCCCGCCTGCTTATCGTAAAGCTGAATCTAAACACGCCGGGGCGCGATGTCGCGGTCGTTGAGTCGCTATCCCAGAGTGGCAGCGAACGGGCCGCGGCGCTGGTGAGAGCTTTCGGCGGCAAAGCCAATATCACCAGTCTTGACGCCTGTATCACCCGGCTGCGTATCAGCGTGGCAGATGTGGCGAAAGTGGATCAGGCCGGTCTGAAACAGCTGGGCACCCGCGGTGTGGTCGTGGTAGGTTCCGGCGTACAAACGATTTTTGGTACCCAATCGGATAATTTGAAAACCGAAATGGATGACTGTTTGCGGCAAGCGATATAACCCGCGCCGGCGCATGCTGGCGCAGCCTGCATGCGCCACAGTGAATCCATGCTCGCCCGCGGTGGCAAATTTTATTTGGTACAAGGAGGCGAAAGCCTCCTTGTTTGCTATGATTAATACGTCCACGTCGCCACTGTACGTTTAACAAATTTATTTTAATGACGCGGCCGGTTGAAAAGTAGGAGGCTCCTCACTCATACTCCCGTGACCAATCAGTCAGGAAACAAGGAACGCCGTCATGGCCGAAGAAACTATTTTCAGTAAAATTATCCGCCGGGAAATTCCCGCTGATATTTTCTATCAGGATGATTTGGTTACCGCTTTTCGCGACATCAGCCCCAAGGCGCCCAGCCATATTTTAATTGTCACTAACGCACTCATCCCCACTGCCAATGATGTCACCGCCGACGATGAAGCAGCGCTGGGGCGCTTGTTCACCGTCGCAGCGAAAATCGCCCGGCAAGAGGGCATCGATGAGGAGGGCTACCGGTTGATCGTGAATTGCAACCGCCACGGCGGTCAGGAAGTTTATCATTTGCATATGCATCTTTTGGGCGGTAAACCGCTTGGACCGCTGGTGGCCTGATGCGTTGGGGAAAAACATGCGTTTAGCAGCCTGGGGAGTGGCGCTATAGCTGCTCGCCGGCTGTAGCGGCGGCAGCGGCGATCCTGCCCTTGTCATCCATTACCAGCAATCGCTGGTGATGGATCCGGCGGTGCTCAGCGCCGGCATTACCGTCACGCGCACGCTCATCGTACCGCCTAACGGCGAAGCGCGAGTGCAAGCGGTGAATGGTAATCTGGAGGCGAAACACGTCCGTCTGTCTCTATTTGTCTTTGCAATAAAGGGGCAACGTCGAGTCTACAATGAAAAAGAGAGCCTTAATCGTCCTCGCGGCGCTGGTACTGGCCAGCTGTACCTCCCGAAAGCCCGTGCCGCCGCCGGCGCCCATCGAACCCATTCCACCACCGGTTTCGGTTCCGGTACAGCCGCCGCCGGCCATTAGCGAACCGGTGCCCATGCCGCCAAAAATCAAGACCATAGACTGGCAGGCCAGCCTGTCGCCTCTGGTGCAGCAAATGCTGGCGGTAGAGGGAATCAACGACGGCAGCGTGCTGCTGGTCAACACCATGAAAAATGCCACCAACGGCAGCGTGCAGACCGGTAAAGCCACGGCGGTGCTCACCCGCCTGATTGCGGACGCCAGCGGGAAATTTCAGGTTGTCGGCACTAACCAATTGAACGCGGCACGCCAGACGCTGGGACTTTCTGCGGACGACAGTCTGGAATCGCGCAGCAAAGCGGTGGGGATGGCGCGCTATCTTAACGCGCAATATGTGCTTTATAGCGCTGCCGCCGGCGACGTGAAGCAGCCAACGCTCGAGCTTCAACTGATGCTGGTGCAAACCGGCGAGATTATCTGGTCCGGTAACGGCGTTGCTCAAGGCTGATGTTGCCCCGCGATTGGCGCTGGCGCATTGCCTGCCGCCTGCGCTGACGGAGGGGGGCAAACCCTCAGCCGGCCAGCGTCCTGACCGGCGAAAGCTGGCGGCTGCAGGGGGCCGGGTTTGATGTGCTGGCGCGCGGCACCAGCGGGCAGAAAACGCAGCTGGGCGTTAATCAGCGTTGAGAGTTCCGCCTGTTACGCGGTCTATAAACGGCAGCGGTCTGGCGCCGTGTCCGCGGGGTTACCCGCGCCGGCTGGCTGCTGGCGGACTGGCTGCCGGGCGAGCCCTTGGACGTACGAGACCGGCGGCACGCGCTTGACGGCGGGCACCTTGGCGGCGACGCTGGCGACGTTGCATCAACGCCGGCGCCGCGGGTATCCGTTAGATCTGCCAGCGCGCTATGCACGTTATTGGCAGAGCAGCGTCCGGCACGCTGTTCGCCGGCCTGGTTGTGGTTGAGGTTGCAGCGGCGATTTTTACACCGGCGTCCGCCGGCGATCCTGCATCAGGTGCTGTTGCATATGGATGTGCATCAAGGCAATGTGCTGCAGTAGGCGGACCGGTCTTTAGCGCTTATCGACTGGGAGTATGCTGGTGATGGCGATGTGGCGTTGGAGCTGGCGGCATTGTTTTGCGGCAATATGCTGCCGGTGGCAAACCGTGAGGGGGTGCTGGCCGACTATGTGCGGCAAATGCTGGGTCTTGCATACTGTCGTTTGCGCCGGCAGGTTGACGCCTGGATCCCCTGGGTCAATTATTTGATGCTGCTGTGGTATGAGACGCGCTGGCACCAAAGCGATACTCGCGATTTTATCGCCCTGGCGGCGCCGCTATTTTAATTTGCCGGGCTAAGCCGCATGGCATTGTGCGCTTGCGCAATCGTCAACCTCCGCGCGCCGCTTGCCGGAAAGCGGCCTTCTCGCCGGTTTCAAAGCGTAACATGTCGATCACCGGCGTTCAGACGTGGCATCGCGTTGCGATACAGCAGCGTCAATAAAATCCCGGCGCTGAGCGGCAACAGCATCAGGCGCGAGACCGGCGACAGCGTATAGCCATAAAGGGCGTTTTCCAGCAACAGCGCGATAACCGGAAAAAGCAAGAAAACCGTGGAAGCCTGGAAGGCGCTGCCTTTCTTCTGTAGCGCAAAATAACACAGAATACCAAACACCCCTGCCACCACGCCCAAATAGAGCGTTGCCTTTATCGATTTGGAAGAAAAATCTTGCCAGCGGGGGTGCTCTAGGAACCAGCCGCCAACTATCAATGCGAGACCCGCGGCGGCGCAAGGTGGCGCATTGAAGGTCAGCATTGCCACGCGGCTGCCGCGCTGCTTGCAAAGTGTATACATAATCGCATGCATGATTAGTGGGGCGAGCAGGGTCAGGGCGTCCTGCCAGTGGCAGCGGTTGGTCTCCTTCGCTTCGCTTAGCAGCACCACGGTCAGCGAGGCAATGGCCAGCACTAATCCCAGTATCTGTAGTCTGCAGGTTTTTTCCTTCAAAAGCAGCAGCGAGGCAATAAGCACCGCCACCGGCATGTTGGCGAAAATCACCAACGCCAGCCCGGAACTCACGGTTTGCTCGCCGTAAATCATTAGCGAAAACGGAATAGCGAAATAAAATACCGTCACGGCACATTGAAAAAGACGCTGCCCGCGAGAAAAAAGTAATGGCACACGGGTCACCCAGGCCATAATAATAAGCAGCGGCGAGGCGGCCATGAAACGCATGCCGGTCGCAAATAATGGCGGAATGGTTTCCACCGCAATTTTCATGGCAAGCCAGGTCGTGCCCCAGGTTAAACAAACAAGGATAAATAGCAGTGATATCGTGATCCTTCGCATGAAAATCTCCTGTTCAAAAGAATAAGTCTACCCGCTTGGCGGGAGAAAAATATTATTTAACGCAGCGCTTATTGAGTCATTGCAACGTATGACATTCACTGCGCAGGACACTAACAGGCTGTAAGAAAGGTAAATATACTATTGCGTTAATTACTGCACACCTATACGTGATGCGCCTTGGCGCTGAAAGCGGATTTAACGCCGAATCTCCTTTTAGAAAACAAGCAAACGAGAAGCCCAGAGGGGATATATTGGCGCCCGGTTGGTGTTATCAAACAACGAAAACGGTATCTGACATTAATTGTTGTTGTTTTGGAAGAAATAAAAACATAATCCTAATGGGTATCGTCAGCTGACGCATTATATTAAATGCTTTGCTGGAGTAAGCCAGTGTTTTCCTATCCCGACTGAATATGACGTGTTGGCGCAAAATATTATTACTGATATCCAAACGTGCGCTCTTTATTATCTCGAAAAAAGTAACGTTTTCCACGAATTAAGCGCCGTGATAATTCTTATTGCCATGAAACTTTTTTAAAGCATTCTTATGTGACTCTCGGCGGCTTGTCTCGCCAGTCTGACGCCGGGAAACGTTTACGGCCCGAGTGGCCCGGCATTGACATAACATTAGCACGGACCTTGTCGCACATAGGCGAAATGACATGCGCTGGGGGATACCCTGACGCACAATAGGGTTTATAATGAGGCAAGCGTTGTAACCTGAATGTTGCGTTTGCCGCCCCGTGTAGTGGTCAACTAAAACTGGCCACCGCGTTAGCGTTTTTCTAGTATCTATTTTCTGATTCCTTTGGTGGCAACTCACCGTTATATTCATGCGGCCTGAGTGCGCTGTAATGTCCCACGATATAGTCGGTAATTTCATGAGCTGCTCCGCTGAAGCTTATGTAGCACGTTACCGGTATCCACTCATTTTTTAGACTTCTGAAGAAGCGCTTCATCGGACTGTTATCCCAATAGTTCCCCCGCCGACTCATGCTTTGTTTGATCCGGTAACGCCACAGCAACTGTCAGAACTACCTGCTCGTATAGTGGCTACCCTGATCGCTGTGGAACATCACTCCGGCTGGTTTACCACGCGTTTCCCATGCCATTTCCAGTGCTTTGATGGTCAGTCTGCTGTCCGGGGAGAATGACATAGCCCAGCCCACCGGTTTCCTCGCGACCAGATCAAGAACAACCGCAA
>NZ_JBPESN010000022.1:0-34530 GCF_051710625.1 Sodalis sp. (in: enterobacteria) | reverse complement strand
GATCAAACAAAGCATGAGTCGGCGTGGTAACTGTTGGGATAACAGTCCGATGGAGCGCTTCTTCAGAAGTCTGAAAAACGAGTGGATACCGGTAACGGGCCACATAAGCTTCAGCGAAGCAGCTCATAAAATTACCGACTATATCGTGGGATATTACAGTGCACTCAGGCCGCATGAATATAACGGTGCGGTTGCCACCAAACGAATCAGAAAATAGATACTGGAAAAACGCTAACGCGGTGGCCAGTTTTAGTTGGCCACTACACTTCCTTGAATATGTCTTTCAGTGTAAGATGCGTCCAGATTTTTAGTTACTTTCGGTTCTGTGCCCATGTGTGTGTCTATAAACAAAACCGATAGTATTTATTAAATAAAATATCCCTTATAAATGAATAACATACGCAATTTTTCCATTATTGCCCATATTGATCACGGCAAGTCGACGCTGTCCGACCGCCTGATACAGACCTGTGGTGGTCTGAGCGAACGTGAAATTGCGGCTCAGGTGCTGGACTCCATGGATCTGGAGCGTGAGCGCGGTATTACCATCAAAGCGCAAAGCGTGACGCTGGACTATAAAGCGCCCGATGGTCAGGTTTATCAACTGAATTTCATAGATACTCCGGGGCATGTGGACTTCTCCTATGAAGTTTCCCGATCGCTTGCGGCATGCGAAGGCGCTCTGCTGGTGGTGGACGCCGGACAAGGGGTGGAAGCCCAGACGCTGGCCAACTGCTACACCGCGATGGAAATGGATTTGGAAGTGGTGCCGGTGCTCAATAAAATCGACCTGCCCGCTGCCGATCCCGATCGCGTGGCGCAGGAAACCGAAGATATCATCGGCATTGACGCCACCGACGCGGTGCGCTGTTCGGCCAAAACCGGCGTTGGCGTACCCGATGTGCTCGAACGGCTGGTGCGCGATATCCCGCCGCCGGAAGGCGATCCGGCCGCACCTTTGCAGGCGCTGATTATCGACTCCTGGTTCGATAACTATTTGGGCGTGGTCTCGCTGGTGCGTATTAAAAACGGCACCTTGCGCAAAGGCGACAAAATCAAGGTGATGAGCACCGGTCAACTCTACAACGCGAACCGGCTGGGTATTTTCACCCCGAAACGTATCGACCGTGAGGTGCTTAACTGCGGCGAAGTCGGCTGGCTGGTCTGTACCATTAAAGATATTCACGGCGCGCCGGTGGGGGATACCCTGACGCTGGCGCGTCAGCCGGCCGATAAGGTGCTGCCGGGCTTCAAGAAAGTAAAGCCGCAGGTTTATGCCGGTCTGTTCCCGCTAAGCTCCGACGATTATGAGGCGTTTCGCGACGCCCTCGGCAAGCTTAGCCTCAACGATGCCTCGCTGTTTTACGAGCCGGAAAGTTCAACCGCGCTCGGCTTCGGCTTTCGCTGCGGCTTTCTTGGCCTGCTGCATATGGAAATCATCCAGGAGCGACTGGAGCGTGAATACGATCTTGATCTGATCACCACCGCGCCGACGGTGATTTATGAGGTGCTGACGACCGATAACGCTACGGTGTACGTAGATAGCCCCTCCAAGCTGCCGCCGCTGAATAATATTAACGAATTGCGTGAACCTGTCGCCGAATGTCATATGCTGCTGCCGCAGGCTTATCTGGGTAATGTCATCAGGCTATGTATCGAGAAGCGTGGCGTTCAGACCAACATGGTCTACCACGGTAACCAGGTGGCGCTGACCTATGAGATCCCCATGGCCGAAGTGGTACTGGATTTCTTTAACCGGCTGAAATCCACCTCGCGCGGTTATGCTTCGCTGGATTATGGGTTCAAGCGTTTTCAGAACTCGGACATGGTGCGGGTTGATGTGCTGATTAATGGCGAACGGGTCGATGCGCTGGCGCTGATTACCCATCGGGATAACGCACCGTACCGCGGCCGCGAGTTTGTTGATAAGCTCCAGGAACTCATTTCGCGCCAGCAGTTTGATATCGCCATTCAGGCGGCCATCGGCAACCATATTATTGCCCGTTCCACCGTCAAGCAGCTGCGCAAAAACGTGCTGGCGAAATGCTACGGCGGCGACGTAAGCCGTAAGAAAAAGCTGCTGCAAAAGCAGAAAGAAGGTAAAAAACGCATGAAGCAGGTGGGTAACGTTGAGCTTCCGCAGGAAGCGTTCCTGGCAATTCTGCATGTGGGTAAAGACAGCAAATAAGTTTAAGGAGATTGCATGGCCAATATGTTTGCCTTGATACTGGCAATCGCGACGCTTATCACCGGGCTCCTCTGGTGTTGGGAGCGTTTTAAACTGGCGGCGGCCTGCCGCCGTCTGGGGCAGCAGCCCGGCCAGCAACGACCAGACGCCGTGGGGGAAACGCCCGGTAATGATGTCGCGGTAAAAGTCAGCCATAAGCCGGGCTGGATTGAAACCTGCGCGTCGATTTTTCCGGTCTTGTTACTGGTCTTTGTCGTGCGCTCATTTATTTTCGAGCCGTTTCAGATTCCCTCAGGATCGATGATGCCGACGCTTCTAGTTGGTGATTTCATTCTGGTGGAAAAATTTGCCTACGGCATTAAAGATCCCATTACCCAGACGACCCTGATCGAAACCGGGCATCCCAAACGCGGCGACGTGGTGGTGTTTAAATACCCGCTCGACCTTAAGCTGGACTATATTAAACGTGTCGTGGGGTTGCCGGGCGACCGGGTCAGTTATGATCCCGTCAACAAACGCTTGACGGTGCAGCCTGGCTGCGCCAGCGGTCAGGATTGCGCCACGGCAGTGCCGATTACTTACAGCGAACTCACGCCGAGCGCTTTTGAGCAAACCTTTAATTCAACCGGCGCTGGCGAAGCCAGCAGCGCCTTCCTGCAGGTGCCGCCCAATCAGGCGGTGGCCGGCGCCATACGCCTGGCGCAGCGTAAAGAATCGTTGGGCGGCGTGGTGCACAACGTTCTGACGGTGCCGGGGAAACAGGATCAACTGAAGATTTATTACCAACAGCAGGGGAGTTCGCTGGCGGAGTGGGTAGTGCCCCAGAGGAAATATTTCATGATGGGCGACAATCGGGATGATAGCGCCGATAGCCGTTTTTGGGGTTTCGTACCGGAAAGAAATCTGGTGGGTAAAGCGACGGCTATCTGGATCAGTTTCGAGAAGCAGGAAGGCCAATGGCCGACAAGCGTGCGCTTAAGCCGTATTGGCGGCATTCATTAATTCCTTTTTTAGCAAAGCATTATTTCGCTTACCGATGTAGAATACCTCTCAGGTAATAAAAGGCTGGCCCCCTTCGCGGGGGAGCCACTGCAAACGAAACAGTTTTGGACAGGCGTGCCGATTCCAGGCCTGTTCCGGCTGCGGCGGTTTTTTTTACGCATGGTTGAGTTATTGGTAACGCATGAATCCCATCTTAACAAATAGGCTCCAGAAGAAACTGGGCTACACTTTTCAACAGCACGATCTCTTGTTACAAGCGTTAACGCACCGCAGCGCCAGTAGCAAACATAATGAGCGGCTGGAATTTTTGGGCGATTCTATACTGAGCTATGTTATCGCCAACGCGCTTTATCAGCGTTTCCCCCGCGTTGACGAGGGCGACATGAGTCGGATGCGCGCGACGCTGGTCCGCGGCAATACGCTCGCGGAAATGGCGCGTGAGTTTGAGCTGGGCGAATGTTTACGTCTGGGGCCGGGAGAGCTAAAAAGCGGCGGTTTTCACCGTGAATCGCTTTTAGCCGACACGGTGGAAGCGTTAATTGGCGGCGTATTCCTGGACAGCGATATCCGAACCGTCGAAAAGTTGATTCTTGACTGGTACCGCTCTCGTCTGGATGAGATCAGCCCCGGCGATAAACAAAAAGACCCGAAAACTCGATTACAGGAATATCTCCAGGGACGCCATTTGCCGCTGCCAACTTACCAGGTGGTGCAGGTGCGAGGTGAGGCGCACGATCAGGAGTTTACTATACATTGCCAGGTCAGCGGGCTGGCGCAGCCGGTGGTCGGTAATGGCTCAAGCCGTCGTAAAGCCGAGCAGGCCGCGGCGGAGCAGGCACTCAAATTGTTGGAGCTTGAATGAGCGAACAGACGACCTATTGTGGGTTTGTGGCGATAGTGGGCCGGCCGAACGTCGGCAAATCCACGCTGCTGAATCAGTTGTTAGGGCAGAAGATCTCTATTACTTCGCGCAAACCGCAAACCACCCGCCACCGCATCATGGGGATCCACACCGAAGGACTTTATCAGGCTATCTATGTGGACACGCCGGGACTGCATATTGAAGAGAAACGGGCGATTAACCGGTTGATGAATCGCGCGGCCAGCAGTTCAATCGGCGACGTGGAGTTGGTAATTTTCGTGGTGGAAGGCACCCACTGGACGCCGGACGATGAGATGGTAGTGAACAAACTGCGTGACGTTAACTGCCCGGTCGTGTTGGCGATTAACAAGGTGGATAACGTGGTTGATAAGGAACAACTGCTGCCCCATATGCAGTTCCTCAGTCAGCAAATATCGTTCTATGACATCGTACCAATCTGCGCCGAGAACGGCATGAACGTTGAAACCCTGGCCGGGATTGTGCGTAAAGCGCTGCCGGAAGCGGTGCACCATTTTCCGGAAGATTACATTACCGACCGTTCCCAACGTTTTATGGCTTCGGAAATCATACGCGAAAAGCTGATGCGTTTTCTGGGCGATGAGCTTCCCTATTCCGTCACGATAGAGATTGAGCGTTTTGTCAGCAACGATCGCGGCGGTTACGACATCCACGGGCTTATTCTGGTGGAGCGCGACGGCCAGAAAAAGATGGTTATCGGCAATAAGGGCAGCAAAATCAAGACCATCGGCATTGAAGCTCGGCAAGATATGGAAGCCATTTTCGAGACGCGGGTGCGTCTGAAACTGTGGGTGAAGGTGAAATCGGGCTGGGCCGATGATGAACGTGCCCTGCGCAGTCTGGGCTACGTCGACGATCTATGAGGCAACGTGCCGATGGACGGCTGGCAACGCGCCTTCGTGCTACATGCGCGCTTTTACAGCGAAACCAGCCTGCTTCTGGACTTTTTCACCGAACGTCAAGGGCGGGTGCGCCTTTTGGCCAAAGGCGCGTGTTCCCGCCCCTCCGCGCTCAAGGGGGGCGCTACAGCCTGTTACGCCAATACTGGCCCGTTGGAGCGGCGGCAGCGAGGCAAAAACCCTGCGCAGCGCCGAGCCCGTCTCGCTAGGGCTGCCGCTCAGCGGTCTGCTGCTGTATAGCAGACTCTATATCAACGAGCTGCTCTCACGCGTCCTCGCCCATGAAACCGATTTGTAGCGCTGCAAACGATTCTGGACTCTCGATAAGCTCAAAATTTAGGTATTTTGGACTGTCCAGAATTGTAGTGGTCAACTAAAACTGGCCACCGCGTTAGCGTTTTTCCAGTATCTATTTTCTAATTCGTTTGGTGGCAACCGCACCGTTATATTCATGCGGCCTGAGTGCACTGTAATATCCCACGATATAATCGGTAATTTCATGAGCGGATTCGCGTTTGAATTCAGGACTAAAATTTCTTCTTTTCATTGGTGCGCCCGTGTTGTTCTGAGGTGAACATATCACCTCTGTTCAGGTGGCCAAATTCAGTGTGCCACTACAGTATTTGGCTGGCGCGTAGCGTCAGGGCGGCGAAAACCATCCATCCATTGCTGGATGCGATGCAGACGACGCCGGCATTCGTCTATCTGGTGCCGATCGTCATGTTATCCGGGATTGGTAATGTGCCCGGCGTCGTGGTCACCATTATCTTCGCCCTGCCGCCCATCGTGCGGCTGAGCATTCTCGGCATCAAGCAGGTGCCGGCGGATCTGGTCGGAGCCGCCGAATCGTTCGGTGCCAGCCCGAGCCAGATGCTGTTCAAAGTGTAATTGCCGCTGCCCTTGCCGACCATCATGGCCGGCATCAATCAAGCGCTGATGCTGGTGCTGTCGATGGTGGTTATTGCTTCGATGATCGCGGTCGGCGGTCTGAGACAGATGGTGCTGCGCGGTATCGGCCGCCTTGACATGGGGTTGGCCACCGTCGGCGGCGTCGGCATTCTGATCCTGGCGATTATCCTTGATCGGCTGACGCAGTTTTTAGGCCGCGACAGCCGCAGCCGCGGCAACCGTCTCTGGTATACCAGCGGTCCGCTGGGCCTGGTAACCCGACCGTTTCGCCGTCAGGCCTAACCCTTTCCACAAGGGCAGACCGCGGCATCGTACTCGCTGCGGCCCCTCTTCAAAGAAGAGGAATCCCCCATGCGTCATTCCTTTATCTAGGCGCTAGCGCTCACTTCATTATTCGCCCGCTCGGTCTGTGCTGCCGCCCTGCCCGGTAACGGCGTGGTTGTCAAACCGGTACAAAGTTCACTGGCGGAAGAAGCCTTCCAGACCGAGTTGGTAAACTGGGCGCTGGAAAAACTGGGCTACGATGTTCAGCCCACCAACGAAGTGGATTACAACGTCGCCTACACCGCTATCGCCAACGGCGACGCCACCTATCTGGCGGTAAACTAGAAGCTCCAGATGGAAGAGATGTACGACAACGCCGGCGGCGATGGCAAATTCTACCGTCAGGGAACCTATATCGCCGGCGCCGCCCAAGGGTATTTGATCGATAAAAAGACCGCCGAGAAGTATCACATCACCTCGATTGACCAGCTCAAAGAGCTCAACATCGCCAAGCTGTTCGACGCCAACGGCGATGGCAAGGCTGATTTGTCGGGCTGTACGCCGGGCTGGGGCTGTGAGGCGGTCATCAACCATCACATCAAGGCTTACGGCCTGAGCGTGACGGTTGAACACAATCAAGGCAACTATGCGACGATCATAGCCGATACTATCAGCCGCTTCAAAGAAGGTAAACCTATTCTGCATTACACCTGGACGCCTTACTGGGTGAGCGACGTGTTGCTACCGGGACGTGATGCGGTCTGGCTGCAGGTGGCGTTCTCCTCGCTGCCAGGCGAGCAGAAAACGATCAGTACCAAGCTGCTTAATGGCGCCGATTACGGCTTCCCGGTCAACAGCATGCGCATCGTCGCCAATAAACAGTGGGCTGAGGCCAATCCGGCAGCGGTTAAGCTGTTCGCCATCATGAAGCTGCCGATTGCCGATATCAACGCGCAAAACGCGCGGATGCATCAGGGCTAAGCGCAAGAAGCGGATATCGAACGCCAGACCGATGGCTGGATCAAGGCGCCCCAGGCGTTGTTTGACGGTTGGGTTACACCCCGCCGCGGCGGCCGCCGCCAAGTAAGCACGTCAGCAACCGGCCAGAAAGCCGGTACGGACGTTCACCCGCGCCGGCGACGTAATGATGCCGGTAAAAAACAGGCGAGGGGTATTCACCCCTCGTCTTTTTGTTGTTAATCGGTAATAATACCCGCCCGTTGGTAAAACGAATCCTGAATAAAAACGTCCACAGATTACCCTAGCCTGAACCCGGCCATAATCCTCATTATGGCGATCGCTACCGGCCTCGCTGTTGCCAGTAATTATTATGCCCAGCCACTGCTAGATGCCATCGCCCGAACCTATCATTTGTCGGTACGCGAGGCGGGGTTTATTGTGACGGCGGCGCAGATTAGCTATGCCTGCGGCCTGATGTTCCTGGTGCCTCTCAGCGATAAATTTGAACGCCGCAGCATGATCGTGGTGATATTGGTGCTGGCCGCGATCGGTATGGTGATTACCGTCTTAGCGCCGTCGTTACCTGTCATGCTATTGGGCACCATCATGAGCGGCCTGTTTTCCGTGGTGGCGCAAATCCTGGTGCCGCTGGCCGACCCCCTGCCCGACGCGGCAAAGTGGTGGGCACCATCATGAGCGGCCGGCTGCTCGGCATTTTGCTGGCCCGGACCTCCGCCGGCGCGCTGGCGGCCACCCGGCCCGGCACGCTGGCGGACCGCGGCAAAGCCAAAATCACCACCTTGAGCGGGCTGTTGTTGTTCTCTTGGGTTTTGGTGTGGTACGGTCAATACCACCGGCTGTCGCTGGTGCTCGGCATAATTATGCTCGATTTAGCTGCACAAAGGGTGCACATCACCAACCAAAGCGTTATCTACCGCCGCATGCCGGAGGCGCCTTCGGGTCGCTGGTGTCAGCGACGGCTTACCAAAGCGCCGGCTGGAATGGCGTCAGCCTCGCCGGCAACCTGCTCTGCCTGGTGAATTTATTGCTGTGGCTGCGCGGTAGCCATCACGAAGACGCTGGTCTGCCCGGCGCTTGCCCCCGCGCGCGCCGCGGCGCGCAGCGGGTTCTCATGCAATCGATACAGTTAACTCTCGCGGCACCCGCGCCCCAAGCGCGGGCCGCGCTTTTGCCCTCTATCAAAGGAAAGAAAGCCGTTCATTATGAAGCCTACAACCGCCGGCCTTGCGGCCAAAACCGCACCCGCGACATTTCGTCAGGGCGTCCTGTACAGCCTGCCGATTGTCATCGGCTATTTCCCCGTAGCGTTCGCCTTTGATTTGAACGCCGTAAAGCTCGGTTTCACCCCGCTCAAGGGGCTGTTCATTTCCTGCATCATTTACGCCGGCGCCAGCCAGTTTGTCATTACCACCCTGCTCAGCGCCGGCGTTTCGCTGTGGCTGGCCGCGCTAACGGTGATGGCCATGGACGTGCGTCATTTACTCTACGGACCGGTGCTGCGGCAGCGCATTCCTGGCGCGCTGTCGCCACGTAAAACCGCCCTTTGAGCGTTCGGTCTGACCGATGATGTGTTTGCCGCCGCGATTAGCCGGGTTAGTCGGGACAACCGCAGCTGGTCGGAGGCCTGGATGATAAGCGTTGCGCTGTGCGCCTGGCTGTCGTGAGTGCTCGGTTCGCTGGCGGCCGTATGCTCCGGCAACGCCCTTCTCGACGACTGCCCGCCGTATCGGCAACGCCGGGCTTTATGTTGCCGGCGCTGTTCCTGAGTTTTCTGTTGGCTGCTCTCCAGCGGCGACAAAGTCTGGTTTTAGCTACCGCCCTGCTTGGCGGGCTGGCGGGCCTGTGTCCGGTATCCATTCCCATGGCGATTCTCGGCGGCATCGGCGGCGGCTGTCTGGCGGTGCTGCTATCCCCATCGCAGGAGGGCCGGCGTGAGTAGTACGGCATTTATCATTTGGCTGTGTGGTAGGCATGGCAAATTTTCTGTTTCGCTGGTTGCCGCTGCGCAATGGCCTGCTGGGGCGGATACTGGACAGTATCGGCATTGCCGCCATTTGTGCGTTGCTGGTGGTATCCACCCTGCCTGACATTATGCACGAGCATCAGCGCGCGTAGCCCGCGCTGGCGGCTTTCTTAACCTTGACGTGTTATTTTGGCCGCACCCGCAGCATTGTGCTGACGACGCTGTCCAGCGCGCTGGTATACGGCCTGGTATATAAGGGCCTGCTGATGCTTTGACCGACCGCGTCAGGGAACAGGTAAATTAGCATTACCTAAACACTTATATAGACATCTAAACTTTCCAGCCTGACAATATTTACATGTGTGATTGCATCAGTTATTATATAGTCTGCAACTAATGAGGTGCAGGTTACGATGGAAAGCTCGCTCACCCCGATTGAACGGATGTTAACGCTGCGCGCGCAGCAAAAAAGCGATTTTCCTTTGCAGGAAGTGCTCTTGACCCGTTTATGCATGCATATGCAGGGGAAATTGCTGGAAAATCGCAACCGTATGCTGAAAGCCCAGGGAATTAATGAAACCCTGTTTATGGCGCTGGTTACGCTGGAATCTCAGGCCACCCGCAGCATTCAGCCGTCAGAATTGAGCTCAGCGCTGTGTTCATTGCGCACCAATGCCACCCGTATCTCCGATGAGTTGGAGAAGCACGGTTGGATTGAGCGTAAAGAAAGCGAAAATGATCGCCGTTGCTTGCATCTGCATCTGACGGAAGCCGGCCAGGCGTTTCTGGATAACCTTTTGCCGCCGCAGTACAACTGCCTGCTTTCCCTGTGGTCGACGCTCAATGAAGCGGAAAAGCAGCAATTGGAAAGCCTGACTCGCAAGCTTTTGAATAAGCTGGACACGCTTAACGCGTAAGAAGATGTGCTGAAGTGCGTTTGTCTGCCTATCCGCTCCAGCTGCGCTGGAGGATGTACTGAACTGTTGTTTAACCGCCTACCCTAGGAAACGCCGCAGGGACCCTCCCGCGGCGTTTTTTTCGCGCCGTTGCGCCGCGGTTTTGCCGCTACCATTCCGCCAGCAGAATACCGGCGCTGACGGACACATTTAAACTCGGTACCCTGCCGCTGCCGTTGATGGTCACCGCGATACCCGCCTGTGACAGCACCGCTTTTGACAGCGCGCTACCTTCTTCTCCCAGCACCAGCACCAGCACCGTCCGTGCAGGCATTTAATCGTCGACAGCGACGTGCCGCCGTTACACGGTAAGCGTGACCACGGTGTAACCGGCACGTTGGAAACGCTGCAAGTCCTGCAACACATCATCGCACTGAATGCCCTTGACGTGCTCTGCCCCCCCTTCCGCGGTGCGCACCGCGGCGCCGGAATCCAGCAGGGCGCTGGTGGTGTAATTGTTCGGGATCAATCTGACTTTTGCCGCTGATACCGCCATGATCCGGCACGGCGGCGTCGTCGCCGGCGTAACCGGTTTTCCACGGGCTACGGCCCTCACTGCGCTGGTCGCCCCTGCGGTCATCAGCGGAGGCGCGCGAGGACGGGCGGCGCGTTTGCTCCTGCTCTTCCTCTTTGCGCACATACATCACGCGGACTTTGCCATTTTTGCCCTTTAACGAATCGTTATCGCTCATATTGCCCTCCCCCTCTGATGGGTGCGAAGATTACCTCATCTCTATCCATATAGCTACCAGGTTAAAGTAAAAGCCGGCAACTATCGAAACCATTGAACAAATCATTTTTTCACCAGGTATTTCTTTTACCATACTTTGACGACTTACCCACTAAAAGCGCGCATGTCATCGGTCTGAAAGTCTCCGGCCCGGCAGACTTGCTTATCAGAGGCAACATTATGAATACGGTTTGTGCATCCTGCCTGGCAACCTATCGCCTGCCGGACGATATAGGATCAATGATGCCGCCAATTGCGCCCGGTGTGGCGAACCGTTACTGGACGGAACGGTTGTCCACGCCACGGCCATCACCCTAGACAAACTGCTGCAAGACGGTCTGCCCGTCGTTATCGATTTCTGGGCGCCGTGGTGCGGCCCCTGCGTCGGCTTCGCATTGATTTTTGATGCCGTTGCCGGCGAACGTCGCGACAAAGTGCGCTTCATCAAGATCAACACCGAAGCCGAGCCGACGCTCAATAGCCGTTTCGGCATTCGCAGTATTCCTACTATTATGTTGTTCAAGCAGGGTCAAAAAGTGGACTCGCTGCATGACGCCATGCCCAAAGCCCCCTTCGAGGAGTGGCTGGATGAAGACTCTCCCTGCAAGGCACCAACCTCGTGAGACGCGCCGGGCGCGTCTGACCTGCTCCCCTGAGCGCCACGGGCGACTTATTCGCGCGGTGGTGCAGACCGCTCGACAGCGAGCGAGCGTTGCCGCAAGCGTTTCACTGGCAATGCCGGAGATGGCGGGCGGCTCCACTACCCGAGTTTTGCTCAGGGTCCGCCCTATGTGCGATGCCTCAGGGGGGCGCCACCGATGTGGAATGCTGCCTAAAGAGAGCGCCACCACGGCGGTACGCAGGCAAAAAGCGTTACCCTTCCCCTCAGCGCTCCGGTACACTCGTTTCCTTTTGACACCGCCGAACTTCCCATCACCCAAAACGCCGTTCTGGCTTTGCGCCAATTCCGTTTGCAGCAATCGACGCGCCCGTTTTGCGCCCGCGGCTGCCGCGTGCTGTGCTGCGAGCATTGCCTGCTGCCGCGCCGGCGCTGTTTATGCGCCACCATTATGCCGCAGCAGGCCAGCAGCCGGTTTTGTCTGGTAATGTCCGATGCCAAACCCTTAAAACCCAGCAATACCGGCCGATTGATCGCCGATATACTGCCCGCCATGCAGGCGTTTCTCTGGTCACGTACCCAACCAGATCCAACCATGCTGGCGGCGGTGATCGATCCGGATCGTCAGCCTTATGTGGTGTTTCCCGCCAGCCATACGCCGGGCGGGCGGCAGGTCGTCAACCACATTCTGCCCGATGCGCGGCCGCCGCTGTTTATTCTGCTGGACGGTACCTGGCCCGAGGCGGGCAAAATGTTCCGCAAAAGCCCTTAGCTAACGCATTTTCCGGTATTGTCGCTGGAATTGCCCACCGTGTCGCAATACGGCCTGCGCGGCAGCCATGGCGAGGGTCACCATTGCACCGCGGAGGTGGCTGCCGCTTTGCTCTTCCAGACGGGTGATCATGGCGCGGCTGATGCACTGATGGCCCATTTTGCGCTCTTTCGTCATCGTTATTTGGCGGGCAAATCCCACGCGCCGCGCAGATCGTCCCCCGCCGTCACAGCAGAAAGGGAATAAAACGCGTACACTTATCCCGTCAACCAGCGGGGGAGGCAGTGATGAGTTTACGGGGACTGGAGGTGCTGCTGGGGCCTAAATCGATTGCGGTGGTTGGTGCATCGGACACACCCGGCCGCGCCGGCAATCTGATGATGCGCAATCTGCTTGACGGCGGTTTCAGCGGGCCGGTGCTACCGGTGACGCCGAAATACCCGGCGGTCTGCGGCGTGCTCAGCTATCCCTCGGTGTCGGCGCTGCCGGTGACGCCGGATCTGGCGGTAGTGTGTACCCACGGCCGACGCAATGTGAGTCTGCTCACCGCACTGGGCGAACGAGGCTGCAAGACGGTTATCGTGCTGTCGGCGCCGGCGACGCAATTCGACGACCTGCGCGCCTGTGCTCAGCGTTTCGGCATGCGGTTGCTGGGACCCAACAGTTTGGGGCTGCTGGCGCCGTGGCAGGGCCTGAACGCCAGCTTTTCGCCGGTCCCCATCCATCGCGGTAAATTGGCGTTTATCTCGCAGTCGGCGGCGGTGTCCAATACCGTGCTCGACTGGGCGCAGCAGCGCGCCATCGGGTTTTCCTACTTTATCGCTCTCGGCGACAGCATTGATATCGATGTCGACGATATGCTGGATTTTCTGGCGCGCGACGGTAAGACCAGCGCGATACTTCTGCACCTGGAGCATCTCTCCGACGCCCGACGCTTCCTTTCTGCCGCCCGTGGCGCGGCACGCAACAAACCGATTCTGGTTATTAAAAGCGGCCGCACCATCCAGGCGCAGCGGCTGCTCAACTACCCTCCCGGCCGCGATGCTGCCTATGACGCCGCCATTCAACGGGCCGGGCTGCTGCGGGTACGCGACACCCACGAACTGTTTTCAGCGGTAGAAACCTTAAGCCATATGCGCCCCCTGCGCGGCGAACGCTTAATGATCATCAGCAACGGTATTGCGCCCGCCGCGCTGGCGCTGGATGAGCTGTTGCGCCGCCACGGCCGGTTGGCGGAGCCGGATGACGCCACCCTGGCGGCGCTGGCGCACGCGTTACCGGCGACGTTGACACCCTGCAATCCGCTGGATCTCGCCGACGATGCAACACCGGCGCGTTACCGCGCTGCGCTGTCGGCGCTGATGGGCAGTAAGGATTTCGATGCGCTGCTGATAATCCATGCTCCGAGCGCCGCCGCGCCCAGCAGCGAAACCGCCCGCGAGGTGATTGCCACGCTGGCCGATGCCGCCCGCCCCGGGCCGGTTACCCTGCTGACCAACTGGAGCGGCGAGTATTCTTCTCAGCAGGCGCGCCGCCTGTTCACCGAGGCGGGCCTACCTACCTACCGTACCCCCGAAGGGGCGGTGACGGCCTTTATGCATATGGCGGAATACCGACGTAATCAGCGGCAGCTGATGGAAACGCCAGCGCTGCCGCCCGGGTTGACTGTCGATGCCGCCCACGTCCACCAGATGATCCGCGAAGCGCTGGATCAGGGCGTTACCCGACTGGAAACCTACGAAGTCAGGCCCATCGTTGAAGCCTATGGTATTAAGACGTTGCCCACCTGGATCGCTACCGACAGCGACGACGCGGTACGGCTCAGCGAAGGACTCGGCTATCCGGTAGCGCTAAAACTGCGGTCCGCCGATATCGCCCATAAATCCGACGTGCAGGGGGTGATGCTCGCGCTACGCAACGCGGCGGAAGTAGCGCAGGCGGCCAGTGCGATGCTTGAGCGCGCGACAATTACCTATCCCGCGGCGCGCATTGAAGGACTGGCGGTGCAGAGCATGGCCAGCCGCGCGGGCACGCAGGAACTACGCATCAGCGTGGAACAAGACTCGGTATTTGGCCCGCTTATCCTGTTAGGCGATGGCGAGAGCGACTGGCGTGCGGGGGCGCCGGTGGCGGTAGCATTACCGCCGCTCAATATGGCGCTGGCGCATCATCTGGTGCTGCAAGGGTTAAAGATGGGCGCACTGCGCAACAACCGCCCGCTGTATCCCTTGGATCTCGCGGCGCTCAGCCAATTGCTGGTGCAAGTCTCCGATCTGGTGGTAGATTGCCCGGAAATCACCGCGCTGAATATCCATCCGCTGCTGGCCTGCGGCAGCGATATGACGGCGCTGGATGTCAGCTTGCAATTAAGCGAGTACCACGGCGATCCCGGCGCACGGCTGGCCATCCGCCCCTATCCACGCCAGCTCGAATCGGTGGTGACGCTCAATAACGGCCAGCGCTGTCTGTTCCGGCCGATACTGCCGGAAGATGAACTGCTGCTGAAAGCCTTCATCGGCCTGGTGACCCGTAAGGATCTCTATTACCGCTATTTCAGCGAAATTAGCGAATTTACCCACAAAGATTTGGCCTATATGACGCAAATCGACTACGATCGTGAAATGGCGTTTGTGGCGGTTATACAACAGCAGGATCGTGAGGTTATCATCGGTGTAACCCGCGTCATTGCCGATCCTGACAATACCGATGCGGAATTCGCGGTACTGGTACGTTCCGATTTGAAAAAACTGGGGCTTGGGCGCATGCTGCTGGAAAAGATGATTGATTACGCCCGCGCCCACGGTCTGCAACGGCTGACTGGTATCACCATGCCCAACAACCGCGGCATGATAACGCTGGCGCGCAAATTAGGGTTTACGGTGGATATTCAATTGCAGGACGGTATCGTCGCGCTGTCGCTGGCGCTGGAACCGGCTACAGCATGAATTCCGCTGACAGCGAGCAAGGATTAGCCGGGCAGTTGAAACATGCCCACAATCAACAGAAGTAGTGGTATTATGGCCGATTCAACGCAAATATCTATTTGCATAGGGTCATTCTAACCTTCGATGATAAGAGAAGAAACGCACTGTGATGTTGTCAACTTTTAAACGCAGTAAACACCAACAACACCTTGCACAACTGCCAAAAATCCCTCAGACGGTTGCAGATGTTAAAACGCTTTACAGCCCTGAAGATTTCTATCATGCGCTCATACAGGCCATCGCCGGCGCCCGGCAACGAATCTATCTGGTCGCATTGTATCTGGAGCAGGATCAGGGCGGTCAATGCGTCCTTGACGCTGTTTATAACGCCAAACGTAATGATCCATCGCTGGATGTAGCGATCCTGGTTGACTGGCACCGGGCGCAACGCGGTCGTATCGGCGCCGCCGCCGCTGATACCAATGCCGACTGGTACTGCCGTATGGCGCAAGCGCATCCCGGGGTGGACGTGCCGGTCTTCGGCGTACCGGTCAATACCCGCGAAGCGCTGGGCGTCCTGCACTTGAAAGGCTTTATTATCGACGCCCAGGTGATTTACAGCGGCGCCAGCCTGAACGATGTTTATCTGCATCAGCAGGATAAATATCGTTACGATCGTTACCAGATTATCCGTAATCCCTCCCTGGCCGACACGCTACTTGCCTACATCAAACAGCAATTGCTCACGGCGCCGGCGGTAAGCCGGCTGGATAACGTCGCCCGGCCAAAAAACCTCGAGATCAAAAATGATACCCGCCTGTTTCGCCAAACCCTGCGTGAAGCCAGCTATCGCTATCAATGTGAAGCAGGTCCCAATGAATTGACCATTACCCCGTTAGTGGGTTTAGGCAAGCAAAACCCGCTGAACAAAACGATTCATCATTTACTGTGTTCTACCCGCGACACCTTGACGCTGTGTACACCCTATTTCAACTTACCAGCGCTGCTGGTGCGGGATTTAATCGGTCTGATGCGTCTGGGCAGGCAGGTGGAAATCATTGTCGGCGATAAGACCGCCAACGATTTTTATATCCCTGAAGATCAGCCGTTCAAGATTATCGGCGCCCTGCCGTATTTGTACGAAATCAATTTGCGCCGTTTTCTTAGCCGCCTGCAGCGGTATGTGGATAACGGTCAATTGGTGGTACGTCTGTGGAAGGACGACAACAATAGTTATCATTTGAAAGGGGTATGGGTAGACGAGGAGTGGCAATTGCTGACCGGCAATAACCTCAACCCGCGTGCCTGGCGGCTTGATTTGGAAAATGCGCTGCTAATCCACGATCCCACACAGGCGTTGCGCCCGCAGCGTGAGAAAGAGCTCAACCGGATCCGCACCCACACCCAGGTAGTGCGGCATTTTACCGAACTTGAGAGCATCGCCGATTATCCGGTTAAAGTCCGCAAGCTTATCCGCCGATTGCGTCGGATCCGCATCGACCGTTTGATTAGCCGGATCCTCTGAATCAAGATGCCCTCTCCCGGCGGCGGCGCTTTCTGAAGCGTTATGTCGCCGGTGCCAGCAGGAACCCATTGATGCACAGAGGCCGCCGCTTATCGGTACCCGTGTTGTGGCTGTTACCACTGCTGTGATACACGGGCTGTAGTTGTTACCTGCACAGGACAATTGGACCGGTAGCGACAAGGCCCAGCACTTTGTTGGCTCTGCCCTGCTGGCGGTGGCCGGCAGCGCGATCGCCGAGCATCAATCGGCCTCGCCCGCATGCAGTCGTAACATCGGTTTTGGACTGTCTATCACCTTCCACCTTCGGCGCGCTAAAAGAGGCATGGGACAGCCGGCCCGGAGGCACCGGCTGGAGCTGGAAGGACTTTACCTGGAACATCGCTAGCGCCGGCGCAGGCATACAGCCTGTATGCCCTGAGCAATTAGCCTATCACCGCTCTGTACCGCACGGCGGATGGTGACCCACCCTCTTTCCCGTTGCATCACCGGGTTGACGCGTTAATCCTTCCCACTCCGGCGCTCGCGGCGTTTATTCCGGCGGGCCAGCCTGCAATACCGGTGGGTCGCGTTTCCAGCTGCTGCTTTTGGTTAATTCTCCTCTGGCGCGACGTTAGCAATGGCGATGGCAGAGACAAAACGCGCCGTTATCTGCTGCGGACGGGGTAATAGTAGCACCACCCACCACCACCGCATGACAGCCCAAATTCCAGACAACGAGCCGCCATTTCCGGCGTCAATACATTACCTTCAGCGATAACCGGTCGGCTGACCGCCGCCTGCACCTCGCGCAGAAAAGCGAAATCCTGCTCTGCCAGCATCCGCCCCCGGCTCTCTTCGGTATAGCCATAAAGCGTCGTGCCAATGACATCAAAACCCAGTTGTTCTGCCTGACGCGCCTGGGCCACGCTTACAATGTCGGCCATCAATAGCAGATCCGGATACTGTCGCCGGCAATAAGCCACTTGCCGGGCCAGCAAACCGCCGGCGGGATGCGGCCTGGCGGTGGCGTCCATCGCAATCATTGGCGGCCGGGCCGCCATCAGCTCATCGACCTCCCGCTCCGTGGCGGTGATGAACACCTCGCTATCGGGATAATCCCGCTTGATGATAGCGACAATCGGCAGCGCGACCTGCTGTTGGATAGCCACTACATCCGCCAGGCCGTTGGCGCGGACTGCCGCCGCGCCCCCCTCTTGTGCCGCCAGCCCCATACGCGCCATTATTGATTCACCGTGCAGCGGCTCCTGCTCCAGCGCCCAGCACGACACCACCAGTTTTCCTTTAATCGTTGTCAGCATAGACTCAGTCATGACACAGTCGCTTCCTCTATTTTATTTTTAATCGCCGTGACATGGAGGCCGAATATCACCTGCACCCCATTACCACGTTTAATCACGCCACGGGCGCCGCTTTGCGTCAGCAACGCTTCATCCGCCGCTTGCGGTTTTCCGGCCGCGCCACATGATACATCGCCAGACACGCGCCGAGCAGTCCAAACATCATGGTAATAAAACCCCGGACATAAAGCGCGCCGTACCAATATAATAATGCTGAGTGTTGGGATCCGCCAGCTGCGCGAAAAAGATGCGCGGGGTGTCTTCATAAAGCTGACCGTTTATCACCTCACTGCCGCCAAGCGCCGTAGTCCAGAAAAGCAAATAAAAAATATGATATAATCCAAACGGCCCAAGCATGCGCAGTACAAAGCCATAAATAAACGTACCCAAATATCCGGTGGCATCAACCAGGCCATTAAGACTGAAAATAATTTTCTGGCACTAGGGCCACACGACCATCATTACCGCGCCGACAATAATTGCGGCAAAAGAGAAAACGATAGGCATGAAACGCGAGCCGCCGAAGAAGCTGAGGAACTGCGGCAGCATAATCTTGTTGTAACGATTATGCAGCCAGAGTAGGACACCAGACCGATGACCACCCCGCTAAAAACGCCCGTTTCCAGCGTCTGGATACCCAGCGCTATCCCTGCTTGTGGGCGCCGGGATTATCGACCGGCAATTTGCCGCCTATTTGCAATAGGGCATTAATGGTGGCATTCATTACCAGATAGGCCAGTAACGCCGCCATGCCGGCCGTGCCCTTATCCGCCTTCGCCAGACCCACCGCCACGCCAACGGCGAACAGCACCGCCAGATTAAGCGAAGACAATCGTGCCGGCGTCCGCCAGGACGGTAACCACATTCTGGAGCCAGGGAATATTTAAAAAGGGTAGGCGGCCACCGTATTCGCGTTGGATAATGCGGCGCCGATCCCAAGCAACAGGCCCGCCGCCGGTACAACAATGGGCAACATAAAGGATTCGCCAAATCTCTGGGCCTTTTCAAACCATCTATCGCTTGCTGCAGAAGGTGGTCGAGCCATGATAATTATCCCCAATTAAGATTATATTGACGAAAATTTTTATCATAAGCAGTATATCGATCGATAAAAATTTTCGTAAAGGGCTGCGAACGCTTAAAATAGCGTGTCCGGCATCATTCAGGGTCCTCTGCTAACCGGTTCAGCCTATAACAAGGAGTTTGCTGTGAATCAATATTTTGCACCGGTGAATCTGCTGCTATACCTGCGATATAGCTTGGAAAGTTTTAGCCCGACACTGCAAAAGCGCGGCCGGCGCGATTATCGACAATTATCTGCAATATAAACTGCTGCGCCGGGGGAAATCCGCCCACGCCTTTGACGACATGCATAGCGCGGTAATGAATGCAGTCAGCCTGGGCGCGTGAAGATATGGTCATTGCCATCTCCAGTTCGGGATCGACGCGCGATGTCTTATCGGCGGTGGCGCTCGCCCGTGAGAACGGGGCGAAAGTGATTGTGCTGAGCTATACCCTGCATAGCCCGCTCTGTAAATTGGCTGACGTATTATTGGTGGCCGCCAAACCAGAAGTACCTCTAAACGCCGGTACGCTGCAATCAAAGATCGGCGCCATGCTGCTGGTGGAGTTATTGATCCAGGAGCTGTTAAAGCTTGATGACCGCTACGCTTTCGCCAGCCAGCCAGCCAGCCAGGGTTACTCTACCGCTGTTGTTGTAAACCCCGCTTATTGATGCGTCTGCTAATGCGCCCCCGATGCGGGTATGACATTCACGCGCCGTACCAGGCGTCAGGCTACCGTGCCGGCGGACGTCAGGTATTAGCTCGCCTTGTTTGTCATGAAAGCATAATGCCCGCCGCCAGGTCTCTTTTCTCATCGCCGGTCATCCGTTATTCTCGCTGTGCCAACGTTGGGGGTTTTACTGCCAAGACTCCACGGGTATGCGGTCATCTCCACCGCGACGTTGACTTTGAAAGTCAACCCAAGCCTTAGTGGAGGTAGGCGTTGAGTCTGACGATTTTTCCTTTCTGACTCCATTCGATAATATCCACTCCTCGTAGGGTCTTCTCGTTTAATTGCAGCTCAAACTCAATGATTGATTTATAACCCTCTGTCATGACTGAGTTGGCAACGAAAGAAAATGAGTCACACGCCGAGAACAACCGCAGCAGCATCTCTCGGATGCTTTCCCGTCCTATCAAGTGGGTTATCGGGATCAATCAAAGAGGCATCGCGATCAAAAATCCCAATCACAGACGATAAGGACCTAGTATTGAAAGCCTCAACATATTGTTCCGTGAGCCTGCCTACCGAATTGAGATGTTTGTCATGTGACTGGGCAAAAGCTTTGACCGCGTGAGCATCATAAAAATTATGATAAATGGCGTTAGCCAGAGGACGTAGAATGATTTTCTTTTTCTCTAAAACCAATTCATTTAAGCAAGAAGAGAGGTAAAATTTCCCGCCAATGCAATTATCTTTCCGTATAATGTTTTTTGCCGCACTTACAAAGTCTTTAGCCTGGCGGAAGTAATATAATCCCGCAACAGCATTGCGGCTAATGGACATTTTTTCAGCGGCCTCGATAATCTGTTTATCCGCATTCAATTTGACAAAAGACCATTTGGGATGCACCGACTCAAAAGAAAGAACGCCCGCGTCAGCCTTTTGGCTGCGGAAATATGCAATAATAGTTTGCAGATCATCCTTAATATAATGATCAGCCGATGAAATGATCAGTTCTGCCTGCAAATCAAGCTCATCAATGCCCATAAGACAGCTACACACGGCACCTTTCGTATTAGCCTGTAACGGCACAATTACGCCTGTGGAATCGCTAATAGTGTCTATTATCGTTTTAAGACTCAGTTCTTTAAGTTTATTCCGTGGAATAATGTATATTTTTTTTGCTTCTTCTTTCAACGTGCCAAAGATGTCCTGAGAATACTCCAATAACGTTTTGTTTGCTATTTCAATTAAAACTTTTGGATAGATGAAATCATCGGACGTTTCATAAAGACTTTCCCCACACATTGGGATAATGATATTGATCATTGTATTAAGCCTCTTCTACACTCATGATAAATTTTTTGATGTTTTCATAATTAACATCATAGATCGTTTTGACTTCAAGTACATGCGCACCGCTGGCGCGAGCGGCCTTTATGCCATTTTCATTGTCCTCCACAATCACACACTCTTGCGGTAATACCTTGAGGGTCATTATTGCTTTATTATATATTTCAGGGTCAGGTTTACCTTTAACCACATCTTGATTAGAAAGAGTAAATTCCAAGTACTGGGTTAAATGCGCTCTATCCATCATCACTTCAATTGAATTCTTAATTGAATTAGAGGCCACTGCAAGCCTGTAGCCTTCCCGTTGTAAACTCGATAAGGCATATTCATGATGGAACATCGGTTTACAAAAATTATTGACGATGTTAATCGTATATTTTTGTTTCATCTCATTAATAAATAAGTGCAGTGAGTGAGACAGCCCCTTGTCACAGCTTAACATGATTAGCTTGTCTTTGGTCGGCAAGCCATCATAAGCAGTCTGATGTTCCTGCTTGGTTATTTCCAAGCCAAAAAGATTGAGCGCTTTATTAAGCGCATCATAATGCCAGTCCTTGGCATCAATGAGCACACCATCCATATCGAAAATGACAGCTTTGATTTTAGTGGCCATAAAAAAACCTCGTCGCATCGTCGGGTAAGTCGGTGCATAAAAGGAAATTGTTTGATGAAACGATGCTATTAGGCATCCGCTTAATTTTTTCCCAGACGGCCAAATGCTCACGAGCATGAAGCTCCGGGGACACCAAACAAACCTTTTTATTACGGTGCAGAAATGAGCTAATGAGCTCTTTATCTACTATTGTTTCCTTAAAACCATCAAGCCAGACCCCCGCCGCTTCCTCAAGAAGACCAGATTCAGGTTCATATTCACTAAAACGAACAAAGAACGTTAATCCCTCATTTTTGTAAGCGATAAGATCGGGTATAGACATATCAAAAAAAAATAATTTTTTATATTATATTGATTTAATTTTTCTTTAGCGAGCTTTTGTAATCCATCTGCTTTTACATTCAACGCTAACGTGGGGCGGCAGCTACATTTACTACTATTGTATAGAGTGAATAAATCATCTACTGCAAGCGCGCTTGAGCCGGGCATATCATGACTGATGACAAGTTGTCCATCAAAATCGCGCAAATCGGTTTCAGTGCCATAACCGAGATCAAACGAACGGATAAACGCAGCAGTGCTATTTTTCTCTGCAGGCTGTTTCCAATATCCACGATGAGACAATATTTCCATAAAAACCTATCAAATCAATATCCATATAATCAAACGTTAACACGATGTGTAAATCTTAATCGCATCATCAACGTCACCATCAAAAATAACATTACCCTGTTCAATGAGTATCGCTTTGTTGCATATTGCAGACACCTGATTTAAATCATGACTTACGAATACAACGGTCTTCTTGTTTTTTTTAATTTCATTAATTTTGTGCAAACATTTATTCTGGAAATTGGAATCACCCACTGATATTGCCTCGTCAATAACCAAAATATCAGATTTAAGGTGAACGCCGATGGAAAATGCCAGGCGTAGAAACATACCCGACGAATAATGTTTGACGGGAGAATCGATAAAATCGCCAATCTCTGAAAAAGCAATAATTTCATCCAGCGATTGCTTAACGGTTTTACGGTTCATTCCGAGGATAGCACCGGATAAGAAAATATTCTCATAACCAGAGAGATCATGATGAAAGCCGGCACCTACTTCTAATAATGTAGAAAAGGTGCCATTTATTCGAATAAATCCGCTAGTGGGTAGAATGATCTTGGTCATCAACTTCAAAATAGTTGACTTGCCAGCACCATTCCTCCCCAGGATACCCACTGAGTCACTCTCGTTGATATGAAAGCTCACGTTATTAACGGCTGTAAAAGTAGAAATCTGGCTATGGCCAGCGCGGGCTAATCGCCCAAATGAAAAAATATCTTTTATAGAGCCAGCTCGGCGCTTTCTCGTCCGATATTTTTTTGAAACATTACTAAACTCAATCATTTCAAATCAACCACTTTTCTTTCATTCATCACGAAATAGACACTCCCCACAATCGCGACGATCATCGCCAGGCCTAACGTTGTGGCTATACTAGGCACCGTCTTTCCATTAAGAAAAACATAGCGCGCCAAAGTCAATATATGCGAGAATGGGTTCATCTTATACAGATACATATATTTCTCTGGCACAATACTTAAAGTGTAAACAATAGGAGATGCATAAAACAAAATTTGCATTACCAAAGGAACAACGTGCCTAAAATCTTTGTATTTTACTTTCAAAATAGCGATGATGGCACCCATACCCCACGCGAATAGCAGCGTAGTTAAAATACAAAACGGTAAATAAACCACCAATCGAGGGAACTGTATCGTGACATCCAGATACCAAAGAACGGGAATAAAAAAAATCAATGCAATTAGAAGATCGATCACAGCAACGAAAACACTTGCCAGGCCAAAAACGACGCGTGGGAAGTAGACTTTCTTAATAAGACCAATATTATTTATTAGTGAGTCACTTACGGATGTAAGACTGGCGGAGAAAAAGTTCCAAAACAAGATCCCGACAATCAATACCGCAGAATAGGGTGAAGAATACTCAGGCGTTGGAATTTTGACTAAAAGACTAAAGACAAAGGCAAACATAATAAAACTGGTCAATGGATTGATGACTGCCCAGAGAAACCCCAGACCAGTTTGCCTGTACCTGACAAAAAAATCGCGTCTAGCTAATTGTAATATCAGATATTTAGCGTTAATAATTTCTGACTTTGTTGTTACACTATTAGGCTTTGAGACGATGCTTCGCATGAGCTCATCCTCTTTTATTGAAGATCTTCAAGGCTATTCTTTTCACAAAGGGTATGCTAAGCAGATTTGAACGTATGTAAAAAAATCCCATCATGAAAAACGTAACCATTTTTTTTATCATAAATTTTCTATCGACTGGCGTGCTCAACCCGCGAATAGACTTGTTATAGAGCCTCATCCAATCAGAATAGTCATAGACACTGTATCTTCCCTTATTGTGATAATGCGATTTGTGTTTTCTCCAGCAGAAAGCAATGTCGCTGGAATCACAAGGAATGAAATTGTTTATGTAGTACATTTCAGATTCAATAGTGAGCTTATTATTTCTTTGACAATTCCCGTGAAAAACCTTTAGTCTTTTTCGTTTATCAATACATTTAACCCATATATACTGCTCTGGCACATAATTCATTATAGTGTAAAAATAACCATGCTTACTGGTTTCGAAGATACTGGCATCCGCCAAATCTACATCGAAGATGCTCATGACGTCATCCTTATATCCACATAGCAAAATATCTCCAGGATGGAAAAGATAGGGCAAATAGCCCCTAGCATTTCTTGAAAATAGATTATAGTTTAAAACTCGGTGATTAAAAATAGAATAACCAACCTCACGCTTAAACCTATCGTTCACTATGTATCTTTCAAGCAAGTCAAGTATTGCGTCAGAGGTAAAATATGAGTCAGTTCGCATTTTTATCACAAACGGCGTTTTGACTAATCGTATACCACACAAAGATGAAACAATCATCCGATTAATATTACTCGCATATTTTATACCATTCTCAATTTTACTGATGAGTCCAGGGTCTTCATTGAGAAGATATGCAACATCAAGATAGCGCGCTAATTTACTAAATTGTACATTGCATGCGAATTTCATTTTCCATGTAGATATAATAATTTGGCATCTCGGGAAATGTTGCTTGACTTTTCGGATGTTAGTGATTATAGATCTATCGATGCCTTTATTATCAACAACGCTTCCTTGCATTACAATTGTTACATCATCAGGTGAAACACGCATCGTTAAATCCAGCGAGAAACGCTAACTGAACAGTTTTTTCAAATAGCGATAGGCTTTATAAGCAATGCCAGACAACCTTAATCCCACTATTTTTCGTAACGCAATGGCCAGCAAGATCTTCCTAAAGCTAACACGGCAATTATTATTGCCAAAACCATCTTTAGAATCACAGAAGATTGAAGAGTCTATTTCCTTTTGATAAAAAGCATAATGCTGAGAGTAGATTCTAATATTGACATTGTGTACTAATTTTCTTTTACAAAACACCATTAGTAAACTGCGGAGGAAAGATAAGTTCTCATGGAAAAAATCATTATTTAACTGAATAAAGTTAATATTAAGCATTTTACAATCATCAGGAAGACTGATTCTAAAATTTCGACATGATGAGTTTTTAATTTTTGACATATCGATTAGCAAGTCAAATCCTTCACGTTTTTCTTCTCCAGCTTGCCGAAAAAGCGTGAGCTGTAAATATCGTTCTTCGGTCATTTTTTCATAACTGATCTGCATTATTTGTCATTCTCATTCTTATAAACGGTTGTGCCTTCTATGAGGGCCGTAATCTCCTGAACACTGAGTTTAAAATATACACCATTCATACAATATTTCATTTGAAAAGCAGATAATTTATTACATAGCTTTTGAAGAACCGTTTTTCGGATAAACCAATCGTGCTTATTTTCCATAAATGGACTATGGATTATAGTATGGGAAACTTGATTTTGCAGAAAAGGCATGGTGATCAATGCAGTTTTTTTATCTGTGGCACTTATGGATGACTTTAGAGTGTCTATCAAATCGCTTCGATAAAGAGGGGGGATGCTTTCACAAAGAACATCCTTTTCAAAATCGGCAACAAATTGTTCCACCTCCCAAAGAGGGATTTTAATACTTTTAATCACCATTATTATGGTTTTCAACCGTGATTGACCAGAAAAAGATTGCCGGTTAATAACGTGAAAAACCTTATCTTCTGCTGCATATTTTTTTGCAATACGAAAAAGTTTCCTCTTAGCCTCTTGTATGGTTATCCTGAACAAAGGTTTACGCCGCAAAAAGGGGAGTGCTTCAGTTATAGCCCGACGCTGGCTGAGTTTACCCTTATAAGAAAAAACACTATAATAACCATAATAGTGCATAATAGATCTGTTATTCATACTTTGCGTCATCGAATAGGGATTTATAATCACAGGAATACCCAAACACGCCGCTCTGATATTATGCTCAATATCTTCAAAATCGTCCCAATATAATAATTCGTTTTGCGGACAATAATTCCAAAGCTTCGTCTTACAAATGTATAGGCTTCCTGTCAAATAATCACATCCATAGGTTTTCCGCATTGGGTTTTGGCAAAATAGACCTTTACGCCCAATAAGTCGCATTTCTTTCTTCGTCATTGCATGAAGGTTAAATATTTTTGTGATATCTTCACTTGTAGTTCCAAAATCTGAATAGCGACGCGGTATTAAATTTTTCTTGTCTGCGAAAAAAAACGATTGAAGACCCGTTAGCGGAAAATCATCACCAAAACTTTCCATCGCTTGGACAAAGTTTTTAGGTAGCATTACACGGTCATGAATGATGCATAAATTTTTTAGTGTCGCAGCACGCGCAAGGGTGTTTTTTTTCCGGGTAATATGCACAGGCGGCGCGGGTATATCCTCACCGACAATTCTTACCTTGTCAAAGAATCTAAAATCTTTATGAGGCATACCACAAAGTATTATCTCTTTATTGGGTATATCTAATTCAAGAATACGCTCAACACATTTATTGAGAAATAGCGGCTTTTCAGGTCCGACAGGTATGCAGAATGTCCATTCATCAAGACCACGATCAGCCTCAATAATCAGGGGGCTTTTTTTCTGAAAAGCTCTGATATAATTCGATGCTGTTTCGACTTCTTGAAAGGCATCTTTAAAATAAGACTTTTCGATCAAGCAGTCTGTATCATAAATTTCTACAAGATAGATCATGCCAGAAATTTTTACTTGGTGAGCTACATCCCAAAAAATTTGTGCATAAAGAGGTGAATCTGATTGTACGTTATACAAAAGGACATCATCAATGTCGTCAAACAAATATCGCGAGACGCCATTAACTGTGTACTCTTTCTTTTTTGTCATTGGCACCACGAGATTACGGAAGGTAATTACCGTCGTATGACCCACATCGCGCAAGAAAGATAACTCCAGCTTTTGCGTGTGTTTAACATTGTAATAGTTTGTCTTTTTATCATGCTTTAATCTGATGAGCTTCACTTAGAAATCCTACTGGGCCTAAAGATTAAAACGATACTGCTTTGGCGAATATCGGCAACCTTTTGAAGAGTTCCAAATCTGATGGTGTTCCTAAACCATACATGCCATCAGCTTCGCTTCCTACATTGTATATACCAATTTTTAACTTACCTTCTGTAAGCATATAATTATAAGCAGGTGCAACATAGAACTCACCGTTTATACGTTGATTTCTCTCGATCATCTGCTTTACACAGCGACAGAAATTTTTGCCATGTTTATAATTATAAACTCCAACAGTGGCCTCATCGGATACGACGACTTTTTCAACTACGTTAACCACCATTCCCCGTTCATTCAGCTCAACATAAGACCATTTTGCATCGTCCGCTTTCATAGTCATAATCAGGCCATCAAGATTGTTTTTCGCTATCTCTGCAAGATAGTCATCGATCGCAATATCAACCCATTGATCGGAATTAGCAATCATTAAAGCATGTTCGTTATTGATATACTTTTCAGCGCGCATCACTGTGCAAACCGCACCTTCAGTGACATCACTTATACCAATAATGATGCATTCGGGGGCAATTTTCTTTAGCTCGGCTTCGTAATTGTAGCGATCCAGATGCTCCTGCTGGCAGACGAAAATGAATCTGTGCGGCTGCTGCGCGGGTGTTAAGTTGTTAACAACGACTTCAATCATGCGTTTATTATTCAAATAAACAAGTGGTTTCGGGTCTGTAAAACCTGCTGAAGAAAATCGACTACCCCGGCCGGCCATAGGAATTACAATATTTAACATGTCATTCTCCCACTAAATATTTATCATTTAATATGCCGGGTAATTTAACTACCGTAGTAACAGTATCCTCTAGCGCCTCGAAGTCGGTGCTTTCGCCAGGAAGAATCTTGATAATGCTGCCAGCTATATATTTCGTGCCATTCATTCTAACAGCGCCTGATACAATAACAGTGATTTCCGTAGCAATCTTATGAAGGTGTTTTACCTCGTAATCGCCTGCTTTAAAATGCTGAACGGCGACCCCGACATCTTTGGTGATATACAAAGACGGAGTAAAAGCCCCAACAAACCAGCCTTTCAGCATTTCGTTCAGATGATAACTTTTCATAAATCTTTCTCATTTTTTTGAAGTTATGCAATGCATTGATTACAACTCATTAAACACAAAGTTTATTATACTTATATATTCCCTAATGAGCTATATTTAGTAAAATATACATATGAAGATTAGTGTCCAGAAACTATAACATTAGATGATGGAGAAACATAGAGGAGCCCGTGTAAATTTTTTTGCAATTCAATAGGGTGCACTACTACTGCAACTTCTTGATTTGAAATTCTTTCACTAAACAAAGTCTCCATAATAGTCTATTATCGCGCAATTTTATGTGCTTCAAATAATAACTTTAAAAGTTAGTTTTGTTCTGTATTACATCCATTTAATTGCTGAAGTACTCTTTTTAGCGCTGTCTATTCCTTTTTACGTCCTCTTCATCTCACTTAAGCGTTTTAACGGCTTACCGCTACAGCTTCTAACGCCGTACCAGCATGCCTTATAAGAAGTTTTACACATGATTCCGTAAAGTTTCTTTTTTACATTGCTGATCACTTTCACTTTTACCTTAATACAAAGTTATTATGGCTTATTTAACACCCATTACACAAAAAAACCTTTGGTTGACTAACACGGCACAACACACTTTGTAGTGGTCAACTAAAACTCGACCAGTGAACTATTACGCATTCTTTAAATGATAACTGTTTCTAAGCTAACATCCTGGCGATCTGGGTTGTTTCCCTCTTCACGACGGACGTTAGCACCCGCTGTGTGTCTCTCGTGATAACATTTTACGGTATTCGCAATTTGCATCGGGTTACTAACCCGGGATGGACCCCTAGCCGAAACAGTACTCTACCCCCGTAGATGACTTCACGAGGCGCTACTTAAATAGCTTTCGGGGAGAACCAGCTATTTTCCGATTTGATCGGCCTTTCAGTCTCAGCCACGAGCCATCCGCTAATTTTTCAACCATTAGTCGGTTCGGTCTTCCAGTTAGTGTTACCCAACCTTCAACCTGCCCATGGCTAGATCACCGGGTTTCGGGTTTTATACCTTGCAACTAGACGCCCAGTTGAGACTTGGTTTTCCTGCAACTTCCCTATACGGTTAACCTTGCTACAGCATATAAGTCGCTGACTCATTATACAAAAGGTACGCAGTCACACCCCGAAGGATGCTTTTACTGCTTGTACGTACACGGTTTCAGGTTCTATTTTATTCCCCTCGCCGGGGTTCTTTTCGCCTTTCCCTCACGGTACTGGTTTACTATCGGTCAGTCAGGAGTATTTAGCCTTGGAGGATGGTCCCCTTATCTTCAGACAGGATATCACGTGTCCCGCCTTAATTCATCAAGCTTACAACAAGCGCACCTTCGGATACGGGGCTATCACTTTTTGTCGCCGGACTTTTCAGACCTTTCTCCTGATGCGCAAGCTGATGATGGCTCTGGGCTGTTCCCCCTTCGCTTGCCGCTACTGGGGGAATCTCGGTTGATTTTTTTCTCAGGGTACTGAGATGTTTCAGTTCCCCTGGTTCGCTTCGTTAAGCTATGGATTCACTTAACGATGATGCAACGAATTGCACCGGGTTTCCCCATTCGGACATCGCCGGCCGATAACGCTTCATATCGGCTCACTGGCGCTTTTCGTAGATTAGCACGTCCTTCATCGCCTCTGACTGTCTAGGCATCCACCGTGTACGCTTAGTCACTTAACCTCACAACCCTGAGCTGTTTGCTCCGTTAGCGACGGGCTGCACGTCCGAAATTTGGCGTTGCGCGGTACTAGGCATCCTCATGAACATTAAGTTCACTGCGGTGCCTGCGTGCCGTGCGCCTGGGCTTTCAGCCGTTTGCACCGTCTCGTTTGGGTGCCGTTATTAGGCGAAACCCGGTGTAGTCTGTGAAGACCGCGCAGAAACGACAGTGCCTGTCGCGCTGCAGTGATAACGCGTGAGCGTTACCTCAGGTTTGCTTACTTTGTTTGAGAGACTCGCATACTGAGTTTGCACTTCAGCATGTGTTTCAAATTTTCAGCTTGTTCCGGATTGTTAAAGAGCGGTATTTCGCAGCGCGCTTTGTCAACACGCTCTGAAATAACACTACGGCAAAAAAACCTTCTCATCCCCACAAATAACCAAACTACTACTCCGCAGCGGAATGGTGGAGCTAAGCGGGATCGAACCGCTGACCTCCTGCGTGCAAAACAGGCGCTCTCCCAGCTGAGCTATAGCCCCAAGTTGTTCACCTTGCATATGCCGTCGCTCACCCGCGACGATACCGGTTACCCGCCGGTAAACCCCGATACCGCACCGCGACAGGACGACAGCCAGTCTCTCTTTCTCCGCCTTCCGACGCACAGTCTTGTATGCCGCCTGTCGGCAACATACTGCCCTCTTCATCACTTGTAGTGGTCAACTAAAACTGGCCACCGCGTTAGCGTTTTTTCAGTATCTATTTTCTGATTCGTTTGGTGGCAACCCACCGTTATATTCATGCGGCCTGAGTGCGCTGTAATATCTTACGATATAGCCGGTAATTTCATGAGCTGCTTCGCTCAAGCTTATGTAGCCCGTTACCGGTATCCACTCGTTTTTTAGACTTCTGAAGAAGCGCTTCATCGGACTGTTATCCCAACAGTTACCACGCCGACTCGTGCTTTGTTTGATCCGGTAACGCCACAGCAACTGTCGGAACTGCCTGCTCGTATAGTGGCTACCTTGATCGCTGTGGAACATCACTCCGGCTGGTTTACCACGCGTTTCCCATGCTATTTCCAGTGCTTTGATGGTCAGTCTGCTGTCCGGGGAGAACGATATAGCCCAGCCCACCGGTTTCCTCGCGAACAGATCAAGAACAACCGCAAGGTATGCCCAGCGTTTCCCGGTCCAGATATACGTCACATCGCCGCACCATATCTAGTTTGGCTCCGTTACAGCGAACTGGCGCTCAAGATAATTCGGGATCGCAACATGCTCCTGACCGCCACGGCTTATACCTGTGCGTCGGCTGCTGACAACTGACCAACCCCAGCTTTTTCATGAGCCTGCCTGCGAGCCAGCGCCCCGTCCGGAAGCCTCTCTGGGTTGCCAGAGAGGCGATACTTCTCGCGCCAGCTGCACCATGGCTGATATTGTGCAGTTCATCACCCTGACTGCACAATACCGTTCGCCTGTCGTCTGGCCTGTCAGGACGACTTTTCCAGTATTTGTAACTGCTGCGATGAACTCTGAACACGTGGCAGAGTGTGGCCACAGGATGATGCGCTCTGAGTTTCCCGATTAACGAGAACTGTTCAGGGAGTATGACATCAAGAGCGCTGTAGCCTTTTTAATATTTCGTTTTCCATTTCAATATGTTGTACCTTCTTCTTGAGCTCACGTATTTCGATTTGTTCCGCGGTTTATGGGAGAGGCTTTTGGCGTTTTCCCCTGTCGCTCATCACGCGGTTGTTTTACCCATTTCGTCATCGTAGAAAAACCGACGTTCATGGCTTTTGCTGCTGGCGCGGCGGCGTAATTTTGGTCGACAACCAGTTGAGCGGATTGGCGTTTGAATTCAGAACTAAAATTTTTTCTTTTCGTTGGTGCACCCATGTTGTTCTGAGGTGAGCATATCACCTCTGTTCAGGCGGCCAAATTCAGTGTGCCACTACGTACTGGGAACCCACGGAAATAAGCAGAACTGGTAGGCCTGAGTGGACTTGAACCACCGACCTCACCCTTATCAGGGGTGCGCTCTAACCACCTGAGCTACAAGCCTATAGCAGGTTTTTCTTGCTCGTTACAGTTATCAGACAATCTGTGTGGACACGTCACTCGACGTATCGTTTTGGTAAGGAGGTGATCCAACCGCAGGTTCCCCTACGGTTACCTTGTTACGACTTCACCCCAGTCATGAATCACAAAGTGGTAAGCGCCCTCCCGAAGGTTAAGCTACCTACTTCTTTTGCAACCCACTCCCATGGTGTGACGGGCGGTGTGTACAAGGCCCGGGAACGTATTCACCGTGGCATTCTGATCCACGATTACTAGCGATTCCGACTTCATGGAGTCGAGTTGCAGACTCCAATCCGGACTACGACGCACTTTATGAGGTCCGCTGACTCTCGCGAGATCGCTTCTCTTTGTATGCGCCATTGTAGCACGTGTGTAGCCCTACTCGTAAGGGCCATGATGACTTGACGTCATCCCCACCTTCCTCCGGTTTATCACCGGCAGTCTCCTTTGAGTTCCCGACCGAATCGCTGGCAACAAAGGATAAGGGTTGCGCTCGTTGCGGGACTTAACCCAACATTTCACAACACGAGCTGACGACAGCCATGCAGCACCTGTCTCAGAAGTCCCGAAGGCACCAAGGCATCTCTGCCAAGTTTTCTGGATGTCAAGAGTAGGTAAGGTTTTTCGCGTTGCATCGAATTAAACCACATGCTCCACCGCTTGTGCGGGCCCCCGTCAATTCATTTGAGTTTTAACCTTGCGGCCGTACTCCCCAGGCGGTCGATTTAACGCGTTAGCTCCGAAAGCCATGGCTCAAGGCCACAACCTTCAAATCGACATCGTTTACAGCGTGGACTACCAGGGTATCTAATCCTGTTTGCTCCCCACGCTTTCGTACCCGAGCGTCAGTCTTCGTCCAGGGGGCCGCCTTCGCCACCGGTATTCCTCCAGATCTCTACGCATTTCACCGCTACACCTGGAATTCTACCCCCCTCTACGAGACTCTAGCCTGCCAGTTTCAAATGCAGTTCCCAGGTTAAGCCCAGGGATTTCACATCTGACTTAACAAACCGCCTGCGTACGCTTTACGCCCAGTAATTCCGATTAACGCTTGCACCCTCCGTATTACCGCGGCTGCTGGCACGGAGTTAGCCGGTGCTTCTTCTGCGGGTAACGTCAATCGATAGCGCTGTTAACGCTACCTATTTCCTCCCCGCTGAAAGTGCTTTACAACCCGAAGGCCTTCTTCACACACGCGGCATGGCTGCATCAAGGTTTCCCCCATTGTGCAATATTCCCCACTGCTGCCTCCCGTAGGAGTCTGGACCGTGTCTCAGTTCCAGTGTGGCTGGTCATCCTCTCAGACCAGCTAGGGATCGTCGCCTAGGTGAGCTATTACCCCACCTACTAGCTAATCCCATCTGGGTTCATCGGATGGCGTGAGGCCCGAAGGTCCCCCACTTTGGTCTTGCGACGTTATGCGGTATTAGCTACCGTTTCCAGTAGTTATCCCCCTCCATCGGGCAGATCCCCAGACATTACTCACCCGTCCGCCGCTCGCCGGCAAAGAAGCAAGCTTCTTCCCGTTGCCGCTCGACTTGCATGTGTTAGGCCTGCCGCCAGCGTTCAATCTGAGCCATGATCAAACTCTTCAATTAAAAGCTTGATGCTCAAAGAATTAAAATTGCCATTCCTATAAATATTCGTTGTTTACTCTTTAAGACTTGATACTTCGGTATGTCGATATCGTCTTGTGAGTGCCCACACAGATTGTCTGATAAATTGTTAAGGAGCGCTACGCTGCCGGAATCCGGCTGGCGCGAAGTGCATATATTACGCTTTCCTCTTACAGAGTCAAGCCTGCCAGGCCAACTTCTGCGTCGTCCAACTGTTGTAGTGGTCAACTAAAACTGGCCACCGCGTTAGCGTTTTTCCAGTATCTATATTTCTGATTCATTTGGTGGCAACCACCGTTATATTCATGCGGCCTGAGTGCGCTGTAATATCTTACGATATAGTCGGTAATTTCATGAGCTGCTTCGCTGAAGCTGTTGTAACCCTTTGTCGGCACCCATTCTGTCTTCAGGCTGCGGAAGAAGCGCTCCATCGGACTGTTATCCCAACAGTTAGCCCGCCGACTCATGCTTTGTTTGATCCGGTAACGCCACAGCAACTGTCGGAACTGCTTGCTCGTATAGTGGCTACCCTGATCGCTGTGGAACATTACTTCGGCTGGTTTACCACGCGTTTTCCATGCCATTTCCAGTGCTTTGATGGTCAGTCTGCTGTCCGGGGAGAACGACATAGCCTAGCCCACCGGTTTCCTCGCGAACAGATCAAGAACAACCGCAAGGTATGCCCAGCGTTTCCCGGTCCAGATATACGTCACATCGCCGCACCATATCTAGTTTGGCTCCGTTACAGCGAACTGGCGCTCAAGATAATTCGGGATCGCAACATGCTCCTGACCGCCACGGCTTATACCTGTGCGTCGGCTGCTGACAACTGACCAACCCCAGCTTTTTCATGAGCCTGCCTGCGAGCCAGCGCCCCGTCCGGAAGCCTCTCTGGGTTGCCA